>NZ_JAMYNZ010000003.1:0-693333 GCF_040319465.1 Mesorhizobium sp. M0910
CCATCGCGAGGACCCTCGAGGTCGACCTCCATGATCTCCAGCGGCTTTCCGGCGGCGACGGCAACAGCGGCGCGCGTTTTCATCAGGCAATCCTCCCAAGACAACCCATAGAGTTTCACATTCCGGCATTGCTGCGGATCATCTCGGAGTCGAAGACCGCAACACGCTCATTCACCGCCGTATTCCCACGAAAAGGCATAGGACTAAAGCAGACACGCAAGTCCACTTGCAGGGCTTTGATAAATCTTGTGGGGTCCGCTAAGCTCATTGCGGGCACCTTGAATTCGCGCTGGTCCGGGAACAATCGGACTTTAGTGCAAGAACAGGCAGTTTTATCGATGACGAGCGCGGTGCCAGGCACACTCGCGGCCTTTTTGTACCTATTTTTCCAGACCGCCGACATTGCGGACGTGATGGCCCAGGAAGTGATGGGCAAGCAACCGGTCGCAACCGACAGGCCGGAAAGAAAGATAACCGAAATCAGAATAGGTTATTTGCGGGCCTACGCGCCGCAACTGGCGCTTTCCCTGCTGGACCTGCCGCCACGCGACCAAGGTGTTGCCGGCGCCAATGTGGCGATCGGCGACAACAATACGACAGGAAAGTTCCTCAGCCAGAAATTCAGCCTCGACATAACCGAGATCAAGCCGGACGCCGACGCGGTACAAGCCTTCAACGATCTGATTGCCAAAGGTGACCGCTATGTTGTCGCGGACCTCTCGGCTAGGCAATTGCTGTCGATCGCAGACATCGCCCGCGACAAGGGCGTTCTGGTCTTCAATGTCGGTGCCACCGACGACAGCCTGCGCGAGGAAGACTGCCGCATAAATATTTTCCATATCGCGCCGACGCGAAGCATGCTGGCTGACGCGCTGGCCCAGTATCTCGTGGTAAAGAAATGGCCGAATTGGGTGCTGCTCTACGGTTCGCATGAGCAGGATCATCTCTACGCGGACGCGTTGCGCCGCGCGGCGGCCCGCTTCGGCGGTCAGATCGTCGCCGAGAAGGAGTTCAAAGACACCGGCACGGCGCGCCGCACCGACACCGGCGCCACGCAGATACAGCAGCAGATTTCCGTGTTCACGCAGGATCTGCCGGAGCATGACGTGGTGCTTGTCGCCGATGAGAGCGAGGTGTTCGGAACTTATGTGCCCTACCGCACCTGGACACCGCGGCTGGTCGCCGGCACGGCGGGCCTTGTCGCGTCGTCCTGGCATCCCGCGAGCGAGCAATGGGGCGGCATCCAGATGCAGAGCCGTTTCCTGAGGACGACCGGTCGGCGAATGCTGTCCAAGGACATGTCGGCCTGGACGGCGGTGCGGGTGGTGGGCGAAGCCAGCACGCGGACCAATGGCGACGATCCGAAGAAGATCGGCGACTACATCCGCTCGGACGATTTCTCGGTCGCCGCCTTCAAGGGACAGAAGCTGACCTTCCGCAAGTGGAACCATCAGCTTCGCCAGCCAATCCTGCTCGGCGACACCAAATCCGTCATCTCGACATCGCCACAGGAGGGTTATCTCCACCAAATCTCCGAGCTCGATACGCTCGGTATCGATCAGCCGGAAACGAAATGCGTACTTAAGTAGAACCAATCGGGAGGAATCTTCGTGCAGAGACGAGCTTGCGCACTCGCCATTCTCGCAACCGGCGTCATGGCCAATCCGGCGTGGGCTTACACCGTTTATGTCTCCAACGAGAAAGACAATACGATGACGGTCGTCGACACGGCGACGATGCAAGTGGTGAAGACCGTCGAAGTCGGCCAGAGGCCGCGCGGTATCACCATCTCGCATGACGGCAAGTTCATCTATTTGTGCGCCAGCGATGACGATACGATCGAAATCATCGATAGCGAGACGCTGCAAATTGTGGGCACGCTGCCATCCGGCCCGGATCCCGAACTGTTCGTGCTTTCGCCCGACGGGACCACGCTCTACGTCGCCAACGAGGACGACAATCTCGTCACCGCGATCAACATCGAGAGCAAGCAGGTCATGACCGAGATTCCCGTTGGGGTGGAGCCTGAAGGCATGGCTATCAGTCCCGATGGCAAAACCATGGTCAACACCTCCGAAACCACCAGCATGGCGCATTTTATCGACACCGACAGCCATGAGGTGACCGACAATGTCCTGGTCGACACGCGTCCGCGCTTTGCGCAATTCAAGCCCGACGGATCACAGATCTGGGTCAGCGCCGAAATCGGCGGCACCGTCAGCGTCATCGATAGTCTCAAGCGCGAGGTGGTGAAGAAGATCCAGTTCGCGATTGCGGGACTGCGGCCCGAAACCATCCAGCCGGTGGGCATCGCGATCAGCGCCGACGGCAAGAAAGCCTATGTCGCGCTCGGCCCGGCGAACCACGTCGCCGTCATCAATACCGAAACCTACGAGGTGGAAAAATACATCCTGGTCGGCCAACGCGTCTGGCATCTCGACTTCACCCCCGATCAGAAGACGCTGATCACCACCAACGGCAATTCCAACGACATCACGTTCATTGACACGGCGACGGACGAGCCGGTTCAATCGGTCACGGTGGGCCAGCAGCCTTGGGGCGTGGCCATATCGCCCCACTAGACCGCAGGGATTATCAGGGAGGCCGACATGACAAATCTTTGCCGCGGGGATGTTGCAAGTGCACGAGATAACCAGCGCGCCCCCAAGGAGCCAGCGGCATGCAGCATGTGAGGACAAGCGGAGCTGGAGACGAGGTGGCGGCGCTCGATGTTGCCGGCGTCAGCCATTCCTATGGTGCGAAGCGGGCGCTCAACGATGTCTCATTCTCGATCGCGCCGGGAACTTTCACCGTTCTGCTCGGCCTCAACGGCGCCGGCAAGACAACTTTGTTTTCACTGATCAGCCATCTTTACGGCACCCGCCGCGGATCGATCCGCATCTTCGGCCATGACGTCGGCCGCGCTTCGGGCGAAGCGCTCAAGCGTGTCGGCATCGTGTTCCAGGCACGCACGCTCGACCTCGACCTCAGCGTCCACCAGAACCTCTCCTACCACGCCTCATTGCATGGCATCGGCGGACACCATGCCCGGCAGCGCATTGCCGCGCTGCTGGATACAGTCAACATGCAGGGCCGTCAGCATGACAAGGCACGCAGTCTTTCCGGCGGCCAAATGCGGCGCATCGAGATCGCGCGGGCGCTGCTCCACCGCCCTTCGCTGCTGCTGCTCGACGAGGCGACGGTCGGTCTCGACATCCAGTCGCGTGCGGGCATTCTGGCCACCATCCGCAACCTCGTCGAAACCGAGGGCATCGGCGTGCTGTGGGCGACGCATCTGATCGATGAGGTCGACGACGGCGACCATGTCGTCGTGCTGCGGCAGGGCGACCTGGTGGCCAAGGGTAAGGTGGCCGACGTCGTTGCGACGAGCGGTGCCAGTTCGATCCGCGACGCCTTTTCCAAGCTCAACCGCATCGAAACAAGCGGCATCGCGGAGATGTCGCCGTGAGCGCTCCCGCAATGCCCGCAAAAGTCGCGACCCTCACGCCGGTGAGTTTCGAACAATTTGGGCTCCGTCACTACCTCATTTGCCTCAAAGGGATCGTCGTGCGGGAGTGCCTGCGCTTCCTGCATCAGCGCGAGCGCTTCATATCCTCGCTGGTTCGGCCGCTCGTCTGGCTGTTCATCTTTGCCGCCGGATTCCGGCAGGTGCTCGGCGTATCGATCATCCCGCCCTACAAGACCTACGTGCTCTACGAGGTCTACATCACGCCGGGCCTGTGCGGCATGATTCTGCTGTTTTCGGGCATGCAGTCTTCGCTGTCGATGGTCTATGACCGCGAAATGGGCAACATGCGCACCCTGCTGGTCAGCCCCTTCCCGCGTTGGTTTTTACTGATCTCGAAGATGCTCGCCGGTGTCGCCGTGTCGATCGCGCAGGTTTACGCGTTCCTTATCGTTGCCTGGTTCTGGGGCGTCAAGGCGCCGCCGCTTGGCTATCTCACCGTACTGCCGGCGCTGTTCCTGTCAGGCATGATGCTGTGCGCGCTCGGCATGCTTTTGTCCTCGATGATCAAGCAGCTCGAAAACTTCGCTGGCATCATGAACTTCGTCATCTTTCCCGGCTATTTCGCTTCTCCGGCACTCTATCCCTTGTGGCGTATCCAGGAGGCTAGCCCCCTGCTCTACAAGATCTGCCTCGCCAATCCTTTTACTTACGCCGTCGAACTGATCCGCTTCGCCTTCTACGGCCAGGTTGAGTGGCTGTCGCTAGCCGTCGTTGCCAGCTGCACGCTGCTGTTCCTTGCCGCCGCCATCATCGCCTACGACCCTTCGCGCGGCCTGATGACCCGCAAACAGGACACGGGAGGAAATACCTGATGGCACGAATGAGCCTTGTTCGCGGCCTGGCTCTGGTTGCCATGCTCGCGCCGGGCATCAACGCCATGGCAGCCAACCCCGATCCAGACTGGCCCTGCATGCAGCGCAAGGTGCCGCAACTGTCGCTCGGCCAGATCTGGAACGGACCGGACCTTCCTTCAGCGGCGAAGGACTGGTCGAAGGACCCCACCATCTCCGCCCTGATCGAGGAAGTGGCAGCTCGCCGGATGCCGATTGCGGAAGCTCAAAAGAAGATCAGGGATTTCGCGGCTTCCTTGCCGGCAGAACAGCTTGCACCCAAAATGGCGATGCTGGTGCAAGGCATGTTCGATCACCTGGACGCCGAGCGCTCGCAGGTGATTTCGGGCATTTCCCGCTACGCCCACAAGCAGCTCGAAATGGCCGCCGCGTTGCGCAAGGAAGGGTCCGATGTCGATGCGTTGCGGGCAAAGCCGGATGCAGATCCCGAAGAGATCGATCGGCGAACCGAACAGCTGAAATTCGCAACGCGAATTTTCAATGAACGCGTCCAATCACTGACTTACGTCTGTGAAGTGCCGACGATAATCGAGCAGCGGCTTTATCAATTGTCCAAGGTCGTCTCGGAAACGCTCGGCGCGAAGAAATAGAAGCTCATTCGATCGTCGCGGCGGATATCACGAACCCCGGCCGGGTAGCACGCGCCAGCGCTGCACGAAATAACCGGGATGCGTCTCGATCCACTGAGCGACCAGCGGCTGCGCCTGCATGAACGCGGTCCCGGGATTCATCGCCAGGCCGTCCACCATCTGTTCGCGTTGTTCACAGGTCTGCGGCACAGCCGTCAGGCAGACCATCATAACGAGCGTGTAAAGCATTGCCCCTTGTCCCCATCGAATCCCGAACCCATGCCGGGAGGTTTCCGTGTTACCCACCAGTCTGCAGGGGTCGCACATACAGATCGCTTACGGGTGTGAAGGGAGGTGGCCCCCGCTCTTTCGCGCCGCAACATAACATACCGCTAATCTAACGCCAACGACCGCAGGGCGTTCTCCAGAGCAATCGCGTCAGGTTGCGCCGCGCCAATGCGGTGCCGATGTTTCCAGCGTCGATGATTCCGATTGTTCGTCGATTTCATCAAACCGGGAGCCCGAGTTGCTTTCGCAGGCTTTTGTCGAATGCGGATGCGGGGACGAAACGGCGCAGGAAACTGACCTGGCGCGCCATTTTTCCAGCCGCATAGCGCCCCTTCGGAGCGGGATCGGTCGCAGCCGCTAAAACGGTCCTGGCCACCACTTCCGGCGCATCGCCTTTTTCCATCGCTTTGCGCACAGCTGCATTCATGCCGGCGCGCGCAGAGTCGTAGATATCGAGCAACTGATCCGGCCTGGCGAGATTTTCTTCAAATGAGGTGCGGGTATACGCGGGCTCCACCAACACGACGCGAATTCCGAAAGGACGCAGTTCGTGGTCGAGCGATTCGGAGTAGCCCTCAACGGCATGCTTGGTCGACGAATAAAGCGCGAAATAGGGAGCTGGAATGAACCCCTGCACCGAGCTCAAATTGACGATTCTGCCCTTGCCTTGGCGGCGCATTGTCGGCAACACCGCTTTGGTTACTCGCATAACGCCAAAGACGTTCACGTCAAACAGCGACTTGGCTTGGGCCACCGAGGACTCCTCCGCGCCACCAAGCAGGCCAACACCGGCATTATTGACAAGCAGGTCGATGCGCCCGGTCTCGGCCAGCACGTCCTGGACAAGTTTCGCCACGGACGTGTCATCGGTCACGTCACAGGCCAGCATGGTAACGCCATCGGATCGGTCGACGACCGCGCGACGGCTGGTTCCGAACACGCGAAAGCCCGCGTTCTGCAGGGCTTTGGCCGTTGTGTGCCCGATGCCGCTGGATGTCCCGGTCACCAGGGCGACGCCTAGATTGGTCCTGTTCATGAAGATCACATCTCTCTTCGTGTTTGCATTGCGGGGGAGAAGCGCGAAAGGTCGGAGCGAAAGGCGTCAATCATGAGCGCCTCCGGTGCTCGCGCCGGCCAGATCATCCGTCCAGCGCCGGAACAGCGCGCTGGCATTAACGCCTCCGAAGCCGAAGCCATTGGAGATTGCGTAGTCCATCGCCATCGGCCGGGCCTGGTTTGCGACGAAGTCGATCCCGTCGCCGGCCGGATCGGGAGCGCTCAGATTGAGGCTCGGCGGTGCCATCTGATCCCTGAGCGCCAGGATTGCGAAGATAGCTCCGAGCCCGCCAGCGGCTCCGAGCAGGTGTCCGGTCGCCGATTTCGTAGCACTGACAGCTATCGCGAAATCGCGCCCGAACACCCTCTTGATCGCTTCGATCTCACCCAGGTCGCCCACCGGCGTGGAGGTCGCATGGGCATTGAGATGACGAACCTCGCGGGGCGAAATCCCTGCTTGGGCGATTGCGATCTCCATGGCCCGGCGCGCACCGTCGCCGTCCTCGGGACCGGAGGTGACGTGATGAGCATCCGCCGTCGTGCCGTAGCCGACAAGCTCGGCCAGCGGTCTTGCGCCGCGCGCCAGCGCGTGGCTCAATTCCTCGATGACCAGCATGCCGGCTCCTTCGCCCATGACGAAGCCGTCCCGCGACTTGTCGAACGGTCTGGAGGCTTGAGCCGGCGCCCAATTGAAGCCGGTTGAAAGAGAGCGTGCGGCAGCAAACCCACCGAGACTGACGATATTCATGCATGCTTCCGTTCCACCGCACACGGCGATATCGGCCTCGTTTGCCCGGATGAGACGAGCCGCATCGCCGATCGCCTGGATGCCGGCCGCGCACGCCGTCACCGGTGCACCGAGCGGGCCTTTGAAGCCATGGCGGATCGAGATGTGGCCCGCCGCGAGGTTTACCAGGAAGGACGGCACCGTAAACGGCGAGAGGCGGCGGACGCCGCGCAGGTCCACCGTGCGCACCGCCTCGGTTATGGCAGGGAACCCGCCGATGCCGGACGCGATGATAATGGCCGTGCGCAAGCGATCCGCTTCCAAGACGGGCGTCCATCTTGCTTGGGCGAGTGCCTCTTCGGCAGCCGCGAGCCCGAAGATGATGAACCGGTCTACCTTGCGCTGGTCCTTCGCAGCCAGGACGGTATTCGGATCAAAGCCGGCTTCGGGGTCTTCTTCCAGGGAGGGAACCACCCCTCCGATCTTCGCCGGGAGGTCTCCCACCACATCGTCCGGAAGCCTGCGGATACCCGAGCGACCGGCCAGGAGGCGCGACCAGGACGCTTCGACATCGGCAGCAAGGGGCGTGACCGCTCCCATGCCTGTGACAACAATCCGTCGCATCTATTTTCCTATCAATTTGGGTGCGCCGCCAGCGCTGCGCACGCCGTTCAAGCACCGGCTGCTTCGCGAACCTGTTCTGTCGCCGCATCCAGAAATGCCTGCGCGAGGTCGGGGTCGTTGACGACGCGCGAAAGGAGCACCGCACCGACCATTGTCGAGAGAATGGCCATGGCCTTGTCGCCGGGCCGCTCGCCGTCGGCCTCGCCAACCCAACTACCAAACATCTCAAGATATTCCCTGATCCCGGCTTCGAACGACGCTCTCACGTCCACGCCCTGTCTGGCGGCATCCGAACCGAGCGCCACGATCGGGCAGCCGTCCATCCTTTCTTCGCGATGGTCCATGCTGAGGTAGAACGCGATCACCGCGCCAAGCGGATCCTCGGGTTTTGCCGTAATCGCGGCCGACCATCGGTGGGTGGCGCTCTCCATCGCCCGTTTGGACGCCTGCGCCGCCAGGTCCTCCTTTGACGCGAACTGCTTGTAAAAAGCGCCTTGGGTCAGCCCGGCACCCTTCATCAGATCCTTAAGGCCAATGCCGTCAAAACCGCGCTCCCGAAAAAGGCGGCTTGCCACATTGATAACGGTTTCGCGGTTTTCCGCGGCCTGGGTACGACTTACGCGCATCGTTAGCTTCCTTTTTGGATTGCATTCGTAATCTATAAATCGTATAGAGGTCGAATGCAATCTAAAAAAGGAGATATGAGATGATCCGCAAAAACCTGAGCGCATCGCTCCTGGCCGCGCTGTTTCTTGCGACCCCGGCTTTTGCCGAGGAGGCCACCATCGGACGCCCGATCGAGGGCGGCAGCCTGCACGAGGGTCACCTTGACATGGTGGTCTACTACGTCCCGGTCGACGGCGACCTCTTGGAGGTCACCGCCACCTTCGCGCCGAAGACCGGGGGCGATCCGCTGCGCGTCGTAATGGGTCTCGCCGACGACGACTCCGTGGCCTTTTCCATGCCGGGTCACCAGGGCTCGCTCTACGCGTTCTCAAGGTCCGGCGAGCAGGTGACGGTCTCGACCGAGACGAACAGGCGTCTGCGAGCCGACGCGACAATGCGCTGAGCCGACGTGTAGCCGCAACCTGCGTGCTACTGGCCGTTGGCTCTCGCGTCCGCGCGGCTCGCCACACGGTGCCTCGATCACGCTATCGAATAAGTTTGGGGGCAAGCGTTTTGCCTGCACCCCGCGCCCTAACTCGCGCGACCTCCAGTGTTCGGTTCCTCGTGCGGATAGAGCTTGCCGAACAGGGGCAGGTACATCGCGCCCTTGCGCATCAGAAAATCGTGGAAGGTCGCCATCGCCGGCGAAATCGCGTGATCGCTGCGCATCACCGAAAACCATTGCCGGCGGATCGGCATGCCGACAACGTCGAGGATAACCAGCCGGCCGGCTTCGGTTTCGGCAGCGATGGTGTGGGCAGAGATGAACGCGATGCCGAGCCCGGCCATCACCGCCTGCTTGATGGTCTCGTTAGAGTCCATCTCGACGCCGAGATCGTCGATGCGGCCGGGCACGTCGCTCAGGAATATTTCCAGTGAGATGCGCGTTCCGGAGCCGGGCTCGCGAATGAGGAAATGCTCCTCGGCGATCCGCTCCTTGGAAATGTCGCGTGCCGACGCCAGCGGGTGGTCGGGCGGTGCGATGATGACCAGCGGGTGATCGCCGAAGACCGAAGCACGCACCGGGATTTCCTTGGCCGGGCGTCCCATCAGCGCGATATCGATGTCGTGGTTCTTCAGATTGTCAATCGTCTCGGCGCGGTTGCCGATGGCAAGGCGCATGTCGATATCGGGATGTTCCTTCATGAAGGCGGCCATCAGCCGCGGCGCGAAATATTTGGCCGTGGAAACGACCCCGAGCCGCAAGCTGCCGGCGCGCACGCCCTTGATCGCATCCATCTTGTCTTCGAGCAGACGAAGCCGCTCCTCGATGGCCTGTGCCGTCTCCACGAAGGCCAGACCTGCGGCAGTGGGACGCATGCCGTCCGATGTCCGGTCGAACAAGGCCAGTTGGAACTCCTCCTCCACCTGCCGCAACTGGATCGTCACCGCTGGAGGAGACAGGCCTAAGACCTTGGCCGCGCTGACGATTTTTCCGTGGCTGATGATTGCCTGAACGGTCTTGAATTGCTTAAGCGTGAGGTTTCTCATATGGCATACTAAAATTTTTTTATTGCCTTAGTAAAGTTATTGAATTTTACTTATCCAGCGTCCTTTGTTCTCTTTTCCCAATCCGGCCGACCCGAGGAGAGGCGGCTGGATCGGGAGGTTACGATGCCAGCGGCAACGCTCGACGCTTTTCTGAACTCCTATCTTGGCGAGCCGGACGAACTGCGCTCCGCGGTCGTAGCGACCATCCGTCAGCTGACGCAGGCGGCCACCACGATCCGCAACACCATCAATCAAGGGGTGCTCGGCACGGCCTTTGCCGGAACCCGCGGCGCCAATGCTGACGGCGACATCCAGAAGGATCTCGATGTCTTTGCCGATGACATCTTCCTCGACGCCATGCGCCACGCTCCGGTCGCGCTCTACGCCTCCGAGGAACTGGAGCAGCCGGTGCTGCTAGACAGGCAAGCGGCTCTTGCCATCGCCATCGACCCGCTCGACGGCTCATCCAACATCGACACCAACGTGTCGATCGGAACGGTCTTCTCGCTCCTCCCTGCAATTGGTGAGCCGGATAGGAATCCGGCCGCCTCATTTTTGCAGGCAGGCGTGAACCAGCTGGGCGCCGGTTTCTTCATCTACGGCCCGCAGCTGGCGCTGGTTCTGTCGCTCGGCAGCGGCACCCATGTCTTCCTTCTCTCGACCCGGCTCGGCACCTTCGTCCAGGCCTACGAGAGCCGGATCATCCCGCAGCGAACCCAGGAGTTCGCCATCAACGCCGCCAACTACCGGCATTGGGACGAGGCGGTGCGGCTCTACATCGACGACTGCCTTGAAGGCACCGAAGGCCCACGCGAGAAGGACTTCAACATGCGCTGGATCGCCTCCCTGGTCGCGGACTGCTACCGCATATTGATGCGCGGGGGCGTATTCCTGTATCCGGGCGACAAGCGCAAGACTTACCGCCAGGGGCGACTGCGCCTCGTCTATGAGGCAAACCCGATCGCCTATCTCGTCGAACAGGCGGGCGGTGCCGCCACCGATACGATCACCCGCATCCTCGAAATCGAACCAGAGAACCTTCACCAGCGCGTGCCCATGGTTTTCGGATCCGCGCGCGAAGTCGCGCGCATCACCCGCTACCACACCGAGCCGAGCGCCATCGGCGAACGCGCGCCGCTGTTCAGCCGCCGCGGCCTTTTCAGGGCCTGAAGACCATGTCGGCAAAGCACCCCATCATTACCATCACCGGGTCGTCGGGCGCAGGCACCACCTCTGTCAAGCGCATCTTCGAACTGATCTTCCGGCGCGAGAACATCGGGGCCGCCTTCATCGAAGGCGATGCTTTCCATCGCTACGACCGCGCCACGATGAAGGCGAAGGTGGCCGAGGAGGAAAAGGTGGGCAATCCGAACTTCACCCACTTCCATGCCGAGGCCAATGAATTGGCAATCCTCGAAGAGGTATTCGAGGAATATGGCCGGCGGGGAACCGGAAAGACCCGCACCTACATTCATGACGAGGACGAGGAGAAGCAGTACGGCACGCCGCCGGGACATTTCACCGAATGGCGCCAGTTTCCTCCGAGCGACCTGCTCTTCTACGAGGGCCTGCACGGCTGCGTCGTCACCGACAAGATCAACCTGGCCAGACACGCTGACCTTAGGATCGGCGTGGTGCCGGTCATAAATCTGGAATGGATCCAGAAGATCCACCGCGACCGCGCAACGCGCGGCTATTCCACAGAGGCGGTGATGGACGTGATTCTGCGGCGCATGCCGGACTATGTCCGCTACATCGTCCCGCAGTTTTCGCAGACCGCCATCAACTTCCAGCGCGTGCCGATCGTCGACACGTCCAATCCATTCATCGCGCGCTGGATTCCGACACCCGACGAATCGATGCTGGTCATCCGCTTCGCCAATCCCCGCGGCATCGATTTCCCCTACCTGCTTTCGATGATCCACGACTCGTTCATGTCGCGGCCGAATTCCATAGTGGTGCCCGGCAACAAGCTCGACCTTGCCATGCAGCTGATCCTGACGCCGCTCATCCTGCAATTGATCGAACGCAAGAACCGTGTGTCGTGAGGAGGACGCCATGAACAGCCAGGCAGCAGCACTGAAGCCCGTCGCCGCCGTCTCGGAACGGGACATGGCCAACGCCATTCGCGCACTGGCGATGGACAGCGTCCAAAAGGCCAATTCCGGTCATCCGGGCATGCCAATGGGCATGGCCGATGTCGCGACGGTGCTGTTCAGCCGCTTCATCAACATCGATCCGTCGGCCCCCAACTGGCCCGATCGCGACCGCTTCGTGCTTTCGGCCGGGCATGGCTCGATGCTGCAATATGCGCTGCATTACCTGCTCGGCTACGAGGACATGCCGATCGAGGAGTTGCAGCGGTTTCGCCAGTTGGGCAGCCGCACCGCCGGACATCCGGAATATGGCCATGCGCTCGGCATCGAGACGACGACCGGTCCGCTTGGACAAGGCATTTCGACCGCGGTCGGCATGGCGCTGGCGGAGCGCATGCTTGCTGTCCGCCACGGCGCCGATCTCGTCGACCATTTCACCTACGTGATCGCCGGCGACGGCTGCCTGCAGGAAGGCATCAGCCACGAGGCGATCGATCTTGCCGGTCACCTGAAGCTCTCGCGGCTGATCGTCTTCTGGGACGACAATGCGATCTCGATCGACGGGCCGACTTCGCTGTCGACATCGATGGACCAGCCGGCACGGTTCAAAGCCGCTGGATGGCATGTCCAGTCGGTGAACGGCCACGACACCGACTCTGTTGCGGCGGCAATCGAAGCGGCGCAGCAATCGGACCAGCCGTCTCTGATCGCCTGCCGCACGGTGATCGGCAAGGGGGCGCCCAACCTGGGCGGTTCGGAAAAGACGCATGGCGCGCCGCTTGGCGTTGCGGAGATCGCCGCGACGCGCGAGAACATCGGCTGGGCCTACGCGCCGTTCGAGGTGCCGGACGAAATCCTTTTCGCCTGGCGCGAGATCGCCAGCCGCGGTCAAGCGGTGCGGCGCGCCTGGGAGCAGCGGCTTGCCGCCTCGCCGCAGCGTGGGGCCTTCGAGATCGCGGTCGCTGGCGCCCTGCCCGAGGCGGTCTTCGAAGCGCTCAGTGTTTTCCGCAAGGAGCATGTCGAAAAGGCGACCAAGGTTGCGACGCGAAAAGCCTCGGAAATGGCGCTCGCTGCAATCAACTCCGGAACGGAACTGACCGTCGGCGGCTCTGCCGATCTGACGCATTCGAACCTGACGATCACCAAGGGCATGGGTCGCATCGCGCCGGGCGACTACGCCGGCCGTTACATCCACTATGGAATCCGCGAGCACGGCATGGCCGCAGCCATGAACGGCATCGCACTGCATGGCGGCTTCGTGCCTTATGGCGGCACGTTCCTGTGCTTTGCCGACTATGCGCGCGGCGCGATGCGGCTCTCGGCGCTGATGGGCCAGCGCGTCATCTATGTGATGACGCATGATTCCATTGGTCTCGGCGAGGACGGCCCGACCCACCAGCCGATCGAGCACCTGGCAATGCTGCGGGCGACGCCAAACCTCAACGTCTTCCGTCCGGCCGACATCATCGAAACGGCGGAATGCTGGGAACTGGCACTGAGAAGCGAGGACCGGCCAAGCGTGCTGGTGCTCTCGCGCCAGAACCTGCCGATGCTGCGCCAACGGCACGGCGACGAGAACCGGTCGAGTCGTGGCGCCTACATCCTGCGCGAGCCAGCCCGGCACCGCGCCGTGACGCTGATCGCCACCGGCTCGGAGGTCGAGATCGCTATTGCCGCCGCCGAACGGCTGGAGACCGAGCACGGCGTCGCCGCTGCGGTCGTCTCGATGCCGTGCTGGGAGCTGTTTGAGGAACAGGATGCGGACTACCGCAAGGGCGTCCTCGGTCTGGCGCCGCGCATCGCCATCGAAGCCGCAGCACGGCTCGGCTGGGACCGCTGGATCGGCGACACCGGCGCTTTTGTCGGCATGGCTGGTTTCGGCGCCAGCGCCCCTGCCCCGGATCTCTACCGGCATTTCGACATCACGCCCGAAGCCGTCGCGGCAGCGGCGCTGAAGCTCATCATCTAGGAGGACGACCATGGCCCGCATCACCCTTCGCCAGCTTCTCGACCATGCCGCCGAGCATGGCTACGGGGTGCCGGCATTCAACATCAACAACATGGAACAGGGCCTCGCCATCATGGAGGCGGCCAGGGCCTGCGACGCGCCGGTCATCGTCCAGGCCTCGCGCGGCGCCCGCTCTTATGCCAATGACATCATGCTGGCCAAGATGATGGAGGCTTTGACCGAAATCCATCCGGCCATTCCGCTCTGCATCCATCAGGATCACGGCAACAACGAAGCCACCTGCCTGTCGGCGATCCGCCACGGCTTCACGTCGGTGATGATGGACGGGTCATTGATGGCGGACGCCAAGACGCCGGCGAGCTACGACTACAACGTCGCCATCACCGAACGTGTCGCACGTATGGCGCATTGGGTCGGCGCTTCAGTCGAAGGCGAGCTCGGCGTGCTCGGCTCGCTGGAAACCGGCCAGGGCGAGGCCGAGGACGGCCACGGCGCCGAAGGTGCGCTTTCCCATGACCAGCTTTTGACCGATCCCGACCAGGCGGTCGACTTCGTGACCGCCACCCGGGTCGACGCGCTGGCGATTGCCTGCGGTACCTCACACGGTGCCTATAAATTCAGCCGCAAGCCTGACGGCGGCATCCTGGCCATGCAGGTGATCGAGGCGATCCACGAAAAGCTGCCCAACACACATCTGGTCATGCACGGGTCTTCCTCCGTGCCGCAGGAACTGCAGGACATCATCAACAACTATGGCGGCGAGATGCCCCAGACCTTTGGGGTCCCGGTCGAGGAAATCGAGCGCGGCATCCGCTACGGCGTGCGCAAGGTCAACATCGACACCGATTGCCGAATGGCCATGGCCGGGCAGTTCCGCCGCGTCGCGACCGAGGACCCGCGCGAATTCGATCCGCGTAAATTCCTGAAACCCGCCATGGACGCGCTGCGCGACCTTTGCCGCGATCGCTTCGAACGCTTCGGCACCGCAGGCCACGCGTCGAAGATCAAGGTAATCTCCATAGATGAGATGGCGAAACGTTACGCCGCAGGAAAGCTCGACCCGCATATCGCAACCGCGAAAGCCGCCTGAGCGGTAAACAGGAGACCTGTCATGAACAAGATCGAGATGCCGTCAGCAGGCACGCTCAAGGAAGGCAGCGAACGCTACAGGTCGGGCGTCATCCCCTACAAGAAGATGGGCTATTGGGAGCCGGACTACCGACCCAAGGAGACCGACCTGATCGCCATGTTTCGGATCACGCCGCAGCCCGGCGTCGACCACGAGGAGGCGGCCGCCGCCGTCGCCGGCGAATCCTCTACCGCGACATGGACCGTGGTGTGGACCGACAGGCTGACCGCCTGCGAGCTCTACCGCGCCAAGGCGTTCAAATCCGAGCCGGTGCCGAACACAGGTCCAGGCACCAGAATCGAGCAGCAGTACTTCGCCTATATCGCTTACGACCTCGACCTGTTCGAGCCAGGCTCAATCGCCAACCTGACTGCATCGATCATCGGCAACGTGTTCGGCTTCAAGGCAGTCAAGGCCTTGCGGCTCGAGGACATGCGCATTCCGGTGGCTTACCTCAAAACCTTCCAGGGCCCGGCGACCGGCATCGTGGTGGAACGCGAGCGGCTCGACAAGTTCGGCCGGCCGTTGCTCGGCGCGACGACGAAGCCGAAGCTTGGCCTGTCAGGCCGCAACTACGGCCGCGTCGTCTACGAGGCGCTGAAGGGTGGCCTTGACTTCGTCAAAGACGACGAGAACATCAACTCGCAGCCTTTCATGCACTGGCGCGACCGCTTCCTCTACTGCATGGAGGCAGTGAACAAGGCGTCAGCCGCCACCGGCGAAGTCAAGGGCCATTATCTCAACGTCACCGCCGGCACGATGGAGGAGATGTACGAGCGCGCCGAATTCGCAAAACAGCTTGGCTCCTGCATCGTCATGATCGACCTCGTCATTGGTTACACGGCGATCCAGTCGATGGCCAAGTGGGCACGCCGTAACGACATGATCCTGCACCTGCACCGGGCCGGCAACTCGACCTATTCGCGCCAGAAGAATCACGGCATGAATTTTCGCGTCATCTGCAAATGGATGCGGATGGCCGGCGTCGATCACATCCATGCCGGCACGGTGGTCGGCAAGCTGGAAGGCGACCCGCTGATGATCAAGGGGTTTTATGACACGCTGCGCGAGGAGCGCACGCCGCAGAACCTCGAAACCGGGCTGTTCTTCGATCAGGACTGGGCCTCGCTCAACAAGGTGATGCCCGTCGCCTCGGGCGGCATCCATGCCGGCCAGATGCACCAGTTGATCCATTATCTCGGCGAGGATGTCATCCTGCAGTTCGGCGGCGGCACGATCGGCCATCCGGACGGCATCCAGGCCGGGGCGACGGCCAATCGCGTCGCGCTGGAGGCGATGATCCTCGCCCGCAACGAGGGCCGCGACTATCTGCGCGAAGGGACCAAGATCCTCGAACAGGCGGCCAGATGGTGCACGCCGCTCAAGGCGGCCCTGGAGACGTGGAAGGACGTCACCTTCAACTACGAATCGACCGACACGGCCGATTTTGTGCCGACCGCAATGCCGAGCTTCTAGACGAAAGGAACCGTCGCCATGATGACCAATCCGGGAAACAAGGTCACGCAGGGACAGTTTTCGTTCCTGCCCGAGCTAACCGATGAGCAGATTTCGGCGCAGATCAAATACGCGCTGAAAAACCACTGGGCGGTCAGCGTCGAATACACGGACGATCCGCATCCGCGAAACACCTATTGGGAAATGTACGGCAACCCGATGTTCGACCTGAGGGACCCGGCGGGCATCCTGCTTGAAGTCAACAATTGCCGGAAAGCCATGCCCAAAATGTATGTACGGGTCACTGCCTTCGATTCGACTAAGGGCTGGGAAGCGCCGCGCATGTCATTCATCGTCAACCGGCCACCCAATGAACCCGGCTTCCGGCTGCTGCGCCAGGAGCGTGACGGCCGCAGCCAGGGCTATTCGATCGTGCCTTATGCGACCGACAGGCCCGAAGGCGAGCGGAGCTAGGCGAAACCATGCTGGACGCGATAGCAGAGCGCGCTGCCGCGCAGGGCGAATCGGTTGATCTGCAGGCCGAGTTCGAGGCATCCAACATCGACGAGGTGATGGATAAGCTCGACCGCGAACTCGTTGGCCTAAAACCCATCAAGACCCGCATCCGCGAGATCGCGGCGCTGCTTCTGGTCGACCGGCTTCGCCGCAAGTTCGGCCTGACCTCGGGCGCGCCGACGCTGCACATGAACTTTACGGGCAATCCCGGTACCGGAAAGACCACCGTGGCGCTCAGAATGGCAGACATCCTGCATCGTCTCGGCTATGTCCGCGAAGGGCACATGGTCGCGGTGACGCGCGACGATCTCGTCGGCCAATATGTGGGCCACACCGCGCCCAAAACCCGCGAAGTGATCAAGCGGGCCATGGGCGGGGTGCTTTTCATCGACGAGGCCTACTATCTCTACAAGCCGGAAAACGAGCGCGACTACGGTCAGGAATCGATCGAAATCCTGCTGCAGTGCATGGAAAACAACCGTGACGATCTGGTTGTGATTCTTGCAGGCTACAAGGACAAGATGGACCGCTTCTTCGACAGCAATCCCGGTATGCGCTCGCGCATTGCCCATCACCTCGATTTTCCCGACTACGGCGTCAGCGAACTCAAATCGATCGCCGAGATCATGCTGGCGGAACAGAATTACCGTCTCAGCGAAGCGGCGGCCAAGGCGCTCGAAGAGTATCTCCCGATCCGCATGCGGCTGCCGCATTTCTCCAACGCCCGCTCGGTCCGCAATGGGCTCGACCGGGCGCGGCTTCGCCAGGCTAACCGGCTTTTCGCGTCGCGCGACCGGGCGTTGACGAAAACCGATCTTATCACCATCGAGGAATCCGATATTCGTGGCAGCCGCGTATTCGCGGAAGGTAAGCTCGAAGGTGAACCGGAGACGAAGGCGCGCTGACAAGATGACGGCAGTTGGTGTGCAGTGACCGGAAACGGACGACAGAGCGGGAGCCGACGACCATGGGTACCAAGACAATCATCGCGCCCTCGGTGCTTTCCGCGGACTTCTCGCGGCTCGGCGACGAGGTTGAAGCGGTCGTCCGGGCGGGTGCCGACTGGATCCATCTCGACGTGATGGATGGCCATTTCGTGCCCAACATCACGTTCGGTCCGCCGGTGGTCAAGGCGATCCGTGATCGAACGGACAAGATCTTCGACTGCCACCTGATGATCGCCCCGGCCGACGCCTATCTCGCCGCCTTCGCTGATGCCGGCTGCGACATCATCACGGTGCACGCCGAGGCCGGGCCGCATCTCGACCGTTCGCTGCAGGCAATCAGGAATCTCGGCAAGAAGGCCGGCGTGTCGCTGAACCCGTCAACGCCGGAAAGCGTGATCGAATATGTGCTTGACCGGCTCGATCTTGTGCTTCTGATGACGGTCAATCCGGGATTCGGCGGCCAGGCATTCATTTCGGCTGTCGTCGACAAGGTCAGGCGGGTCAAGGCGCTGATCGGCCAACGTCCGATCGACATCGAGATCGACGGCGGCGTCACGCCCGAGAGCGCTCCGCTGGTCACCGCGGCCGGCGCCAATGTGCTGGTCGCCGGCTCGGCCATCTTCAAGGGTGGCACCGAGGCTACCTATCGTGCCAATATCGGCGCCATCAGGCAGGCGGCCGACGGGGCGCTCCAGAAAGCCGCGTAGAACCATCTCATCGGAGGGCAACATGGGGGCAATCCCACCTGTCTGTGATTTCGGCTGGCAAGCCGTCGATTTCGTTTTGCCCGGCGTCGACGGCAAATCGCATTCCATCTTCAGCCACGCCGGCCCGAACGGCTTGGTGGTGGCATTCATCTGCAACCACTGCCCCTATGTGGGGGCGGTGATTCCGCGCATGGTGCGCGATGCCAACGACCTCAAGGCAGAAGGCATCGGCTTTGTCGCGATCAACTCCAACGATGCCGACGCCTACCCTGATGATTCCTTCGACAACATGAAATTTTTCGCCAGGACGAACGGCTTCACTTTCCCCTACCTCCACGACGAGCACCAGAGGGTGGCGCGTGCCTACGGAGCCGTTTGCACTCCGGATTTCTTCGGGCTCAACAATGAGTTGACGCTGCAATATCGCGGCCGGCTTGACGCGTCGCGACGCGACGTTGGACCGCCTGGGCTCAGGCGCGATCTGTTCGAGGCGATGAAGCAGGTTGCCCGAACCGGCGACGGACCGCTGGACCAGATCGCTTCGATCGGCTGTTCGATCAAGTGGAAGGATGCTGCATGAACGTCGGCGCAGGCAGGCCGTTTCGATCGCCCAAGGCGATCCTGTTCGATCTCGACGGTACGCTGGTCGATTCGGCGCCTGATATAACGGCGGCCGTCAACGAATTGCTTGCCGGCCGCGATCTGCCGCCGCTGCGCCTGGATCAGGTCAAGGCCATGATCGGCGGCGGCATCAGGAAACTGGTCGAACGAGCCTTCGCGACTTCCGGCACGCCGCTCCTCGGCAGCGCGTTCGAAGAGGCCAACCGCGACATGGCGCCGATCTATCGCAGGCATCTGACCGGCCGCACGAGGCTGATGCCTGGCGTAAGGGAGGTTCTCACGCACTTGCATTTGAGCGGAATAGCCATGGGCGTGGTGACCAACAAGCCGCAGTTGGCGGCTCGCGAAATCCTGCTGCATTTTGGGCTGACGGACTATCTCGGCGCGATCGTCGGCGGAGACGCGGTGACATACTTGAAGCCGGCGCCAGATGCGCTGTTGCTGGCGCTCGACCAGCTTCAGGTCGAACCTCGTGACACGCTGATGGTCGGAGACAGCAGCGCCGACGTGGCCGCCGCCCGCGCGGCCGGCATGGCAGTCATTCTGCTGCGTGGCGGATACAGCCAAATTCCCGTTGAAGAGCTTGGCGCCGACCTCGTTTGCGACAGCCTGTTCGATCTGCCGTCCGCGATGCAGACGCTGCAAGACGCTGCGTGAGCCCAAGCGCAAAGCCCAGGCCAACGCCGGCCGGGCGCAGTCCAAATGGCCGGCGGTACCGCGTTATTTGGAGAATTGCTTCAGGTAGGCAATGACATTGGCGATGTCCTCGTCTTTCTTGAGGCCGACAAACGCCATCTTCGTTCCTTTGACCATCGCCTTGGGATCGCGAAGGTAGGTCGTCAGTGTGGCTTCGTCCCATTTGACGCCCGACTTGCCGGCCTCGGTCATGGCCTTGGAATAGCTGAACCCCGGATGCGTCCCGGCCGTTCGGCCGATGACGCCGTTCAACGACGGACCGACCTTGTTCTGGTCCTTGTCTGCGACGTGGCAGACCTTGCATTTGGCGAAGACCTTCTCACCCGCCGCCGCATCCTGGGCCTGAGACTGGGTAGTGACAAAGGTGGCAACGGACACGGCGGTGAAAAACGCGACTGCGCGCATGGCATTTCCTCATTGGTCGTGTGAGTGCCCTGGATAATTTACGCGTGTCGATGCCTTGGCCGCCGGCATCCATTTTTGTGCGGGAGAGCGAACTATTCTCCTTCCTCCCCGGACTGGCAGCACCTGCACGCCTCGAAAAGCTAGACTGCCGATGAAGGAAGTCAATCGTACAAAGGTCCTGTTTCGTTTCCCGACTGCGCGAAAGGGAAGTGCGTAGCGACACGCGGTTCACATCATTGACGCCTATTGGCCGAACGCGTAGCCTCACTCCAACCGGTTTGCTGTTTGGGCACCTTCAGGAATCCGCTGCAACTTCAAAGGACGAACTCTGGAGAGTTCGCCGCGCAGGCGACGCTAAGTGCCAAATGGACATGGTCGATCTCATATTAACGGTGTGCCTTAGCGCCAATCCGGGCAATTGCCGAGATGAGCATCTCTATTTCGAGAGCCGCGGCTCTCTGTTCCAATGCATGTTCCTGGCTCCCGCCGAGATCGCAAAATGGTCTCAGGAACATCCGAGGCTCAAGGTCGTGCGCTGGAAATGTGCCTTTCCGAGCAAGGAACGAGCGATCTGATCGGCATTCCTGGTTCGTCGACGGCCCTGAAAGGGAGAGACGCCATGATGATTTCGCGGCGCGCGACGCTGCGCTTGGCTGCTGTGGGGACAGCCGCCATCCTCGCCTCGAAGCCGGTTGCCGTCTTTGCCGCCGCTAAGGTCCGAATTGGTGTCCTGAAGTTCGGCACCGTGAGCTGGGAACTCGACACGCTGAAACGCCACAAGCTCGACGAGGCCAACGGGATCGATCTGGAAATTGTCTACTTCGCCGGGGAGGATGCGACCAACGTCGCGCTGCTCGCCGGCGCGATCGACATGATCGTGACCGACTGGCTGTGGGTCTCGCGCCAGCGCTCCGAGGGCGGCGACCTTACATTGGCCCCTTATTCGACCGCCGTGGGGGCAATCATGGTGAAGGAGGAATCGCCGATCCGGACGGTCGCCGACCTCAAGGAAAAGAAAATCGGTGTCGCCGGCGGGCCGCTCGACAAGAGCTGGCTACTGGTCCAGGCGCTGGCCAGACGCGATCACGGCGTCGACCTGCCGGCAGCCTGTGACGTCGTCTTTGGCGCGCCGCCGCTGATTTCTGAAAAGGCGATGCAGGGCGAACTCGATGCAGTACTCAATTTCTGGCATTTCTGCGCCCGGCTCGAGGCCAACGGCTTTCGTCGGTTGATCGGCGCCGATGATGCGGCGAAAGCGCTTGGTG
The DNA here is from genome assembly GCF_040319465.1 of Mesorhizobium sp. M0910. Classification (NCBI taxonomy): domain Bacteria; kingdom Pseudomonadati; phylum Pseudomonadota; class Alphaproteobacteria; order Hyphomicrobiales; family Phyllobacteriaceae; genus Mesorhizobium; species Mesorhizobium sp. M0910. Next base: position 21,608 of record NZ_JAMYNZ010000003.1, read on the forward strand.
CCTCGGGCCCCGTATCGGCGCTCGGCTACGTCTTCCACGACCAATGGGCGAACGACAATCCGGATGCCGCCCGAGGCTTCGTCAACGCCTCCAAGCAAGCCAAGGAGTTGCTGGCCAGATCGGATGATGAATGGCTGCGCCTGGCGCCGCTCATTCACGCAGAAGGCAAGGAGCTGGAAAAACTGCGCGACCGCTATCGCCAGGGCATCCCCAGACGGCCGGTCGCCGAAGAAGCGGGCGATGCGGGCAAACTCTATCACGTGCTGGCCGCGATAGGTGGCGAGAAGCTGGTTGGCAGGGCGCCCGAGATGGCGCCCGGCACGTTCTGGCCGGAACTCGCGAAATGACTCCAACGGAAGACAAGTCGGGTCGATCCGCCTTTGCGACGGCGCTGACACCAGCGCTGACGGTAACGGTTTCCCTGCTGGGACTTTGCCTGCTGTGGAGCCTCGCGGCCAATCTGTGGCAAAGCCGTGCTTTCCCCCCACCAGGGCAGGTCTGGCAGGTGCTGCTTAGGGAAGCGGCGAGCGGCGACCTTTTTTATCACCTAGGCGCGACGCTCGGACGGGTTGCCGCGGCGTATGTCGTCGCAATGGTTATCGGCTCGGTCATCGGCGTCATCCTCGGCAGCTACCGCAGTGCGGACCGGTTCTTCAGTCCGTGGGTGGTCCTGTTTCTCAACATTCCCGCGCTGGTGGTCATCGTGCTCGCCTATATTTGGTTCGGCCTCAACGAGGCGGCGGCGATTGGCGCAGTTGCCGTGAACAAGATCCCGAACGTCGTGGTGACGATGCGTGAAGGCGCCAGAGCGTTTGATCCGCGTTATGGCGAAATGGCCGCCGTCTACCGCTTCGGCCCACTCGAGCGCATCCGCCATGTCCTGCTGCCGCAACTGCAGCCCTATTTTGCCGCTGCCTCGCGGTCCGGCATCGCCCTCATCTGGAAGATCGTCCTGGTGGTGGAACTGCTCGGCCGTTCCAATGGTGTCGGCTTCCAGATCTATCTCTATTTTCAGCTCTTCGACGTCGCCGCCATCCTTGCCTACACGCTGGCTTTCGTGGCGGTGATGCTTGTCATCGAACTTCTCCTGGTGCAGCCCATTGAACGACATGCAACCCGTTGGCGCGGTCGTCCCGCTTAGGGTCGACATCGCGGAAAAGACTTTCAGGTCCGCGCAAGGCGTCTCGATCATGGCGCTTCAGGGTCTGTCCTTCGAGGTCCGGCAGGGCGAATTCGCTTGTCTGCTCGGGCCGTCGGGCTGCGGCAAGACCACGACGTTGCGCATCCTGCTTGGACTGGACAAAGACTTTTCCGGCTCTTTCCAACTGCCGCAAGGCGGCTCGAACCGCATCGCCGCCGTGTTCCAGGAGCCGGTTTTGCTGCCGTGGCGGACCGTAGAGCAGAATGTCAGGCTGGCGCTGCCGAAAAGCCTAAGAGCGAAGAGTCTCGACGAGCTGTTTGACATACTCGGACTCGCCGGCATGCGCTCGCTCTATCCGGCGGAGCTTTCGCTCGGCCTTGCGCGCAGGGCAGCGCTTGCCAGGGCCTTCGCCGCCGAACCGGCGGTGCTTTTCCTGGACGAACCCTTTGCCTCCCTCGACGAACAGACCGCCGAGCGGCTTCGGCGCCTGCTTTTGACCGTGTGGTCGGCGCGGCCCACGACCGCCTTGATGGTAACGCACAATCTGCGCGAGGCACTGATGCTGTCGGACCGCATCATCGTGCTTGCGCAGCGCCCAGCCCATGTGCTCGGCATGTTCGACGTAGGCTTTCCGCGGCAACATCGCAACCCACAGGTGATGAGCGACCTTTTGCTGTCGTTCCACCAAAAATTTCCGGGCGCGGCCTGATCGCCTTACGGCTCGAATGCGGATTGCAAGGTATTTCGCAGCCAATGGCCAATAGAAATGGCGGCACTGTGAGGCACCGCCACGCGTGCCTGTTCCGCCTGACTAAAAGCAACGTACGTCGGCTTCAGCCTGCGCGCGTTTCAGGTCCGCCCGCGCCGCCTTCGCTGGCGCGCTTTCGCGAAACAACCCTGCCGCCTCCCCTGTCGTCAACGACATACTTTTGAAGGTCTCCGCCCTCTCATAGTGATCGTAGGGGAGGATCGAGGCGATAACATCGATCGAGCAGGAACAGCTTTCAAGCGCCTGACGTGTCTGGCCATTTGTTTGCATGCAGCCGAGCACGTAATCGGCAATCGTTGCCGTCGGGTAGTCTCCCGCGGCGCTAGCCGGGTTCGCAAAGGCCAGTGTCGCCGAAAAGACCAGCGGTAGGATAAAAGACCCAACAGATCTGATCATGAGGGAACCTCCAGTTGGTCTGGACACAATGTATCCGGACAGGATCATCGCCCCAATTGGCGACGTACCGCAAAGCCGGTCAAGCTCCCATGGCCTGCTTATAGGACCAAAGGAGGAATGCCCTGTCGACCGGCAAAAGGTGGATTCACGGCCCGCTGCGCACCCCGCTTCCAGCGGTCATTTCATGCCTCGCCCACTATCGGCAACCAACCAGACGCACGCATACTTACCCAGAAGCGCCCTTGTAAATTACATGGAAATAAATTCCAACACGAATCGCGCCAATAATACAATAACAATATGGATATTATATATGTCGGCCGCTGGCAGTCATTCTCGCAATAGTGCCACTCAGGATACTTCTCTTGTTTGCATCTTTATATTGCCATGCACCATAGTCGATATTGCACCGCAACATCACTTCAGGGTTTTTGCTTGCTTCGCCTTTTGCGATGACATAGCTTTTTCCCTGTTTCCGGCTTCAAGAGCGCCATTGTCAGGGAGCGGTGGCAGTCTTTCGAAGGCCAAGTGGGGCGGGCAATAACGGTGCCCTCTGCTTGTCGGGGTAGGTCGTGACAGCTGCCGGAAATTACTTCCCCACATGAATCGCTTGGGCAGGCCCCTTGTGGGCTTGACGGTCGATTCGTCACTGTGAACCTCGGGAGGGTTTCGGATGCGTGTACTTGCGAAAACTACCTACATACTGACGACCGCGGCTTTTTTGTCGCTCGGCGCTGCTTATACGGCTTCGGCCAATGAAGACCTTGCAAAGCTCGCATCGGATGCGAAGAACTGGGCGATGCAGACGGGTGACTACGCCAACACCCGCTATTCCAAACTCAACCAAATCACTGCGGACAATGTAAAGAACCTGCAGGTCAAATGGAGCTTTTCCACCGGCGTGCTGCGCGGTCACGAAGGCGGGCCGCTGATCATCGGCGATGTGATGTATGTCCACACGCCTTTCCCAAACAACGTCTATGCTCTCGACCTCAAGAACGACGGCAAGATCCTGTGGAAATACGAGCCCAAGCAGGACTCGAACGTCATTCCGATCATGTGCTGCGACACGGTCAATCGCGGTGTCGCCTATGGCGACGGCAAGATCATTCTCAACCAGGCCGACACCACCGTCGTCGCGCTCGATGCCAAGACCGGCAAGGTCGTCTGGTCTGTCAAGAACGGCGACCAGACCGACGGCGGAAAGGGCGAATCCGGCACGTCGGCACCCGTAGTCATCAAGGACAAGGTGCTCGTGGGCGTCTCCGGTGCTGAATTCGGTGTTCGCGGCTGGCTGGCCGCCTACAATCTGAAAGACGGCAAGCTTGCCTGGAAAGCCTATTCGGAAGGTCCTGATGCAGACACCCTTCTCGACGCCGAGAAGACGACCCATCTCGGCAAGCCCGTCGGAAAGGATTCCGGCACCAACACCTGGGAAGGCGAACAGTGGAAGACGGGCGGCGGCACGACATGGGGATGGTATTCCTATGATCCCAAGCTGAACCTGGTCTATTACGGCACCGGCAATCCCTCGACGTGGAACCCGGTCCAGCGCCCAGGCGACAATCGCTGGTCCATGACAATCATGGCTCGCGACGCCGATACCGGTGTTGCCAAATGGCTCTACCAGATGACCCCGCATGACGAGTGGGACTATGACGGCATCAACGAGATGATTCTCGTCGATGGCATGGAGGTCAACGGCGCCAAGCACGACGTGCTGGTGCATTTCGACCGCAACGGCTTTGCCTACACAATGGATCGCGCTACCGGCGAACTTCTCGTTGCCAAAAAATACGATCCGGCAGTGAACTGGGCGACGGAAGTCAACATGGATCCCAAGAGCGACCAGTACGGCCGCCCGCAGGTCGTCGCCAAGTATTCGACCCAGCAGAACGGCGAAGACACCAACTCGACCGGTATCTGCCCGGCCGCGCTTGGAACCAAGGACCAGCAGCCGGCCGCCTACTCGCCGAAGACCGGGTTGTTCTACGTGCCGACCAACCATGTCTGCATGGACTATGAGCCTTACAAAGTGAGCTACACCGCCGGTCAGCCCTATGTGGGCGCCACCGTGTCGATGTATGCGGCGCCCGGCGGTGACGGCAACATGGGCAACTTCATTGCCTGGGATGCAGCCAAGGGTGAGATCGTCTGGTCGAAGCCCGAGCAGTTCTCGGTGTGGTCGGGCGCATTGGCGACAGATGGCGACGTCGTCTTCTATGGTACCCTCGAAGGCTACATCAAGGCGGTCGATAAGGACGGCAAGGAACTCTACAAGTTCAAGACCCCCTCCGGCATCATCGGCAACATCACGACCTACGAGCATGACGGCAAGCAGTACATCGCCGTTCTGTCCGGCGTGGGGGGATGGGCCGGTATCGGTCTGGCAGGTGGGCTGCTTTCGCCCGACAACGCCGCTGCCTGGCATGGCGCCGTTGATCAGGGCCGTGCGCAGGGCGACCAGGCCGCAGTGGTTGGAACCGCCGGTCTGGGTGCCGTCGGCGGTTACGCGGCACTTGCCGACTATACGACACTGGGCGGCCAGCTCACCGTCTTCGGCCTCCCGGACTGATAACCGGGAAGAGCCTTACGACTAGGTTCGAAAAGAGAGCCCGGGTCACCCGAAAGCCGGGAACCGGGCTCTCGATTGCGCCGCGCACCCAAGCACCGATCAATGCCGAGCACGACGGCAGCCAGTGTCCCTGGCCAATGAAGGAAGAGTCTGAATGATCGTTCGCATTGCAGTTTCCGCTCTCGCCCTGATCCTGCTGCCTCTGGCCAGCTCAAGTCTGGCACGGGCCGAAGACAGCATGGAAAAAGCCAAGGCGGTGAAGCAAGAAGGAGGCAAATATCTAGATGCGGACGGAAATCCGACCTACAAGATCGAAAACGGAACCGTCGATTGGTACACGTTCAGCGGGTACCGCCGGTATCACTCCGATTGCCATGTCTGTCACGGACAGGACGCAACGGGTTCGAGTTATGCGCCTGCCCTGGTCAATAGTCTGAAAACCATGGATTACGCCACGTTCCTCTCGATCGTCGCCGAGGGCCGCAAGAATGTCGGCGGCGGCAAGGAAAACGTCATGCCTGCCTTTGGCGACAACAAGAACGTCTACTGTTACCTGGACGACCTTTACGTCTATCTGCGCGCGCGCGCCGATGGCGCGGCACCCCGCGGCAGGCCGCCCAAGCACGAAAACAAGGCTCAGGCAGCCAAGGATGCCGAAGCATCCTGCATGGGTGGATGATATGACCGGCTGCACTACATCGAAGCTGCGCGTCGTTCTGCCGATCCTCGGCGCGCTCGCCTTGCTGCCATCGAACGTTCTGGCGCAAAATGCCGGGCTTGGCGCTGCGGGCGAACTGGTGGATCCCAACATTCTGCGCGTCTGCGCCGATCCCTCGAATATGCCCTTTACCGACAAGAACGGCCAAGGCTTCGAAAACAAGCTGGCTGAACTGGTTGCCAAGAAGACGGGGCGGAAATCAGTCGCCTACACATGGTTTCCCACTGTCACCGGCTTTGTGCGCAACACGCTGGGGGCCAACCGATGCGACATCATCATGGGCTACGCCCAAGGCGACGAACTGGTGCAGAACACCAACGCCTACTATCGCTCCGCCTATGTGCTCGTATACCCCAAAGGCAACGGCATGGAAGGCATCGAGACGATCGAAGACCCGAAACTTTCAGGCAAGAGAATCGGCGTCGTCGAAAGCACGCCGCCAACCGCCAACATGGCCGCCAACAAGCTTCTGCGGACCGCCAAGATCTATCCACTCGCGGTGGATACGCGTGTCACTCCTTCTATGGGAGAGGTCATGATCAAGGACATGCTCGCCGGCAAGATTGACGCGGCGGTCCTGTGGGGGCCGATGGCAGGTTACTATGCCAGGGAACTCGGAGCCGATGTCACCATTGTTCCGCTGCTGAAGGAAAAAAAAGGCTCGCGCATGTCCTACCGCATCACCATGGGCGTACGTCCGTCCGACCAGGAATGGAAGCGGACGCTCAACCGGGTGATCAGGGAGAACCAGGCGGAGATCACCAAGCTCCTGCTGGGTTACAATGTGCCGCTGATTGACGAGCACGACAATCGGATTACGCAATAGTCGGGATGGGTGAGGAGGAGGACAAACCTGCGCGATGAAAAATTGAAGAGAAAGACTACGGCTACTTTCGATCGTTTTGTTTTTCGGCCTTTCAAAACCTTGTGTTTCATTTGTCCATTTGAGACGTGATGGACGAGCCATTGCCTCGGTGCCCTGCAATGGTTGGCTAACCACCGGATCGGCCCCTTCGGGCTGGTAGAAGAGGAGAAATGTTATGAAGAAGAGCTGGACAAAACCGACCATGTGTCAGGTTGCTGCGGGCTTTGAAATTTCGCGGTATCTGCCTGCTGAGATTACTCCCAAGAAGTAGGCCGCAGAGGTGCGTGTCCCTGGCAACAGGGGCACGCATCCCCTTGCCGCATGGGATTTTCGTGAAAGATTTTGAGGCACGCAAAGCGAGCGGGACGTTTTTCGCGGCTGCAAATTGGCTGCTGGTCAGAGAAGCCGCGAGGCGGGCGTTTTCATGCGCTTGAGAATCATCGGATCGGCGGCCGGCGGTGGCTTTCCGCAATGGAACTGCAATTATCGTCTGAGCCGTGCGGCTCGCACCGGGATGGCTGGCGTGTATTCGCGAACCCAATCAAGTGTCGCCGCGTCGGCGGATGGGGTCGGCTGGGTTCTGTTCAACGCCTCACCCGACATTCGCCAGCAGATCGCGGCAACGCCTGAATTGCAGCCCGCGCACGATGCGCCGCTGCGCTCGACGCCCATTCGCGCGGTGGTGCTGACCAATGCCGATGTCGATCATGTCGCCGGCCTGCTCAGCCTGCGTGAGCGGCAGCCTTTCGCTATCTATGCAACGACACAGGTTCTGGCGACGCTGGAGGCGAATTCGATTTTCAATGTCCTCGATCCGGCGCTCGTGCCGCGACGCATCTTGCCGCCGGCGCAAGAACTGGCGATCTGCGACGCAGACGGCCACGACACCGGGGTGGCTGTCGAGAGCTTTCCCGTGCCCGGGAAGATAGCCCTCTATCTCGAAGAAAGAGGTCAGCCGGATGCGAATTTCAGCTCTGACGCTGGCGACACGATCGGCGTCCGTATCGCCGGTGCCGGCAGTCGCGGCTCCGTCTTCTACATCCCCGCCTGCGCCCGCATCGATGCGACCCTGCGCACGCGTCTAGCCGATGCCGCATGCCTTCTGTTCGACGGCACGGTCTTCACCGACGACGAGATGATTGCTGCCGGCGTCGGCGAAAAGACCGGTGCCCGCATGGGGCATCTGGCAATGTCGGGAGACGCGGGGTCGATCGCCGGCTTGGCCGATGTGAGGATCGGCCGCCGCGTCTTCGTCCATATCAACAACACCAATCCTGTTCTGGACGAGAATTCTGCCGAGCATGCAGCAGTCGAAGCGGCGGGCTGGGAAGTGGCCCGCGACGGGATGGAGATGGACCTTTGAGTGATTTCCACCACGCAGCCAGCAACGGCCTGTCCTCCGGAGAGCTCGAAGCCGTGCTGCGGCAAGTCGGTGCCGAGCGCTATCACAACCGCCATCCTTTCCATCACAGGATGACCACCGGTGCGCTGTCGAGGACCGAGATGCAGGCCTGGGCGCTGAACCGCTATTGCTATCAGGCTGTCATTCCGCGCAAGGATGCCATGATCCTCGCGCATGCCGAGGATCCGGCGTTTCGCGCCGCCTGGCGCAAACGCATCGAGGATCATGACGGCGAGGACGGCTGGAGCGGCGGTATTGCGCGCTGGTTGCACCTGGCGACCTCGCTCGGTCTGGATGCCGACGCGGTGAAGAGCGAGAGGCTGGCCCTGCCGGCGACACGTTTTGCGGTTGGCGCTTACCTCTCCTTTTGCACGAACCGGACCCTGCTGGAGGCGGTCGCGTCGTCGCTGACCGAGATGTTCTCGCCGCTCATCATCGGCGAGCGGGTACCCGCGATGCTGGCCAGATACGATTACATCACCGAGGATACGCTGGCCTATTTCAGCCGACGGCCCGAACAGGCCTCACGCGACGCCGACTTCGCTCTTGCCTATGTGCTCGAACATGCCGACACGGCGGAACGCCAGCAGCGGGCGATCGATGCACTCGTGTTCAAATGCGATATACTCTGGGCCATGCTCGACGCGCTTCAACACGCCTATGGCGAGCCGGGCAATATCCCGCCCGGCGCCTTCCGTCCGGAGGCCCCATGATGGCACTGCGCGAAAGAGCCATGGTGTCGCCGCAGTCGGTTCCATCGCTGCCGAAGCACGTGCGCATACAGTATGACCCCGTGCGCCAGGGGTTCGCCGTGCTTTCGCCTGAAAAGGTGTTCTGGCCAAACGACATCAGCCTCGACATATTGCGCCGCTGCGATGGGCGGTCCACGGTCGGCCACATCGTTGCCGGCCTTGCCGCAGATTATGATGCGGAACAGGAGGCTGTGGCGGCCGATGTCATTGCCTTCCTGCAGGAATGGTCGGACAAGCTGCTGGTGAAGCTATGAGCGAGCCCCCTCTCCCCCCGATCGGCATGCTGGCGGAACTGACGCATCGCTGCCCGCTGCAATGCCCCTATTGCTCCAACCCGCTCGAATTGCTGAAGGCCAATCGCGAACTCGACACGCAGAGCTGGCTCGACTTGTTCTCGCAGGCGGCCGATCTTGGCGTTCTCCAGGTGCATCTGTCTGGCGGTGAACCGACGCTGCGTCGCGATCTTGAGCAATTGATCGCCGGGCTTTCGGCGCGTGGCGTCTACACCAACCTGATCACCGCCGGCGTCGGCATTGCGGATGGCCGTATCGAGGCATTTGCCGAAGCCGGGCTCGACCATCTGCAACTGAGCTTTCAAGGCGCACGGCCGGCGACCACCGAGCGCATCGGCAATCACAGGGGCAGCCACGAAAAGAAGCTGGAAACGGCACGCCGCGCCCGCGCGGCCGGCTTGCCGCTTACCATCAACGCGCCGATCCATCGCCACAATATCGAGGAGGTACCGGAATTCATCGATCTGGCCCTTTCGCTGGATGCGGAGCGTCTCGAGATAGCCAACGTGCAGTACGCCGGCTGGGCGCTGACCAATCGCGATCAGCTGATGCCCGAGCGTGCTGCCGTCGATCGGCAGGCGGAGATCGTCGCGGAGGCGCGCGAACGGCTCACCGGCATCATGAACATCGATTTCGTCACGCCGGATTATTTCGCCATCTATCCCAAGCCGTGCATGGGCGGCTGGGCGCGCGACGCCTTCATGGTGACGCCAGACGGCACCGTACTGCCATGCCATGCCGCCCAGACCATCCCGTCGCTCAGCTTCGAGCGTTTTGGACCTCGCAGCCTGGCCGCGATCTGGACCGATTCCCCGGCATTTAATGCCTTTCGAGGCACGGACTGGATGCAGGAGCCCTGCCGCAACTGTGAGCGGCGCGAGATCGACTGGGGCGGCTGCCGCTGCCAGGCGATGGCAATCGCCGGCGACGCCGCCGTGACGGACCCGGCTTGCGCGAAATCGCCGATCCATGCGCGCATGGCAATGCTGATCGACGAAGCCCAGCGCGCTGCGACGGTTCCTTCGAAGGACGAACTGTTCGTCTACCGGCGTATCGGCGTCGTCACCGAGCCGGCCTGACTGCCGACCTATTCCTACGGACTTAGCCTCGTGAAAGCCGTTCGGCATGCCACGTCATATGGTCCTGCATGAATGTCGAAATGAAAAAATAGGAGTGATCGTAGTCATCCTGCATCCGCAATTTCAACGGAATGCCTGCTTTGGAGCACGCGTCTTCGAGCAGCCAAGGCCTGAGGCCCTCCTTGAGGAAACCGTCTGACGTCCCCTGATCGACGAGGAATTCCGGGAAACGGTATCCGTCCTCGATGAGCGAAGTGGCATCGTAGCGCCGCCACGAGGCCTCATCCAGGCCGAGATATTTTTGGAAAGCCGGCTTCGACCAGCCGGCTGTGCTTGGTTGCACGATCGGCGCGAAGGCCGAGCAACTTCTGAAACGCGCGGGATTTTTCAGTGCGATCGTCAGCGCGCCATGCCCGCCCATCGAATGGCCGAAGATCGACTGGCGCGCCATATCGGCGGGAAATTCGCGCCCGATTACGGCTGGCAGTTCCTCGACGATATAGGAATACATGCGATAGTTCTTGGCATACGGCTCTTGCGTGGCGTCGAGGTAGAAACCGGCGCCGGTGCCGAACTGCCAATTGTCCTTTTCATCTGGAATGTCGGCACCACGCGGGCTGGTGTCGGGACACACGACGATGAAGCCAAGTTTGGCGGCAATACGTCTGTATTCGCCTTTTTCCATTACATTCGCATGGGTGCAGGTGAGTCCGGAGAGGTACCACACCACGGGGCAACGCCTTTCCCGCGCCTGCGGAGGCACGAAAATGGCAAACGTCATTTCGCACGAGCAGCTCGTCGACAGATGAGAGTAAACGTGCTGGGCACCGCCATGCGACTTGGCAGTCGAGACGAGTTTCAGGTGCTCTGGCATATATTCTTCTCCACCAATTTTTGACCGCCGACCATAGCCTCTACGACGTCGTGGGCGGTCGCGGCAACCTTGGTGGGCTGGCTGGCGCGCAGGGCTCTTGATCGGAGCCGGGATGGCCAACACTGCCCAGTACCTCAGCAATGATTCCGGGACGACGAGCTCTGCGCAAATGCACCGTGCCTTTTCAGCGGCGACAGCAGGTTCGACGCGGCTATGGCGGACGAGCACGCACGGGTCATCGCGTGGGTTCGCAGCATGCGTGACCAGGGACCGAGCAAGAAAGTGTTGCGGGTGATAGTTACCTCCTCTTAGGAGGGCTCCTAAGCACGACACCAACTTTCCGACTCTTAGCCACCCTGTGAGCCGACGCTATTTCCGACCGTCGAAAGCCACGGACAGGCCCAGGGCAGTTGCTGCCTCGACGATCGCCTCGGTCAGCTCTTCGTCGGATGCGACCAGATAAGGGGCGGCTTGCCGTGCTGCGTTTAATGTCGCCGTGACCGAGATGGTGTCACCACGATCCTCCCTATTGAGGACTGCGGCGATTGCCTGCTCTACTACCGGACTGACCCTCTGCACCTTACTCATCCAACCCTCCCCATAGCTGCCCATAGTGATGGTACTCTATCCATGGTTGTGTTCCAATTCGATGTACGAAAACGTACACACTCGATCGGCTGAACCGCTACGGCCAGACATCTCTAATTTCGACGGCATTTGGGATCGACCAAGCCTGGCTAGCGGCCTCGACCGGTTTCTCAGATGGCTAGCGCTGCAGAGCCATGTCAAATTGCCAGGTACGTACGCGAGCCGGTCCAGGAGCTCGGCTCGGCCCACGGGCGCCCCTGCGTTGGGCGAAGATGTCGCCTAGAAATAGCCGAGGATGGATTTTACCTCGAGATACTCCAACATGCCCTCGATCCCATATTCACGTCCGTTTCCGGACCGCTTGAAACCGCCAAACGGGGCGTGCGGATCCCAGGCCGGGTAGTTGAGATGTACCTGGCCGGAGCGGATCCGCGAGGCCACGTCCCTGACGGCGTCCACATCCTGGCCCTGCACATGAGCCCCCAGACCGTAGACCGTGTCGTTGGCGATGGTGACGGCTTCCTCGATTGTGTCGTAAGGGATGATGCAGAGAACTGGCCCGAAGACCTCGTCCTGGGCAATGCGCATGGTCGTGCGCACGTCGGAAAAGATGGTCGGCCTCACATAGAACCCGACGTTCAGATCGTGCGCACGGCCCGGTCCACCGGTGAGGAGCCTGGCGCCCTCAGAAATGCCGACGCCGATCATGGTTTGGATGCGGTCGAATTGGGCACGGTTTGCGATTGCACCATGAGTAGTGGCTTCGCAAAGAGGATCGCCAATGACAATCTGGGCTGCGGCCCTTTTGGCGATTGCCTCGATCTCGGAGAGCCGCGGGCGTGGCACGATCATGCGCGTCGGGGCGCTGCATGACTGGCCGAGATTGCGGAAGGCGGCGGATACGCCCAGAGAAACGGCGCGATCGAGATCTGCGTCCGGCAGGATCACGTTGGGCGACTTGCCGCCCAGCTCCTGCGCGACGCGCTTGACAGTCGTCGCTGCCGCCTGGGCCACCGCAATGCCCGCGCGGGTGGACCCGGTAATGGAGATCATGTCGACATCCGGATGGGAGGCGAGACCCATACCCACGCCTGGACCATCACCTTGCACGAGGTTGAAAACCCCGGCAGGGAAGCCGGCTTCCTCGATTGCCTCGGCGAATAGCAGGGCGTCCAAGGGAGAAAGCTCACTCGGCTTCAGCACGATCGTGCAGCCTGCAGCGAGCGCCGGCGAAACCTTGGCGGTGATCTGGTAAAGTGGCCAGTTCCACGGAGTGATCAGGGCGCAGACACCGATCGGTTCGTGGGTGACGGCGGTTTGCCCCCGTTGCTTGACGAAGCAAAAGTCTGTCAGCACATCGCGAGCGACCTTAACATGCGTGATCGCCAGCGGCACCTGGGCGCTGCGCGCATAGCCGATCGCCGCGCCCATTTCGAGGCTCAGGCATTGAGCCAGCAGTTCGCCGCGCGCCTCGAGCAGCGCTTGCAGGCGACCGAGCAGACCCGCGCGGTCTTCTGGCGTGGTCCGACTCCAGGTGGCGAATGCCCGGCGGGCCGCTGCAACGGCCGCGTCAACGTCCTTGCCATTTCCAAGCGGAAACTGGCTCACAACCTCTTCTGTGGCGGGATTGACGACGACGCCCGTCGCGGTGCCGCTCGGCTCAACCCATTGACCGTCGATGAAGAACTTCTCCAGGTGGCCGTTGCGGGCCAGGTGTTCGAGAGGCGTCATCACCCTACAAGGTCCTTCATGCGGTAATAGGCGCCAACAATCGGCAGGAACCAGGGGCGCCCGAAATAACCGGGGATCGCTGGCCAGTCGAAATCCTTCCAGGGATTGAGCTCGGGGCGCCCGTCCATGACGTCGGCCATGATGGTGCCCATCAACGTCGACATCTGGGTCCCGTGTCCGCTATAGCCCATCGAGTAATAGATGCCATCGCGCTCTCCGGCGCGCGGCAGACGATCGCGGGTCATATCGACCATGCCGCCCCAGCAGTAGTCGATGCGGGTGCCGGCCAGTTCCGGAAAGACCTCGACCATCGCCGCCTTGAGTATCCGGCCGCTTTTTTCGTCGGATTGAGGGTTGGACACGGCAAAGCGCGCCCTCCCGCCGAACAGAAGGCGATTGTCCGGCGTGAGCCGCCAGTAGACAACGAGATTGCGCGTGTCGACGACATTGCGACGGGTCGGCATGAGGCGCTCGAGTTGCGAAGGCGACAGCGGCTCGGTCACGATCAGAAATGCGCCGACCGGGATCATGCGCCGGCGGATCCAGCCGAGCGGGCCAACCTGGGAAATGCCGCTTGCCAACAGGACCTGCCGCGCGACGATCTTGCCCTTTGGCGTCGTTACCTCATGCCCGCCTGAAACCTTTCGCATCGCAGTGACGGGCGAGCGTTCATGGACCTCTGCGCCACGCCGGGCAGCGGCGGTCGCGAGGCCCCGGACGAACCGGCCGACATGCATGGCCGCGCTCTTGGGAAAGAGCAGCCCGCCATGGTAGCGGTTGGTGCTGACTTCGGTTCGCAGGTCCTCGCGCGCGATCATCCTGGTGTCGGGATCGACATTGGCAGCCAGTAGTTCCTGGCTGCGCGCCAGCATGTCGTAGTGCTCGGGCTTGGCGGCAAGCTTGAGCTTACCGACGCGGGAGAAGCTGCAGTCGATCTTCTCTTCCTGCACCAACCGCTCGACCATATCGACGCCGGCGTCGAAAGCCTTATAGAGCGCATTTGCGGCAGGCTTGCCGTGCTTGCCAGCCATGATTGCATAGTTCTGGGCAAAGCCGTTGTTGCACATGCCGCCATTGCGGCCGGACGCGGCATTGCCGATCGTTTCGGCCTCCAACAGGGCAACCCGGGCGCCCTTTTTGGCAAGGGCCAGCGCGGCGGAGGAGCCGGTCAAGCCGCCGCCCACAATGGCCACGTCGTAGTGGCCTTCGAGCGGTTTGGACGACCCTTCATTGAACGGCTGAGACGTATCCAGCCAGTAAGAGGTAAACTTCATTTTCTTGACCACCGGTGTTGATTTGAGTGGGGCGACATCCGAGCCTAGTCGCGCGCCTACCAGCCGCGCATCCGCTCCCAACGTGCTTCAATCTTGGGGCTGGCCCCGTTGACGACGCTGTAGAAATCATGCTGGGCGGCCGTCGCACACGCATGGTTGGGCAGAATCCGGACCCGAGTCCCGAGCGGCAGCTCGGGCATGGACTTTCCAGAACCGGCACGAATGGCGAGGATACCGTGTTCCTGGCTGGCCTGGGCCACGATCACATCTTCAAGCACCCGCCCCTTTTCGTCGCAGACCACGCCGTAACCCTGGTCGATCTGCTGGTTTGCGGTTCCCCGGTCGCGCGAAAGCGCCATCCATCCAGCGTCGACCAGCACCCATCCCTTTTCCGGCTTGGACCCGATCACCGTGGCCAATACGGAAATCGCGATGTCGTCGAGTTCGCACACCCCAACGCCGTGCTGGACCAGGTCGAAGAACATGTAGACCCCGGCGCGCAGCTCCGTGACCCCCTCAAGATTGCTGGCGAAATGCGCTGTCGGCGTCGAGCCGACGCTGACGATCGGGCAGGCATGGCCATGGGCGCGCAGGATTTCAGCGGCGCGCACCGTGGCTGAACGCTCGTTCTCGCCTGCCTTGACCAGCGCATCGGGCGTGTTCAAGCCATAGGATTCGCCTGCATGGGCGAGAACGCCGACGAGTTTGGCACTGGCCGCGACGACACTGCCGGCCACGTCGAGCAACTTCGGGTCGTCCGGCCTCAAGCCACCGCGATGGTCATCGCAGTCCAGTTCGATGAAAACAGATGGGGTCATACCGGTGGCTTCGCGGACGCTGGCTAGGGCATCGGCCTGCTCGACCGAATCGAGCAACAGCTTCACACCAGCGCCGGTGCGGCGACAAAGCTCCATGGCCCGCTTGGCCGAGGCCGGCGAGATGCCGACCGCATAGGTCATGTCTCGAAAGCCATGGCCCGCGAAATACTCCGCCTCGGCGATGGTCGAGACCGTGATCGGTCCGGGTTCGCGGTGAAGCGGGTATCGGGCGACATCGATGCTCTTGGCCGTCTTCATATGCGGGCGCAGCACCACGCCAAGCTTCCTGGCGCGCTCAGCCAAGCGCTGAATGTTGCGTCCGAGCCGCCCACGGTCGAGAAGCAGCGCCGGCGTGACCAAGGCGTCGATCGTCCTAGCCGTCTCGCTCACTGCCAGGTTTGCGGCCACCTTGTTCATAATCTCGTTTCCTAAGTGAACGACTGGTTTGCCAACGCATACATATGGGCTGGCCCCTCGGCGACGGGTCGTTGTCCTTTGACCATGGCGGTCGCAGTGCCGGACCGCTGCAGGCCAAGGCTCGCAAGCCAGTCGCCCAATCCATCCTCGGCATAGACGTCGATGCGAACGAATTGATTGTGAAGCTTCGAAAGCTGGGCCAGGATCAGAAGCCGCGCGTCGTGGTCGCTCTCGGCTGCACAAGGGCCGACGACATAGCCGCGGCCAAACCTCCTCGCGACAGCGTAGCCTGCAATCCGTCCCCTACGCTCGATGACCAATGCGTTGCCCACATCGGCGAGCGCAGCCACCATCGCCAGCCGGGGCATGCCTGTGGCCCGTTCGTCGAAGGCCTGGATCGCCGCTAGGTCAGAGGCTGTCGCTTGACGGACGTCGTCGCGGGTACTCCGCGTCACGGTGACAGCCAGCGAGCCCTGGTGCTGAAGCACCGTGCCCCAGGCAGTGAAGCCGCGTCGCTTGTAGAGCGCCAGCCCCTCTTCGGTTGAGTTGAGCAGCAGGTTGCGACCGAGTGTCGCCTCAAGCAATCCATCAAAGAGCCGGGCGCCGTTGCCACCGCCTTGCGCGGAGCCAGTAACTATGATCATCCCGACCGAGGCATAGGACTGTCCGTAATTCCAGGACATGGCCGTGCCAATCACCTGTCCTGCCCGCTCAAGGACCAGGCCATTGCCGACCATCAGGGCAAATTCCCAATCCTCCTGACGGTAGGGCCAGGCCATCTCCTGCGACAGCTTCAGTGCGCCCGGCAAATGGCGGGTTTCCAATTCCATCAGCTCGATCGGGGCGCTGACGATATCTCTGTCATGCTCAAAGGCCATAAGGTGCAACGCTGTCAGTTGATCCAGAGTCGGATTGACGTCGGATCTTAGGGTCGCGCCCGGCGGACAGATTTCGCTGCTGTTTTGCCCCTTCAAATCAGCGGTATTATTCGTTTTATGCAGTTCCTCGGCATGCCAAATCGCGCAAATCGGGCGAGGAATACCTGGCACCTTGAATCGCAGCTTCGTGGTTGCCCGATCGGCGATGCCCAGGAGGAATTTTGGATGATCTACATCAGCGAAGAGGAGTCAGCCGCCCTCGTCACACATGAACTTGCTTTCGAGGCGGCGCGCGAGGCTCTCGTGGCGGCAGCATCGCGGCAGAGCTGGGTCTTTCCGGCTGTTCTCGGGCGCACACAGGAGGTGACCAATACCTTCTCAATCAAATCCGGTTCGTCGGGCGAGCTGACCGGCGTGAAAATTGGCTCCTTCTGGTCGGGCAACCCGGCACGTGGCCTTCCCCGCCACAACTCGAGCATCGTGCTGCTCGATCAGCATACAGGTCGGCTCGGTGCCGTAGTCGAGGCCGGGAAGGTCAACGCCTACAGGACGGCCGCCGCCGACGCGGTTGCGGCCGATCTTCTTGCGCGCAAGCAAGCCAAGGTGCTGGCGATCTTCGGGGCCGGCAACCAGGCGAGCTTCGAAGTGATGGCGCTGGCACGCATCCGCCCAATCGAAACAGTGCTGGTGGCCCGGCCTTCGCCGCGGCGCGACGCTTTTGTCGATCAGATCGGCGAAAGGGGACTGAAGGCGCGCGCTGCCTTGCCGGAAGAAGCCGTGCGCACGGCCGACATCGTGGTGACGGCGACACCCGCACGCGAACCGCTGTTCGATGCCGCTTGGGTGGGACCCGGAACCCATATCGTCAGCATCGGGTCGGATGCTCCGGGCAAACGCGAATTGCCGAGCGAATTGTTTCGCAAGGCACGTCTGTTTTGTGATCTGCTTTCCCAGTCCGTCCAGATCGGCGAGTTCCAACACGTGCGCGACGAAATCGACGCCGGCGTGCTTGCGGTAACACCAATCGGCGACGTTGTTGAAAGGCGTGCGCTCGGACGCCACTTCGACAATGAGATCACGGTCTTCGACAGTTCCGGCATCTCCCTGCAGGACCTCTACATGGCCGACGCGCTGATCCGCGCAAAGGCGTCCCACCGCTGATCAGTTTTCGCACCGAGTCCCCAGTCCCGACAGATTTTTCGACACGGCAACAAGGTGGCCGCGCGCGATCCTGCAGTCGTATCAGCGGCGGGCGCGCCAAAGGGGTGCCCGCATGAACCACGGATCGCCCGATGTCGGCGACTAGCGTCTGGCGCGCCAGAAGGCGAGACGGTCCTGCAACCGATAGCCCTGGATAATCGCCGGCATGAACCACGGATTGCCACGATAGAGCGGGACGGCCGAAGGCGGTCGAAAGTCGAACGCAGTGCGCGACTGCTCGCCATGCCCCATCAACTTGTGGGCCGCACGCATGCCAATCCATGGCGCCCAGACCACGCCCGAACCGCAGAAGCCAGTTGCATAGACCACGCCGTCCTTCTCGAAGATGCGGGGCAGCATGTCTCGGTTCATCGCCACATTGCCGAACCAGCAATGCGAAAGGCGCACGTTCTCCAACTCCGGGAAAAGGTTCACCAGGCCCTTGCGAAGGAGAAGTTTCGGCGCCGCCGGATCGCCGAAGCGGGAACTGTCACGGCCCCCCAGCAGGATACGTTTTCCGTCGGGCGAGGGACGATAATAGAAACCGAGTTGCCGGTTCTCGGTGACCGTCATCAGCTTCGGCATCAGTTGCGCCATGACATCGGGCGCAAGTTCCTCGGTGACGATGATCCGGCTGCGGACCGGAACCAGGCGGCGGCGCAGGAAGGGAGCAGCGCCGTCGGTATAGCCGTTGGTACAGACCAGAACCTGCCGTGCGTCCACCGTCCCCGCCGAAGTCGCGACGCGGAACCCCGAACCGTTCCTCTCCATCGACTTGACCACTGTATGCGAATGGACCGTCAACCCGGATGCGAGCGCCACCCGAAGGAGCTCAGCATGGAATTTTGCGGGGTGCAGCCCGCCAATGTCCATCCGAACGGTTCCGCCGCGGTAGAAGTCGGTGCCGATATAACTTCGCTGCTCGGCATGCGGAACCGCGTAGGACTCGATCCCCAGTTTCTTCGCCAGCGTCTCGGCGCCGCGCGCCATCTTCTCATACTGTTCATATCCGAAAGCGCCCTTGAATTGGCCAACCAGTCGGAAGTCGCAGTCGAGCCCTTCGGTCTTGATGAAGTCGTAGAGGAATTCGCGTGCGACCTTTCCCTCGGCCTCGATCGCCATGGCTTTCTCTTCCCCGAAGCGCCGGGTGATCGTAGCATAGTCGGGCCGGATGCTCGCGCTCGTAATCCCGCCGTTGCGGGTGGAAGCACCCTCGCCCGGATTCATTGCGTCAAAAGCTGCGACCGAGCGTCCTTCGCGCACCAGCACAAGCCCGGCCGAAAGACCGGCATAACCGGCGCCGACGATTGCCACGTCAAGCTTCTTTGCGAGGGGCTGCCGCGGCAGCGGCATGACGGGCGCTGCTTCCCACCAGTAGGGTGTGTTCTTGTCGGCGATATGAGGCTCTTGCACGGGGCTGACTTCTCGCTGGGGTGATCTACGGTCGGTGAAACTTCAGATGTGGTCGTCTCGGACGTCGAGCGCATCACGCAGCCCGTCACCGATGAAGTTGAAACTGGTTACCGCGATCGTGATTGCAGCTCCGGGAATGATTGCCAGCCAGGGTGCGCTGCCCAGATATTGCTGGGCGCCGTTGAGCATGTTGCCCCAGCTGGGCAGTGGCGGCTGGATCCCGTAGCCGAGGAAACTGATGTAGGCTTCCATGAGAATGGCGCGCGCGACCGTCAAGGTGGAAGCAACGATAATCGGCCCCATGGCGTTGGGCAGTATCTCGCGGAACATGATGTGGGTGCCACTCAATCCCACCATTCGCCCGGCCAGGACGAACTCGCGTTCTCGTAACGAGCGGACTTCCGCTTCGACTATGCGGGCAACCTCCATCCAACTGGTGAGGGCGATAATGACGGTGATCATCACAGGACTGGGCTTCAGTGCGGCAGCCAGCGCCAGCAGCAGAAAGATCGATGGGAATGACAGGAAACCATCGACCGTGCGCATCAGCATGGCCCCGACCCAGCCGCCGCGATAGCCGGCAATTACGCCGACCAGCGTGCCGATGAGCGTCGACAAAACCATGGCAAAGAAACCCACCAGCAGCGAGATTCGTCCCGCCATCAAAAGCCTTGCCGCCACGTCGCGGCCAAGCGGATCGGTACCTAGAAAGTGGTAGTCCGTCAGCGGAGGGGCAAAGCGGGCCCGCAGATCGATGTACAGTGAGTCATAAGGCAGGAGATGGGGGCCGAGGACGCAAGCAAGGCTCAGGAAGATGATCATCGCCAACCCAAGCAGCGCCAAGCGATGCCGCATGAAACGAAGTGCCGCACGGTTGTTTCTCCATCGGCTTGGAGCTGCATTTGCGGTGAGAGCGGTCATATCGGCTGTCTCCTGTCGGGGAAGTTGCGCGCTCAAGCCAGGCGAATGCGCGGATCGACAATAGCGACGACAATGTCGGCGATCAGGTTTCCAAGCAGAACGAGGATGGCGGAGAACATCAGTAGCCCCATCACAACCGGATAGTCGCTGTAACCAAGGCTATCGAGGAACAACCGTCCCATTCCTGGCCAGGTAAAGACGGTTTCGGTCACGAGTGCGCCGGTGAGGACGCTGGGAAGCTGCATCCCAGCCAAGGTAATCATCGGCAAAAGTGCGTTGCCGACGACATGCTTCATCAGAATCCGGCGTTCACTCAAGCCTTTGGCCCGGGCCGTCTTGACGAAATCCTGGCTAATGGCGTCGAGAGTCGCCGTCCGCATGTAGCGGCTCCAGATCGCGACATGGACCAGCGACAGCACGATACTTGGCAGGATCAGATGGTGGAGATAGCCCAGGATCGAGGCATCGCCGATCTCGGACATATTGCCCGCGGGCAGCCAGCCCAGCTTCAGGGAAAAGACGTAGATGCCGACGAGTCCGAACCAGAAGGTGGGGACCGACAACGCGACCATGGCGCCGACAGTTGCAAGATAGTCGAACAGCGAGTAGCGGCGCGTGGCGCCGCGGATTCCGATCCAGGCGCCAATGGAGATTGCAATCACGGTTGAGGAACCCATCAGCAGCAGCGTGGCAAAGAGATGGCTGCCGATGACCTCCAAGACCGGCGCTCCGTCGCGGAAGGAGTGACCCCAGTCGCCCCGCACCAGCCGCCATGCCCAGTCCAGATATTGGATCCATATAGGGCGATCGAGGCCCAGCAGCCCCTTGAGACGCTCGATATCCTGCTGGGTCATTCCGGGATCAAGCCCGAATTGGGCTAGCGGGCCGCCGGGAAGGAGATTCAGAATGCCGAAGCCGATGATCGAAACGATCACAAGCAGCACCAGGCTCTGCAAGAGGCGATTGAGCAGGAAGCCGCGCATTCGAGTCCCTCCATTGTGGGTTGATGATTTTAGTCTGTTGCCGCCGCCGCGGCGGAATCGGGCTGGGCGGCGGCAACTGCGTCTAGGCCTTCCACTTCCAGGCCGCGGCATTCCACGACGCGGTGCGGGTGTTGGCGTTGGGCTCGAAGCCGTCCAGCCCCTTCTTGCGCCCGAGGACGATTGTGTACGCGAACAGCGGCAGGAAGGGCAGATCGTGGCGCACGACTTCCTGCACACGATTATAGATCGCGCGCCGTTCTTCCGGATCGAAGCTGCGAGCACCCTTTTCGAGCAGGGCATCGACCTCAGGATTGGAATATTGCCCGGTGTTCGAACCGTGTCCGCCTTGAGCGGCGATTGCCTTCGTATGGAGCCGGTTTGTGGCGTCGGGGTCGGCGGCAATCAGATAGGTGACGCCCACCATGGCGGTGTCGAATTGCGATTTCAGCCAGAACTCGCCCCACATGACTGCAGCCGGCAAATTCGAGATGGTCATCTCGACGCCTATCTCGGCAAACGTCTGCTGCAGGAACTGCTGCGTCTGCTCGCGCAGGTTGTTGCCGGAAGTTGTCGAGTTGGAGAAGGACAGTCGCACCCCATCCTTGGCCCGGATTCCATCCGGCCCCGGCACCCACCCGGCCTCATCAAGGATTTGGCGCGCCCGGTCCAGATTGAATTCCTGAACCGGCAGGTTCGGGTCATAGTAGTAGGACTCCTTCGGCATGAAGGTCTCGGTGAGGGTACCCACCCCGTAATAGATCGTGTCGACAATCGCCTTCCTGTCCAACGCGGCGTAGAGCGCCTGGCGCACTGCCAGGTCCTTGAACTGCGGGCGGCCCAAATTGAGGTAGATCGACTCCAGGGATGCCCCTGTCTCCAGTGTCACTACGCGATCTGGTAGTTCGCGGGCTTCAGTATAATGGTCGGCGGTGATGAACGACTGATCGACAAGGTCCACGTCGCCGCTCTTGAACTGAGTGTAGAGCACGGTCATGTCGGGGATGTATTTGAAGATGAGCTGCTCGACATAGGGACCTTCGCCGGCGTACTCAGGATTGGCGACGAGCTCGATATGATCGCCCGCAACACGCTGGCCCCATTTGAATGCTCCGGTGCCGACCGGCGCCTGGTTGAACGCGGCTGTATTCGGATCGGCTTCTTTCCCCAGAATGTGCTTGGGCACGATGAAGGTTTCGGCCAAGAACGAAAGATAGGGCGCGAAGGCCTCCTTCATCCGCCATGTGATCTCGGTGGGCGAAACCACTGTGATGTCCTGCACGAGCGAATGGCCGCTCGTGCGCCAAGCCCGAAACTTCGGGTTCGTGATGAGCTCAAGGGTGAATTTCACGTCTTCGGCCGTGAAGGGCTCACCGTCGTGCCAGCGGGCATTGTCACGCAACCGGATGCGCCAGTTGAGACCGTCCTCCGAAATGCCGCCGCTCTTCTGGCTTGGCACCTCGGCCGCGAGGTTTGGATGTAGGCCACCTTGGGGATCCATGCGGACCAGCGCGTCGAAAACCGAGAAATGGATCGCGTCATCGACTTCGATATGCGCCATCAGCGGATTGAACACGGTCGGCTCTTGGGAGAGGCCGACGACGACGCGCCCGGCCGGCCCTGCCGGAGGGGTCTTGGCAAAGGCGGGCTTGCCCAACAGATTGGGCGCGATGAGGCCTGCAGCCCCACCTATCGCCATCAGTCGCAGCGCTTCGCGCCTCGAGTAGTTGGACGTAGTCGATGAATTTTTGGTCATGGTAGTTCCTCTCTTGTTATTTCTTATGCGTTTGCTGCTACTGGACGGGCATTGCCCGGCCGCTCTCCTGGAATCGCCGCTACCAGTTGGCGCGTGTAGGCTGCTTGCGGGTTCAGGAATATTTGCGAGGGCGGTCCGCGCTCGACGATCCGGCCCTTCTGCATCACTGCGATTTCGTCGCAGATCTGGCTGGCGACGCGCAGGTCGTGCGTGATGAAGACCATCGACACGCCCGTCTCGCGCTGGATCTGGTCCAGAAGCTGCAGGATCTGTGCCTGGATCGACACGTCGAGTGCGGAGACCGCCTCGTCGGCAATCAACAGCTTCGGCTTGAACATCAGCGCACGAGCGATGCCGATGCGCTGGCGTTGCCCACCCGAGAACTCGTGCGGGTAGCGGCCAAAAGCGCCGGCATCGAGACCGACATGGGCCAGAAGCGCACGCGCTTCATCGCGCGCTTGGACATAAGGCATCCCGTGCGCCAGCGGGCCTACCGTCATGATGTGACCGACCGTCGAGCGTGGGTTCAGAGAAGCGAAGGGATCCTGGAAGATCATCTGGATCCGCGGTCGAAGCGGGCGGAACTTCGCTTCGGAAAGCTTGGCTATGTCACAGCCTTGAAACAAGATCTCGCCGCCGTCATTGTCCAGCAGCTTGATCAGCAGCCGGCCCAGCGACGATTTCCCCGAACCGCTCTCGCCTACGACCCCAAGCGTGCGGCCGGGCGCCAGTTCGAACGAAACCTCGTTGACCGCTGTCACAGTCCGTTGCGCGCCGAACAGCGCGCTGCCACCGCGATAGGTCTTCACCAGACCCTCAACCTTCAGGATCGGCTCCTTGCTGGCAGCGTCCGGACGGGGGCGATCTTCGCCGGTCAAATGCGGTACGGCTGCGATCAGGCGCTGGGTATAAGGGTGCTTGGGCGACTTCAACACCTGCTCGGCGCTGCCTTGTTCGACGACATGGCCCTTTTCCATCACCACGACGCTGTCGGCGATCTCGGCCACCACGCCGAAATCGTGGGTGATGAACATCACGCTCATGCCCTTGCGCCGCTGAATGTCACGGATCAGTTGCAGGATCTGAGCCTGGGTGGTGACGTCGAGCGCGGTGGTCGGCTCATCGGCAATCAGCACCGTCGGCTCAAGCGCCAAGGCCATGGCGATCATGACGCGCTGCCGCTGCCCGCCCGAAAGCCGGAACGGGTACTGGTAATACATGAGTTCGGGATCTGGCAGGCCTACTTCAGTGAGCAGTTCGATTGCGCGGTTGCGACAGGTTTGTGGCGTGCCGAAGCCGTGCGCTGCCATGACCTCGTCAATCTGCGCGCCCACCGTCATCAGGGGATTGAGCGCCGAGAGCGGGTCCTGAAAGATCATCGACACGACCCGTCCACGCAGGTTGCGCAGCTTGTCTGGCGACATGCCGACGATGTTCATCCCTTCCAGCTGGATGACACCCGATGAGAGCCGGATCACCTTCGGCAGAAGCCCCATGATCGCGTTCGCCGTCACCGACTTACCCGATCCGGACTCGCCTATGATGCAAAGGATCTGGCCGCGTTTCAGATCGAAGGAAATATCCTTGACAGCATGGGTCCGTTCCATGCCTTGCGGCAAATTCACTGTGAGGTCGCGCACCGAAAGCGCCACATCGTGGGGGGCTACAGCCTGGATGCTTGCGATCATCGAGATCACCTCCCCTTTCAACCGAGCGCGTCCACCCTGTTGCGGACCGCTTCATCGCCCTTTGAGCAGAAGCGCCTCACCCTAGCGGCCGTAGTCCGGCGTTCTCGGCGCTTCGCGCGCTGAGGCTGCGAGAGACGGGGTCTGCTCATCCTGGCGGCTCCCTTATGAAATCCGATCCGTGTACCGGACTCTGTTCCCTTTTTCTTGGAGAACTCTCCGAAGGAGCAAGCCTTGCCTGTCGAATGTCCTCTGGAGCCTGCCTGCCAAAAGGAAGGGTTGCTCCGCTCTTGCAGCCAGTCTGACTGTTCTGTTTCCGCAGAGTCTTCGAAACTTGGCCCTCGCGCGGCAGGAACTTCTGAAAAGAACATCCAGTTCGGCATTTCACTCTGTTCCCGTTTCGGCGCGGAAACCGGGATCAGGCAACCATATCCTTTATTCGGCAATACGTGGCCATGAGGGATAGGACCAAAGATTTCCGGTGTACATCGACACCATTTGCGGGCCATGGCGCCCAAACGGATTGGTGACCGTGCGGCCCATCGCAATGTCGGCCAAGGCGCTGCCGATCAAGGTCGACGACTGCGCCGTATGCCGCCCATGCCGCAGATGACGCGACTGCATGAAATGTACTCCAGCTTGCCCACGCAGCGAGCTCTTAGCGCAATAATTGCCTGTCCTGGGGGCTGCTAAACGCAGGAAATTCCGTCCAGGCACAAACTCCGCAGTCTGCCTCTGCGGGCGGCAGGTTAGGATGGTTCAAATTACCGGAGTCCCATCCATGCCCGCGCCGCTCATGCACATCGACTGCAGCCCTTCCCTCCCTCGCGAGGCGGACGTCGTCGTCATCGGCGGCGGGGTGGTGGGCGTGTTCAGCGCTTACTATCTGGCGCGCCGCGGCCTCAAGGTCGCCCTGGTCGAGAAGGGGCGTATCGCGGCCGAGCAGTCCAGCCGCAACTGGGGTTGGTGCCGCCAGCAGAACCGCGATGCGCGTGAGCTGCCGATGGCGACCAAGAGCCTCGACCTCTGGGAGAAGGTAGCACAGGAGACCGGCCAAGACACCGGCTTTCGCCGCTGCGGGCTCCTCTATCTCTCACAAGACGAAAATGAGCTGGCAGGCTGGGCGAAGTGGCGCGATTTTGCGAGAACGGTCGGCGTCACCACGCACATGCTGAGCGCGGAAGAAGCCACCGAACGGGGCAGAGCGACGCGCCGCAAATGGAAAGGTGGCGTGTTCTCGCCAACCGACGGAACGGCGGACCCTTCCAAGGCAGTGCCGGTTGCAGCGCGCGGCATCATGGCGGCGGGAGGCACCGTACATCAGCACTGCGCGGCGCGCGGGCTGGAATTGAGCGCCGGCCGGGTGAGCGCTGTCGTGACCGAAGCGGGTAGCATCCGGACAAAGACCGTGGTCATGGCCGGGGGCGCGTGGGCGTCTTCCTTCTGCAACCAGCTCGGTGTGCGTTTTCCGCAAGCTGCCGTGCGTCAGTCCATTCTGGCCGTGGCGCCAGGCGCAAACGGTCTGCCAGATGCCCTGCATACCGCTCGCATCTCTCTGACGCGGCGCAGCAACGGTGGATACACGCTGGCGATCAGCGGGCGGGCGCGTGTCGATCCAACGCCGCAACAGTTCAGGTTCAGCCGCGAGTTTGTACCTATGTTCGCCCGCCGCTGGCGCAATCTCGCCCCGGGCGCCTTCGAGGGCTGGCGTCAGGGCCACGAAAGCCTGCGCAAATGGACCCTCGACGAGATCACGCCAATGGAAAGGAACCGGATTCTCGACCCGAAGCCCGACATGGGGCAGATTCGGCTGACATATCGGAGAGCCTGCGAATTGATCCCCGAACTCCAGCGGGTGGCGATCTCCGATGTGTGGGCGGGTTATATCGACAGTACACCCGACGGCATTCCCGCAGTCGGCGAAGTGGAGGGGATTCCGGGCTTCATCCTGGCGGCGGGATTCAGCGGTCACGGCTTCGGGATTGGCCCCGGCGCGGGGCATATGATCGCCGACATCATCACAGGCAGCGAGCCTATTGTCGATCCGCGTCCTTATAGGCCCGAGCGTCTGAAGACCGCTGCGTGGGGCAAGGTCGCTGAATTCTGAGAAGACCGTCTTGCCAAGGTACAATCGGTCGCACACGAGATTGAGGCACGATGCGGCCAGCACCAAAAACAGGGAACTGACGATGCGCGAATATGAGATTGCCGCCATTCCTGCCGACGGAATCGGGCCAGAGGTCATTGCCGCAGGTCTCCAGGCGCTTGAGGCGCTGCAGCAACGCTGCGGCGACTTCAAGCTGCGCGTCCAGCACTTCGACTGGGGCTCGGATTACTACAAGGCCCATGGTCGGATGATGCCCGAAGATGGCGTGGCGCAACTGAAGCGCTTCGACGCCATCTTCTTTGGCGCGGTAGGCGCTCCCGACCTGCCCGACGATATCACGCTCTGGGGCCTCCGGCTGCCGATTTGCCAAGGCTTTGATCAATACGCGAACGTGCGGCCGACAAGAATATTGCCCGGGATTGTTTCTCCGCTGGCGGGCGTTGGCCCTGGCGATCTGGATTGGGTGATCGTGCGGGAGAATTCCGAGGGCGAGTATTCGGGCCACGGCGGCCGCGCCCATCGCGGCCTCCCTGAGGAGGTCGGAACCGAGGTCGCGATCTTCACGCGCGTCGGCGTCACCCGCATCATGCGCTATGCATTCCGGCTGGCGCAGTCACGGCCGCGAAAGCTCCTGACAGTGGTTACGAAATCCAACGCTCAGCGTCACGGCATGGTAATGTGGGACGAAATCGCAGCCGAGGTGGCGCAAGAGTTCCCTGACGTCGTGTGGGACAAGATGCTAGTCGATGCTACGACAGTGCGTATGACGTTGAAACCTCGGAGCCTCGATACGATCGTCGCCACTAATCTTCACGCCGACATATTGTCGGACCTTGCAGGCGCGCTCGCGGGCAGTCTCGGCGTTGCACCGACCGCCAACATTGATCCCGAGCGTCGCTATCCCTCGATGTTCGAGCCAATTCACGGCTCGGCATTCGACATCGCCGGCAAGGGTATTGCCAACCCGGTCGCCACCTTCTGGACCGCTGCCCAGATGCTCGAACATCTGGGCGAGAGCGCAGCGGCCGTGCGGTTGATGAGCGCTGTGGAAACGGTGACTAGTGAAGGCGTGCTGACGCCGGACGTGGGAGGGACAGCGACCACGCAGGAAGTGACAGACGCCGTCTGCCGAGCGATCCGCGGTTCGAACATGTGACAGGTTTCCAATGAAGCTCGACAAGATCGACATCAAGATCTTATCCCAACTGCAAAAGAACGGGCGAGTCACGAATGTCGAGCTTGCCGACCTTGTCAACCTTTCGCCGAGCCCTTGCCTGATGCGGGTGAAGAAGCTTCAGGCGGAAGGCTTCATCACCGGCTATTCCGCCCAGATCGATGTGTCCAAGCTCGGACAGACTCTAACGATCTTCACCGAAGTCACGCTCAAGCACCATCAACAGAACGACTTCGCGAGATTTCTTACCGCAATTCAGAAAGTCGATTCGGTCATCGAATGCCATCTGGTTTCAGGCGGATACGACTATCTTGTGAAGTTTGTCACAGCAGGCATCAGCGAGTACCAGACGATTATGGAGCGCATGATCGAATTGGATATCGGAATCGACAAATATTTCAGCTTCGTCGTGCTGAAGTCACCGATTGTGAAATCCCATTTGCCTCTCGACATCATTTTCGACAAATGAGAATGCAGCTCCGGCTCGGTCCTCAAGCGGCGGGCGCTCGTGCCAAGCTCCATCTTGTTGCGCGCGGCATTTGTCGAATGACGATGTCACGTTTCGGGGGAGGCCGTCATTGCCACCCTGTCGTCAAATGGCTTGAATATGAACTGTATAGGCAGGTAGCGCGCACAGCTTGCGGAGTTGCGACAATCTCGCCTCGGGTCACAGTTGGAGCAAAGGCAAGAGGCGAAAAGATGAACAAGATTGACACTTTGATCCACCGAAGAGCTGACGATCGCCGGATGACTGCGCAAGCCTGTGTATCGCGTATTCTCCGGAACGCCAAAGCCCGCGGCGTCGATATCTCTGTTGTCGGATCCCTCGCGAAAAACCGTTTCCGCGTCCACTCTGACGTAGATCTGCTGGTGCACGGACGCACTGATCCCGCGCGCCGGGCCATGGTGGAGCGCTTGGTCGCAGACCAGCTTCGGGGAACGAACATTCCTTATGACCTGATCTTTGCCTCAGACGTTTCGTCCGAACGAGTGCAGGAATTGCTTAATGGCAGCGTTTAAGCATCCGGCGTTCGCAAAACTGTCGCCAAAAATCGACCGCGCTGCGAAGGAACTGCAGCAAGCGAGGAATATCTGGCGAATCGGAGTGAGCTGTCACTCGGCAAATGGGGCGCGATCGCAGCAGTTCGCTGGGAGTCCACAATGTCTACAACAGCATCGAGGACATCCTGCTCAGCCTCTCCAACGATATAGACGGCCTCGTTCTCCAAGGGCCTACGATGCACCAGGACGTGCTCGATCAGATGTCGGCGGAAATTGCAGGCATCCGACCGGCTGTGCTCGACCCCGAGCTTTATCAGTCCTTGAGTGAGTTAAACGGATTCCGTCACCTGGTGAGGCATCGGTACGGTTTTGACCTGAAAACCGACAAGGTGCAGGAAAGCCTCGACAGGGTAAAAGAGGCATTTCCGTCTTTCCTCGAGGCCATTGTTCACCTGGAAAGCACTCTTACTTAGGAAAACACGCACGACAGTGATGGCGGCGGCGACGGCTCAGGGGGCCGGGTGGTCCCTGAACCAATGGCTCAGTCGTGTGCGCCGGAAGAGATTCTGCGGGCGTTGACCCCTGAGAATTGTCGGCTGGTGGCGCTGATCCATCGGTATCGACCGCAAAGCATCACGGAGCTGTGCAGGTTGGCGGCGCGTCCGCAGCCGAACGTATCCCGCTCCTTGGCGGCCCTTGAGCGGGCGGGAATTGTCTCAATGGCGGGCTCCAGGCCGAAGAGACCCGAACTCGCCGTGCAACGAGTCACGATCGACCTCGCTGAGCTTCAGAATGGCCGATGCGAGGTCGACGATTCGTGGAGACAAATCGCCCGACCATCATCTTTGCTGCGCGATGGGTGACAGGGGCAAAAGTCGATCAGTGGGTGCGCCGCTGACCAGGTTTGGCAAGTGGCAGACGTGAAGCCTCGGTGACGCCGAGCCAAGCGTTCGTACAGCGGAGAAAGAAGCGTCTGGGCTGATACTTAGGCCGGGACACATGCGAAAGACCCGGGCGGCGTGAGTTTAGCCCTGGTCAATGCAATGCGCCCGCTGATCATGCCTTCATCGCTGCCCGCACGTCCTTATCTTCGAGGGTTTGGTCCAGCGTCATCCGCGTGCGTTCAAGGATTTCATCAATATCGTCCTCGGTGCAGCAGAGCGGCGGCGCAAAGCCGAGGATGCCGCTGTTGAAGGCACGGATGACAAGGCCGTTTGCCCACGCGCGCTCGAAGATGCGGCGCCCCGGATCGGCCGCCGCCGGCAGCGGTGTCTTGCGTGCCTTGTCGGTGACCAACTCGATTGCTGCCAGCATGCCGCGACCGCGAATGTCGCCAACCAGCGGGTGGTCGGCGAGCGAGCGAAGGCCTTCCATCAACCGCTTCCCCACCTTCCGCCCATTCTCGAGCAGGCCATCTTCATAGAGACGCAGACATTCGAGCCCGACCGCCGCGCTCACGGGATGGGCCGAATAGGTATAGCCATGGCCGACAGCCGCTTTGCCGGCTCCGTCCGCGATCGTATTGTACACATGGTCCGACATGAAGACGGCGCCCATCGGCACGTAGCCCGAGGTCAGTCCCTTCGCCGTGGTCATGAAATCCGGCACGACCTCGTCTTCCTCACAGGCGAAGAGAGGGCCTGTGCGGCCAAAGGCAGTGATAACTTCGTCGGCAATGAACAGAATGTCGTGTTCCTTGCACACGGCGTGCAGAGCCTTCAGCCAACCTGTCGGTGGAACGAGGACACCGCCCGAACCCTGGATGGGTTCGGCGTAGAAGGCCGCAACGCGGCCCGCGCCGAGTTCTGCAATTTTGGCCCGCAGGGCCGCGACCGATGCGCCGATGATCGCCTGCGGATCGGAACCGACTGGATTGCGATAGGCGTAGTGCGAGGGAATCTTGTGCTGCCAGTCGTAAGGCACGCCGAAACCCGCGTGAAAAGCCGGGATCGCGGTCAGACCTGACCCTGCCGTCGAGGATCCATGGTAGCCGTGCTCCACGGAGATGAACTGGTCCTTTTGCGGCGTACCCTTGGCATGGTAGTAATAGCGAATGAAGCGGATCGTACTGTCGACTGCGTCGGAGCCGCCAAGCGTGAAATAGACATGGTTCAAATCGCCGGGCGCCAGCTCGGCAAGCCTGGCAGCAAGGCGAATGGCAGGCTCGGATCCCAACCCGAAATATCCCGTCGCATAGGGAAGCTCTCTTAGCTGCTTTGTCGCTGCTTCAATGACGCTTTCCTGGCCATATCCGATATTTACACACCATAGACCGGCGAATCCGTCCAGCAGGGTTTTCCCGCTTGCATCGGTCACGGTTGCGCCTTTGGCGGATTTGAGCACCCGCACGCCCGTCTCCTCGTGGCTCCGATAGCATGAAAACGGGTGAACCAGATGTGCGCGATCGAGTTCGATCAGTGAGTTTGCCAGCATTTGCTTCCTCCGATTCAGCGTAGTGCCTGACTTACGAGAGCGTAAGTCCGGTGTGGTGCGGTTTCGTCCTTCAGCTCGTTTTCCAGCGTGATCTGCTGCGCGGTCACGGTTCATTTCGGGCCTGAATTCGCCTAGGCCGAAGATAGCCCGCCGCGGACAGCAGTTCCTCCCGACCAGAACCTGAGCGATGGGCGTTTTGACTTTCCTTTGTCGCCGGCGCCGCATCTTATGCCGACGCGCGGCTGAAGGATCGCGCTCCGCCGAAGCTCGAAACGAACTCAGGCGCAACTCTCTGCCAAAGCTCTCACGCAATACAAAACAATCTGCTTCAGGGCGCATCGAATGCGGCGACTAGTCTTCTGCGGTCCTCATTATGATCCTTGCTGTTAAAGGCACGCGGTGCCGACAGGATTGGAAGGATCGACGCCCATGACCCAGTTCAGACCGAAATACATCACCTTCGACTGCTATGGTACGCTGACCAACTTCGACATGGCCGGTGCGGCGAGACGCGTATACGGCGCGCAGCTCTCCCCAGCTGGGATGGCGCAGTTCATCAAGGATTTCTCGGCCTATCGCCTCGACGAGGTTCTTGGCGCCTGGAAGCCGTACAGCGAGGTCGTGCACAATTCCGTGGAACGGACCTGCAAGCGCAACGGCGTCGCATTCCGGCCCGAAGATGCCCAACGCATCTATGCGGAAGTGCCGACATGGGGTCCGCACCCGGATGTCCCGGCGGGCCTGGCCAAGGTCGCCAAGGAGATTCCGCTGGTGATCCTGTCGAACTCCATGAAGAGCCTGATCATGTCGAATGTGGAGAAACTCGGCGCACCCTTTCACATGGTCATCACGGCCGAGGAGACCGGCGCCTACAAGCCGCAGATGAAGGGCTTCGAATATATGCTCGAGAAGCTAGGCTGCGGCCCGGAGGACATCACACATGTGTCGTCTTCATTCCGCTACGATCTCATGACCGCCTATGATCTTGGCATCAAGAGCAAGGTCTGGGTGAACCGCGGCCATGAACCTGCGAACCCCTTCTACGAATATACCGAAATCAAGGATATCGGCGGTTTGGCCGGCGCCGTCGGGCTGGAGCCTGTTCGGGAATTCGCCTAACTTTCAGGCTGAGGCACTCCCAGACGTTAATAATCACTGGTCGCGATAGAGAAAGGGGCGGTTTTCACCGCCCCTTTCTTGTGGTTCCAACGCTTTAGGGCTGCAAGTGTTTCCACCTGCGTGCAAGATAACTAGTTAAGCCCGCCAACATGAAGCGCCTTGACCTCGAGATATTCCTCGATGCCGAGCTGCGATCCTTCGCGCCCCACTCCCGATTGCTTGACACCGCCGAAAGGCGCAACCTCGGTAGAGATCATGCCTGTGTTGAGCCCGACCATACCGAACTCCAGCGCCTCGGCAACACGCCATGAGCGCTTGAGGTTGTCGGTGTAGAAGTAGGCGGCAAGGCCGAACGGCGTACCGTTCGCAATGGCGATGGCCTCTTCCTCCGTCTCGAAGCGAAAAAGCGGCGCCACTGGACCGAACGTCTCTTCCGATGCCAGGAGCATCCCCGCAGTAGCTTCTCCCAGCACGACGGGCCGTGCATATTGCTTACCCTCCGGCATCGTCTCGCTTTGGGCGATGATCTGCGCGCCTTTCGCCTGAGCATCGGCGATGTGACGCTCGATCTTGTCGATCGCGGCTGCGTTGATCATCGGGCCGATCTCAGTGCCCTCATCGGTCCCTGCGCCAACCTTCATCCGCGTGACGCGCCGGCTCAGCTTTTCGGCGAAAGCGTCGTAAACGCGTTCCTGCACAAGAATCCGGTTCGCGCAGACGCAGGTTTGACCGCCATTGCGGAACTTGGATGCGATCACCCCTTCAACTGCCTTATCCAGATCGGCGTCGTCAAAGACGATAAAGGGTGCGTTGCCGCCAAGCTCCAGGCTCAGCCGCTTGATGGTATCGGACGCGCCGCGCATGAGCAGCGCACCGACGCGGGTCGAACCGGTGAACGAGATCTTGCGCACCGTCTGATTGGCCATCAGTTCGTTGCCGATTTCGACGGGCATGCCGGTCACAATGTTGATCACGCCTGCAGGGATACCTGCCCGTTCCGCCAGAACGCCGAGCGCCAGCGCCGAGAATGGCGTAAATTCCGACGGCTTGATGACAACCGTACAACCTGCGGCCAGCGCCGGTGCTACTTTGCGTGCGATCATCGCGTTGGGGAAATTCCACGGCGTGATGATGGCGCAGACGCCGACGGGTTCTTTCAGCACCAGAATGCGGCGACCGGCCGTGGGTGACGGAATGGTCGAGCCACCGATCCGGCGAGCTTCTTCGGCGAACCATTTCACGAAGGAGGCGCCGTAATGGATTTCCGCCAATGCCTCGGCAAGCGGCTTGCCCTGTTCCAGCGTCAGCAGGAGCGCGAGATCCTGTTCGTGCTGGCGGATGAGGTCGTGCCAGCGTTCCAGAAATCCTGCACGCTCGGCATGCGTCCTTTTCTTCCAGCCTTTGAAGGCCTCGGCCGCGGCATCGATTGCCGCTCTCGTCTCGTTCTCCCCCATTGCGGGAACGGTGCCGAGAACACTTTGGCTGGCAGGGTCAATGACATCGACCGCGCCCTTCGTTTCCGCATCCCGCCAGACACCGCCAATCAGCGCCTGCTGGCGAAAAAGGTCGGAATCGTTGAACATGCCAACCTTCGTCATCGCATTCATGGTCTTTTCCTCTTCCCTTTCAACTTAATCCTGCCAGCACGGCCTGCGCGATCGTTTCAGTCCTGTCCTTGCCTGCGATCGTGCCAATCCCCCGCGCGGTTGCGGACTCGATTGCCGACATCACTTCCGCCGCAGCGTGCCCCTCGCCCAGATGCTCGAGCATCATGGCACCGGACCAGATCGCGGCGATCGGATTGGCGACGCCGAGATGCGCGATGTCGGGCGCCGAACCATGGACCGGCTCGAACATGGAAGGCACGCTGCGATCGGGATTGATATTGGCGGAGGCGGCGTAACCCAGCCCTCCCTGAATGGCCGCTCCAATATCGGTGAGGATGTCGCCGAAAAGGTTCGATGCGACGATTACGTCGAGGCTTTCCGGCGCCAGGACCATACGGGCGGCAATGGCGTCGATGTGGTAGTGCGAGACCTCCACATCGGCATAGTCTTTCGCCACCTCGCGCGTGACCTCATCCCAGAAAACCATGGAGTGCTTCTGCGCGTTGGATTTGGTGACAGATGCGAGCTTCTTGCGACGCGCCCGCGCCTGTTCGAAACCGAAACGGATGATCCGTTCGACACCCGTACGCGTGAAGATCGCAGTCTCAACCGCGACCTCATCGGCCGTGCCGGAATGAACGCGCCCACCGGCGCCGGAATATTCGCCTTCCGTATTCTCACGGATGCACAGGATATCGAAACCATCGGAGCGGAGGGGCCCCTGAACGCCCGGCAACAGCCGGTGCGGTCGTATGTTGGCGTACTGCGTGAAGCCTTTCCGGATCGGCAGGAGCAGTCCGTGAAGCGATACTGAGTCGGGCACTTCCGCGGACCAGCCCACAGCGCCGAGATAGATCGCATCGAATTTTCGGAGTGTATCGATGCCGTCTGACGGCATCATTGCACCGGTCTCCAGGTAGTAGGCGCACGACCACGGGAATCTTATGTCATCAAGGACGAAACCGCCCTGCTTAGCCGCCACTTGCAGCACCTGCCATGCCGCCTGCGTCACGTCCTTGCCGATGCCGTCGCCGGGGATCAGCGCTATCTTGTAGGTCTTCATGGATGGAGGTCCTCATTCGCACTGGCGTGGCCCGAACAGTAGTCGACCGCCCGCCGCATTTTCCGTCGAGGTTTATGCCTCCGACGGCGTCGAATCGCGTCAGGCGGAACCTGAAAAGCCGATTGTTCTGGAACCGCCGCGCGCTATTCGGCCGGACCTTGAGCACTGAACTCAGTCATAAACGCAGACGTAGATCTTGCGTACGGTCTCGATCGTGCGCCAGACGCCGACGAAACCGGGTTTCATCACGAAACTGTCGCCGGCGCGGTAGGTCTTGGTCTCACCGCCCTTCTCCTCGATTTCTACGAGACCCGAGACGATGTGGCAGAACTCGTAGATAGTGCCCTTGATCGAATGCGTCTCGCCGGGCGTCGCCTCCCAGACGCCGGTCAGAACCTTCTCACCTTTCGAGGCATCCTGCGCCCAAGTCTTGAAGGATGGATTGCCGGAAATGAGCCGCTCCGGAGCCGGTAATGCCTCCTTCGGCGCAAAGTCTGGAACTGTGTCGATCGTGATCAGAAGTGACATGTGATGATTCCTGGTTAGTAGCCGAGTGTCCGATCGACGAGGCCGATCAGTTCTTCTCCGGCGCGGTGGCGCCGAATGTTGTCGACGACGGATTGTGCCGCCGTATGCGGTTGCGTCACCGAGGCGATGTGCGGCGTTATCATCACCTTCGGATGCGACCACAGCGGATGGTCTTCCGGGAGCGGTTCTGGATCGGTGACATCAAGCATCGCCGCAGATACGTGACCGGTGTCGAGCGCGTCGATCAGCGCGGCCTGGTCCAGTTGCGGACCCCTGCCGACATGCAGCAGTTGAGCCCCGGCGGGCAGTAAGTGGAAGAACTCCGCGTCGAGCATGCCGTGCGTTTGTTCCGTGAGCGGGAGCAGGCAGACGAGAATATCCGTTTGCTTCAGAAAGCCCGCGAGTTGGTCCGTGCCGTGAAAGCAGGCGACGTCCTCGATCCGCTTTTCGCTGCGGCTCCACCCGGCAAGCTGAAACTGGAACGGCTTCAAACGCTCGATAGCCGCGCGGGCCAGCATGCCAAGGCCGAGAAAGCCAACCCGGCGTTCGGCCGCCTGTCGAGCGGCAATCGGTTTCCAGAGGCATCTTTTCTGCTGCTCAAGATAAGCGGGCATCTCGCGGTGGAGCGCCAACACGCCGAGCGCAACGTATTCCTGCATCATGCGTATGATGCCGTCCTCGACCATGCGCACAAGCTTCACATGGCTTGGCACCACGTCCTGCTTGAACTGGTCGACGCCCGCGCCGATGGAAAACAGCACTTCCAGATTGCGGTAGCGCGAGATCTCGTCCGGCACCGTCCAGGTGATGAGATAGCGCACCTTCTCCGGCTCCATCTCATCTCCGGAATGGAAGAAATCCAGATCCGGGAGCTCGCGCGCGAATATCTCGCGGAAGACCGCAGCACGCGCCGCATCGGAATTGAAAAGAAACGCCATGGCGACCGCCCTTCCTTCAGGCCGCAAGACGCGCGCCAAGCCCCTCGATCATCTTCCGGCAAGCGGCGAGTTCACCGATCTCGATATACTCATTGGGACGATGGGCACGGCCGATGTCGCCAGGACCGCAAATGATCGCGTCGATGCCGGCCTGCTGGTAAAGCCCGGCCTCCGTGCCGAAGCTGACGGCTGTGAGCGGCTCCTGCCCCGTCAGCTCGGTCAGAACGGCCGCTAGCGCGCTCCCGTTCGCGGGCGCGAGGGCGGGATAGGTGCTCAACTCGTGCCACGCCACATCGAAGCCACTGTCTCGCAGGGCGAAAAGCCGGGTCTTGACAGGCTCAAGCAGGGAGGCTGGAGAAACGCCGGGCACGGCGCGCACCTCGATATCGGCTGTGCATTGGCCAGGGATGATGTTGACCGCCTGTCCACCGGCGATGACGCCCACCTGCAAGGAAGAATATGGGGGCTCGAAATTTTCATCGAGCGGCCCGTCGGCGAGGGACTGGCCGTAGACCACGGCGTATGTGATGACGCTGGCCATGGCGTGCACAGCATTGAGTCCGAGATCGGGGCGTGAGGAATGGCCGGATCGCCCGATCACCTCGAGCCGCGCGGCGGCCTTCCCCTTGTGCGCGCGCACAGGCTGCATCCTGCTCGGCTCGCCGACAATGGCGCCAAGCGGCCTCTCGCATAAGCTCGGCAACGCGGCCAGGAGATGCGGCACACCACGGCACCCCGCCTCTTCGTCATAGGAGAATGCGAGATGAACTGGCTGCCGCAGGTTCATCGCCGCAAGTCCTGGGAGCGCGGCCAATGCGCAGGCGAGGAAGCCCTTCATGTCGGTGGTGCCGCGGCCGTATAGCCTGCCGCCCTCGCGGCGCAGGACGAACGGATCCGAGCTCCATTCCGGCTCGCCGGCCGGCACGACATCCATATGTCCGGAGATGATGTAGCCCCGACCCTGGCGCGGGCCGATCGTCACGAAGAGGTTGGACCGGTCGCCCTCGGGACCGGGCAGAACCGTCACCTCGGCTCCGGCTGCCTGACAGTAGTCGCGGATCCAATCGACGATCGCGCGGTTTGGCGTGCCCACAACAGAGGGAAATCCAATCAGCGTCGCGAGGATTTCTTCCACGTTCATGGCGGTCCGCTCTAATCGCACATTATCACCGGGTGCAACCAGCGTATCCGCAGGCAGCAGAGTTCGCTGCCGAATTGCGTCATGCTTTGGCCGAAGATTGCGAAAAAGCACCTCGAACCAGCGAAACCTGCTGGCTTTCCCGTATAATGCTACGGCAAAAGAGGCATGTCGCGACACGGCGATCGATCACAACGTCACACCGCGTGCCTTGCGCATTTGTTGAAGGATCGACTGAGATGCAGAGATCAGTACGCCTGAAATCCTTCGAACTGGTCGCGCGGGACATCAATGATGTCGACGTTGAGCTGCTGCACGCGCTGTCGATCTCAGTCCGCTGGCCTCATCGGCCGAAGGATTGGAACCTACTGCGTCGCGCCGGCCAGGGCATCGTTGCCGTTGATGGTATTGGACGCGTTTTCGGCAGCGCGATGTGGTTTCCTCACGGGAACGATTTCGCCACCATCGGCGTAGTGATCACAAC
Source organism: Mesorhizobium sp. M0910 (assembly GCF_040319465.1). Lineage (NCBI taxonomy): Bacteria > Pseudomonadati > Pseudomonadota > Alphaproteobacteria > Hyphomicrobiales > Phyllobacteriaceae > Mesorhizobium > Mesorhizobium sp. M0910. The sequence goes on from NZ_JAMYNZ010000003.1 coordinate 59,726, forward strand.
GCCCCGCACGCAAGCGCAAGGAGGCGGCCGGTGGCTCATGGACCTAGTCCTCGAGCAGTGCGGCGATCGCAACTTGGCACTCAATGCTACCCATGCTGCCTATCCTCTTTATGTCTCACTCGGTTTCACGACCGAGGCGACTGTATACATGCGCCAGGGTGAAGTCCCACCGATCCTCCCAACAGTGCCGTCCCTGGACGGTCAATTGCAGGCGCTGTCGAGCGACAGGCTGAAGGAAATCACGGCGCTGGACACCCGCGCGTTTGGGACAAACCGCGAGAGGCTGCTCACGTTGCTCGCGGCCGATGCCTCAATCTGCACTTTGAGCCGCGGCAGCGAGATCGTCGGCTATTCCATGTGTCGCGAGTTCGGGCGTGGTCACGTGATCGGCCCGATGGTCGCGCGAAACGATCTCGACGCGGTCCATCTTACAGCCGTGCATCTGAACGGACTGGCAGGACGATTTGCCCGTGTCGACACCCGCGAGAAGGATGGCGTGTTTGCCGCGTTTCTCCAGCAGTGCGGCCTCGGCATTGCCGAGACCGTTACGACCATGTCCAAGGGGCGCCGCTTTCTGAACCGGGAAGACAATGGGCCTTGGGTCTATGGATTGGCCGGCCACGCCTTGAGTTGAATGCAAGCACGCTGTCGCCTTCAACCAGCGGTTAGAGGACCAGGTCGATCAGTGCGGGCGTCGATCAACCGGCTTAATGCCGTTGCCGTCACGCGGCCGGAACGGCTGCCGCCTCGAATCTGCTCCGAAGCCCGGATCGGTCTCCGCTGCCGGCATTGTGAGCGTCCGACGCCCATCCGCCACGCCATCCACGATGACATGGCCGATGCCGCGCGAGCACGGCTCGATGCGCGCGTTGAGATGATAAATGTCCCGCGCAGATGTGAGGTGATGATGTCCCGCGTTGGCCCGCATGCGACCAGCCGGCCGTCCGCGATGACCATTGTCTGATCGCTGAAGCGCAGGGCCTGATTGAGGTCGTGCAGGGCGATCAGCACGACCATGCCTCGCGCCCTGGCAAGTTCCCGCATGAGACCGAGCACTTCCACCTGCCGCGACAGATCGAGTGCTGATGTCGGTTCGTCCATCAGCAGGACCTCCGGCTCGCGCACCAGCGTCTGTGCCAGGCTGGCGAGTTGCCGCTGGCCGCCGGAAAGCTCGCCAATGTTGCGGAAAGCGATGTCGGCGATGCCGAGCGCCGCAAGGGTCTCGTCGATGCGAGCCAGATCATCGTCGCCCACGGACCAGCCCATACCCTGCTTGCGGGCGAGCAACACTGACTCATAGACGGTGAGCACCGCGTTGGCGGACGTTTCCTGTGGCATGTAGCAGATGCCGCTCGTCCCGCGAATGGCCCCCTCGACATGCATTGCTCCCGGTCCGTGCAGGAGGCCGGCGATGCGCCTGAAGAGCGTCGACTTCCCGGCGGCATTCGGACCGATCACGGCCACAATGTCTCCGCCCTCGAACGCTGGGGTCGTCACATCCCGAAGCCGGAGGCTCGTGCCGTAGCGCGCGCCGAGCGCCTCAAGCCGGATCGTCACCATGAGCGCCTCGTGCTGGAGAGGACGAGCGAGATGAAGAAGGGGATGCCGATCAGCGAGGTGACGATGCCGATCGGGAAGACCGTCCCCGGGATAAGCGACTTGCTGACGACCGAGCTGGCCGACAGGATGAGCGCGCCCGCAAGGGCCGAGGCGGGCAGGAAGAAGCGTTGGTCCTCGCCGATGATCATGCGCGCGATGTGCGGGCCCACGAGGCCGATAAAACCTATGGTGCCGACGAAGGCGACCGGAATGGCGGCGAGGAGGCTCACCAGGATGAGCGTCTCGAGCCGCAGGCGACCGACTTTGACGCCGAAGCTGGCCGCCTTGTCCTCACCGAGCCTCAACGCCGTCAGCGCCCAGACGCGCCGGGCGAAAATGGGTAAGACTGCGAGGAGAATGAATGTGGTGACCGCAACCTTAGGCCAGGTGGCCTTGGTGAGGCTGCCCATTGTCCAGAAGACGACCGCCGCCAGCGCTTCCGCCGACGCGAAAAACTGGACGAGCGCGAGCAGCGCGTTGAAGGTGAAAACCAGCGCGATGCCGAGCAGCACGATGGTCTCCGCGCTGACGCCGCGCTTGACGCTCAGCACGTGAATGAGGAAGGCCGCCAGCATCGCCATCACGAAGGCGTTGATCGGCACTACATACTCGACTGCGGCGGGGACAAGCCTCACTCCGAAGGCAAGCGCAAGCGCGGCGCCGAAGCTCGCGGCGGCGGATATGCCGAGCGTGAAGGGGCTCGCCAGCGGATTATTGAGGATGGTCTGCATCTGCGCGCCGGCCACGGCGAGCGCCGCCCCTACGACAATCGCCATCAGGGCCACCGGCATGCGGATGTCCCAGAGCACCACGCGCACCTGCTGCGGCACGGTGTCGGGGAACACAAGGGCCCGCACGACCTCGCCGAGGTCGTAGCGGGCGGGACCGACCGCAAGGTCGACGCACAGGCTGAAGAGCAGGGCAGCGCCGAGGCCGGCAAGGATCACCTGCCGCCGCCAGACGAGGGCGCGGTAACGCCCTCGTCCATCGGTGCTGTGGAGCGCGGTGCTGACGGCCGTCGATTCAATCGACATCGGTCAGCGAGACCCAGTGGCCGGGCCTGTATGCGATGGGCAGGAATTTCTTGTGCAACTCGCTGAAGGACGCCTCAGGATCAAGGTCGGCGAAAAGATCGGGATGCAGCCACTTCGCCATCTGCTGGATGGCCACGAACTGATAAGGACTGTTGTAGAACTGATGCCAGATGGCATGCACCGCGCCGTCCTCGACGGCCTTCACGCCGGTCAGCGCCGGCCGCTCGGTCAGCGCCTTCAGCTTGCGCACCGCCTCCGCCTCATCACGGCCGGGGCCGACGCCCACCCAGGCACCGCCCGGTACATAGGCTTCCCACGAGCCGCCGGTGACGATGATCTGATCCGGGTCGGAGGCGATGATCTGTTCGGGATTGAGTGTGCCGAAGGTGCCGGGGATGATGTCTTTGGCGATGTTGTCACCGCTTGCCATCTCAACGAATTTGCCGAAATTGTCGTCGCCGAAGCTCATGCAGCAATCGTCCGAATAGCCGCCGGCGCGTTCGATGAAGACCTTGGGCCTTTCCGGCTTGGCCTTCTCGATTACGTCGGTAACGCGCACGATCTCGGCGGCGCGCCAGGTGATGAATTCCTCGGCGCGCTGCTCCTTGCCGAACAGCCTGCCAAACAGGCGCATGCTGGGTTCGGTGTTGGTAAAGGGACGCTCGCGGAAATCGACATAAACCAACGGAATGCCGGCAGCGGTGAGTTTCTCGATATACTCGGCGTCTTCCGTGGCCTGCTTCGACTCGATGTTCATCACGATGACGTCGGGCTTGAGCGATACTGCCTGCTCGACGTCGAAAGTGCCGTCCTTGAAACCGCCGAATGTGGGGATATTCGCCATCCTTGGGAATTTTTCCAGATAGGCGGCGTAGTTGTCCGGATCCGCTTGGCTGAAATTCTCGCGCCAGCCAGCGATGCGCTTGAACGGATCCTCGGTGTCGAGCGCCGCGACGAGATAGACCTGCCGGCCCTCACCCAGGATTACCCTCTCGACAGGGACGTTCACCTTGACTTGGCGGCCCGTGATGTCGGTCACTGCAATCATTTCGGCCCTGGCGGCCAGCGTCATCGACAGAGCGACGATAGCGGCCGCCATCGTCGCTGCTGGGATCTTTCCGAAATTCATCGCGCCCTCTCTTGAAATGGATTAGCCAGAGGGGCTTATAAAAGATGACTTCAATTCTCAAGAAATATCTTTTAGAGCCATTCCAGACTGGTTCGACGACAAGGGGTCTGGAATGGCGGGCGAGCCCAATTATTCGCTGCGGGACGAGATACGCGACTATTGGTCGACGCGCGCTGGAACATTCGACCTTTCGGTGGGGCATGAAATCTTCTCACCGCGCGAACGCCTGGCCTGGCACAGGCTGATACTCAAGCACTTGGGGCGCGGGGATGGGCGTCGCGCGCTCGACCTCGCTTGCGGCACCGGGGTCATATCCCATCTCATGCACGACCTGGGTTATGCCGTGACCGGGCTCGATTGGTCAGAGGCCATGCTTGCCCGCGCGCGTGCAAAGGCGACGCAGAGGGAAAGCGGCATCCGGTTTCTGTTCGGCGACGCCGAGCGCACCCTTGAAAAAGCAGAGAGCTATGACGTCCTCGTCACCCGTCATCTCGTCTGGACCTTGGTGGATCCGCGAGCAGCATTCGCCGAATGGTTCTCGCTGCTCAAGCCTGGCGGACGGCTGCTGATCATTGATGGTGATTTCGTCAGTAAGACCTGGGTAACCTCTCTGCGACAAGTCCTGGAAAGGGCCGTTGGCCGGACAGTCGGGCCGGTCCACGAACTGGATCAGGTGATGGCGGACCGCCATGGCAGCATCCTCTCACGGTTGCACTTTTCGCATGGCGCCAAAGCGGACGAGGTCTGCGCGCTTCTGGTGGAGGCTGGCTTTGAGATGCCTGTGGTCGACACCCGGCTCGGCGCAATTCATCGTGCGCAGGCGCGGCACATGAACTTCCTCAGGGCGCTGGAACGCTCGACGCAGCATCGCTACGCGATCTGCGCGACCAAGTCGGCCTGGTAGTTGGGGAATTCTAACGATTTCCACAACCATCTATCGGCGATCGTCGGCTCTCACCCCGCCATTCTGATCTGACATCCGTACCGCAGATATGCGACGTCGGAGTTGCACAGGAGCGATCTTTGCCGAGCAGATACCCTACGTCGCGCTTATGTGGCGGTAAGTTGTCAGTCCGCTACGTCAAGTTCAAGCCAGAGATTAAGAAGAACGGAGCAATCGCCGCATAGGCGTCTGCCTGCGTGGGTCTGGACGGATTCACTCATGCGCAATATGAATTATGAGTGGAGATGAGGCTGCCGTGGCGCTCACATTTTCGCGGTGTCGCTAAGGCAGGTGACGCTCATTCAATGACGCTGCGCCGGGTGGGTTGGCCTTCTGGTCTAACGCGCCCGCAGAAGTGTCGATATCAGGGGATCTGGTCAATGACCGACAACAAGCCAGACGTTACCAAGGATTGGCAAGCGACGCAGGGCCAGAAGTCCTCCGCCACGCGCCTTCGCCTTTTCGCCGCACTCTCGTGGATCGTCGCCATTGGCGGCGAGATCTACGGAATCATGCTGCTTCGCCAGAGCAAGTTCGGCCAGGCACACCTGCCGCTGGTCATCGGCCTTCTGGTCGGCATCGCGATTTTCGCAATCGCCGGCAACTTGCTGTGGAAGGCGGCCAACAGGCACGATCCGGCCCGTGCATCCGACACGGCCAGGTTCTTCTTCCAAAACCAGCTCGGCGCAATTATCACGCTGATTGCTTTCCTTCCGCTGGTTTTCTTGATCCTCACCGACAAAAACATGGATCCGCGGACCAAGAAGGTTGCCGGCGGCGTCGGCGCTGCTCTGGCCGTGCTCGCGACGGTCATGGGGATCAGTTTCAAACCCCCGTCGGTCGAGCAGTACACCCAGGATATGAACGCATGCGCGGCCCAGATCAAGTCGGGGCAGCCCACCACCGCCTGTTCGCCCGATGTCGCCGCTCAGGCGCAGGCGATCGCGACGGACACCGCCGCGGTAACGGCGGCGACGCGGGACGCGAGCCACCCCGCCGGTCAGGATGTCGTCTACTGGATCGCGCCGGAAGCCGGAGCCGCGAAGTCCGCCGAGCCGCATGTTTTCCACCTCTGCGCAGGCGTGAGTCCGCTGAAGGGCAAGACCGTGAATAGTGGCTCAGTGACGGAGGCCTACGCGCAGAACGCCGTCCGCATCACGAAACAGATCGATATGGAACAGAAGCAGTGCGGGTTCACCCCCACAACCAGCACCAACTGAACCTGCCTGCGCTCGATCGCGTCTATCGGGGCCACAGCGCCAGCCCGGAGAACAATGATGCATAGATGGACGGTGTGTATACCCGTAGAGGGTTAAAGGCCCCTACGATCGGCTTTAGAGGAGACTACGTCGATGACGAACGTGCGCGCCCTTGTCCTCGAACGCCAACACGAACTCAAGCTGCGTGACATCGATCTGCCACAGACCGTCGGCCCGGGCGAAGTTCGCATCAAAATCCACACTGTCGGCATCTGCGGCTCCGACGTGCACTACTACACACATGGCCGCATCGGCCCGTTCGTGGTCGAAGCGCCGATGGTCTTGGGCCATGAAGCCGCCGGCACCGTCGTCGGAACGGGTGAAGGCGTCGAGCATCTGAAGGTCGGCGACCGCGTCTGCATGGAGCCGGGTATCCCCGATCCCAATTCGCGGGCGAGCCGGCTCGGCCTCTACAACATCGATCCAGCGGTCAGGTTCTGGGCAACGCCGCCGATCCACGGCGTGCTGACGCCCTATGTCGTCCACCCCGCCAACTACACTTTCAAACTGCCCGACAATGTCAGCTTCGCCGAGGGCGCGATGGTGGAGCCCTTCGCTGTCGGCATGCAGGCGGCGGCCAAAGCGAAGATTGCGCCGGGTGACACCGCGGTGGTGATTGGCGCCGGGCCGATCGGCACGATGGTGGCGATCGCCGCGCTCGCCGGCGGCTGCGCCCGCGCCGTTGTAGCAGATCTCGCCCAACCCAAGCTCGACATTGCCGCCGGCTACCAGGGTGTGATCCCGATCAACGTCCGCGACAAGAACCTGGCGGCGGAGGTCAAGCGCCTGACCGATGGCTGGGGCGCCGACGTGGTGTTTGAATGCTCGGGCTCGTCCAAGGCATGGGAGACCCTGCTCGATCTGCCGCGGCCCGGTGGTACCGTGGTGGTGGTCGGCCTGCCGGTCGCGCCGGTGGCGTTCGACATCGCTACGGCCTCTACCAAGGAAATTCGCATCGAGACGGTATTCCGCTATGCCCACCAATATGACCGGGCGATCGCACTGATGGGATCGGGTCGGGTCGATCTCAAACCATTGATTTCGGCGACCTTCCCCTTCGAAGACTCCATCACCGCATTTGATCGCGCGGTCGAAGCCCGGCCGGCGGACGTAAAGCTTCAGATCCAATTGCCGGATTAAGGCGAGTTCCAAATCCCCCGGGCTGCCCTCCCGATCTCCTGTGCGTTGCGTAGCTTCTTGGGCCGCCAAGGCTGGCTGACGGCAGCCCTGAGCGCTTTTGGTGCTGACACACGGCATTTACCGGCGGCGCTCCCTCCAAAAACAACTCCACACCCGGCGATGACGGGATCCTCTGGGACCACGAGCAAATCCCTTGAGTGCTGAGAGGGAACCGACACTTGACAAATCGGCGGCCGTCCGACACGCTCTTAACAAAAGGCACAACAAACTTACAAAAGTTCAAGTTGGCACAATCTGGCCGATAGGGAGAAGGCCGATGCATCTCTGTGACCGAGCGGAGATTTGCGCGTGAGCACGATGACCGTGACCCGCGAAACGCCCAGATGGGCCCTGCCCCGGTTCATGACGGCCGAGCATCCTTTCCCCTGGCTCGCGCCGATCACGGTGATGCTTCTCGTTTTCGGTATCTACCCCCTCGCCTATTCAGTCTGGCTGTCGTTCCACAAACGCAATGTCGTCTCCCGGCAACTTGACTTCGCCGGGCTCCACCAATGGACGCGCGCCTTCTCGGATGCGCGTATGTGGCATTCGTTGGAAACCACGCTGATCTACACCTTCGTCGCGCTTGCGGTTCAGCTTGCGCTCGGCATCCTCATCGCGCTTCTGCTTGACACCGATCGCAAAGGTTACGGGGTGCTTCGGGCGCTGATGACACTGCCGCTGGTGGTGCCGCCTGCGGTGACCGGAATGATGTTCCTGCTGATGCAGGACGGCTCTTTCGGTGTCCTATCGTTTTACCTCTATGCCCTCGACCTGATCTCGCCGGCACAGCCGATCCTGACGCAGCCCGGAACCGCATTGGCGGCGATCCTGCTGGCAGACATATGGCAGTGGACGCCGTTCATGGTGCTCATCATCCTGGCAGGGCTTAGGGCGCTGCCGAAGGAACCGTTCGAAGCCGCGGCGATCGACGGCGCCACCGGCATCCAGACGTTCTGGCGGCTCACATTGCCGATGCTGCGCAAGGTGATAGCGGTTGCGGTGCTGATCCGCGGCGTCGATCTCTTTCGCATCTACGACTACGTCTACATCATCACCGCTGGCGGGCCTGGCACGGCCACCGAGACGCTTTCATTCTACGCGGGGCGAATCTACTTCACCGGAGACTTCCCCTATGCCGCGACCCTGTCGCTGATCGTGCTCGTCGTCTTGATCGTCGTGTCGAACGTCTTCGTCAGGCTGTTCAAGGTGAGGTTCTGATGGAGTCGTCGCGCGCCCAAACGATCGCCCGTGACGTGCTCGCCGTCCTGGTGGTGGCGATCTTCATGTTCCCGATCGCGTGGTGGGCCCTGTCGTCCATCAAACCCTATTCGGCGATCTTCGATCGCAGCGGACCGGTCTACACCGGTTTCACGCCGACGCCGGACAACTACCGCGTGACGTTGCTTGGCGTTTCGCGCGTCGACATCGGCATGGAACAGGGCGGCGAAGCGGCCGGGGTCATCAAGGGGGGCGCGAGTTCCTATGATTCCCGCCAGTCGTTGCTCGACAGTGCCATCATAGCCGTCGGATCGACGGCGCTGACGCTGCTGCTGGCAACTCTGGCCGCCTATTGCCTGTCGCGAATGCAGTTCAGCGGCCAGCAGTCCTTCCTGTTCTGGATTCTCTCGCAGCGCTTCATGCCGCCAATCGCGATCGTCATTCCGATCGTTTTCATGTTCCGCGATCTCGGCTTGCGCGATACCTATACGGGGCTCATCCTCGTTCACAGTTTGATCAATCTGCCGCTGGCGGTTTTGCTTTTGAAGTCGTTCTTCGACGACGTCCCGCGCGAGGTCGATGAGGCGGCGCTGATCGACGGCGCGACGCGCTGGCAGACGTTCCGGCGCGTGGTCCTTCCCATGGTCAAGGGCGGCATCGCTGCGACGGCTGTGCTGTGTTTCATCTTTTCGTGGACCGAGTTCCTGCTCTCACTGTTCCTGACAACGTCGATCCGCACCGTGCCGGTGAAGATCTCGACGTTTGTCACCTCGACCGCAACCGAGTGGGGCTACATCACAGCGCTCGGCACGTCCGCGATCATACCCAGCTTCATCTTTATCCTGCTGGTTCAACGGCATCTGGTCCGCGGCCTCACCCTCGGGTCCCTGAAGGAGTGAGGCGCAGGCGAGAAGAACGACGACAAAAAACGCAACGGAGGAACGATCATGAGCTTCAGAGAACACGACAAGAAGACATTCGTCGCCGATACCTGCAACGACTTTACGGCGCGCCGAATAACCAAACGCGACTTCATGAGGAAGATGGCGCTCGCCGGTGTCGGCTTTTCTGCCTTCGGATCAGCCATGCTAGGTGGCGGCCGCACCAATCGGGGGATCCTGGGCCTCGGGGTTGAAGAAGCCCGCGCCCAGGACGCCGATATGTTGAAGTGGCTGGCCGATGTCGGCAAACCGTATGCCGGCACCAAAATCCGCTACACTTCGGAAGCGACGCCGCCAACGATCGTCGCCAACCAGCTTGTCGCGGGTGAATTCACCAAGGCCACCGGCATTGAGGTGGAAGTCGAGATCGTGCCGCTGGAGCAGGTTCTCGCCAAAGCGACGCAAGATGTGCAGGGCCAGCTTGGCACCTATGACGTCTACTATCTCGACCAGTCCTGGATGGCGACATTTGCGCAGGATGTCGTCGATCCGCGCGAGTATTACGACCAGAACAAAGAACTGGCGATGCCCAACTTCGACTGGGACGATTTCTCCAAGCCGCTGGTCGACGGCATCGCCATGTACAACGGCAAGCAGTGCGGAATCCCCTTCGATATTCCGATCTTCATCCTGATGTACCGCAAGGATCTTTTCGACAAACACAACATTGCGCTGCCGACAGACCTCGACGCCTACCTCAAGGCCGTGCAGGCGCTCACTGAGGCAGAAAAAAGCAACGGCATCTTCGGCACCGCGTGCCAGGCGAAGTCCGGCCATTATTCGCTGGAATGCGACTGGACCTTCGCCTTGTGGGGCCATGGCGGGTCGATCTTCAACAAAGACAAGAAGTTTGTCGGCAATGACGAGCGCGGCGTGGCCGGGCTGCAATTCTATCAGGAGCTGGTCAAGAACTCGCCGCCCTCGGCGACGACTTGGACATGGGACGGCCAGGGACAGGCACTGACACAGGGTCAGGCGGCGATGGCAATCACCTGGGGCGAAGATTTCCCCGGCTTCGACGCCAACGATTCCAAGGTCAAAGGCTTGTTCGAGGCCCTGCCCGCGCCCAAGGAGGTTCCCGGTCGTCGCGCCGCCGCCGATTGCGGCTTCAACGAAATCCCGGCCGTTGGTCACCAGGGCGGCTCGACGATTTCGCTGTCGCAATATTCCAAGAACAAGGAAGCGGCATGGCTGTTCATGCAGTGGGTCTGCTCGAAGGATGTGATGGCGCGGGTATCGACGCTCGGCGGCGGCGCCTCGCCGATGCGCAATTCTTCCTTCACCGATCCTCGCGTGAAGGCGAAGGCCGTTGTCGGGCCTGGAACGACACGCCACTTCGACGCGATCAAATACACGATCGACAACCAGATGGGATCGGAGCCGGACATGCCGATCTGGGCGGATCTGTCGAACAACGACATTCCTGTTGAGCTCGGCAAATTGCTTACGGGCCAAGACTATGGCGGCAATGCCAAGGCGTGCCTCGATGCCATTGCCGGCATTGTCGACGGCAAAGTCAAGGACGCCGGTCTTTAGCGGCTCGTCGGTGATTTGGGCGAAGGCGGCTTCCACCGCCCTCGCCCTTTGGCAATGTGGCGGCAATGGTTCCGGATCTCGTCATCGGCATCGATTCCTCGACCTCGGCAACCAAGGCGATCGCCTGGGACCGCAATGGGCTGGCCGTGGCTGAAGGCCGTGCACCGCTTGCAATGTCCAACCCGCGTTCGGGCTATTTCGAGCAGGATCCGGCCGAGTGGTGGGCCTCGACGGTCACGGCGCTTCGTGCTGTCGCGGCAACAGTTTCGCCGGCACGCATTGCCGCCCTTGCGATTGCCAACCAGCGCGAGAGCTTCGGCCTTTTCGACGAGCAGGGCCAGGCGGTCGGGCCGGCGACGCTCTGGCTCGATGAGCGCGCCCGTGGGAAAGCACGGCGCTTCGGCGAGAGTTTCGGCGCGGCACGCGTCCACGCAATATCGGGCAAGCCGCTCGACGTCATTCCTTGCCTTTACCGCATGATCTGGTTTCGCGAGGAAGAGCCCGAGATTTTTGCCCGCGTGGAGCGAATGGCCGAAGTCCATGGCTATCTGGTCTTTCGTTTGAGCGGCCAGTGGGTGACATCCACCGCATCCGCCGACCCGATGGGCATACTCGATATGCGAGTTATGGACTGGTCTAACGAAATATTGGACGCTGCGGGCGTCGCGCGGCGCATGATGCCGGACCTGGCGCGGCCCGGCACGGTTCTGGGCCAACTGACTTCGGAAGCCGCCATACTGACGGGCCTGCGGGAGGGCACGCCGATCGTCGCCGGCGGCGGCGACGGTCAATGCGCCGGAACGGGCGCTGGCGTGTTGCAGCCGCGATGCGCTTACATCAATCTCGGCACGGCGGTCGTCTCCGGCAGCTTTGGCACGGACTACGTCCATGACCAGGCCTTCCGCACCGAGACGGCGGTCGCCGATGATGGCTATATCTACGAGACGTGCCTTCGCGCCGGCACTTTTCTCGTCGACTGGATGGCGCGCGAGATGCTTGGCGTCGATCTGCATGGCGCAAGCGGCCTGGCAGCGCTCGAGGCCGAAGCCGCTGCCAGCCCGATCGGCGCAGGTGGCATAATGCTTCTTCCCTACTGGCAGGGCGTCATGGACCCGCACTGGGACAGTACGGCCCGTGGTGTGATTGCCGGGCTGTCCGGCTCGAGCAGCCGCGGCGACATCTATCGTGCCGTGCTGGAAGGCATAGCGCTGCATCAGGCCGCGACAAGTCAGCGGGCCGCTGCAGCTGCCGCCCAGACCATCGGCCAATTCATAGCCATCGGCGGAGGGGCGAAGTCCGACCTGTGGATGCAGATTCTGGCGGATGCACTTGATCGTCCCGTAAAGCGTTCGACGACGGTGGAAGCCTCCTCGCTTGGCGCGGCGATGGCGGCGGCAAAGGGCGTGGGCTGGTTTTCCACCATCGCCGAAGCGTCGCTGGCAATGGCCAGCGAGCCGGCCAAAACCTTCGAACCAGACGCGAAACGGGCCGCGCTCTACGCCGAACTTCTTGCGATCCATGCCGATCTTTGGCCAACGCTTTCAACCTGGAACCAGCGTCTCGCGGCCTTCATGGAGACCGATCATGGCTGAAGCGAGCAACTGGAACGCCTTGATCGAGGACGTTGTCGCAGGACGCTGGACAGATCCCAAGACAGGCGCAGCCGCGGTCCTGCCGTTCCAGACAATCGAATTGCTGGAGACGACGGAGGGCCGCGAGGGGGATCTCGTTGCGCCTCTGGCGCTAGGCAGCCGCATCGCCGTGGTCTCTGACATCAACACCGTCGATGTGATGGGCAGGCGCGTCGCGAAGGCGCTGCGTGCCATCGCCGAAATCGACGAAATCGTGCTGCCTGACGGCCTCGACTGCGATGAGGCAACGATCCAGATGGTCAGGGAGAAGACGCGTCACGCCGAAGGCGTCGTGGCCGTCGGGTCCGGCGTCCTCAACGACAGCTGCAAGCATGCAACCTTCCTCGACCAGCGGCCCTATGCCGTCTTCGGCACGGCGGCCTCGATGAATGGCTATGGCGCCTCGACAGCGTCGGTGACGTTGGCTTCAGGGCTCAAGATCTCGCTGCCCTCGCATGCTCCGCGAGGCATCTTCCTGGACCTTGGCGTGTCGGCTGCAGCACCCAGTTGGCTCAGCGCCGCCGGGCTTGGCGACAGCCTCTGCCGCTCCACCGCCCAGATCGACTGGTGGGCTTCGCATCGGCTGTTCGGCACTTACTATTCCGAGGTGCCTTATCTGCTTCAGGCGGGCGATGAGGAACCGATGCTGGCCCATGCGCCTGGCCTTGCCAGGCACGACATCACCGCCGTCGGGCATCTCCAGCGCGTCCTGACGCTGTGCTCGATGGGCGTGTGCTTTGCCGGCGTTTCCCATCCCGGGTCCATGGGGGAGCACCAGATCTCCCATTGGGTCGACATGTTCGCGCAAGCACATCATCCAGGCACCACGCACGGCCAGCAGGTCGGGGTTGCCTCGCTGGTCATGGCGCGTCTGCAAGCGCGGCTGCTGGACATGGAAGAGCCGCCGCAGGCAAAGCCAACCGTCATCGACGAGGCGGCGATGCTGGCCCGCTATGGAGCGCAGCTTGGACCACTTTGCATTGCCGAGATGAGGAAGACAGCACTCGACGCCAGCCAGACGGAAATCTTCAACCGGAAACTCGCGGAAATCTGGCCGGCCCTGCGCCAGGAGGTTCGGCCAATGGCAATGCCGGTTGCCCGCATGGAGGCAGCCCTGAAGGCTGCGGGGGGGCCGGTCACCGGCGCGGAACTAGGCCTGCCGCGCGCGCTTTGGCACGATGCCATTCGCTATTCGCGAGAAATCCGCGGCCGCTGGTCCTTTGTCAATCTGGCCGCCGATGCAGGACTCCTGGAAGAATTTCTGGACAGCGAATGGTGAGAGCGCATCCGATCGCCAATGGCTCGCACGGCGAAAATGAGATCCAACCGGCAAGGGCAATCGAAGGGTAGGAATTTATGGCGTCTGTCACCATCAGCAACATAAAGAAGGACTATGGCGCCCTCTCGATTATCGATGGACTCGATCTCTCGATCGAGGATGGCCAGTTCGTCGTTCTGTTGGGGCCGTCCGGCTGCGGCAAGTCCACGTTGTTGCGCATGATAGCCGGTCTCGAGCCCATCACGTCCGGTGAGATCGCCATAGGCGACAGGGTCGTCAACACGCTTCACCCCAAAGACCGCAACATCGCGATGGTCTTCCAGAATTACGCGCTTTACGCGCACATGACCGTCTTCGACAACATGGCCTTTTCCATGCAGTTGAAGAAGCGCCCCAACGAAGAAATCAAACAGAAGGTCGGGTGGGCGGCATCGATCCTCAACCTGACTCCCTATCTGGAACGGTACCCTCGCCAGCTTTCGGGCGGCCAGCGGCAGCGTGTCGCCATGGGCCGCGCCATCGTGCGGGACCCAACTGTGTTCCTGTTCGACGAGCCGCTGTCCAACCTCGATGCCAAGCTGCGGGTGCAGATGCGCACCGAAATCAAGGAACTCCACCAGCGACTGAAGACCACCACGGTCTATGTCACGCATGACCAGATCGAGGCCATGACCATGGCCGATGTCATCGTCATCATGCGCGACGGCCGTATCGAGCAAATCGGGCGCCCGCTCGATGTCTACGATCACCCGGCAAACCTGTTCGTCGCTTCTTTCATCGGCTCGCCCGCAATGAACATGTTGCATGGCGAGGTGGCATCCGAGCGTGACGCCTGGGTGGTGCGGACCGACGAGCTATCCCTCCCGCTGCCGCCAGGGGCTGCGGTCCGGCCCGGCCAAAGGGTGATCTACGGCATTCGCCCCGAACATCTTCGACCCGTGGCCAACGGGCGCGGCATTCCGGCCAGGATTACGGTTGTCGAGCCGACCGGCCCCGAAATCCACATCTTTGCCAGCATGGGCAACACCGCGATCTGCTCGGTGCTGCATGACCGGATGGAGCTCTCTCCTGGAGCTTTAATCCATCTGGAACCGGCGCCTGAGCGAATCCACCTGTTCGACCAAGGCAGCGGCGAGCGACTGGACAAGGGAAGAAGCTGAATGGCCCAGGTCGTTATCCTCGGCGCCGGCGTCATGGGCTCTGCCATGACGCTTCCGGCCGCTCACGCGGGTAACCGCATCACTCTTGTCGGCACCCATCTCGACGAGGAGATCGTCGGCTTGGTGGCCGGCACAGGTCGTCATCCGCGCCTCAACATCACACTGCCTGATATGGTAGCCGCCAGGTCCTGGACCGAATTCGGGGCAGCGATGAACGATGGACCCGATCTGCTTGTACTCGGCGTCTCGTCGGCCGGCATTCCTTGGGCGATCGAGCGCATTGCAGAAAGCATCAAGTTGCCGGTGCCGATACTGATGATTACGAAAGGACTTGCAGCAAGCGACGAAGGCATCGAAATCCTGCCACATCTGCTTGCCCGCGAGATCGAGCAACGCACCGGCTTGTCTGTCCCGGTGATGGCCGTCGGCGGACCGTGCATTGCCGGCGAACTGGCGGCACAGCGCGACACCTCTGTGATCGTGGCCGGGCACGATCCCGACCAGGTGGCCGCGGCGTACCGCATTCTGCGCGCGCCTTTCTATCATGCGCGATCGTCACCCGATCTCGTCGGCGTCGAGATCTGCGCTGCTTTCAAGAATTTCTACACACTCGCAGTTGGGGCTCCCGTCGGACTGCTGGAGCGCGACGGCAAGGCGCCCAATGGTGCGCTCATGCACAATCTTGCCTCGTCACTTTTCTCGCAGTCCCTCGCGGAGATGGCGATTCTGGTCGATGCTCTGGGCGGAAAAATCGAAACAGTGCTGGGGCTGGCAGGCTCCGGCGATCTTTATGTGACCTGCCAGGCGGGCCGTAACGGTCGCATGGGGCGCCTGCTTGGCCGCGGCCTG
Organism: Mesorhizobium sp. M0910; assembly: GCF_040319465.1. Classification (NCBI taxonomy): domain Bacteria; kingdom Pseudomonadati; phylum Pseudomonadota; class Alphaproteobacteria; order Hyphomicrobiales; family Phyllobacteriaceae; genus Mesorhizobium; species Mesorhizobium sp. M0910. Next base: position 75,486 of record NZ_JAMYNZ010000003.1, read on the forward strand.
CCCTATTCCGTGGCGAAGCGCGAACATATGAGTTCGGACACGGTCGAGGGAGCGCAACTGGCGCTGGACCTTGGTCCGACTTTGAAGAATATGATGGCCCGGGGTGTACTTCCCCATGATCGCCTGCCGCTGACGACCGCCATCATCGACGCGGTTTGTCACGATGCTCCGCTGGTTTTGTCCTTCGACCGCTATCATCGAGGCTAGCGGAGCCGGGGAAACTCGATTGATGCCTCATATCGATGAGCACATGGCTCGGCCGAGCCCGCTCTGGACCCGCTGCCGCGGAGTGGACAGGATGATCTGATGGAGAAACCCGCACGAAAGAAACGCGACGGCCGCCAAGCTGTAACGAGTTCGGTCACGGCTGATCGTGAGGAAGGGCTGCTCGTGCGCGCCGCCTGGCTTGCTTACGTCGGTGACCTCACGCAGGCGCAAATTGCCAAGTCTCTTGGCCTGACCCGCCTTCGCGTCAACCGGATGCTGGCGCACGCGCGCCAGCGGGGGATCGTTCAGATTCGCATCAATTCGAAGGTGGCGAACTGCATCGAGCTGGAGCACCGGCTGCGGGACGCCTATGGTGTCTCGGATCCAATCGTGGTTCCGACACCACCCGATCCTGCGCTGGTGCCACAGGTCATCGCAGCCGCCGCCGGTGAGGCCCTGTCGCTCAGAATCCGCGACGGGATATCGGTGGGCGTGGGATGGGGACGGACGCTCCAGCTTAGTCTGCGGTCAGTGACCGTACGCCCGGTCAAAGGAATGTCGGTCGTTTCCCTGCTTGGTGGGCTCACGCGCGGATCGGCGATCAACATCTATGAGATCGCTTCGCGGCTCGCGGCGCTTTTCGATGCGGAATGCTTCTACATCGCAGCACCGGTGTTCACGGACACTGAGGCCACGCGCGATCTGCTTATGCGCCAGTCCATTCTGGAAGACGCCTTCACCCATGCCCGCGACGTTGACGCCGCTTTCGTTTCGGTGGGCGCGGTGCACAAGGACGCCACCATTTTTCGGATCGGACTGGTAGGCGACGATGATCTCAAATCGCTCCGCGAGGCGGGAGCCGTCGGCGATATTTGCGGCCACTGGATCGGCGCCGACGGACAACTCGTCGATCACCCGCTAAACAATCGCGTAATCGGTCTCGCGCCCGAACATCTGCGCGACATCGACACTGTGATCCTCCCCTCCGGTGGCCTCGACAAGGTTCCGGTGCTGCGCGCCGTGTTGCGTCTGGGAGTCGTCGATGTGCTGATCACCGACGAGAAAACCGCTGAGGCGATCCTTGCGCAAAAGCCGTAGCGCAGACTGATCTCTACCAGCAGAGCGGCTCGCGACTGATCGCTTCTTCGCGTCACAGAACCTCGTGGATTTCCTCGATCGAAGTCTCGCCGATCCGCTTGTCGAGAACGATCTCTCCACGCGCCATGGCCACGACCCGGTCGCAGCATTCGAAAACATGATGCATGTTGTGGCTGATGAAGACGCTGGTGATGTTCTGGGCCTTGAGCGCGCGAACGAAGCCAATCACCTTTCGCGTCTCCTTCACCGAAAGATGATTGGTCGGCTCGTCGAGAATCATGACTTTCGACTTGAAGTGCATGGCCCGGGCGATCGCCACGCCTTGGCGCTGGCCGCCCGACAGTTCGCCGACCAGCGCGTCCGGCGACCTCAGATGCAGATCGACGTCGGCGATCGCCTTGACACTTTCATCACGCATGCGCTTCTGGTCCAGGATGCCGATGCCGAAAACCGAGCCCTTCACCGGCTCGCGTCCGATGAAAACGTTGCGGGCGATGGTCATGGTCGGCACCATCGAATTGTACTGGTAGATCGTCTCGATGCCGCGATCCATGGCGTCGCGCGGATTCGAGAATAGGACCGGTTCACCTTCGATCCTGATCTCGCCGCCATCGGGCTTTTGGGTGCCTGACAGGATGTTGATCAACGTCGATTTGCCGGCGCCATTGTCGCCGACAAGGCCCAGGGCCTCGTCTGGATAAATGTCCAGAGTGACGTTCTTCAAGGCGTGGACGCCGGAATACCATTTCTGGAGTCCCTTGATCGCGATAATGGGTGCCGCCATGATCACGTCTCCACCTTCATTGCCCTGCCCCGCTTTCGCAGCCAGGCATTCACGACGACCGCGAAGATAGTCAGGAAGCCGATTGCCATCTTGAACCAGTTGGCGTCAACCTGGCTCAGCACCAGTCCGTTGTCGATGACGCGAATAAGGGCAGCCCCTATGATGCCGCCGAAGATAGTGCCGATGCCGCCAGCCAGCGAGGCGCCACCGATGACGGCAGCCGACACGGCTTGCAACTCCAGCCCCTCGCCGATCGAGGGCAGCGGCGCGCCGAGCCGCATCACCTGAATGGTGCCGGCAAAGCCGGCGAGCACAGAACAGATCATGAAGCAGGCGACCTTCACCCGGGCCGTCGGGATGCCCATCGATTGCGCGGCAGGCAGAAAGCCGCCGGTGGCGCGCACCCAGTTGCCGAAATTCGTGCGCGACAGAAGGACCGTCGCCAGGATTGCCACGGCGACAAACCAGAAGAACGACATCCGAAAGAGGTCGCCTGGCCCCACATAGATCGTAAACAGCCATTTGGGCAGAGCGTTGGCCGGAATGACAGGAGGGAAGCCACCGGAGATTACCACCGTCAGCGAACGCGCGATGAACAGCATGCCAAGCGTGGTGATGAAGCTTGGTATCGCGAAACGAATCGTTATGAACCCGTTGAAGAAGCCGATCAGGGCGGCGATCGCGAGGCCGGCGGCAAAGGCCGGCGCGAACGGCACCCCGGCCGCCAGCATCACCGCCATCGTCATCGGGGTCAGCGCAAAGACCGAGCCCACGGAAAGATCAAACTCGCCGCATATCATCAGCAGGGTCACGCCGATCGCGACCAGCCCCATTTCAGGCAGCAGTCCAAGCATTCCGCGCACGTTCTGTGTGTTCAAAAATACGCCGTTCGAGCGTATCTGAAAGACAAGGAGGAGGAGGAGCAGGAACACGACGGCCGCAAGCTCCGGCTTCTCCAGGTAGATCTTCATCAAGCGCTTCATCGATCGCTCCGGCTTGGGATTGTTTTCCGCTGGCTTGTCGCATCGACAAGCGGTATGGCGGCAGTCTGTCTTCTACCGTATTTGACGGAGAGATGCGGTGGCAGGATGAGGGGCGGAGCTAAAACGCCCAAAGGCCACGCGGCCTGCCCCTCACCCCTGCCCCCTCCCGCAAAGAACGAGGAGAGGATGCCGGCTTCGCCCTACCGCACGCCTTTTGCGGCCAGTTCCTTGAGCTTCGGCACGTCTTCCTTGACGATGATGCCCTTGCCGGTGTCGATGTCTGCCGGCAGCAGACCGATGTTCTTGGAAAGATAGGCTTCCATCACCGGCATGAAGCCCTGCATGTAGGGCTGCTGGTCGACCTGGACCTGGATATAACCCGCTTCCATCTGTTGCAGGACTTCCGAGACGATATCGAAGCCGCCCATCAGCACCTTGCCCGGCTCGATGCCGCGATCGATCAGCACTTGGGCCACGTAGGCATGCCAAAGGCCGGTGTCGAAATACACCGTGGTGTCCGGGTGGGCAGACAGATAGGCGCCAACACGATCGGCGACGACGGCGCCATCTGTGCCGGTGTCGAGCCGTTCGATGACTACTTCGCGTCCGCCATTCGCGGCCTTGTATTCCTCAAGGAACTTCATGACACCGGCAGCGCGCTGTTCCGACCAGTTCTGACCGGGCGCGGAGACGCCGACGAGCGCCCTGATCTTTCCTTCCTTGGGGAAGAACTCGGACATCTTCTTGCCGAGTTCGTAGCCGGCGGGAATGAAGCCCTGGCCGATGAAGGCCTGGCGGGCATTGCCGGCTGCACCCTCGGTGTCGTCGACGTTGGACGCAATCACCGTGACGCCGGCAGCGCGGGCGTCGGCGATGATCTGGTCGAAAGCATTGTTGTCGACGATCGAGGTGATCAGCGCGTCCGGTTTTGCCGCGAGTGCCGCCTGCATGTTGGCCGATTGTTGCTCGATCGAGCCTTCGGTCTGCGTGAAGACCATTTGGCAATTGGCCTGTATCTTGGCGCAGGCGTCGTCAAACCCCTTCTTCACCGCCTGCCAGAACGGGTTCGACGCCGACGAATGATGCGTGAAGACGATGTTCATCGGCTCCTGTGCGCGTGAGCCGATTGCCGAGCCTCCAGCCAGTACTGCTCCCAAGGCTGCCGAGATAAGTAGCTTCTTCATGGTTCTCCTCCTCCGTAGAAAGCTGCTTCAGGTTCATTTTCAGAGAGTCGATGCGTCAGTCACCCGTCGAAGCGCCGTGAAGGCGCGATCGATCTCCGGGTTCAGTTCCATGCCGAGGCCCGGTCCGGGAGGCACGGTGATCATGCCGTTCTTCACCTGCGGCAAAGCGGTCACAAGGTCGCGGTACCAGGTCTTGTAAAAGGCCCTGACACTCTCCTGGACAAGCGCGTTCGGCGCATTCAGCGACAGGTGGGTCGATGCGCCGAGCACCACTGGACCGGTGCAGTCGTGTGGCGCGACCGGCAGGTGCCATGCCTCAGCCATGGCAGCGATCTTGCGCGCCTCCGAGAGCCCGCCGCACCAGCTGATATCGAGCATGATGACACCAGCCGCTCCAGTTTCGAGAAGGTCGCGGAAGGCCCAGCGGGAACCGAGTGTCTCCGAAGCCGATATCGGCGCCAGCGAAGCCTCGGCATACCGTTTCAGGCTGGACAGGCTGTCCATTCTGATCGGATCTTCGTGCCAGAAGGTCTTGTAGGGGGCAAGCTCGCGAGCGATCTGGATGGCCGGCAGTAGCTGCCACATTGAATGGAATTCAACCATGATGTCCATCTTGTCGCCGACCGCATTGCGGATTTTCTCGAATGGCGCCAGCGCGGAATTCAAGTCGGGCTGCGATATATACTGGCCGCGCGTTTTCTCGGCGGCCATGTCGAACGGCCAGATCTTCATGGCCGTGATGCCTTCCTCCAATAACGAATGCGCCAGTTCGTCGGCGCGGTGAAGGAAGCCGTTCAGATCATCATAGGCGTCGCCGGGCTTATCGAGCCCGTAGTTGGCCGTCGTCTGGCCCGTGGCCTTCTTAATGTATTCGGGTCCGGCACAGGTGTTATAGGTCCTGATCTCGTGCCTGGTGAACCCGCCGAGGAGCTGTGCGATCGGCTGACCCGTGGCCTTTCCAAACAGATCCCAAAGCGCGATGTCGAAAGCGGAATTGCCCCTGACTTCCGCGCCCGTCGATCGGAAACCGAGATAGCCGACAAGATCGGCGGCGAGCAGGTCGATCTGCAAGGGGTCGCGACCGATCACGCGCGGCGCGACATATTCGTGCAAATAGGTCTCGACGGTCTCGGCCATGAAGAAGGTCTCGCCCAGTCCCACGAAGTCTTCGTCCGTGTGAACCAGGACCCAGAGAAGGTTCGGCCGCTCCTTGAGCCGCAGCGTTTCCAGTTTCGCGATCTTCATTGCGCCCCCGTCCTCAGGCGATGCCGGCCGCCAGCAGGGCCTTGACGCTCTCGTCAAAATGCCTCGCCATCAGGTCGCGAGCAGACTGGGGATCACCGGTCTCGATTGCTTCGGCGAGCTCGATGTGGATCTGGATCATCTTCAACTGCTCGGCATCCGAAGGGCGGCTGCGCCAGCCGATCGGCCAGGTCTGGCGCGATACGCGCTCGAACGCGCCTACGATGAGGCTAAAAACCGGATTCTTTGCCGCCTTGGCGATTTCGAGGTGAAAGGCGAGATCGTGCTCCATGACCTGTTCCGGCCGCTGGAAATTCTCGCGCATGGCAAGCGCGTGCGCCCTGATCCTTTCCACTTCGTCGGCGGTTCTGCGCAAGGCCGCCAGCATGGCGGTGCGGGTCTCGATCGTGCGGCGCACGTCGTAGATTTGCTGCACCGTGATCTGCTCGGTGTGGACGCCATGCTCGATCACCAGCGACATGGCGCCATAGTCCAGCTCGGCGACGGTAGCCCGCCTGCCTGCCCTGAGGTCGATAAGCCGCATCGCGGCGAGCGAGCTGAAGGCCTCGCGCACCACAGTACGCGAGACGCTCAATTGCCTCGAAAGCGCGGCCTCGCTGGGCAGCCGGTCGCCTGGTCCGAGTTCATGCGTGCGGATGTGGCGCGTGATCTCGCCGATCGTATTGCTGACCAGGCTCGCTGCGTCGGAATGTTTTGCGGCTACCACCGTGCTCACGCGATCTCCAGTTCAGAAGGCAAACCTGTATGGCAGGTTTTGCAGATGTGTTGATAGTACTTAGAAAAGCTGTATGTCAAGCTCAAGTCATTGCCGGGAGACCGTCGGCATGGTCGCCGGAAGAGCGGTAACCCGACGCTTGCATATCCGCTGCTCTTGATGCGCCAGACGGCGGTCGGCCGGGTGCGGCGCGCCTGCATGCTCGGACAGGCAATCATCTCGCTTGGGCAGGCTGGACAGTCTCATCGTGAACCCCGGCGGGCGCCCGACCATGCCGTCGGAAAATATCTCATTCACTGATATTTCGATCGACGCACCCCATATGGGTGGACAGAGTGTCACTTGAGGATTTGCCTATGCTGATTTCGCGTTGGGGACGGTTTGCAGTTTTGTTCGCCGGATTGTTCCTGGCATTTTCCACGGTCGCTGTGGATCACGCCGATGCGCGCCGTGGCGGCAGCTTCGGCAGTCGCGGCATGCGCACTTTCCAGCCGGTCCCGCCGACCAGAGTCGCGCCGCAACCGGCCGCACCGGTCGAGCGCTCGATGACGCCTAATGCGGCAACGAACAATGCGGCCCGTCAGCCGCAGGCATTCCAGCGCCCAGGCTTCTTCAACGGCCTCGGCGGATCGATGATGCGGGGGCTGCTCCTCGGCGGTTTGATCGGCGTTCTTCTGGGCCATGGGTTCGGCGGCTTGGCCGGCATGTTGGGCCTTTTGCTCCAAGTACTGCTGATCGGCGGCGTGATCATGCTGGCGATCCGCTTTTTCCGCTCGCAATCGACATACAACCCAGCGCCCGCTACGGCCGGTGCCTCGCGGGGTACGGGGAGCTTTGGGCGAAACGCTGCAGCTGGGCCCGAGCCGAGCAACGCTACAGCTTTCCCCATTCCAGGCATCGGGTCAGGATTTGGCGGAACGAGCCAAGCCAACGCTTCGGATGAGATCACACTCACGCAAACCGACCTCGACACGTTCCAGCAACGGCTGACGGAAGTTCAGGAGGCATTCGGGCGCGAAGATCATGCTGCTTTGCGCCGGTTGGCGACGCCCGAGATGGTGTCCTATCTGTCCGAGGAACTTGCCGACAATGCCAAAAAGGGCGTCAGGAACGACGTGTCGGACGTCAGCCTGTTGGAGGCCGATATTGCGGAAAGTTGGCGGGAGGGTGACCGCGACTACGCGACGGCTGCTTTGCGCTATGAGTCTCGCGACGTGACCCGCGATCGCAGCAGCGGCAAGATCGTTGAGGGTCAAGCCGATCAGCCGACCGAGACAACCGAACTGTGGACCTTCATGCGCCAGAACAGCGGGGACTGGAAGCTCGCCGCAATACAGCAGCCGAGCTGATGTGCTTGCCCGACTGAATGCCTGCCAGGAGACTTGTTCAGTTTTGCCAGCTGCGCGCTTGAAGGCCGGTCAGCCGAGGTGAAGCAGCGGGCTCTATCGGCCCAGCGGCAGCTTCGAAGTCGAAAGCAGTTCGGCCTCATCCATCACTCCGGCCGTAATTTGCAATGATGCGCGACGCGAGCGCTTCATGCTCTATTGGGCTGGGTGTCAGCGGCTTTCTGGCCGCGTCTTACGGAACCGTTGGCAACGCGATCGTCGGCAATGTCGATGTGCGCTCCACCACCTTCGTCGCGGCGTTCGGTTAGAGCCCACCCTGCCTCATGTTCGAGGTTTGGAAGCGTCGGCACTGCGCGAGCTTCTTTCAAAAAAATGGTAGGGCCCGCCGCCAAGCGCGAAGCCATCGTGCATCTGCAGGCCACGATTGGAGTGTCGGAGCGGCGGGCCTGTTCCTCTGGCGGCCATCGAGGCGTCGTTAGCCGCACTTTCCGCGCACCCCTGTGCGCTGCCACCAATCTCGCGTAGACATGCCTGCCGGCATCCCGCGCTGCGATGTGAGAACCTCATGCGAATCCTGTTGCCTGTCTTCTTCCTCTGCCTGACCAGCCTGTCGCCCGCCCGGGCAACGGCCGGCGATTGCGGCGATGCCGCCGCCCTGGTGCGGCAGGCCTATCCCAAGGCCCAAAAGAGCGCCGACCGCGCGTCGTTCACGCTTGTACCCCATACGAGCATCGCCTCAACGCTCCCGGAGAGCGATGCGCCATTCGGCCTCGCCTGCAAGATCTGGCCGGCTCATGACGACCTGCTTTTGGTCGCGGTACCCCTGATCGACAGTGCTAACGGCGACCACCTGCATGTCGGCGACATCGAGCTGCTGGTGGTCGATAGAAAGAGCCTGCGGGTGCGCCAGCGCCTGCTCCAGCCTGGACTGATGACCGATGATGCCATCGCGATCCGTAAGGTGGAATTCGACACCGGCCGCTATGCACTGGCCCCTGAGGTCACCGCCTTCGGCCTGCGCATCGAAATGGCAAACCATTCGCAAGCTACTCCCTTCACTGAAACCGACCTGCGGCTCTACGCTCTCGTCCGCGGTGAACTCCACGTGGTGCTCGACGGCCTCGTGGTGGCCGGCTCTGGCGGCGATAGCGATGGTAGTTGCGCCGGATCCTTTCATTCCAGCCAGGTCAGCCTGGCGATGAGCCCGGCGCGCCACCACGGCTATCGAGACATCATTGCGGTCGAGCGATCGAATACCGACAATCCCTCCCCCGACCAGAATGGCGAATGCCAGTCCCATCCCGGCAAGCCTGTGAAGCGGACCTACCGGCTGCGCTATCACGGCAGCCGCTACGCGGTTCCTGCGGCACTCAAGGTGATGGGGTCGTGACGCCGCTGCACACGTCCCTGCCTTGGTTCGTCAATGGGATCAATTCCAGTTGAAAGGGTATCGACCGTTAATTCTCTCGTGGTAGGAGGCGCTCAAGGGGGCTCTTCCCAAAGGAGCTGATGATTTGTGGTGGTCAAGATTCAAAAGGGGTTTTGCAGGAACGTGGGACGACAGACTTGACGGGCTATTCTCCGCAAAGGTCGACTACGCCGGAAAATCCATTCTCGATGTTGGCTGCAATATGGGTGTTGTCGCCTATGAGATATCCAAGCTGAAACCCAGTTCGATCCATGGGATCGACATTGCCAAGCCGCATATCGAGACTGCAAAGATGTTGTTGAGCGGCTCCCCGGTACATGCCCGGTTCGATCGCCTGAATCTTGGCAGCCGGCGCCTCGGCAATATCCTTCTACCGAAATACGATATCGTTCTGCTGCTGGCCGTCTATCAGCACATGCAGCGCAACATCGGCCCAGGCAAGGCGCGAAGGGTGCTTTCCAATATTGTGAGGCGCACCTCAAACGTCGTTGCCCGCGTTCCGCCTGGAACGGATGGCGAATTCATCGAAACGCTTTCTGACGAGGGGTTCCAGGTCAAGAGCACTCACACATCGCCCCTTGGTAGTCATGTGCTCGTGCTTGAGAAACCTGCCTTCGGAAATCCGCAGCCATAGAGATTTCGCATCGCGAGTGGCAATCTGCCCCACTAACATCCCATGTGTCAGCAGCGGCACAGACCCGCTGCTGGCTGCAACTCAGCGCGTTGGACGCCCGATTCGCCGGGAGAGCAGCTCGCGGCTGGACTTCGCGTCAATGCCGTTGACGTTTGAGGGTCGCGGCTGCGGTGTTATCTGCCACTGCCTTGACAGACAGAATGCCCCCGTTGGCGTAGGTGACTGGCCGCCATGGCGAGAACATCGCCGTCCCGCCTGGGGTCAGCGCGCCGCCGGTGTCGAAAAATTCAGCCATGTGCGCTATCAGCTCGCAGGCGCCCGTCCAGCGCTCTGGCTCAGGGCGCCGGGCGAGTGAACAGGGTTCGGAATAGCTCCTCAGCACGCCGCAGTCCTTCATCCGTCAGAACCACTGACTTCGCCTTGTTTGCCGGATTCGCGATCAGCCCCTTCTGGTGCAAGCGATCCAGGGCATTCCAATCCAACCCCTTCCAGGCGCGCCTCTCTTCATGCAGCGTCAGCCAAAGCAGGCCCATAACGGCATCGTCGATCTTGTCGGTGTCGATCTCCATGCAAGCAGTTTAACACGCGAAAGCGCTGCCACGATCCACACCGTAGGGTTATTCCTAGCGCAACGGTTCGACTGAAAATAAATGTTTCACCTAGGCGTCGCATGCGCGACGGCGTCATTTGGGGGGACGAGCCGGAATGGGATCCGAGTTCATCATGGTGGCTAAGCGGCCGTGGCAGCCCTTGCCGCTGGCAAATGAAATGCGGATTGGCGAAATCCTCGTCATCGCCCTGGTTGCGCTGCAGGCGAGTGGCTGACCGTCCAGCGTACCCGTCATGCCGCCGGCAGCGCGCAGTACCGCGTCACCCGCCGCAGGGTCGCATTCCAATAGTGCGGCCGAAGCGCGGATAATTTTGCGGGGGCAGCTCTTTTCCGACCCGCTCTCCGACCCCAGAAGTCTCAACCTTGCTAGAGGTGAATTTTTGACCCCTGAGCGGTTATCTCGGAGCGCATTCCGGCCACAACCGACGTTGCGACATCCCTTCACTGATTCACTGTCCGTCTGCGCCAGAATGCGAAATCCGCTGTGAGCGTCGGGGCTTAGCAACAACCGCTCAAGGTCGGTCCCACGTTGCAGGGCTGACGTGTTTTCATCGAGCCAAGACTGACTCTGGTACCGTGCCGGGAATGAGCTATAGTTCACATACTAAGACGGCCGGGCGCTTGCACAATGGCTGGACTGGGTGAACAGATTGCGCGTCAGCAGCGCACCATGGGACCGCTCCTGGTGGCGGCAGTGGTCATCGGCCTTATCGGTCTGCCCGTTGCAGCCTGGCTCGACCTCCGAGACCTGTCGGAACGGATGCTGCGCAGGCAAGCCAGCGAAATCAGCCGGATCATCGACGAAATGCGCGGATTCTACGGCAGCGACGTCGTGGGACGCGTGCTGCAGGCAGACGGCGCCGTGACTGCGACGCACAACTACCGGGACGTACCAGGTGCGATCCCTATTCCGGCAACCCTCTCGATCGAACTCGGCAAGCGCATCAGCGCTCACGATGGCTCGGTCAAATATCGGTTCGTCTCGGATCTGCCTTTCAAAGGTCGCGCGCCCCACCAGCTCGATGCGTTCGAGCGGAACGCAATCTTGGCTTTGCGCGCCAACCCGAAGGAGCCGATCATCGAAGTCTCGGGCTCACTGTTTGACCGGCAGGTCCGCGCCGCGGCCCCTGTCATAATGGGACAAGTGTGCGTGACATGCCATAACTCACACCCGGATAGCCCCAAGACGGACTGGAAGGTCGGGGATGTCCGAGGGATCCAGGAGATATCAGTCAATCAGCCTATTGCTGCAAACGTGCTGACTTTCAAGTATCTGCTCCTATATTTCGGTTTCGCGGCGGCGGCGGGTCTGACGTTCATTCTCCTGCAGCGTCGGCAGTCCGCGTTGATTCAAGGCATGAACAAGGAGCTTTCGGAGGCAAACGACTTCCTGGCCGCGATCTCATTGAAGATCGCCAAATACCTTTCGCCTCAAATTTACAAAAGCATCTTCAGCGGCCAGAAGGACGTCACCATCGCGACCGAGCGCAAGAAGCTCACGATCTTTTTCTCCGACGTCAAGGATTTCACCGCGATCGTGGAACGTCTCCAGCCCGAGGACCTGACGCTTCTCCTCAACGAGTACTTCACCGAGATGTCGACGATCGCGCTCAAACACGGGGGCACCGTCGACAAGTTCATCGGCGACGCGCTTCTTGTGTTCTTCGGAGACCCCGAGACGCAAGGCGTCGAGGAAGACGCGAGAGCCTGCTTGCGCATGGCTGTCGACATGCAGCGTCGGCTGGAGCAGTTGAACAGGGTGTGGCATGACCGCGGAGTTGAACGGCCCTTCCGAGCTCGCATGGGGATTAACACGGGCTATTGCAATGTCGGGAACTTCGGTTCCGATGATCGGATGGACTACACGATCATTGGAGCCGAGGCGAACTTGGCGGCCCGGCTGCAGTCGATTGCCGAGCCCGGCGGTATCTGCCTCAGCTATGAGACTTACGCGCTCGTGCGCGACCTTGTCCGGGCGCGTCCATTAGCACCGATTGCCATGAAGGGGATCAGCCGGGAGGTTGTCCCCTACGAAGTCGAGGGCCTCCTGGGTGAGCTCGCCCAGCGTCCTCAGGTCATCAGCGAGCACGCGACTGGCCTCGACTTGTTCCTCGATGTTGAGGCAATCGACGAGAACGGGGTCGAGCGGGCGAAGAAACGACTTTCGGAGGCGCTCCTAGCCTTATCCATCCGAAGCAAGCCCGCCGCATTTTAGGGTCTTGAACGTGATGCAATCTGGACCTTGGCCAGCCACACAAAGTCGGGTTCAAAGCCGCCTCATGCGCCGCCGGTATTGACGCACCCGGCTGGTATCACGAAAAATACGACGAGGCCCGCAAGGACTTAATCATGACTGGTCGAGCCATGCTGCAGACTCCTTTAGCTTGATGTGGGTCGCTAACGTCGCCCCCAGGCCGGATGGGGAGCGTTATCGTGGTGTTTACACGCCTCGGTCAGCACCTGAGATCGCGGTCATAAGTCACTGTAACACATTCGCTTTCACACATGGGGCTGGAACTGCGCTTACGTCGCGACAAGTCGTGCGAGAGGAACGCTGACAGGTCTGACGCGTTCCTTTGGTTGCGCAGTCATCGTCTAGCCAGATCCAGCCGCCTTGCCGCTGGCGATAAAATGCGGGTTGGCGAAATCCTCGTCGTCGCTCTGGTTACGCTTGCCGTAGGCGAGCGGCGCACCATCCAGCGTGCGCGTCATTCCGCCGGCAGCGCGTAGCACCGCGTCACCCGCGGCAGTGTCCCATTCCATGGTGCGGCCGAAGCGCGGATAGACGTCCGCCTCGGCGCCGGCGACAAGGCAGAATTTCAGCGACGAGCCGACCGAGACGATCTCGGCCGCGCCAAGCGCGCGGATATAGGCGTCGGTCTCCGGCGTGTTGTGGGAGCGGCTGGCAACGACGGTCAGCGGCATCATACCGGCCCTTGCCGAAATCGGTTGGCGATCGACGATCACATAGTTGTCATCAATCTTGATCGTTTCCGCTTTGCCCGGCCGGCCGGAAAAGAAGCGGCCGGTGCAAGGCGCGAAGACAACGCCGATCTCCGGCACGCCATCGCGAACCAGCGCTATGTTGACAGTGAAATCGGTCCTGCGGTTGACGAACTCCTTGGTGCCGTCGAGAGGATCGATCAGGAAGAAGGCGTCACCGAGACCCGGTGCCATGATGCCGGCCGAAGCTTCTTCCTCGGCCACGCACGGAATCTCGGGAAATGCGGCGCGCAGCCCGGCAAGAATAATCTTCTCGCTCTCGCGGTCAGCCTCCGTCACCGGCGAACTGTCCAACTTGCTGTCGACCGCACAGCCGGCACGAAAGACGCGCATCACCTCGCGTCCCGCCGCCAAGGCAAGGTGCTCGAAGACGGCGAGCATTGCTTCGTCGTCAGATACCGCCGCCGCTGTCATATTGGTCTTCGGCAATGTCCCGCTCGTTCAGCCAGTGTTCCAGGGCGTCCACCATCTCCTCGGCCGATCTGCCGAGTGTCTTGAGATGGATTTCGGGCTTTTCCGGCACCTCATAGGGTGAATCGACGCCGGTGAAATTCTTGATCTCGCCGTTCAACGCCCGCGCATAGAGGCCCTTCGGATCGCGCCTGGCACATTCCTCGAAAGGTGTGTCGACAAACACCTCGATGAATTCGCCATCGGCCATCAATTCGCGCGCCATGCGCCGCTCCGCGCTGAACGGCGAAATGAATGACACGATGACGATCAGCCCGGCGTCGGCCATCAGGCGCGCGACTTCGGCAACGCGGCGAATGTTCTCGACACGATCGGCGTCCGTGAAGCCGAGATCGCGGTTGAGTCCGTGACGGACGTTGTCGCCATCCAGAATGTAGGTATGACGGCCGGTGGCGAACAGTTTCTTTTCAAACAGATTGGCGATGGTCGACTTGCCCGAGCCCGAAAGCCCGGTGAACCAGAACACGGCCGGCCGCTGGTTCTTCATATCGGCACGCGCGCGCTTGCCGACATCGAGCGACTGCCAGTGGATGTTTTCGGCGCGGCGCAGCGAATGCAGGATCATGCCGGCACCGACCGTGGCATTGGTGATACGGTCGATCAGAATGAAGGCGCCGGTGGTGCGGTTTTCGGCAAACGGATCGAAGGCGATCGGCGACCGCGTCGAGATGTTGCAGATGCCGACTTCGTTCATTTCAAGCGACTTGGCCGCCTCATGGGCAAAGTCGTTGACGTTGACCCGGTACTTCAGGTCGGTGATGGTGGCACTGGTCTGGTCGGTTTCGGTGCGCAGAATGTAAGAGCGGCCGGGCAGCAGCGCATGTTCGTCGAACCAGACGATGTTTGCGGCGAACTGGTCGGCGACCTGCGGCCGCGCCGCCGGCGATACTAGCATATTGCCGCGCGAGACCTCGACCTCGTCGTCGAGGACAAGGGTGATGGCCTGGCCGGCAATAGCCTGCTGAAGATCGCCGCCATGCGAGACGATGCGCCTGACACGGGAGGACTTGCCGGATTTCGCGACGACCACCTCGTCGCCCGGCGCAACCGATCCGGACGCTATGGTGCCGGCGAAGCCGCGGAAATCGAGGTTGGGACGGTTCACATATTGGACAGGAAACCGGAACGGCAATTCGACCGCGGCCTCGTCGACCGAGACGATTTCGAGATGTTCGATCAGCGTCGGGCCGGAATACCAGTCTGTCCTAACGGAACGGCCCGTAACGTTGTCGCCGTAGCGGGCCGACATCGGGATGGGCACGATCGTCCGGAAACCGAGCTCACGTGAGAACTGCCCGTAATCAGCGACGATCCGTTCAAAAACTGCTTCGTCGAAGCCGACAAGATCGATCTTGTTGACGGCGAGCACAATGTGGCGGATGCCAAGCAGCGAGGCAATGATCGAATGCCGCCTGGTCTGGCGCAGTACGCCCTGGCGGGCATCGATCAGCACGATGGCGAGATCCGCCGTCGATGCACCTGTCGCCATGTTACGCGTGTACTGTTCGTGGCCGGGCGTGTCGGCGACGATGAACTTGCGCATCGGCGTGGCGAAGAAGCGATAGGCGACGTCGATGGTAATGCCTTGCTCGCGCTCGGCCTCGAGGCCGTCGACCAGCAGCGCGAAGTCGACGTCGTCGCCGGTGGTGCCGTGCTTGCGCGAATCGCGCTCGAGTGTGGCTAACTGATCCTCGAAAATCTGCTTGGTATCGGAAAGCAGGCGCCCGATCAGCGTCGACTTGCCGTCGTCGACCGAGCCGCAGGTCAGGAAGCGCAGCAGCGACTTTCGTTCCTGCGCCGCCAGATAGTCGCGGACGCCGTCGGTCGGGGCGAGGCTCTTGGCCATGATGTGGCGCATACTCAGAAATACCCCTCGCGCTTCTTCTTTTCCATCGAGCCGGCTTCGTCGCGGTCGATCAGGCGACCTTGCCGCTCGGACGTGCGCGCGGTGAGCATTTCGCCGACTATCGCCTCCAGAGTGTCGGCGTCCGAGTCGATCGCGCCGGTCAGCGGATAGCAGCCGAGCGTGCGGAACCGCACCATCCGGTTCTCCACTGTTTCGCCGGGCCGCAGCTGCATGCGCTCATCATCCCTCAGGATAAGCATGCCATCGCGCTCGACCACCGGCCGCTCCTTGGCCAGATACAGCGGCACGATCGGGATGTCTTCCTGGAGAATGTATTGCCAGATGTCGAGCTCGGTCCAGTTCGACAACGGGAACACCCGGATCGATTCACCGGCAGCGATGCGGGTGTTGAAAATCTTCCACATCTCCGGCCGCTGGTTCTTCGGATCCCAGGCATGCTGGGCGTTGCGGAACGAGAAGATGCGCTCCTTGGCGCGCGACTTCTCCTCATCGCGTCGCGCGCCGCCGAAGGCAGCGTCAAACCCGTATTTGTCGAGCGCCTGCCGCAGCGCCACCGTCTTCATCACATGCGTATGCGTGTTGGAGCCATGGTCGAACGGGTTGATGTTGTCGCGCACGCCGTCTTCATTGACATGGACCAGGAGGTCGAAGCCGAGCTTTTGCTGCATCTGGTCGCGAAAGGCGATCATCTCGCGGAATTTCCAGGTCGTGTCGACATGGAGAAAGGGAAAGGGCGGCTTGGCCGGATAGAACGCCTTCATAGCCAGGTGCATGAGCACGGACGAATCCTTGCCGACCGAATACAGCATTACCGGCTTGGCAAAGGCTGCGGCCACCTCGCGAAAAATATGGACGGATTCGGCCTCAAGCCGCTGAAGGTGCGTAAGTGCGATGTTCATGGACTGCGAGCGTTCTTTCGTACCGATCCACGGAAGGGCCAGACTGCACTTCCGGACAATCTATTCGTGCGGGCGTTCTAGCAGATCGTTCCTGTCCAGAACAATGCAAGACAAGCCGGCGGCGGATGGTTCGGGAATGAATTTTCCATACAGCCGATAAATTCGGGAAATTTCTGCTCAGCGAGCGATTGCACTTGGTAGAGGAAGGAAAATGTTGCCTGAGCCTCGGAACCCGAGAGCCAGGAACCGGCTCCCCTCACAGCGGTCCGCCACGTTCTGGCGACACCAGCCGTAGCAAGGAGGTCATTAAGACGAAGTGCCGATGGGAACAAGCAACTTGTCACCGTTGTGATCGATCTCCATCATCTCGCTCTTGCGGCTCAAGCGTTCCGCAAATCCTTTGTGGAAGATGATGGCGTTCATATAGGCAAAGGTCATCGCCAGCGCACCGGTTCGCAACGGATAGTCAACCAGCGAGTGAATGAGAAGAAAAGATACCGAGAGGAATGCCGCTTTCTGCAGCGGGTCACGGCGAACCCTAGCCAATGCAGCCAGAAGCAACACGAAATACCCTACCATCAGCAGGATAGCCGGAACTCCACCTTCGAAGGTAATTTCAAGGTATTCATTGTGAGCATGGTTCACATACTCCCTGAAAATCATGCCTGCTCTTTCGTATATCTGATAGGCCTTCTGGAAATTCCCGAATCCAATGCCTGTCGCCCAATTGTCTTTGATGCCCTCGATTGTGGTTCGCGCAAATTCTCCTCGCCCGAACGCCGGATCAAGCGCCTGTGCATCCAGCTTGGTCCAGGCGCTTATCGTGTAGATCGAAAGCGCGATAAAAATCAGGAGAACGCCGAACCCACTCGCCCACGAACGAGCTGAGAGAAAGACCACAGACAATACGGTGATCGCCAAACCGATCAGGACGCCGGCGCGAGAACCGGCAGCCAAAAGAAGCAGCAAAAGGGCGATGAAGCCGAAGGATCCGGACAAAAGATGTCCGCGGAACAGACCATAATAGACGACGAAGGGAATAGACACAAAAAGCAACGCCGAAAAATGATTTACGTTAGCAAAAAGGCCGGCATTGATCGTAAAAGGCAACAGCCCGACAATAGCGACGTCGTCGGAGAGCGAATATTGAATCGCTCCCGCCAAACCATTGCAGATAACACCCATGAAGAAAAACGGAAGGAGCGCGCTGACCTGCTCGGCACGCAAACGCAATACGGCCAAAAAAAACGCTGCGGCGGCCAGAAGATAAAGCAGACATTCGACCGTGCGGCCGACCCCAACACTGATGAAGCGAAATCGGCTTTCTCCAACCCAGGGATCTCCGAGCAACAGTTCCGGCCGCAACCCGTTGAATATGGCTGCCGGCAGTGGGACGATTTGCAAAACGATCAACGCCATGGCGAAGACCAGCAGCCACAGAACAGGCCGGGCGATTCTCTGGCCGGGGGGTTGCGAAAAGACGGCCGCGGCCGAAACTATCGCCGCGACCTCGATCAGAGTGTCTGTGTAAAGGCCGCTCGCAGTACCACCACCGATCAGCAGCGATACAAACAAGACCGTGCCGAGGAGATATTTATCCCATTCCGACGGCCGGTCGTTCAAGATGGAAGTCTCTCAACGCTCATTTTGTGCATTATCAAGGTGCCGACATATCGAAATCGCCAGCTCTCGGCAATGGCGGCGGTCTGCAGCGTCAATAGTTGCATGGGGCAGCCAGTCGGTACAACCGAGAAGTCCTGGCTCAGCTTTTGTCGGTTATATGTGCCCTCGGGGATGTTGAACCGTGCTATTTCGCCAGCCGGCCCCAAACATTTGATCGACCAGAACAATTCCTTTGGAAGCTTCAGGTTTCGCGCAGAGGCAACGAGGGAAATCTTATACGAGCCTGGAGGCAATTGAACATATTGCTGGAGGGCAGTGTTCTTGACCGGGGTGTTCAAGAACCGGACCGTTGCCCCACCCTCGCCCTCCACAGCATCCTGGGATGCTGCAAATGTCACTTCCAAGCCCGATTGACCAGGAACCTGCCAATCGAAGGGCTTGCCGCTGGGGACCGGCTCGAACGTGCTGTTAAAAATGTATCCGCCTAATTTTCGCTCTTGCTCGGACAGGGTGAAAAGAAACAGCCGATAGGCTGGTTCATATTGCTTCTGACGAATATAGCCGCTGATCGCGGCTGTGAGTTCACTCGAATTCGGTGGTGCGCTTGATCCGGTCAAATCGAGCAGCAGCCGATTTGCGAAATTGATCTGCTCAGGAGTTTTGATAAGAGCGTAGATCAGACTGGCTCTCCAGGGCGCTTGCGCCCTGATGGCCGTCAGCACGGCTTGATAGCCATCGGGGTTCGAGAGAATTGGCGGCATGCCCTCGGCGATCGCCGGAAATTGGTCCGGCCAGCGGCGCAGCAAAATGTCGATCTCGCCAACGGCCTTGGGCAAATCACCTGCTTCGATGTTGCGGCCAATTGACCTCTGTAGCGCATGGATCTCTGTCTTGGACAATTTTCGGGCTTGATCGAAGAGCTGGTAGGCCTCGTCTTTTTCGCCTTGCCGGTATTTGATCTCACCAATCAGGCTATAGAGACGTGCATCGGCCAAATCGAAGGCGAGCGCGCGCTTGGCCTTGGCAAGCAAGGCACCAAGATCGGTAGCATTATTCGTATCGTTCAGGTCACTGCTGATTTCAGCTGTCAATGCGTCGGTGTTGAGCGGGTCCAGCACAAGAGAAACAGCCGGTGTTTCTGTTTCAAGAAATCGACTTAGCCCGATCGAGGAAGCCACCAACACTAGAACGGATGCGACGAACCAAACGACTGAATGTCGGAGACTTAGCATAAGCGGGCTGGCTTGCTCCATCATCGACTTTGCCCTCAATCTTGGGAGTATTCGTGTCCGTCCCGTAGTTATAATACTGATAGTTCATATATTTGTAGGCGTAATTGTAGTCGAACTTGTTCACCGCAAACTTTGACATCGCGGCTCCGACCACGTTCGCGCCAGCAGCTCGCAGGCGCTTCAACGCGGTCTTGGCCGACTTGCGCGTCACCTGATTTGTAGAGATGACCATCAATGTGCCCTCCGCCAGTCGGCTGAGAATAGGAGCATCAGAAAGACCGACAATCGGCGGCGCATCGATAATGACAAGATCGAAGCGCTTGCCGAGATTGGTTACTATCAGAGCCATCTTCGGTGAGGAGAGCAGATCCGCAGGATTGGGAGGGATTGTTCCCGAAGTCAGAACGGTCACGTTGGGATATTTCGTCGCCCTGAAGATGCTCGCCAGATCCTCCTTGCGCACGGTATTTGTCAGCAGATTGCTTAGCCCGATCGTATTGTCGAGACCAAACAAGCGATGAAGATTTGGTTTACGGAGATCGCCGTCGACAATGAGAACCCTTGCGCCGAGTGCTGCAAAATCTTGTCCGAGTTTAAACGATGTGGTCGATTTGCCTTCCGAAGGCTCCGAACTCGTGACGACCAGCGATCGTGGGGCACCTTCCGCACCGGAAAACTGTAGCGATGTTCGAAGCGAACGATAGGCTTCCGACAGGCCGGACTTCTGATCGGCAATACTGGCCATGAGTTCCCGGTCATCGACGAGCGGTAAGATGCCGAGCATCGCCAAGCCGAGCTCCTTTTCAACCTGTTCGGGATTGGTGAAGGTGTTGTTCAGCAGTTCGATAACATAAATGACAGACGCGCTCAGAGCCATGAAAAGGGCCAGCGCGATTGCAAGATTGATGCTCAAGCGCGGGGAATATGGCCGATCCGGCAGTGACGCGAAATCGACGATTGCGGCACTTTGCGTCTTGAGCTCGGAGCTGACACCAACTTCGTTCAGTTTGGCGATAAGATTGTCATATTGCGATCGGTTCGAATCGACCTCGCGTTTGAGAATTGTGTATTTAATGTTCTTGTCGTTGAAGATGACCTGCTGCTTTTCCATCTCAGCAAGTTTAGACTTGAGATCGGCCTCCTTGTTCTGCGCCTCCTGATATTTCAGCCGCAGTGAATCCGTTATAGCAAGCACGCCGTTGTTATAGAGCCGCTGCAACTCCTTGATCTGGGACTGAAGCTGCTGCATTTCGGGAAAACCGGGCTTGAGAATGCCCAGCTTCTGCTGGTACTGGCTGGTCAAATCCGCCAGCTTTTCACTCAGCTTTTGCAAACCTTCGCTTTCCAGGACGGGGGCCAAGCTCGAACCGCGGCCTTTATCGATCTGGTCCACCACACGTCCTGCGTCGAGACGGTCCTGGATCGCTGTCGCAAGGGCGGTATTCAGCGCCTCGATGTTCGATCCTATCAGCGACTTGTCGTCGCCGGTTATCGTGATGCCGGCATCCTTCGCGTAAGCGACCAGATCCTCTTCCGATTTCTGGAGCTTCTGCTTCACCTGCAGAACCTGTTCCTGGATGAACTGTCGTGCAAGGTCGGATGTCTCGCTGGTCTGGTCGAGGCGTTGGTCAATAAAGCTTTGCGCGACCTGGTTTGCGATATCGCTTGCATATTTCGGCTTCTGATCGACGAAGGTGATCGATAGCAGGCTCGTGTTGGTGACCAGGTTGACCGTGAGGTCGTCCAAAACACGCTTGATGGCAATTTCCTCGCGCTCCTCTGGGGTCTTCTCCTCAAAGGAAGGCGATTTGGAGATACCGAACGCGCGATAGAAAATATTGCTGAGGGAAAAGGCTGGCGTGGGAAAAAGGAAATCCGGCTTTTCGCTGAGACCCAGTTGAAACACAACACGCTGCGCCAATGCGCGGCTCTTGAGTTTTTCACGTGCGGTCAGGAAAGCCCGCACGTCCGCATTTTCAGAAACTACCTCGATGTCCTGGAAGACCTTGGCCGAAGGGACCAGCACTTCCAATTGCGTCGTTGCCTGGTATTTCGGCGTCTGCATCATCGTGATGATGACACCGGCGACAAGCCCGGCTGCCGCCATAATGACGAACAGCCACCGATACTGGACGACGTAGAAGAGCAGCTTGAGTGGATTGAAGCCCTGTTCCTGCTCCGAATAATCCCGACCGTAAGGGCTGTAGTTTTGCCCGCCGTCATAATAGAGGTCGGCGGACAAGGCTTGGCCATGTCCTGGACCTGCAATTTGATGCTGCCTGTTTCGATCGAGCATGGTGCGGAGTGATCCTATTCGACTGACCGGCTACGAACTATATCCCAGGGATGACGGCAATTCGCGCGGCACTGGAGGCTATGCCTAGCGCGTCCTTGAGATTGTTCACGGCAATCTTCGATTTTGAAGCAAAGACGACGACCTTGTCCCCACCGTAGATCCGCGGGTTACGGGCCTTGCCGGCACGAATTTCCTCCACGTTGTAATTTGCGACCAAGGTATTCTGGCCGATATTGCGATAGACGAAGACCTTGCTTGCGTCCCCAACTGGGCTGAAATTTCCTGCCAGAGCGATCGCGTCCAGAAGCGAGGAATTACTCGTTACCGGAAAGATACCGGCCCTGTTGACTTCGCCATCGACTGTTATGCGCTGCCCAATTGACTCCTTTACGAAGATCGTCACATCGGGTGACTGCAGGTAGTTGGCGCCGTAGGCCGTCTCGATCTCTTGCTCCAGCTGACGAACGGTTTTGCCTGCCGCGGTAATGGTTCCGATAAGCGGAAGCGATATCTGGCCGCTGGAGTCGACTTGAACTGTTCGGCTCAAATTGTCGACCTGGAATACATTCACTTCGAGCACATCGTTCGGAGACAAAGGCTGCTCGTTGCCGTTCTGGGTGTTCTGCGGCGGAGGCAGGTCCTTCACCACTTTCAGCGCGCCGCCGCCTGAAAGTGGCGTCGATGACGACGTCAATTGCAGCGCATCCACCGCACTCGAGGAAGTAGGTGTCGTCGACGAGGTGCTCGTGCATGCCGACGTTGCAAGCGAAGCCAGCAAGACGAGTGCCATGCCTATGTGGCTTTTTACCAAATGAAAAATGCCCATCACGCGGTCCCGCCCTTGAATAGGCGGCCCAATCCTCCAAAACGGCCGGCGTTACCGGCGGTTGGGTTTTTCGGACGTGCTTTTCCGATCGGCTCAAGGGGCCGGTTCGCCAATATTTCGCCTGGACGTTTCAACACCATGTTGCGGGCCTCGTCTTCCCCACATCGCTTGGCAGCAGCAGCAACCGCCTTGGAAAGCCCCGGACGGCGGCGCGTTGCGCTATGAGTATCCGATGCGATGATATCCACCCTGCCCTCGTCAATCAGCTTCTCCGAATAATAGAGCGCCGTGCGTCCAAAAGCACCAACAATCGAGTCCGCGGTAAGCTGGATGAGGCAGCCGACCGCATTCAACCTCTCGATAACGTCGTAATTCGTTTTGATCCAGGTCAAACGCTCCGGATGAGTAAGAATCGGGATAAAGCCGGCGTTTATCAGGCGTAGGGCAAGATCCTCCATTCGTGGAGGTAGAACATGATGCGGCGGTTCGAACAGAAAATAACGCGACCTATTTAAGGTTGGCACGCTGCCCGCCGCCAATTGGTCCGGAAGATCCGGCGCTATGTGAACGTCTGCACCGACGTAGAGAGCAAGTGGTATTGCGGCGCTACGCAGCGCCTGGTGCAACTCTTGTACCGCCCGAACGATGTTCGATGTTCCGTTTTCGTATACGCCGGGTGTCACGTGTGGCGTGCACGCCATATGGGTCGTTCCGTCGGCCACCGCCAGTCGAGCCATTTCCAGTGATTCTACAAGACTGGGCGAGCCGTCGTCGAGGCCGGGCAAGATATGGGAATGTAGATCGATCATGGGCGTTTGTGACTGCAGCGAAGCAACGTGGCGACGTCATCCCCAAAAAGTATAAATGCGTCATCCGCAAGACAGCGAATGACGCATTTGTCAAGTTCATGCGATACGATAGATGGTAGGTCCCGGTTACTGGCGGACAGAGTCGTCGTCATCATGCAGGCCGATGATCAGCGCCACAACAGCGGCAAAAGCTGCGCCTGATGTTTCGAGCGCTACACACATGCCGCCCTCCGCAGGATTGATCTTGACCGTCGCGTTCGTATCCGAAACTTGTACCAACTTGCAGCAGCAAAAGATTGCGATTCAACAAATTTGCCTGGATAGACTGGCGCTTCGCCCCTCATCCTGGCATGTTCGCCAGCCTCAGACATCCGCATGTCGCCTTGGCTTAGGCGATCCGACCGATGCGGCAGCGCGATACCAGCATACACGCCAAGCTCGCTCTGTCGCCAACACAAACACAGCAGAAGCGTCACACGCCGCTGCTGCCGTTGCGTTATTTACTACGCGGTCAACTTAGTCGCTAACGGCGTGGCCGTGATCTTTATCCGCCGTTGCAGCCAGAACACCAGCCCCAAGAGCCATGCCGCCAAAAATGAAGAGCGGCGTGTTATTGGTGTTTGTGTTAGGATTGCCCGTCTGGGCGGTCTTCTCAGAGCCTAGGACATTGAGGCAAATCTTGTTCTCGACACGCGAAATATCGAGCGTCGAATTCGCCGGGACCTTCACATTGCAGCCACCGACCTGAACCGAAGCCGAGCCCTTGGCGCCAACCACGACACGGCTGCCGAAATCAAGCGCGCCGCCCGCTTGCGCCGGGCCATAGCCAGCCACCTGCGAGATCATCACGTCGCCATTGACGCTGCCGAGCGATCCAATCGGATTTACGCCGTTATAGGCGGTTGCACAGGTGCACGACCCATCCTGCGCGAAAGACGACACCGGGGCGAAGCCGGCCAACACAACAACTCCGGCCAACGCACTTTTAACAACTAGATTCATCCGCATCAATCCTTCTGTCCCACGTTACCTGAGGCCCACCCAACCGCTAAGGTACTCAAAAGCGCGTAACAGCTTTCTGCGCCAATTCCAACCCATTTCGCAAATGCGAGATAATTTTTGGTTTCGGTGTGGTTGATTGAACACACCATTAGAATATCGAAATGTATCATCTTTACTGTCGGCCACAATAGAGCGCGTTTGCCAGCGAGCCAATCCGGCGTTCCTTGGGGCGCTGGCGTCACCTTCGTTTCGACGGCTACGCCACGGGTCCGCAGGAGCTACGAGCCCGGCGCGCAAGGTTTATAGGTCGAGCCCGCCTGCGCGGGCTGCCCGCACAGAATGCCTGCCTCGACGAGCTTCGCAGCCAGATCCGCGCCGTCGGAGGCGAGGCACTGCACGACGACGGCGTCACGAAATTTTGGCGCGACATTGCCGTCGCACGGTGTCCCCAAGCCTACGGGTTTGCATGTCAAAGCGAGTCCTTGATAGCCCCGGCGCATGGCTTCGGTGACCATGACCCGCATTGACTGGGGCTTAGCAAATGCGACGCCGCACAGCACGATCTTGCGGCCACCGACCCGCAGATCGTCGATTGACTGGACGTCAAGCTTGCCATCGAACGATGTGGGGACGTCCACCGGCTTCGACGCCTGTGCGCGAATATTCGTTCCCTTGTTGATAGCGATGAAAAGAAAGCCGCCCGCAAACGCCAACGCTATGAATGCAAGTACGACCATCTTCCCGATCGACAATTCCTCACTCCCGATTCAACAATCAACGCGCGGCGGTTTTGGTCTTTTCAAACAAGGCAAGCAGTGCTGCTGCATAACCCCGTCGGCGGACCTGTTGCCGGCCTTGCAGCACAGTGACACTGTCGCGGACAACAGTCGGCTGCCGCCCGATTTCAAGGAGCCGCTGCGCCAGGATTTCTGCGTTGTCCGGCGGGAAGAAGAGCGCGTCCGGAGCCTGCTCGCGATGCAGCCGGATGTCGGACAGCAACATGGGCGCGCCCAGCGATTTCGCCTCTTCAACGGTGGTCGACCACCCCTCGAAATGGGACGGGTTTATCAAACAGTCCGTTGCACCTATCAGGGCGACGACGTCGTCATAAGGGATCAATCCGAGGTGTCGAAAATGGCTCTCAACCCGATACGTTTGCGCAAGGCCCATCAGACGCTTGAACAAGGTCGGATCGCGTGGGTCGGTCGTGCGCCCCGTGAGGACTATCGGTGGCACTGAATCCAACGCCCCAAGCCGGTCTACATGCCTCAACGCGTCGACAACCAGTCCGTGATTCTTGTGGATCCAAAGCTGGTTGGGCAGGAAAAAGAAGCGCTCGGGCAGATCGTGCGCCCGGCGTGCGGCTTCGGTGCGCGCCATGACGGCGCCTGGATCGACATCGATGGCGAAGCGCACCACGGCAGTCTTGCCGCGCGAGGCCGGGTAGAATGTTCCGCAATCGGCAAGCGCATCCTCGCTGGAGAGCATTATCGTGCGATTGCCGGACGTCTGCAGACGGAAGCCGAGATCTCTGCGCCACCAGGCGCGACGCGGAAAGAGGTGGGGCAGGCGACGGTGCTGAAAATCCGGAATCCAGGAAATGACCGGCAGTGGAAATCGGTTGCCGAACCACTGAGCGACTTCAAATACGAGATCGACGGCGTGTGCGACCATAAGATCGGCAAAAGGGCGGTCAGTTCCGCCAGCGAAAGCGATCAGCCCTCGCTTGCCAAGCCCGGCGCCCGTGACCCGGTCGTCGACGATAGCCGGCGCGGCCAACATGTGATCAAAGGATGCGCCAACGCTCGCGCGCTGCTCGGGCGTCAAAAACAGCTTCGCCTGAACCTTACCGCCCAGCTCGGAGGCGATGACGCTCAGCATATTGCGTAGATAGGACTCGCCGCCTGACCAGGTTCCGCGGCCGATGAGTGTGAAGCCGACGGTGATCAAGGCGCGAAGCGTCGCAAATCGCCGACCGGCTCGCCGAGAACCTCGGCGCGGTACCAATCGACATATCCCGCAATGCCCTGGCCGAGCGGCACCTGCAGCCGAAGCCCCTCCGGGACACCCGACGGATCCGAGATCAGGTTGACAGGGTCGCCCCGCCGGGATTCTCCTGAAAAGGAGAGGCGATGCTTCCCGCCCCAGGCTTCCAGGACCATCCCGGCAATCGTGCTGACGGACGCGGCGGCGCCCGCACCGCCATTATAGACAGCGAAGCTTGCTGCATTGGCGGGCAAGACGCGATGGATCAATCGCACGACATCCGAGACATGGTGCCAATCCCGCATTTCCGCTCCGGTGCCACCAAGCACAATGTCGGTTTCGCCGGCCGCGAGCCTGCCGCAGAGGTCCCAGAGAAGTTGCTTGCGCAGCCCCTCGCCGTAGACGGAGAAAAGCCGTGCAACCGAGACCGGTTGCCCATATGTCGTGCAATATGACCGGCCCAACTCCTCCACCATGCGTTTGTGATAGCCGTAAGGGGAATAGGGGTCGAGCGCTGCATCGACACCGATCGGGCCGAAATGGCCACCGCCATAGACGGCGGCGGACGATGCGAGAACGACGGAGACCCCGGGTGCGTGGCGACGCAGGAAATCGAGGACACAAGCCGTGGAACCGACGCTTTGTTCAAAGTCCTTCAGCGGCTCGGCAATCGACCGGCCTACCGTAGAGCCGCCTGCCAGATGATATACGGCCGCCGGGCGACCATATGCGGCCAGAGCAGCGCCCATCGTTTCCGCGGTCACGCCGCCGGAAAAAAAAGCGCCGCCAGTTGCGATGGCGAACCCAGGCGCTTCGCTTCGGCCGAAGCCAAGGACAACCTGGCCCTGCTGGGCAAGAAATCGCGACAGGTGCAGGCCGATGAAGCCACCGGCTCCAGTCACCCAGACAGGCTTCGCCTCGTTCAACTTCGCCACCAAATCAGCCCTTCCCCTACTTGTGACAAAGGAAAGAGACCAGCCGCCCGGGCCGGCGGTCAAGCAATGCCGCTGCCGCGACAACGGCACCGAAGGGCAGTGGGGACAAAGTCAGGCGCGCGAGCCCCGACAGGGGACCGAAGGCCACAGCGAGCCTCTCGCGAATTTCGGATGCTGTCATCGGATCATAATTCACAACCGATTGGAAAGAGTTCATTTCACGATCGATCGTCAGCCCTGCCCCTTCGAGAGCAGCGCGGTAGTTTGCCAGTGTGAAGGCATTCTCCCCGCCGTAGAGATGATGCAACGGATGAGCGCGCAGAAACGGTTCCAGTTGTTTCGGTCCGGAAATCACATGGTCGCGCAACGACAGGAACGTCGCGCCATCGCGGGACAGACGCGCAACTTCGCGGCAGAACGCCGGCAGGTCATGCGCATGATGCAGCACCTGCCGGGCGACGACGAGATCATAGCCTGCAGCGCTCAATGGGATCGCTTCACCGAACGCTTCGATCACATCGATGCGCGTGCCGGTCTTTTCGGCAAGTGTCCGGATTGCAGCGGCACCGACGAGCGCGCTGGGATCGGGCTCGACAGCGGTTACCGACCAGCCCTCGCGCGCCATGGCATAAGAGAGGATGCCATTGCCGGCGCCGAGATCGAGAGCACGTCCCGGCTTGCGCGGGATCATGCCGCGAACCGCCTGAAACTCCGCACTTTCGTGGTAACGCTGCGCCGCGGCGACCGGATCATCGAAATAGGCCGCGCGGGCGAGATCCTTCATCGAAGGCTCACTCATGCACCAGCGGACGGCATCTTCCCAAGTCATGGCCATTTCAGGCATCGAGAGAAACCACGTGCTGAATGATTCCGCGCCGGATGTTCGGCAACTGCGTAAGGCGGCACGTTCTTTGTCACAGCGATCTCGATCTCCTCGTCAGATTTGTCAGATGCGTCCACGACAGCCGCCGCGAGGCCCAGGTGGCGCGTGCAGTAGCGGCTCGGTCATAGGCTTGCGTGCTTCGCTCGTCCACTGTTCCACCGCGGATAATTTCCGGCTGCTAAGAAGCACGGCCTGCCCTGTCACCCTGCGACAATGCATCCCTCTTTCACCAGGACGTTGTTCGAATTTTCCAGCTACGCTACCGTTTCTTGACTCGTCAAGCTCAGGTCATGAGGAATTCAATCCATGCGATTTTCACCAGCGCAAACGTTCGCGAATTGGCGAGGCCGGATGCGCAACGTCTCGTTTTTCAAGACGATGTCCTGTGTGATGTGCCTTTTGGCCGGCACGTGGCCCGCGACGTCGCAGACGCGCGAACCGTTCAAGGTCTTCGAGACTTTGCTGTTTGAGAACGGGCCAAAAGATTTCCGCTCGTTCGGCCTGGACCATCTCACGATTGCGGATCCACACGTCCTGGGATTGGACGTGCCGAATGCCAACCAGGTGCGGCAAGCTCTAGAGCTGCCAAGAAGCAACCATTTCCTGGTGATCGACATCGAAAACTGGCCGTTGGAAGGCCCGGATCAAGCATCTTCAATTGCTAAATATCAACAAACTTTGAGCGTTTTCAGAAGGGCAGACCCGAACGTCAAGCTTGGCTTCTACGGCGTCATGCCGATCAGGGATCATTGGAGGGCGATCGGCCATGATGGTGCTGCGGCTCAGGAGGACTGGAAGCAGCAAAACACCAGGATCGCCTCCGCCCTTGTCCCCTACGTCGACGCGCTGTTTCCATCCCTCTACACGTTTTATGGGGATCAGGATGCCTGGATAGCCTATGCGCAAGCCAACATCGGTGAAGCCCGACGGGTCGCACAAGGAAAGCCGGTTTACTGCTTCCTATGGCCGCAGTTTCAAAAGACGCTCGCTTTCCTGCCCGGCGACTTCTGGTATGCTCAACTAGATACTTGCAGAAGGTTGGCAGACGGGATCGTCATCTGGGGTACGATGCGTGGCGGTCTAAGCGACGGGCCAGTGAAATGGGACGAAAAAGCCGAATGGTGGCAGGCTACCTTGAAATTCCTGAGCGAGATTGACGAAGCGCAATAGTGCCGAACAAACGGTATCGCAGGCGAACGTGCATCTCACTTCCGAACGGCAACATTACTCGCTGCCCAACCCTCTCCGGGCACACCGAATCGAGCAGGGGTGCGCCACGCCATGTGCCGCTGCGACCATTGGTCAAATGACCTCATGGCATTGACACGGAAAATCAAGACCGTAACGACGATCCAGAGGAATGCTGACCCCCAAAGGGACCCGGAGAACTGCGCGCCGACGATGGCTTGCGTTGCCAGAAGCGGCAAAAGCACCAGGCGTTTGTCGGCTAGGAATTTTATCGCCATTCCCAGTTTGACGAAAACGGGGATAAATATTGCCATACCGAGAAGGCCAACCGATTGGAGGATCTCCATGAACATATTGTGGGGGTATACGAACAGAGGCAATTGCGTGCCCCAGCCAAACAAAGGGCTTTGCTGAAACAGTCCCCACGACAGCGAGATCGATCCGAGCCGTTCGGTGGTCGAATTGTCCTTTCCTATCACCGTCAGATGGAATTTGTCGAGCAACGGCGTTATGTCCGTGATGGCCAACGCCAATACCGCTCCGGCAACAACCACTAAGCACACGAGCATGGTTGTAAAATTCGGCCGGAGTAAGGGAAATAAAACGATACAACACCCCAGAGCGACAAGCGGACCGCGGGCCGCCGCTAGATAGATAGCGACTGCCGAGGCAGACACTACACTCAGGATAACAATCTTTATGATCTTGCTTTGATCAAACCTAAGCAGGGTGTATGATGCTATAAGTGTAGTCAGGCCGGCATGACCTACGGATATGGGATTCAATCTTTCGAAATAGACACGATCCGTCGTATCGACCAGCACCGCATCTGAACCACTGTATTGGAGCCAAACGATACCCGCCACACTCAATGCGCCAACGGTGAAAAGTGCCCACGCCACGTTGATCTCCGACCACGTATTTGTCGACAACGCCAGAAGAGCAGCTGGCACAATCGAAGTGATCAGGGCAAATACGAGCGCGTCCGACGCTCCATCGACGTTGTAATCGGCATCGATGCCGAGTTTTGTTAGGTAGAGCGCGGCAAAGGCAAATAGCCACACATCTCCGAATCGCCATGCCTTGTGCCGGTCCGACCAAAAAAATGCGATGCCGCTTAGAGCAATTACCAGGATGCGGAAGGCGATCGATAATTTTGCGTCCTCCCGCCCCGTAGCAGACGAGAAAACTCCTATTAGTGGATAACCGGCAACCGCCAGGGCGAAACTCCAGGCCCATAAGTCCTTGTAGATCGGAACGTGTTTGCTGATGTACATGATGGTGGAGGTTCACTAGTTAAACGGCAACAGCGATACCATGCCTTGTCGAGTTGAGACAACGGTTGGCACCGGCTCGTCAGGCATGTTGGCTAAAGTTGCCGTTAGCTTGATTCCGCACCGTAGCGGTCGAGCTACTTCCAAAGGTCCATGATCATGGACAATGGGCGTGGACGGCTCGCGACACGGGGGTCTCTATAGGAAGTGCGCAGCACCCGTCCATATGATTCATCGACGGGCTTGATGATCGCGTTGCCGTCCGGATCGTAACCTTCAAGCACCTCCCATTTCGAGAATGGACTTGCGGCAGCAAGTGCAGTGACGCTTTCGTACGTCGGAAACCACAAATGCCCGCCGCCGGTGACGGCGCCATTTTCATATTTGCCGCCGCCGACAGGGTCGAATATGAACCGGTCGCCATCCCTGACGGACCGATCCCGGTAAACATCGAAACGATAATCGGGCACGCTCATCCGGAACAAGCCGCCCGGCTTCAGCACTGTATGGATGTACACAAAAATCTGCGGCAGTTTCTCGTACGCTACGTGTTCAAAGACATCCTCAGATTGATAAATATCGATGCATTCCTTTAGCGGCATCGGCTGCGTCACATCGTGATTGATGTTGCGAGGTGACGGGCTGTAGGGCGTCAGTCCGATATGCGTATCGAACTGAGGGAGATTGCGTGTCAGCCGCCCCGCGTAGAGCTTGCCGCACGATCGCGCATCGTCCCAGGTGGCGATACGAAACCCGAAGGTTGCCAGGCGCCGTTCGACCTCGTCGGCAATTTTTCCATACATGTGCGTATCTCCAAAAACTAATCGTCTGACAAAGGCTCGCCTCCCACGAAGGAGCCTCAAGGGTCGGCTATGACAAGAAATTCCTGCAGGTCTTCAGAGCAAGCATACCAAAATTCGTTGGCACACAGAGGATTCCCAGCCATCAAAACACAACGTCGCCATTGGCAGTCAACGGGCTAACGGGCTACGCCAGTTCGACAAACCGCTCGAATTGGCGCTGCTTGCTGTATTCTTCACGAATCGCACGGTTGCCGGCCCAGCCGATCCTGTCCCAGCTCCCATCGTCCAGCCGCTGCTCGATTCTTTTCAAGACGTCTTGCGGCTGCTCGTAGACAATCATGGTTTCGCCATCGCGCATCGGCCCGGGGTAGTTACCGGAGTCGGAAACCAGCAGAGCTCCAGCTCCCATCGTTTCGAAACAGCGCATGTTGCCACGATCCGGGCCTGCCATATCGATCGAGGCATTGATCACGACCTTGGCCCTCCCAAGCTCTGCATACATGGCGCGACCGAATACGGGAGGCGCGCTGACTTTGCGGATCGCAGGCGGGCGGCGCACCGCACTCAGCGGACCGAACCAGCCAAGCGGCGTCTCTGCGAGCGGCGTATAGCGTGACAAATGCAAATGAAAGACAACTTGGCGGCGGCCGGCAAGACACGCCACCGTTTCCAGAATCTCTCGCCGACGCTGGTGGTGGCGACTATAACCGCCGAAGAACAGGACATCGATGTCTCTGTTCCGATTCGCAGCCACTCTATCGAGCTCCGGGTCGTGAGCCGGAAAGAAGTCCGCCGTCCTGGCGCCCTGCTCTTCCCAGATCTGTCGCATGGATGGAAAGTTGCAAAGCACGAGGTCATAACCAGAAAAGTCGATCTTGCCTGGTGCGGCGCGCCAGGCAATCTTTCGTCTCACGTGCCCAGGCAAGCGGCGCACAAAAGCGGCGCCGTAACGAAATGGGTCGAGATTGTAGAAGACCTCTGTGTTATGATGCTCGATCTGGGCAAGAAGGATGTCTTCCAATGGCGTGTCTTCGCCAAGCCCGTTTTCGCGTGCCCACGCCCGCTGCAGCGATTCGTCATCGCCATTCGTAAAGAACGCCTTCGGATGACGGTCGAGCACCGGCAAAAGGATGTGCGCGGCGCCGTAGCGATCGTTCAGAAATACGTCCTTCTGCTGCTCGAATCCGCTGGTGCCGCCGACGAGATCGGCCAGCCGCGGTTGATAGACAGGATTGATCCCGGAATTTTGAAAAAGTCGCATGGCCTCGTTCTTGCTCGCAGCTAGTCTGCGGGTCTTATGGCGCTGATGACGAAACCTGAACAGAAGATGCGCCAGTTCAAGGCCGCACAAAGGTTCTCGAATAGAGCGACGGAAACATAGGCAGGCAGAAAGAAAGCGAAGTAATCGCTGGCACGGTAGAATGGCATGACGTCGATCTTCTCGAATCCTTGCTGCCGAAACACCTTTGCCATACCTGAGGGCGAGCAATGGTCGAAAAAGGCCGGATACCCAGTAACGCCCACCGCCGACGGTCGGAGGTACGGAATCAGCCATTTTTGCATGACTGGCCCGACGAGCCGCAGCGCGATCGAATAAGGATGCCATTTCGAGGGCATGTAGTGGTGCATCGCACCGCCTGGCCGCAATGCGGAAAACATCGAGCCCGATGCGGCTTTGTTGTCCGGCACATGCTCCATCAACGTGATGGAAATAAGCATATCTGCCTCGACATTGACCGGCTGCTCGATCGACTGGACGATAAATTGATCGTAGACGGTATAGCAGTCAGGCCTTTCCTCGATATCGAGGCCAATATAGCTAAAGCCGTAACCGCGCTGCAGAAGTGGCCGGTCGATCCCGCCGACCTCCAGGATCGCGGAAGGCCTGAGCCGCGCAATGTCGTCGGCGATACGGCGCTCGAGCTCCGCTTTGTAGGATGGGGCGCCGAAAACCCTGGGCAAGCGGCGTTCGAGCCAGGCGGCGGCGCTCCTGTTCCAACCGATAAACCTCTTGAGAACCACCGCGCCACCCTTCGTGCCAACAGTTTGATTGGGAGACAGCATCTACATTGCTATCCTTAGATTCATGCCTTTACCCGTTCGCTCATCTCTGCCTGCAGACTTACCGCTCTCGTCGCCCGGTCGCAAAATGCCAAGTGAAGAGCATAGCTGACGGCAGTTGCCAGACCATACCAGACCATGACGATTGCTGGACTGCCGGGATCCACCCACCAGACCCAGCCGAAGACACACAGCGTAAAGACAAACCGGCTCAGTTCCCAGGTGAACTGAAGCGATTGGCGATCGACAACGACAAGAGTCATGGTAACCGCGATTGCTACGAAACGCATGTATGCGATCGGAAATCCGATGGCACACAGTTTTCCGGCTAGTGCCCAGTCCGTTCCAAAGATAAGGGGAACCACCTTCGCCGAGAGCAGCATTCCTAAAATCGTTGGCAAAAGGCCGACGGCGAGCAAGTAGAGGAGCGAACGTCGAAATGCGCGATTCAAGCTCCTTTTGTCAGAGCGATAGAGCGTAGAGAATTCCCCTGTAAAGACTTGCGAGATCGCCATCGCGATGATCCCGACGGGCATCAAAATGAACCGCTCTACAAGTGCGTACTGTCCCGCAACTGTGAGGTCGAATAGGGCAAAAAAGGCAAACGGTACGATGGCCGCGCTGAGCGCAGATAGAAGGGCTCCCGGGAACGTGAGGAACCCGAACTTTTGGAAGCGAATTGCCGTAATTTTCATTACAGGAAAAGAGGCGGGAGAGATCAACGTTCGCCAGAGCTTGCCGCTACCGAGGAGGATGGAAATACTTCCGACTACTCGTCCGAACGTGTCGGCCAGAACCAGGCCTACTCCTACGAAAGACAGAACGGCACATCCAAGTGCACCGACCGAGAAACCCACCGATTGAGAGATCTTCGAACGTGCACTGAGCCGGTAGTCACGTTCGCGAATCGGCAAGTAGCTGAGCATCTGATAGATCCCCGCGATTGCCATCGCGGCTGGCAAAAAGAAGAGGATGCCCTTCAAAGATGATGCCACGCCTGGCATCCACAAATCGACGATGCCGGCGACAAAAAGTGCAATGATGCTGGTCAACACGCAGAGCCGAAATGTTAATTTCAGCAGGTTCTCCAAAATCGGCCCCGGTCTCGCGCTTAGGATCGCCAATTCGTAACGGAAAGCGACAAAGATGACCGCTACGTTCAGTATGGAAACATAGATCTGATAGCGACCGAATGCTTCCGCATCGTAGAGTCGTGTAAGCGCGGGCAGAACGGCAACTGCAATGATCTGTGCAATTACCGACCCCGACAGGACCGTCAAGATGCTTCGAAACATTCGGCCTTGCCAGGTTTAGAGAAAGCGACTGATTGCACTAGGCCGGTCCGCCCCGCAGCAAGTGACGACAAGTCGCGTGATTAGCTTCCTCGCGGCAGAACACAGCACACCTCGCCTAGCGTCGCCGCGCGAAAACGAACTGCCGGATTTTCCGCGCCGGTTTGGCGATGAGCGCATAGTCGACAGCGCCGGAGCCGAGCCAACGGCGCCTGGCACGCAACGCTTCGAGGTTGTGCCCGATATGCGAACGGAAGCTCCTTGTGCTGGCGCCTCCGACCATCATGTCGACGAGGACCTGATCGATTGTCGCGATCCTGAAGCCATGGAGCTCGACGGCCCTCAGCATCCAGTCGTAGTCCGAGGAGACTTTGAGCGTCAGATCGAACGGCCCGTTCTTTTCGGCAACGGCGCGGCGGACATAGAAGGTCGGGTGGGCAGGCATCCAGCCGGAGCGGAACCCGTCACTGGGTCTTGGCTCTGCTCGCCAGCGGCGGACCACTCGCTTGCTTTCATGGTTTTCAACGAAGTCGAGGTGGCCGTGGACGATATCGCTTTCAGCAAGCGCCTCGCTGATCTTGCCGAGCACGGAAGCATCGTGAAATGCGTCGTCCGCGTTAAGGGCCCCGATCGCCTCCCCCGTGCAAAGCGCCAGCCCCTTGTTCAACGCGTCATACATGCCGCGGTCGGGCTCGCTGATGACCTGCAATCCTTGCCCAGTATAGGAGCGGACAATCGCGAGCGTCTCGTCGGTCGAGGCACCGTCGACGACGATCAGTTCCTTGTCCTCGTAATCCTGGGCAAAGAAACTGTCGAGCGTATGACGAATCGTCGCCGCCGAATTCCAGCAGACCGTTAGAACGGAAATCTTCATCTTCGCGGGGGGGCTCGTCGCGGCTACCGGGCCGCTTTGCGGTTGTGCTCTTCGTCAAGCCGGCGATGCTCGAATTCGCGCGCCACCACCTTGAGGTCGGATTGAACCATCTCGCGCACCATCTCATCTAGCGACGTCGTCGCCTTCCAGCCAAGTATCCGTTCGGCCTTCGAAGGGTCACCGAGCAGCAGGTCGACCTCGGTCGGCCGGAAATAGCGCGGATCGACCTCGACCAATATTCGGCCGGTTTTCGTGTCGACGCCCTTTTCGTCAACCCCGGAACCGTTCCACTGAATGCGGACCCCAACTTCGGCGAAGGCGAGTTCGACAAATTTCCGAACGGAGTTCTTGATCCCTGTGGCCAGCACATAGTCGTCCGGGGTTTCCTGCTGAAGGATCCTCCACATGCCTTCGACATAGTCGCGCGCATGTCCCCAATCGCGCTCGGCGGAGAGATTGCCGAGATAAAGCTTGTCCTGAAGGCCGAGGCTGATCGCCGCGGCGGCTCGGGTGATCTTGCGGGTCACGAATGTTTCGCCCCGCATTGGGCTCTCGTGGTTGAACAGAATTCCATTGGAGGCGTGAATGCCATAGGCTTCGCGGTAGTTCACCGTGATCCAGTAGCCATAGATCTTTGCGGCCGCATAGGGCGAGCGAGGGTAAAAAGGCGTCGTTTCCTTCTGCGGAACTTCCTGCACCTTGCCATAGAGCTCGGAGGTCGATGCCTGATAGAACCGCGTCTTTTTTGTCAAGCCAAGCAGCCGGATGGCTTCCAGAAGCCGCAATGTGCCGATTGCGTCGGCATTCGCCGTATATTCCGCGGTCTCGAAGCTCACCTGGACATGCGATTGTGCCGCGAGGTTATAAATCTCGTCAGGCTGCACTTCCTGGATTATGCGGATCAGATTCGTCGCATCGGTCATGTCGCCATAGTGAAGTGAAAAATTGACGCTGGTTTCGTGCGGGTCTTGATAGAGATGATCGATACGACCCGTATTGAAAGACGACGAACGCCGTTTGATGCCGTGGACTGCATATCCCTTGGCGAGCAGGAGGTCGGCGAGATAGGCACCATCCTGGCCGGTGATGCCCGTAATTAGCGCGGTTTTTCGGCTCATTTCATACCCTTCGGCAGCTTTAAACACATGATGGCCAAGCATTGTCCTGGCGCTGTGTTCGACAGATAAATTTTGATGGAGGCAAAATTCAGCACGGTCTCTATCGAGATCCGAACCCACTTAGCAGAGTTTTCAACGTTCTCAACACGATGACGAAATCAAGCCACGGCGAGAAATTCTTGATGTAGTAGAAATCATAGTGCAGCTTCTCGGTCTCGTCGTCGTCCTCCGAGACATATCCTTGATTCACTTGAGCCCACCCGGAAATTCCGGGACGGACGATATTTCGGTAGCGGTAGAATGGCAACGCTACCGAATAATGGGATGACAACACTGTCGCCTCGGGGCGAGGCCCGATCCAGCTCATTTCCGAACGAACGATATTTATCAACTGCGGCAGTTCGTCAATTCTGCTTCTGCGAAGGAAGCGACCGAGCCGGGTAACCCTGCTGTCACCTGGCTTGGTGACGGCGAGACTGCGAACGTTTGCCGCCTCAGGTTCACTGACGGTCATCGTCCGGAACTTGTAGACCGTAAATGATTTTCCGCCGAAGCCCAGGCGCTCCTGGCGAAATATGGCGGGTCCGGGAGATTCCAGCCTGATCATCAGCGCGATCAACAATAGCAAAGGCGCCAGCACGACCAGCGCCGACAGCGCACAGACCCAGTCGATCGCCTGTTTGATCTTGATATAGGCCTGGTTGGGATTAATCGAGCCTAGCGTGTTTTCGGATAAATGCTCGATTTCGACGCGGCCAGTCAGCGATTCGGTGATTTGCTTGACATGGTAGACCGGAACTCCCGCAAGTGCCCGATCGGCTATGTAGCGCTCCCAATCGTCGGACAGATCCGCCCGCAGATCGGCAACGACGCCGTTGACGCGTTCAATGATCATGTCAGGGGAAACAAGCCAATGCCAGTTTACCCCACCTATCTCCTCTAGGCGACCAACGGCGCCGCCTGGAACCACAGCAAGACTGTAAGGGTCAAGACGCCGGCTTATGATGGTCAGCACAAAGTACCAGAGAATTGACAACGTCAAGCTGCTGGCCGCCTGGAAGCCACTATATTCAATTCGCGCTAAGAAAATGACCAAATAAACAAACCCATACGACAATGCAAATGTCGGAAAGATATAACCAGAAGCTGCAATACCCGGAAAATTACCTATGCGCCGAAAAGAGAAGTAACCTATTGTATGAGCAACGATGCCCGCAAAGATCGTAATCTGCAGGTTTGTATAATACGCAAGGGATGGGTCAACCAGAATCCGGATCAGCGCGGGAAGCAGGATTGCGAACGCCAAACCGCCCAGGAGTTGAAACCTGACCCTGTGCACAAGGTGCCGCTGTCTCGGCCGATTCATCATGACTATGTTCAAGTTAAAACGCTCTCTTGCGGGCTACTGGATCTAAGTTTCTTCCAAATGCGTTTTGGCTGCTTTCATTGTTCTCTGCACAACCCTGGCAACTCGAACTCCAAGTTGCTGGACGTTCACCTGACAACAAGCCGCTCTCGGCCGACGCTCGAATAGGCTATGCCTTCCTTCACGACGTCCTCGCCGCGATAGACGTTTCGCAGGTCAACCATCACCGGCGTCGCCATGAGTGCGCGGAGCCGCTTCAGATCCAGTGACCGAAACGCGTTCCACTCGGTGACGATGACGATCGCATGCGAGCCCTCGGCCGCCGCGTAAGCGCTCTCTCCGAATTCAATGCCCTCTATCATCTTGCGTGCCTGCTCCATGCCGACCGGATCATAGGCCTTGATCGAGGCGCCGGCGTCCTTGAGGGCCTGAATGATGGCCAATGAGGGGGCATCGCGCATATCGTCGGTGTTCGGCTTGAACGTAAGGCCCAGGATACCGATGGTCTTGCCGCGAACCGAGCCGCCGCAGGCCTCGACCACCTTGCGCGCCATCGCCCGTTTGCGCTGGTCGTTTATCGAGACAGTCGTTTCAATCAGCCGCACCGGGCTTGCCGCGTCCTGCGCGGTCTTGACCAGTGCCAGCGTATCTTTCGGGAAACAGGAACCGCCATAGCCCGGCCCGGCATGAAGAAACTTTGCGCCGATGCGGTTGTCCATGCCGATGCCACGCGCGACGTCCTGCACATCGGCTCCCAACCGCTCGCAGAGATCGGCTATTTCGTTGATGAAGGTGATCTTCATGGCCAGAAATGCGTTGCCGGCATATTTCGTAAGCTCAGCCGTACGCCGGCTCGTGTAGAATATCGGCGCGACATTCAGCGAGAGCGGGCGGTAGATCTCGCCCATGACGGCTTTGGCCCGGTCGGCATCGGTGCCGACAATGATGCGGTCGGGCCGCTTGAAATCCTCGATCGCCGATCCCTCGCGAAGAAATTCCGGATTGGAGACCACCGCAAAATCGGCGGTGGGATTTTGCTCGCGGATGATCCGTTCCACTTCATCGCCGGTCCCGACGGGGACGGTCGATTTCGTCACCACGACCGTAAACCCCTTGAGCGCGCGACCAACTTCGGCGGCCGCGTCATAGACGAAGGACAGGTCGGCATGGCCATCGCCACGCCGTGATGGCGTGCCTACGGCAATGAAGACGACATCCGATTGAGAAACGGCGTCGGCCAGGTTGTCGTCGAAACGCAAGCGGCCTTGCGCGGCGTTGGTGGTGACGAGGTCGTCAAGCCCTGGCTCGTAGATCGGTATCTTGCCTAGTTTGAGCATGGCAAGTTTTTCCGCATCCCGGTCGACGCAGCAGACCTGATGGCCAAAGTCGGCGAAACAGGCGCCCGAGACGAGCCCTACATAGCCGGCACCAATCATTGTTATTCGCATACCGCGCACCCTCAATCAGCGCCGACGAGACGATCTCGCCACACAGCGCCTAGTCCCACCGAAGAACGGCTACCGCACTCCCGGGTGAAAAACCCGAGAGCCGATCCTACAACAATTTGCATCGCCTCGCCGCACCTCGGTGCTTACGGCTATGCGATGGCGACGAGATCCCTGGTATCCAGATCGACAGGTATCTCGCCATTCATGATGGCAACCAGAACCCGAGCTCTTCCGGCTGGATCGAGCCGGTCAAGGCGACCGATCATTTCTGCGAAAGGGCCGGAAAGGATCCGAACCGAAGCGCCGGCTGCGAGGCCGCCGCTGAAATCAAGCAGGCCATGCCTGCCGGTCAATGCAATGAAGCGCTCTACCAGACCGGAGGGGACAGGCAAAGGCCGGTCCCCCTGCATGACGAGGGAGCGCACACCGAACGTTCCGTTGATCGAGCGCCAACGTTGCAGCGCGACGTCAAGGGCGATGAACATGTAACCGGGGAAATAAGCCGCAACTCGTGTTTCGAGCCGCCTGGCATGACGCACGGTTTTCTCGCAGCGAGGCACAAAGGGCTGGAACCCCTGGATCCGGAGATGCCGCTCGGCAACGTGCTCCTTTCCGGGAAAGACGCTGGCCGCATACCAGCGGGTTGCCGGCGCGGCGGTCGGCTCAGGCGACGGGATTGTTGCCTTGCTCGTTGTTTTTTCCGCGCTACTCACGTGTCTCCCTTCGGCGGTCGGCGGCATGATCTCAGCTCAACGGTTACGACAGTGTGTGGATACCAGCAAACAACCAAGCCACTAGAGTCAAGGCGGTTGGGTTAAGAATTTCCTACACATTGCCCAGAAATTTAGCTGTGCCTAAATAATCACCGAGCCGCTTTCTTTTTCAGCTGGCTGAGATGCTATGTCGAGCAATTTATTTCCATACGGAAGTGCTTGGTTACGCTGGTCGTGACGAATCGCCCGTTGGTTCTGGTACTTAGTCCGTCGACTTGAAGCTAATGTGACGGATGGCGTCGCGCACAAGCCTGCCGCCAGCGACAAAGATCCTGCACGGCCGCACCAACTACGGCGAAAACCATTCGGCAGATTTTCGCGCAGAACGGGTCACCATCGAGTCATGGGGCTTCAGGCAATAACATGGCGACAGCGATGCAACATGCAGGTCCGTTTTTGACTTAAGTTCCGCTCGACCGGCTTCACGAACGCTTCAGCAGCGACCAGACAGCTGGCACCAGGCTCGCGGCCAGCGCAACCTTGATCAGATCACCGACGATAAAGGGCACCACCCCGAACTGCCAGGATTTTTCCGGGCCGATCAACAGCGCCAGCCAGGCAAAGCCCATTGCCATCATGACGATCTCGGCCACCAGCATGGCATTGAAGAGCTTGATAGGATGGCGATCCCAGCCACGGTCGGCAGCCCAGCCGACGATCGCCGCCATGACGACGAAGCCGGCTAGATAACCGCCGGTCGAACCCAGCATGTAAGCGATGCCGATGCCTTTTTCCGGCGTGCTCTGGAAGACCGGAAAGCCCATCGCGCCCTCAGCCATGTAGAGAAGCAGCGTTGCGACGCCGAGGCGCATG
Organism: Mesorhizobium sp. M0910; assembly: GCF_040319465.1. Lineage (NCBI taxonomy): Bacteria > Pseudomonadati > Pseudomonadota > Alphaproteobacteria > Hyphomicrobiales > Phyllobacteriaceae > Mesorhizobium > Mesorhizobium sp. M0910. The sequence goes on from NZ_JAMYNZ010000003.1 coordinate 116,581, forward strand.
CCGAAGGAGGCAGCGATCAGGAAGACGGCGAGCGTCTGCATTGAGATATCGACCGGACCGAGCATGACCTTGGTCTTGGCCGACAAGACCAGCAGCAGCGTTCCGGCGAACGCCAGCAGAAGCTGTCCCGCCAGGCGGGCTGCGCCCTTTTCGGGCAAAGCGAGAGAAATGAGCGGACGCATCGTCGTTGCAATTGCCATGGTCTTCCCCGTTCCGGATTGCCGCCGAACGCGGCCTTGCGTTTTCCTATATTGGCTTCCGTGCTAAGCGGCAATCGGTTTTGCCCTCGCCCCAAAAAAGGTCGCGACGTTCGCATGGCACTGAAATTCGACACACACTTCGACCCTGCCTACGGCCAGGGCGTAGCCGTTGCACCCGACGTCCTTCGGATCACCGCCAGGAACCCAAGCCCGTTCACCTTTCACGGAACCAACAGCTATATCGTCGGACGTGAGACACTGGCGGTGATCGATCCCGGACCGGATGACGAGGCACATCTTAGAACACTGCTCGAAGCGATCGGGACCAGGCCGGTCAGCCATATCTTCGTCAGCCACACGCATCGCGACCATTCGCCGCTGGCGGCGCGGCTGAAGCAGCATACGGGTGCGGCGGTTCTGGCGGAAGGCCGACATCGTCCGGCGCGGCCGTTGCGTACCGGCGAGGTCAGTCCGCTCGATGCCAGCGCCGACACCGACTTTGCTCCTGGCATCGCGCTGCCAGACGATATGGTGATCGACGGCGACGGCTGGGCGATCCGGACGGTGCTGACGCCCGGCCATACCGCCAACCACGCAGCCTTTGCGCTGGAGGGAACCGGCATCCTTTTCTCGGCCGACCACGTCATGGCGTGGGCAACCACGATCGTCGCGCCGCCGGACGGCGCGATGGCGGACTACATGACATCGCTCGACCGGCTGATCGAACGCGACGACCGGCTGCTGCTGCCCGGCCATGGCGGGCCGGTGACCGAGCCGCGCAACTTCATGCGCGGATTGAAAACGCATCGCAAAATGCGCGAACGGGCAATTCTGGAGCGGATCAACAGCGGCGACCGGGCAATCAAGGACATGGTGGAGGTGATCTATCGAGACACCGACCCGCGCCTGCATGGCGCGGCCGGCCTGTCGGTACTTGCCCATCTGGAAGACCTGGTGGCGCGCGGCCTGGTCCACACCGACGGCGCGCCGGCTATCGACGGCATCTATTCGCCGGTAAAGTAGTACCCTCCCGATATCATTCCGCCGGCGCCACGCCCACCTGGCCGGCGACTTCCTGGTCGAGTTCGGCAAGGAAGTCCGTGATGCGCGCTGCATTGTCGCCAAGATCATGGCGGCCGTAACGCGAGGCCGAGCGCATATCGACGATGACCACGTCGCCGTCGTCGGTCACGCGGATGGCGACATCGGCGGGAAGGCCGAGCAGCAAGCTCTTGGCCAGCGCATCGACCGTCACGTCGCTTTGCCCTGCTGCGTCGGGGAATGGCGCCGTGAGCTGCCAGCCGCGCCGATCGAGCACGGTTTTGACCGCCTCCAGAACGCGATCGAAAGGCAAGGTGTAGCTGCGTCCGGTAACGAGCGGATAAGCTTCGATTTGCAGGCGCTGCTCGCCGGGCGTCGGCGGCAAAAGCTCGTTCATGTCCTTTGATCGGGTAGAAATATCGAGCACCGGCGGGTCGTCCAGATCCGTCGAGATGTCGCGCAGCGGCGGATAAGTCGCCGCCCAATAGGCCGCGACGCCGTAAGGAATGAGCACCAGAAGCGCCAGCAAGGCGCCGGCGGTCAGGTCGTGGCCGCCCCGATCGCCGAAATTCCACAATCGCGCAAAGGCAAATCCGGCAAACAGAAGCGCAAATGCGGCCAGCAAGGCGACAATGCCAAGCACCCATAGGAAAGCTGGGGTCTCGACGAAGTCATAGCGATGGCCGACGAGAGCGGTCAGCAGCAGGACTGCCGAAAACGCGCCGGCGCGCCGCGACCAACCGGCAGCCCTCGACGTTTGTCGCTCGGGAATTCCCGTCATTGTTTTCCGCGCTGCCCCAACCCGAACAAAGGCATAGTGCCTTTCAGCGGCGGCTTGAAGGCGCAAAGACGCCGCATCTCCGGTCAATCCGTCGGCAGGTGATAATCCTGGAACTGCTGGCGCAAGGTAATCTTCTGGATCTTGCCGGCAGCGGTGTGTGGGATTTCGCCGACAAAGGCGACGTCGTCCGGCATCCACCACTTCGCCACCTTGCCGTCCATGAAGGCGAGGATGTCCGTCTTGGTCGGCTCCCTGCCCGGCTTGCGGACGACCACGAGCAAAGGCCGCTCGCCCCATTTGGAATGCGGAATGCCGATGGCGGCGGCCTCTGCCACATCGGGATGGCCGACCGCGACGTTCTCGAGCTCGATGGTCGAGATCCATTCGCCGCCCGACTTGATCACGTCCTTGGCGCGGTCGGTGATCTGCATATAGCCGCAGGGATCGATGTGCGCGACGTCCCCGGTATCGAACCAGCCGTCTTGATCGAACTGTTCGGATCCGATGCCGCCATAGTAGGCGCGCGCGACGGCCGGCCCGCGGACCTTGAGCCGGCCGAAGGTCTTGCCGTCCCATGGCAGTTCGTTGCCGGCGTCGTCCGTCACCTTCATTTCGATGCCGAACGGTGTAAAGCCCTGCTTCTGCTGGACGCCGAGGCGGGCCTCGCCCTTCAGCCCGGCGTAGTCCGGCTTCAGGGTGCACAGCGTGCCGAGCGGCGACATCTCGGTCATGCCCCAGGCGTGGACGACCTGGACATCGTAATTGTCCTGGAACTTCGTCGTGATCGCGCGTGGACAAGACGCGCCGCCTATGACCACTTTCTGCAGATAGGGCAGTTTCTTGCCGGTCTCTTCCAGATGCTGGAGGAGCATCATCCACACCGTCGGCACAGCGGCGCTGAAGGTCACCTGCTCGGTGTCGAGCAGCTCGTAGAGCGAAGCGCCATCCATCTTGCAGCCGGGCATGACCAGCTTGGCGCCAATCATCGGCGCGCTCTGGGCAAGGCCCCAGGCATTGGCGTGAAACATCGGCACGACCGGCAGTATGGTATCGCGCGACGACAGGCCCATGGCGTCGGGCATCGCCTCGATCATGGCGTGCAGCACGTTCGAACGATGGCTGTAGAGGACGCCTTTCGGGTCGCCCGTCGTACCCGAGGTGTAGCACATGCCGGCGGCCGTGTTTTCATCGAATGTCTTCCAGGCGAAGTTGCCGTCGGCTTCAGCAAGCCATTCTTCATAGGCAACCACATTGGGCAGCGCAGTCTCCGGCATATGCGCCGTGTCGGTCAGCACAATAACCTGCTTCAGCGACTTGACCGCACCGGCGATCTTTTCGAGCAGCGGCAGGAAGGTCAGGTCGACGAAGATCGCCTTGTCCTCCGCATTGTTCATGATCCAGGTGATCTGCTCGGGAAAGAGCCGCGGGTTGAGCGTGTGATAGATCGCGCCGACACCCATGATGCCGTACCAGGCCTCGATGTGGCGCGCGGTGTTCCAGGCCAGGGTCGCGATGCGGTCGCCAAGCCCGAAACCATCACGCTCGAGCCGCTCGGCGACCTTCAGGGCACGATGATGGATTTCGGCATATGTGCTGCGCACGATCGGCCCCTCGATCGAGCGCGACACGATCTCGCGTCTGCCGTGCTGCCTCTCGGCGTTGTCGATCAGCTTATGGCAAAGCAGCGGCCATTCCTGCATCAACCCGAGCATCTTGTTCCTCCCGTTATTTTTTTGCGCCATTGTGGGACGAACCGGCGGATTGTCCAGCGGTGACCGGGCTGGAGCGGTGCATAGGGCGAAATGAGGCCGAATTCGCCACAATCCGGCCATCCTCGGCGTTAACGTTGATTAACGGGCGGAGCGCGATTGGCTAATGAAAGAGGTGTCGCATGGACGCGCAGCTCGACGACGAAGCCCTCGAAAATACGCTTGCTGAAAGTCTGGCCGATCTGGTTGCAGCAGATGTCGCGCAGGCCGATCTGGTGCCCGACGCCAAAACCGTTTCCGAAGATGAATTCGTCGAGGTCGTCGGTGGCGCCCTCGAGGCGGTCGGCGGCACGCTCTTGTTCAAGATGTGCGTCGAGAACCAGGGCGAAGCCCAGCACGTCGCTGCCGCCTGCGTCGGCGATGGCGGCAATCGTCAATTCCTGCTGCTCACCTTGCCGACCAGCGGTGGTGCGCTGAAGGTCGAGACCACCTCGAAAAGCACCAATCCGGTGGCCGGCATTGCCGCCGCCTATGCCGGGCTGATGGACGCATTCCAGGCCGCGGCCTGATTTCCAGGCGGGCTACCGGAGGCGAGCGCAAGACTTGCCAACTGCGGGCGACCCCGCCAGGTGGCAGGCAGCTCTTGCGCGAGGCTCTTGCCAGACACATCTTGGGTTGAGGCAAGGAGATCCGACATGGACCAGATCGCAAACCCGGCACCCGGCTTTCAACGCAATCCGGACAAGGTCATTACCGTCAAGCCTTATAAGGGCACCGTGACGGTGCGCGCCGGCGATACCGTCATCGCCTCGTCCAGCAAGGTCAAAGTGCTGACCGAATCGCCCTACCCTCCGGTTTTCTACATTCCGTTCGACGACATCGACTTCAACCAGCTTGGCAAGACCGAACACTCGACCCATTGCCCCTACAAGGGCGATGCCAGCTATTGGAGCGTGCTGCCCGCCGGCGATGCCGGCAAGGACGCGATGTGGGCCTATGAACGGCCGTTCGACGAGATGGCCGCTATCCGCGATTACGGCGCGTTCTATCCAAACAAGGTGACGATCGAGGCCACGCCCGGCTGATCAGTCGGTGGTGCCTTCATCGCCGATGCCGTCAGCGTCGTCGAGCCGCACGAAGGTGAGGCCCTTCGCCTTCAGCGCCAGAAGTCCCTGGACCACGCCTTCGCCGGCCGCATGGGTCGGCTGGTTGATGTGAGCGATGATGACGTCGCCGTCCTTTGCCGCGGCAATGCGCCGGGCGGTCTCTTTTGGACCGAGCAATGAGCCGCCGTCGCCGTTGATCGAGAATCCGGCGATCTTGAAACCAAGCTTGCGTATCATCGCGATTGCCGACGGGCTGTATTCGGCGGTTGCGCCGCGAAACCATTTCGGCGCCGGTTCGCCGGTCGCGGCAAGAGCGGCAGCACCCGATTCGACTTCGGCCAGCACGGCCTGCGGGCTACCGGCACTGCGAATGCCGTAGATCTTTTGCGGCGTGTCGACGGCCGGGACGTGGCGGCCGCCATGGTTTTCCAATTCAAACAGTTCGGGATGCGCCCGCATGATCTCGACGGCGGCGGCGTTGTGTTTCAGCCAGATGCCGGTGACGAAAATGGTAGCGGGAATCTTGTTTTCCACCAGCGCCGAGAGAATCCTTGTATCGGTCCGCCCGCCGCAGGCATCGAGCGTCAGCGCGACGCGGCCGCCGCCCGCCTCGGCCTTGATGTGCAGCGTCGGTTCGATGAGCAACTGGGCGTTGCTGGGAGAAGCAGCCCACAGCGATATCGCAATGGCGCAAAAATGCTTTTGGAACAGGCGCATTGACTATTTCCAGGTCGCCGGATCAAAGTTGAAGCGGCGACCCCAAGACCGGCATCAAGGCGGAAATCGGGACGATGCCCCTGCAAAAGCGTCGGCAGCGGCAATTTGACCACCGGCCTGACCTTTGGCAAGCACGAGGTCACAATGCGTGCTCGACGTCCTTAACCGTACGTGAAAGGATCGCGCGCACCGCGTCGACAACCGCTTTAACCTCTAGTCGCCAGACGCAGCAAGCCTTGCTCGGATCGGGACGGCGGCACAGGTCCCTGGCTATGCACTCGCAAGGCATGGAGGGCCGCGGCGTAACACTGGCCACGCCGACAGGACCCCAGACGGCGGGGTCGGTCAGGCCGAAGAGGCCGACAACCGGCGTTCCGGCGGCGGCCGCCATGTGCATCGGGCCACTCTCGTTCCCCAGAAACAGGCGTGCCTGGCCGAGGACCGCCAGCAGCGTTGCCAGCGACAGCGCCCCGACCAAATTGACGACCGGCGAAACGGCCTTGGCGACGATGCGCTCGGCAGATGCCTGTTCACCGGGGCCGCCGACAAGCAGGAAGTCCAACCCGGTCTGTCGCGAGAGCTCGTCGATCGCCAGCGCAAAACGTTCCGGTTGCCATTGCCGGCCCCGGAAGCTCGCTCCCGCATGAACGGCTATGAAGGCGTTGCGCCGCAGATGATGCCGGTCGAGAAGCGCCAATGCCTTGGCGGTCTCCAGCGGCAGCGGCTCAATCTTTGGGACCGGCGCGCGCAACTCTACGCCAAGCGCCTCAAGCGGCGATAGATAGCGGTAGAGATAATGCCGGCCACCAAAGCCAAACGGCTTGGCCAGGACGTTGGCGGGCTGGCGTTCCATCCAGCGCAACGGTTTTTCGGGAGGATCATATCCGACGCGGGTCTTGGCGTTGACGAGCCTGACGATGATGCGTGAGGTTTTGGAATCGGCTAGGTCGATGGTCAGGTCAAACCGGAACCGGCGCAGAGCGCGCACCATCGCGTAAAGCTCGCGGCCACGCTCCAGTGGGGTGCCACGCATCCGGGCGCGCCGGAACGCCACCACGTCCGAGGCGATGCCATGAGCCGTCAGGAAACTGGCAAAGCTCGCCTCGCAAAGGAACACGATCCTGGCCTTTGGATATTCGAGGCGCAGGTTTCTGGCGAGCGCGGAGGCGAGGACAAGATCGCCGATGAATTTCGTCTGGAGGATAAGAATCGAGCGGACGTGCGCGGGCGGGTTCTGCAACATCTGTTTCTGGCACCGGGACGGGTTCGGGAGCCGGAAACTGGGCAGAAACGATGTCGGGATTTGGAGCCGTCACGCGCACGTTCGCGTGAATTTGGTTACAAATCGGTAAGGTCAGACGCCGGTGGACTCCAACTTCTATCCGCGGCCGTTCTTTGCCGCCTGTACTGCCGCCTGCGCGGCGGCCAGCCTGGCAATCGGGACCCGATAGGGCGAGCACGAGACATAGTCGAGGCCGACCTCCTCGCAGAAATGGATCGACGCTGGATCGCCGCCATGTTCGCCGCAAATGCCGAGCTTGATCTCCGGCCGCGTTGCCCTGCCTTTTTTGGCCGCCATACGCACCAGTTCGCCGACGCCCTCGATATCGAGCGACACGAACGGATCCTGCTCGATGATACCTTTTTGCCGGTAGGTCTCGAGGAACGAGGCCGCGTCGTCGCGCGAGATGCCGAAGGTGGTCTGGGTCAGATCGTTGGTGCCAAAGGAGAAGAATTCGGCCGCCTCAGCGATGACGTGGGCACGGATCGCAGCGCGCGGCAGTTCGATCATAGTGCCGGTCAGATAGGTGATCTTGACGCCGGTTTCCTCCATCACGCTCTTGGCGACGGCATCGATGCGCGCCTTGACGAATTCGAGCTCCTTCGCCAGGCCGACCAGCGGCACCATGATCTCCGGGACCACCAGCGCGCCGGCCTTCCTGCCGGCCTCGACGGCTGCCTCGAAAATGGCGCGCGCCTGCATCTCTGCGATTTCGGGATAGGAGACGGCAAGCCGGCAGCCGCGATGGCCGAGCATCGGATTGAACTCGTGCAGCGCTTCGGTGCGCCGCCGGAGCTTGTCCGGGGATACGTTCATGGCTGCGGCGACCTCGGCCACCTCCGCCTCGGTCTTCGGCAGGAATTCGTGCAGCGGCGGATCGAGCAGGCGGATCGTCACCGGCAGGCCGGCCATGATCTCGAACAGCTCGAGGAAATCCGAGCGCTGCATCGGCAACAGCTTGGCCAGCGCCGTTCGGCGGTCCTTTTCCGTATCGGCCAGGATCATCTCGCGCATGGCAACGATGCGGTCGCCGTCGAAGAACATGTGCTCGGTGCGGCAAAGCCCGATGCCTTCGGCGCCGAAGGAGCGGGCCATACGCGCATCGAGCGGCGTCTCGGCGTTGGTGCGCACCTTCATGCGGCGCGCGCCGTCGGCCCATTCCATGATGGCGGCGAAATCGCCCGAGAGTTCCGGCTGCAGCATCGGCACGGCGCCCTTCAGCACCTGGCCGTTGCCGCCGTCGATGGTGATCACGTCGCCCTTGCGGAAGGTCGCTCCCATCGCCATCAGCGTGCCGGCTTTGTAGTCGACGCGCAGCGAGCCGGCTCCTGATACGCAAGGCTTGCCCATGCCGCGCGCCACCACGGCGGCGTGGCTGGTCATGCCGCCGCGCGTCGTCAGGATGCCTTCGGCCGCATGCATGCCGTGGATGTCTTCGGGGCTGGTCTCGATGCGGACCAGGATCGCCTTGCGGCCTTGCGTCTTGGCCTCTTCGGCGTCGTTCGAGGAAAACACGATCTCGCCGGTCGCAGCGCCCGGGGAGGCCGGCAGGCCGACGCCGATCACATCGCGCGCCGCCTTCGGATCGATTGTCGGATGCAGCAACTGGTCGAGCGAGGCCGGGTCGATGCGGGCGACGGCCTCCTCCTTTGAAATCAGTCCGTCCCTGGCCATGTCGACGGCAATCTTCAGCGCCGCCTTGGCGGTGCGCTTGCCGGACCTGGTTTGCAGCATCCACAGTTTGCCGCGTTCGATGGTGAATTCCAGATCCTGCATGTCGCGGTAATGGTTTTCCAGGCGGTCGGAGATGCTGACGAAAGCCTGGAAGGCGTCCGGCATCAGCTTCTGCAGCGACGGCTTGTCGGAACCGGCGGCAATGCGCGCGGCCTCGGTGATATTCTGTGGCGTACGGATGCCGGCAACGACATCCTCGCCCTGGGCATTGACCAGGAACTCGCCATAGAGCTGCTTTTCGCCGGTCGACGGATTGCGGGTGAAGGCGACGCCGGTGGCCGAAGTGTCGCCCATATTTCCAAAGACCATGGCCTGGACGTTGACCGCCGTGCCCCAGCTTTCGGGGATATCGTGCAGGCGCCGGTAGGTGATCGCGCGGTTATTCATCCAGCTGGAAAACACCGCGCCGATGGCGCCCCAGAGCTGCTCGTGCGGATTCTGCGGAAAGGGCTTGCCAAGCTCCTCCTCGACCTTGGCCTTGTAGAGCGCGATCACGCCTTGCCATTCGATCGCCGTCAGTTCGGTGTCGAGCTCATGGCCGAGGCCGCCTTTCTGGTCCTCGAGGATTTCCTCGAACACCTCATGGTCGAGACCCATGACGACATCGGAATACATCTGGATGAAACGGCGGTAACTGTCATAGGCGAACCGCGCATCGCTTGAATCCGCGGCCAGGGCTTCCACCGTCTCATCGTTGAGGCCGAGATTGAGCACGGTGTCCATCATGCCTGGCATCGAGGCGCGCGCCCCTGAGCGAACCGACACCAAAAGCAGTTTCGAGGGATCGCCGAAACGGCGTCCGGTCAGCCGACCGATATGGTCGAGCGCGACCGCAACGTCCGCCTCCAGCGAAGTCGGATAGGTGTGGCCGTTGGCATAATAGGCGTTGCAAACGTCGGTGGTGATGGTGAACCCTGGCGGCACCGGCAGGCCTAGGCTGCACATTTCGGCCAGATTGGCGCCTTTGCCGCCGAGCAGATTGCGGTCGCCGGCACGGCCCTCCGCCGCGCCATCGCCAAAGGTGTAGACCCACTTGGTCATGCTTGCTCCCCGGTTGCAGGAGATTGGAAAGATCGGCAAATCGAGCGATATGATGCTGCAGTGCGAAAGGCAAGGCATCGGCCAAGCCGGCCGGCCTCTACAATCGATTAAGGAAAAGCGGCACAGAAAAGACTTGCTTTTTGGAAAGCTTTGTTGTAGAACATAACAAGAACAAAAGGGCAGAACGATGAGAATGGCCGGAAAGCTCGATTATCTGGAAATGCCGGCGACAGGCGGAACGCTGGACAGCGTGAAGGCTTTCTACAGCGCAGCCTTCTCATGGTCGTTCACCGATTACGGGCCGACCTATTCAGCTTTTGCCGAAGGGCTGGACGGCGGTTTTCAGGCGGATGGCCAAGATGCGCCGGCCAAGCCGCTGCCCGTGCTCTATTCCGAAAGGCTGGAGGAAACACTAAGCGCCGTCGAGAATGCCGGCGGCACCGTCCTCAAGCCGATCTTTTCATTCCCCGGCGGCAGGCGGTTCCATTTCGTCGATCCGGCCGGCAATGAAATGGCGGTTTGGGGTGAATAGGTCCGTTCAAAGTGACGATTGCAAAACTGGCGGGTCGGTCGCGCATAGTCGATATGTCGGCATTGAGCTTTCTCGCGGCTCGTCCTATAAGGCCGCGCGCACAGCGGGCACGCTCCGGCTGTTGGGGCGTCGCCAAGTGGTAAGGCATCGGTTTTTGGTACCGACATTCCCAGGTTCGAATCCTGGCGCCCCAGCCAAGCGTACGCGGGTCCGATCCGCAGACATCGAGCAAAATGGCGTTTGCGCCCGCTGGCGTCGGTTGGCGAGCTTTTGAGGCTCAGGCTAAGCTATGATAAGGGGTGATTAGTAGGGCGAGTTGACTGCAAGAAGAGGGGAAACGTTTGACCCGCATTTTGGTAACGGTCATCGCAGCAATCTGCTTCACAATATCGACTGCTTCAGCCGGGCAGGGAGAGCAGCAAAACATCAATTACTTGGCACGTATGTCAGATAGCAAATTGCATCGGGCTGCAGCAATTTCAGGTAACATCTATGGCGTGCCCGGCGCTGAGACGAAGCGAAAGTGGAAAAGCCATGATGGCCGTCTCCATACTTTTGTACGACGGGCTAGATAAACACTTGGTGCCTAATCCGGCTAAATTCGAGAGGGCTATCCGCGTGTTTGAAGGCGCTTACCGTAAGGCTGCTTTGAGTAAGGTTGCTTGCCAGGCCGCGAAGGCCAAGGACCCAGATAGTTACCGGTAGATGTCTGCTGGCGTCAATAGCTGGTGAACCTGGCAAGATGCGCCGGATGAGGCAATCAGGTTCGAACGCCCGAGATCCTGCCTCTGCAGAATTTCCGGGTTTAAGTCTTATTGCTGCGGCGTGATCGCAAAGCCCGGAAGACCGGTGAAGTTCGCAACACGTCAAATTCTCGGCGACACTCTGACGTTACAGCCCGCCTGTATGCACCCCGCAATGGCTCAGATCTGTCTCGGTTCGGTCCACTCGGTACCCAAAGAGGCGAAATTTCCGGATCGAGGCGCATGGGCCACTGCGCCAGGACAGAGCGATCCGATCCGTGTCATACCGTCAGAGGCAAGACACTCGCAATTGGGGGAACAGATGAAGGAAGAGAACGACGTTGAGAAGCTGGTACGCACGCTGCGTGCTCGAGCACCTGATGACGCGGCGGTATTGCTGGCCCGAGAGTCTCCCGAGTTCATCCGGGACACACTAAAGTTGTTGCCAGACCGGCACGCCCGCAAGGTGGCGGAGCATTTGCCGCCGCATATGCGGCCCGTCAAGCCTCATGGCGATGGCAAGGACGTCGCGGTCCCCGAGTCGCTCATCGAACTGACGGACCCGATTCCCGCCAGCGTTCCCGTCGGCACGACAGTAGCCGCCGCAGTGCAGGCCGTCAGACGCACCCCGGTGCCGACCGAGCTCACTTATCTCTACATCACCGACCAGGGCGATAAACTGGTTGGCCTCGTGGTCCTGCGCGATCTGATGCTGAGCGAAGCGGACGCCACGGTGGATCAGATCATGCTGCCGAAGCCGTTCGCCCTCCCCGCCGATCTCTCTTTGAGCGACGCATGCAAGGCGGCGGTACGCCGTCACTACCCTGTCTATCCGGTGGTGGACGCGGAGAACCGGCTGCTCGGGCAGGTCCGCGGCTGGCGGCTGTTCGAGCAGCAAATCATCGAGATTTCTGCCCAGTCGGGCCAGATGGTGGGTGTCCAGAAGGAGGAGCGTTCTTTTACGCCCCTGTTTTCAGCCTTCTTGAAGCGGCATCCGTGGCTGCAGCTCAACCTACTGACGGCCTTCATGGCCGCTTTCGTGGTCAGCTCGTTCACAGGCACGATCGAGAAGATCGTCGCCCTGGCGGCATTCCTCCCGGTCTTGGCCGGGCAGAGCGGAAACACCGGCTGCCAGGCACTGGCTATGACGCTGCGTGGCCTTGCCCTTGGCGATGTGGACAAACGATCGAAGCTGCACCTGGTGATGAGGGAGGGCGCGCTCGGGATCGCCAACGGTGTGCTCGTCGGTCTTGTGGCGGCTGCGGCGATGTGGTTCTACGCCTCGCGGCAACCGGAGTCGGCGGCCCAGGCGCCCATGCTGGCACTCGTGATCCTGCTCGCCATGTCCGGATCGTGCCTCATGTCCGGAATCTCCGGCGTGCTGATCCCGCTGGGCCTGCGCCGGGTCGGCGCCGATCCGGCGGTCGCTTCGGCGATCTTTCTCACCACCGTGACCGATATCGTAGGCATGGGCCTGATGCTGGGGCTGGCCACTATGCTCGTGCTGTAGCAAGGGCGCGTCCGGTGACGCATTCCCTGGGCGATGGGTTCCTATAAGCTGACTACGTCGGCGGCGGACGAAATTGCGAAGACCAGCCCGCAATCGCACAGGCCGTTGCGACAAGCATCGGCCCTGCAGCTTCCGACCGCTTGCGCAACGCCCAAGGAAGACCTTTGGATGAGCTATATGTGTCGGGCGGTGACCAGATACGCGCAGAGAATATTAATCTTGTCGGGTGTGCGATCCACGATTGGTGATGATTGAATTAGTTGCCGCTGGTGACGAATACTTCCATTGTTACAGAAACGCTGAGAAGATGTTTTGACAACCAGCGCAGCCGAAATACGAATGGACCCGATAGTTTGTTGCGCGGCTGCAACAGCTGTTGAAAACTCGGACGATTTCGCCAAAGTTCAGTCGCCTTTTTTCTTGTGGTCGTGCTAAGTCCTTCGCACTGGTCGGGTTTGGGGTGGTTCTCGGCATGCAATCTTCGTTTCGAACAATCGTCGGCTGCGCCGCGGCGCTGCTTTGTAGCAGCGCATTGCCGGCTGGCGCGCAGGGTCTTTTTTCGGCCTATGACGATGCGTTTTCAGCCCGCATCGCCAGTCCGGCCGACAACGGAACGCTCGCCCAGTTCGTCACGGTTGCCGTCAATGCAGGACAATACGATCAGGCGATCTCCTCAATCGAGCAGTATCTGATCAAATATCCCCGCGATGCGCGCGCCCGGCTGGCGGCCAGCCGGTTGTACTATCATGTCGGCTCCTATGAATTGGCCCGACGGCAGGTGCAGTACGGCATCGAGGTTGGGGGGCTGTCCGCGGCTGAGCAGCAGGAAGCTGCTCGCCTGCTTGCCCGCATCGAGCGCGCGTTGCGTGGCGTCACCTGGGAACTCGCCCTGACCGGCGGCGTGTTCAGCGCATTCACCGATTTTGAGCCGGGTGGGGCGCAGGACGAGGACAGCTTCGTCTCGCCCTATGGGCGGGCGGAAGGCTTTGTGCGATGGGACCTCGGCACGCCAAGCGCCGACGCCCTGGTCCTTTCGGGGTCGTTGACTGCGACACAGCGCTTTTTCACGGAAGACCTGTCGGTTCCGGGTAGCAAGGAGACTTTCGTCCACGGCAACGCCGCTATCACCTGGGACAAGGGGCTGCCCAATAGTGGGATCGATTCGCTGCGCCTGCTGCTTTCGGCGTTTACTTTTACAGATCGTTTCGACAGCGATATCCAAGAAACCGGCATCGGCCTCAGTGGACGCTTTCTTGTGCGCCCGACGGTCGAGACGACGCTTTTTGCAGGCGGCGGCTACATCGATCTAAGCGCCTCGCAAGGCATTTTCGCCGATAGCAGGGTTTTCTATGAGGCAGGCGGCAGCTACCGCTTCCGCAATGGCCAGGCGCTCGGACTGCGCTTTGTCGGGTCAAATGACTTCGCCTCCGGATCTGGCGAAATCGGCCACAGCTACACGGGCGAGATCCGCTATGGCGGCCTGTTGATGACCGTACCGGATCTTTTCGCATGGTCGCACCAGGTCGCGTTCTCGGCCGGCCACAGCAACACTCCCGATCTGTCCGTTGGCATCGGCACAAATATCAAGAGCGACTTCTGGCGCATTGCCTCGGAAAGCGATTTTCAGCTGACGGAGTCGCAGAAGATCAGCGTCGATCTCGCCTATCGCGAAACCAACTTCGACATCGCCAACCGCGACCGGAAATCGTTCGAAATGCTCATGAGCTACACGTTGACGCTCAATTGAAAGAGGCCGCGATGAGGACCCCGTACCGTCAGATCGCCATTTTTGTCGCCTGCCTTGCCTTCGCGGCACCATCCGCCGCTGAAACGATCGGGTCGATGACGGCCTACCAGACCAACATCGTCCGCAACAACGGCGGGACAATGAACGTCGGTGCCGGCGTGGAACTCGGCGATCAGTTGCGCAGCGATCCCACCGGTCTTGGAATGCTGGTGTTCCGGGACGAATCGAGCGCCAAGATTGGTCCGAACACCAGCCTGACGATCGATGAATTCGTCTACAATCCGGGCTCCGTATCTGGAAAAATCGACATCGGGATGAACAGCGGCCTGGCCCGTTTTTATGGCGGCCAGGTTTCGAAAGGCGGCGTCATGCAGGTTGCGACGCCGCATATGGTGCTCGGCGCCAGAGGCGGCATCATCGAAGTGCTGGTGGCAGCCGGCCAGACCGTCGGCATACTGCGCGCCGGCCGCATGACCTGCACGATCAATGGCAAACGGCTGGTCATCACAAACCCGGGCTACGCCTGCACATCGGACGATGGCAAGCTGCTGACCGGCTACGGCGGCATCGACACATTCCCGATATTGGACAGCATCGACCGGATAGCCGGCACCGGCCTGCCAGGCGCACCGGGTCCTGGACTGGATGTAAGCGCGATTTGTGCGTCGGCACTCGGCGGCTCGCTCAAAGTCTGCGAGTCCACCGACGGCGCATTACCGGGAGTGGTCATGGAGTTCCCCGACAGCCTAACGCCACCTGTGGGCGGCGGGGTGAAGGATGATGGCGAGTGTGAGGGTGAAGGTTGCTGCTACTACTGCAATTAGGCCTGGCCGCACGACATGAGCCTCTTGGTCGGTTGGCGCTGGGCTGATTGGCGGCAAGCTGGCAGGCGCAAAATATCCGGTCTTGCGGTCGTGCTCCTGCTGCTCGCTTGCCATTTGGCTTTCGACGGGCCGCTGTCGCGCCTCCGCGAACGCACATACGACTTCTACCAGTTTCTCGCCCCGCGCCAAGCGACGAGCAATCCTGTCGTGATCGTCTCGATAGACGACGCCAGCCTCAAGGCACATGGGCGATGGCCCTGGAACCGTGGCCTCCTGGCCGATCTGGTCGATGGCATCACCACATCCGGCGCCGCGGTGATCGGGCTTGCGCTGGTGCTGCCCGAGGCCGACACCTCGCCTGAGGGCATCGCCGGAGACAAGCGCCTGGCAGCGGCGCTGGCCAAAAACCGAACGGCGCTTGCCGTCAGCCTGGGCAACGAGGCGACAGTTTCAGAAGCAGAGCCCAAAGCCGGCTGGTCGATCGTCGGGCAGGTACCCGACACACTTCCCGGCTTCACCGGCCTGACCGGCTCGCTTGCCCAATTCTCGAACGCGGCCGCGGGCCTCGGCGTCATTCGCACCCTGCCAGATCCAGACGGCGTACTGCGCCATGTGCCGCTGCTTTGGCTTCGCAACACCGCTCAAGGCGTGCAGCTGTGGCCGTCCTTCGCACTCGAACTCCTGCGCCTTTATGCCGGACAGGACGGCTACATAGCCCGCCTGAATGCCGCCGGGTTCGACGCGCTCAGGATGGCCGGCGCCATCGTGCCGCTCGAGCCAGAGGGGACCATCCGCCTTTGGGAAACCAGCACCGATACGCCACGCATATCTGCCAGCACTATCCTTTCGGGCGACAGCGATCAGCGGCTGCGGGATGCCATTGTCATTGTGGATCTGTCGGCCGTGGGACTGACGCAGTACCTGCCCACCCCGACACGTCCAGCGCGACCAGGCGCGGACATCCACGCCGATGCAATCGGCCAGTTGCTTGCCGGGCGCTACCTGGCGGAGCCAATGCACGCGCGCACGGTGGAGCGGCTCTGGTTTGTCCTCACTGCCATCATGTTCATCGGGCTTTCCGGAATGCTCGCCGAACGTGTCGTGCTTGGTGCCCTGGCTCTCGCGCTGCTGGCCGTCACGCCGTTCGTGTTCGGTGCTCTCGAATATAATATGCAGGGTACACTCTATGACCCGCTGCAGCCGGCGCTTGCGACGATCCTGGTAGCCAGCTTCGAAGGCTATGTCCTCTACAGGCGCAGCGAGCAGCGCCGGTCCACCCTGGCACGGCAGTTCTCCCAGTATCTGTCGCCTTCCGTGGTGCAGCGCCTCGCAAGCTCGGACACCGAAGCCATCCTGTCCGGCGAGAAGCGCGAGATCACAATCCTGCTCAGCGACATACGCGGCTTCACGACGATGAGCGAACAACTCGATACCCAGGAAATCGCAAAGGTGGTCAACCACTTCCTCGGCATTGCGACCGATGAGATCCTCAAGCGCGACGGCACCATCGACAAATTTATGGGCGATGCCGTGCTGGCCTTCTGGAACGCGCCGCTTGATCAGCCGGATCATCGCGAGCGCGCGCTCGACGCGGGGCTAGCCCTGATAGAACGGGTAAAGCGCGAAGACGCTGCTTTCACCGCCGACGGCCACCCCTCTATCGCAATCGGCGTCGCCATCGAGACCGGCATCTGCTCGGTAGGCAATTTCGGCTCCGAGCGGCGCTTCGACTACACCGCGATCGGCTCGCCGGTGAACCGCACGGCACGGCTCGAATCGACGACCAAGAAGCTGCGCATCCCCCTGGTGCTTGGTCCCGGCTTTGCGAAGGGAGCATCGATGCCAGTCGTCCAGGCGGGCGCCTTTGAGCTCCAGGGTTTCAAGGGTGAGGTGCCGGTTTTCACCGTTCCGGAGCTGCACCATGATACGAGCCGCGAACAAGCGATTCAGAATGGCGGGCAATCTGGCGGCCCAGACCTGGTCGACGGTTCACCGCTGTCCCCAAAAACAGCTCCTCCTGATCCTGCACTCCGAAACTGATCGGCTCCAGCGGTGCGCGGGGGTGTCGCCGCCTCGTGACCTGACTACGCCCTTCGGAAGGCCTCGCAAATTTGCGTGCCCTCCCCGGTTATTCGCCGCGCATGGTCGCCTGGAAGGTGGGCAGGTGCTTCTTCTGCGCCTCGAGCATTTTCTCGCGATAGACGCCATAGATGACGTCGGTGTCGTGCAGTGTGACGCCGGCAATCGTCGGCGAGGCAAAAACCGGCAGCTCGATGCCGCGCTTCGAAAGCGCCTCGGCGGTGCGGGCGATCAACTCATGCGCCAGGATCATGGCAAGCACGGTCGACGAACCGGAGACCGGCCGGCTCCAGCCCTCGACCGGCACGATGGCATCCTCGATCGGCGAGCAGGTGTCGATGACAAGGTCGGCGGCATCGGCAAGCCGCTTGCCGGAAGAGTGCGTCGCCGGCTTGTCGAGATTGTTCTTGCTGGTCACCGCAACGACAAAGATGCCGCGTTTTTTCGCGTAAAGCGCGGTGTCGATGCCGGACGAATTGCGGCCGCTGTGGCCGAAGATGATGATCGAATCGCCTTTGTTGAGCGGCTGGTGATCTAGGAATTTCTCGGCGTATTTCTCGGTCCGCTCCAGCCACAGAAGTTCGCGCACGCCGCCGGCGCCGAGCACATTATGCCACATGACACGCGGGTCGGTCAGCGGATTGAAGCCGACATAGCTGCCGTAGCGCGGAAACACTTCCTGAACCGGCAACACCGAGTGGCCAGAGCCGTAGAGATGAACCAAGCCACCGCTCTCGAGTGTGTCGGCAAAGCGGCTGGCCGCCTCACCAAAAGCTTCGGCATTGGCTTTCGAGGCCTGTTCGATGAGGGCGGCAAGGCGAGGTATGTAAAGATCGGACACGTCGGTACTCCTGTTATGGGTCGGCTTGGGTATGGCTCAGCTTCTTGCGGTTGGCGCGGCGCGACCGGCACGCAGCGTCGAGCGGATTTCGTAGCGGTCGCCACGCATGACCGAGACGGTGAATTCGAACGGGCCGCGCTCGTCGGTGGTGATGCGCTCGACCACGAAAGCGGGACTCCCCGCGGGCAGATCGAGCAACTCGGCATCCGCCGCCCCGACCGCACCGACACGGTAGTTTTCGCGTGCCGCGACCGGCACGATGCCGTAATGGCGCTCCAGCGCTTCGTAGAGCGAGCCCTGCAGCAGGCCGGCATCGAGAAAGCCGGGCACGCGCGCGGCCGAGAGCTGCGCCGTCTGGATACCGATCGGCTCGTTGTTGCCGAGCCTGAGCCGGCGGACGCGCACCACCGGGTCGCCTTCCTCGATCTCCAGCGCTCCGGCCGCGGCGGCATTGGCGGTGGTCAGGCTGCAGTCGAGCAAGCGCGAGCCCGCGACCACGCCCATATTGCCCATTTCCTGCGTGAAGCTGGTCAGTTCGCGGGTGCCGGCGACCAGCGTGGTGGAGCGCACGAAGGTGCCACGGCCATGTTCGCGCCTGAGCAGCCCGTGCTCCTCCAGATTGCGCAGCGCGTGGCGCAGCGTGATGCGGCTCACCCCGAACAGGGCGCACAGTCTGTCTTCGGCCGGAATCTGGTCGCCGGTCGCCCACTCGCCACTCTTGACGATGGCGCGGATGGCCTCTTCCACCTGATACCAGAGCGGCTCGGGCCTTTTGCGGTCCGGTTGCTGAAAGCTCGGCTCGCTCATCTTATCTGCCTCCACTGTGCTCCGGCGAGACCGGCCAGCGAGGCGCCGACGAGACCGGCGCGGGAACCGAATTCGCCGGACCGCAGAACGACGCCGCGCAGATGCGGCGGCAGCTGACGCCGCAATGCCGCAAGCAGCGGCGGCCCTACCACGTCCAGCGCATCGGCAAGGCCGCCGGAAATCAGGACTGCCTGGGGATCGAGCAGCGCGACCGCACTCGCAAGGGCGGTGCCCAGCCGGCGCGCCGGCAACTCCAATGCGTCAAGGGCGGCCGTCTTGCCGGCCCGGGCGGCCTCGACCAGCCTGCCGCCATTGGCCAGCCCGATCTGGCGCGCCGCGGCGTCGAACGCCCGCCCGGAAGCGAAGCGCTCCAGCCAGCCGCTGCGGTCCTCGCCTTCATCCTCGATGTCGGCGCAGGCCCAGCCGAATGAGCAGGCGCCGCCACGTGCGCCGGCGACGATGCGATTATTGGCCAGAACGGCGGAGCCGATGCCGGTGCCGATTGCCAGCAGGATGGCATCGGACAGGCCCTTTGCAGCACCTTCGACCGCTTCGGCCAGCATGGCCATCTGTGCGTCATTGCCAACGGACAAGCGCAGACGAGGAAACAACGCCGCGATGTCGACACCGTCGAGATAGGACAGGTTCGGAACCCAGTGACAGACCGAGCCTTCGACAAGCCCCGGCACCGCCAGGCCAAGGGCGTCGACCGGACCGGCCTCGGCGCGCAACGCGCCGATACGGGCGACGAAGGCATCAAGGCTTGCCGGCGCAGGCTCGCGGCTGAGCATCTCCAGCCAGCGAACATCGCCGGTATGGATTGCGGCGCGCAAATTGGTGCCGCCAAGATCGATGGCCAGAACGCGTGTCATCGAGAGCGGCTCCGATTGGCAGCCGCCCGGTCCTCGGCGCGCCAGTTCCTCACGGTGTCGTCGGCTCTGGTCGGCAGTGCGATACAGACCCCGGTGCACGCGACGGCGAAGCCGCCGATCAGGCTGGGCGCAGCGCGTCGATGAACCATGATCCGTCTCTCATTCGACATCGGCTTCCTTTGCGGCGGGGTAAGTGTCATTATAACGACATGACTTTGTTCGCAAGAGCTCTTGCGGCACGTTTGGGCATTTCCGGCAGTGATAAACAACCCTAGCTATCGCAGCTAATTATCTGTTTTCAATGACATATCTCTCCCTCACAGGCCAGATAAGAAATCTCCCACGGCGCCGGCCAGGAACTCTCCGCGAAGATAGCCCTTGCATCGTTGCTTCAAGTTGTCATAACGTCGTTCATATCGCTGTGCGCCTACGCGGAGGATCCCGGATGTCTTTGGCTTGGATTTCGAAACTGGCATTGGCTGCAGGGCTACTAGCCTCGCCCACCGCTGGATGGGCGCAATCGGTCAGCATCTCCTATCTGACCCACTGGTCGCCCGAAACGGTCGCTTTGCTGGACGCCGCGGCCAAGGACTACGCCAAGAGCAATCCGGATGTGACCGTCACCATCCGCGCCGTCCCCTTCGGCGACCTCCTGACGACACTGCGTTCCCAGGGCGGCAGTTCCGATGGGCCGACGATCGGCGGCATCTACGATTTGTGGCTGCCCGAACTGGCGCGAGACAAGCTGGTCGCGCCGGCCCCCGATACGGTTGCCGGCGAGGTCAAGAGTGCGTGGCCGGCCGGTGTCGTCAGTGCGGCCTCTGTCGGCGGCACGCTCTACGGCATTCCAAACGAGATCGACGTCTATGCGTTGAACTACAACAAGGAGCTGTTTAAGCAGGCCGGCATTACGGCCGCACCGAAGACCTGGTCCGAATTGAAGGATGCCGCCCAGAAGCTGACCCGGAAAGACGCCGGCCAGCAAGGTTTCGGCATGATCAACTCCTGGGCGGCTGGCGTCGTCCACCCGTTCGCCTCGCTGCTGGTCTCCAATGGCGGCGAGCTGGTCAAGGACGGCAAACCGATGCTCAACAGTCCTCAAGCCGGCGAGACTTTCCAGCTCTACGAGGATCTGATCAAGTCGGGCGCCAGCGATCCGGCGATGGCCACCGCCGACGCCAACACCACCGGCCCCTTCCTAGACAATTTCGTCTCCGGCAAGACCGGCATGATCATCATGGCCAACTGGTGGGAAAGCGCATTGAAGAGCGGCATGGGCGACAAGTTCTCCAATATCGCCACCGCACCCATCCCGGTCGGCCCGAGCGGCGACAAACCGCACTCGATCTCTTATTCGTGGATGACCGTCGTCAACGCCAATGCCGGTCAGGCCGAGCAAAAAGCGGCATGGGATTTCCTGGCATGGCTGAACAGTCCGAAGTCCGGCAAGAACGGCGCCTCGGCAATGTCGGATATTCTGATGTCGATGGGCATCCTGCCGACGCGGACCTCCGACATCGAAGCCCACAAGGACAAGCTCGGTTCCGAGTTCCTGTCCGGCTATGTCAGCGTGCTTGCCGACGCCAAGCCCTTCCCTGTCGTCCCGGGAGGGCAGGAGTTCAGCGAATCGCTCCAGCAGACGCTCGAGGCGTTGCAGTATGGGCAGCTCTCGGCCAAGGATGCGCAGGCGAACGCGCAGGCCGATGCCGTCTCGATCCTGGAGCGTGCCGCCAAATAGCGAAGGCGCCGTTTCGTGAGCCCGACGCTTTGGAAGCAGAGCGATGATCAAGACCTATCGTGCCTCGGCGGGCATCATGCTGGCGCCCGCCGTGACATTGATCGGCGTTTTCATCCTGCTGCCGATGCTGCTCACCATCTGGCTGTCATTCCAGGACTGGTCGACGCAAACACCTTTTTCCAGTGCGAGCTTCATCGGCTTCGACAATTTTCGCGAAATATTCGGACCGACCTCGGTCGGGCGGGATTTCAAGCGAGCACTGCTCAACACGGCGATCTACACGGCATTGTCGATGATGCTCATCCTGCCCCTTTCGGTAGTGTTCGGCTTGTTGGTCCACCAGAGCGATGTCGCAGGCGGCGCGGCGCTGCGGACCGTGTTGTTTTCCACCTACATGGTGCCGATGATCGCCGTGACGCTGGTCTGGTCGAAGCTTTATTCGCCGAGCGAAGGGCCCCTCAACCAGATACTCGGCCTGGCCGGTATCGGCCCGCAACCGTGGCTGTCCTCGCCAAGATCGGCGTTGATCTCGATCGTCGTGCTCAATGTCTGGCAGCAGATCGGCTATTTTACGGTGCTGGCGGTTGCCGGGCTGACCCAGATCCCGGGCAGTCTTTATGAGGCGGCGACTCTGGACGGCGCCAACCGGCGCGAACAGTTCCGCTTCATCACCTTGCCACTACTGCGGCGCACGCTTCTGTTCAGCGCCGTCATCGCCATCATCAACGCCGTGCAGGTATTCGAGCCGGTCGCGCTGATCACCCAAGGCGGGCCGGTCGGCTCGACCAACGTGCTGACCTATCACATCCGCCGTGTCGGCATCGAGCGCGCGCAAGGCGGATTGGGCTCGGCCATGGCGGTGATGCTGATGTTGGCGCTGATCGTCGTTGTGTGCGCGCTGTTTGCATTTGCCAACCGGAAGGATGACCAATGAGCGCGCGGGGCCGCTCAGGATCGAGCCTGTGGGCGCGCAAACGCCTGGCGGGCCGCAGAGCCCTGCTCGCCACGCTGATGCTGCTGGTTGCCGTGGCCTCCGCCTTCCCGCTCTTGTGGATGGTACTCTCCAGCCTGAAGACGCCGGCCGAAACCATGCAGGTGCCGCCGGTGTGGATACCGCGCACGCCGAGCCTCGAAGCCTATGAGAAAGTCTCCGGCGTCATCAATGTCGGCCGCTCGATGTGGAATTCGCTGGTGATCGCCTCGATCACCACCGCAGGCATTCTGGTCACCAGCATGATGGCTGGCTACGCCTTCGCCAAGCACCACTTTCCCGGTCGCTCGCTGCTGTTTTCCGTGCTGATCGCCACCATGTTTCTGCCGCCGATCGTCACGCTGATCCCGTTGTACCGGCTCGTCGGATCGATCGGCCTGAATGCCAGCCTTGCCGGCATCATCGTGCCCAACCTCGCCAATGCCTTCGGCATCTTTCTGATGCGCCAGTTCATCGCCGGCGTGCCGGACGATTTGATCGACGCGGCACGGATGGATGGGGCGTCGGAACTTGTGATCCTGTTCAAGATCGTCGCGCCGAGCGTGGCGCCCGCGATCGCAGCATTGGCGCTGTTTGCCTTCGTCTATCATTGGAACAGCTATCTCTGGCCGCTGACGGTTCTACAGGGTAATGCACACGACTATCCGATCGTCATCAGCCTCAGCCGCCTGCTCAGCTAAAACAGAGGCGCCCTCAATACTGGACTGGTGATGGCCGGCGCCACACTTGCTGTGCTGCCTCCATTGGTGCTGTTCGTTTTCCTGCAGCGCTTCTTCGTGGATTCGATCGTCGGTTCGGCGATCAAGGGATAGCGTCGGCGGCACTGCCGGCATCCGCCCGGCTGTCATTGGGACGCGCTGGTGAGCATAACGGAGCTACGCTGATAGCCGCGTTCTGAAGCTATCTGTTTATCGGCGAATCCGACGCGAATTCCCCCGCTGCCTACCTTTATCCAGCGCAGCCCCCTCAAGGGGTTCTGTGAGGATATTGGTTATGCTTCTATATATGTAACTGTGCTCATCACCCAAGGAGCGGGATATTGCCACTTGCTACAACCACTTCGTTAGGTGGCGTCGGGCTGGTGTCTGGGGCCGTATCATAGACGCGCTTGCCGCTGGGCGGTCCGGCGGCGGCGGTATCGCTCGCCCTGGCTTCGGGTAGAGGCTTCGATCTGACCATGCAGTACGCCGCTCTCATGCTGATATAGCTGGAAGCGGCCGATGTCCTTCGCCACCGGCATGGCCGTTTGGCCACGCGACCGCACTACGCCGCGTCTGTCATGGGAGTGAACGCCTTCCGGCATCCGCGCCCAAAGCAGTTGCTTACGGCGGTGGCCGAGGCGCCAGTTACCGTATCTTGTCGGTAAAGCGACGTTGCGCTCTCTGCTTCCACATCCGGGTATGCCGAAAAGTCCGTCGGTCAAAAGTCGACCAGCGGCGTGTCAACGATCTGGTGCTCGAACAGCGCCCAGAACGGCGATCCCTGGGATTCGGAGTACCAATGCTCAAAAATCGCAAGGGCCTCGCCGATATTGGTGGCGGGTTCGACGTCGGGCAACTTCGCGGCCTGGAACAACGCAAGCGCAACCGGGCCAAAATGCGTGATCGCTTCCGTGCGCGCCTCGCTGTCCGCATTCCAGCCGAGCCGCAAGCGCAAGACGGCCAAAGCGCTGGCCACAGCGATCTCCTCACTTTCGGCCGAGGCCACGGCGTCGGAGATATCCTGCATGAGGTTGAGCCGCCTGAAGGCGAAAGCGCGCTCCTGTTCCAGAACCGCGATCTGATTGGCCGCTTGTCGCCTGAAGCTTGCCTCGGTTGTCCTGGCGGTCTCAGCCGTCGTTTTCAGGTCATTCAGAAAGGAAGCCGTCGGGTTCATCTTGGCTCACTAGGATGGCGGAAGAGAGTGGGAGTCGAACCCACCAGAGACCGACTCGCGGCCCCTCCCGGATTTGAAGTCCGGACGCCCCACCGGGGACGATGCTCCTCCAGAAATTTGCGCCATCGGCGGCTCACCCTCGCCTGTCAGGCGGAACAGGTCCAGCCTGCGCCTGTTCAGACGGCGCAAGTCTCCCTGCCGCAGCGTCACGCCGTGCCGATCGAGAAATTCGAGGATATGGATGGCGACCTTGCGTCCGCTGCCCACGCGATCGCGAAATTGAGCAGCGGTGAACTGCCCTGTGGGCATCGACGCAGCGAGGTCGCGCGCGATCTCGACGATTTGCGCCAATGCCTCGCGCTGGAAGAAGTCGTCATGAGCGACCTCGTGGACCTTCCCCATGCGGCCGGCAAGCTTCAGAAGCCGGCGGATTTCGGTGTCCGGCGAGCCCAGCACCTCGGCAATATCCCACACCCTCGGCGGATGGAATCGTTCGGGTCCGCCAATGAGAGGCTGGATCTGTAGCCAGAGATTTTCATCCTTTGCCGTCAAGTGCGCCTCATGACCGGGTAGTCGCACCCAGGCGCCGTCCAAGGCAACTTCTCCAGCGTGCGAAAGGCTCCGCAGAACTGCTATGAAAGAGGAGGCCGGCAGACGTGGATCAAGCCCAATACGCAGTCTCTCCATTCCTACGCCGGGCAAATCCGGATTGTCGGCATGGAAGGTCCCCAGGGTCGCGGCCAAGTCGCGCTTAAATCGCAACCAGCGCTCCGGCGACAGCACGAGAAGCATTTCTCCAACGGTAAAACGGACAAGCCCGAGTTGATCGATCAGGCCTTCCGTCTCGCAGTCACTAAGCGCCCTGTCGCGCGCAAAAGCCTTCAGGTCGAAATAGTGGGGCGGCGCATCAAGGAGTGCGGCGGCGGCCAGTTCGGGCGCCAATAGCGCATGGGCATCGAGTTGGATCAGCCGTTCCGGCGCGCGGCGTTTGCGGCTGGGCGCCCGCAGATCGAGAAAATGTCCGCCGCCGATGGTTCGCTGCGCGGAGGTGTCCCGCACCACGTAAACGTCGCCGGCAGCGGCCGCGATCGGACTGTCCAGCACCAATTGAACATTGGCCGTGCCGCCAGGCCCGATCGGTTCGTCTCCGAGGAGTACGATGCGTGCCCCGACCTCCGTCGCGGCATGGTGGAGCCGCACCGGAAACCATTGGCCGATCGGCTTGCGTTCCCCCGGCAGAACGCGAAGGCTTGCGTCGATCCGGCCCGACGGCGCGTGAAGCTCCGGATCGACAATCACGTCGCCGCGCCGGATCGCCTCCTTGAAAACCCTTTCGCCGGTCAGATTGA
Source organism: Mesorhizobium sp. M0910 (assembly GCF_040319465.1). Classification (NCBI taxonomy): domain Bacteria; kingdom Pseudomonadati; phylum Pseudomonadota; class Alphaproteobacteria; order Hyphomicrobiales; family Phyllobacteriaceae; genus Mesorhizobium; species Mesorhizobium sp. M0910. Next base: position 142,100 of record NZ_JAMYNZ010000003.1, read on the forward strand.
GCGCACACCGGTCTCCCACCCGACTACGTTCGGCCGGCCGGTTCTGGGCGTGGATCGATCGAACTCGCGCAAGCAATCCCGAGGGGCTTACGACCACGTTGTCCCCAATACCGAGAGAACCCGAAAGCACGGTGCCCGTCACGACGGTGCCCACGCCGCGCAGCGTGAACGAGCGGTCCACCGGTAATCGAAAACGGCCCGAATCTGTACGCCGGGCAAGATGCGACGCCTCCTCGAACAAGAGATACCTGAGTTCATCGATACCTTCGCCCGTAAGGACCGAGACGGGAATCAGGTGGGCCTCGGCAAGCATCGTCCCGGCAAGCACCGAGCGGATATCGTTCGCCACCGCAGTGCGGCGCTCGGGACCGGCCAGATCGCATTTCGTGAGCAGGACGGCGCCGCGCTTGACACCGAGCAGATCGATGATGGCGAGATGCTCCCGAGTTTGCGGCATGACGCCGTCATCGGCGGCCACCACCAGCAACACGAAGTCGATGCCGCTGGCGCCGGCGAGCATCGTGTGTACGAAACGCTCGTGCCCGGGAACATCGACGAAACCGATGCTATCCCCACCCGGCACCGGCAAATAGGCGAAGCCGAGATCGATCGTCATGCCGCGTGTCTTTTCCTCCTGCAAACGATCGGTGTCGATACCGGTCAGCGCATACACCAGCGCAGTTTTGCCATGGTCGACATGTCCCGCCGTGCCAACGATCATGATGATGCGGCCTCCGGCCACGGCGCGGCGGCGCGACGCTCGGCCTCGGCGGCATCGCCCGCGCTCAATTCGGCCCGCACCGCAGCCAGATAGCGGCCGGCAAGGGCGCTGCCGCCTGCCTGGGCACGCAGGAGCCAAACCAGCGCCTCGACCGCGTCAGCCGGCACGCCCGTGCCAAGATGGCAGGCGGCACCGAGCATTGCCTGCCCTTCCGCGTCTCCTCGCATGGCAGCACGGCGCCACCAGCGGACAGCCTCGTGGGGATCGCGCGGCACGCCGAGCGCATTGTGATAAAGCATGCCGATCCGGGTCATCGCGGATGCGATGCCTTGATCGGCCGCGGCAAGCGCCCAGCGTCGCGCCTCGCCGACATCGGGAAGCATCACTTCGCCCTCCAGCAGCATCCAGCTCAGCATATCCTGCGCCGGTCCGTCGCCAGTTTCCGCTGCGGCCCGATAGAGCTCGGCCGCCCGGCGAAAGTCCTGCTCGACGCCTTCGCCGCGGAAATAAAGCGACGCCAAATTTCTTTGCCCGACAGGATCCCCTGCCTCGGCGGCGAGCGCCAGCCAGCGAAAGGCCATTTCCGCATCACGCTTGACGCCGAGCCCTTCGGCGAAGCAGGCGCCGATATTGTTCTGAGCGCGGGCAACGCCCCGGTGAGCGAGCGGCTCCCATATGGAGAGAGCCACGGCATGGTCGCCTCGCCGCGCGGCTTCGAGGGCCTCGGTCATGCGTGCGGCCACAGGCGTCTCGGCTGGGCGGCGCGCAAGGCGATCAAGCCAGCGCATCGGTTCCTCCCGGATTTAAGCCGGCAAGATTGGCGATGAAGTTCGCCTCGTCTTCCAGACAGCGCAAATCGAGCACGAGCGCCTGGTTTTCGATGCGCCCGATCACGGGGACGCCCAGCCCACGCAGCGCAGCCGCAAGCGCTTCGAGCGCCCGGCCGCTCCCTGAGCGCGGCTTGAGTGCAAGCCCGGCGCTTGGCACAGTTTCGAGCGGCAGCGCGCCGGATCCGACTTGGCTCCGGCACTCCACCGTGTCGACCGCAAAGGCTTCGCCCACGGCGTCAGCAACCAGGGGAGCAAGGCGCTTTGCCTGCGCTGCAATCTCCCTCACCGAGCGCGAGAGCAGCCTTAGCGTCGGCAGGCGCTCGGCCAAGCGGTCTGGGTCGCGGTAGAGCTTCAACGTCGCTTCGAGCGCGGCCAAACGAAGCTTGTCGACCCTGAGCGCCCGCTTCATCGGGTTGCGGCGGATCGCTGCGAGCAGGTCCCTGCAGCCGACGATGAAACCCGCCTGCGGACCGCCGAGCAGCTTGTCGCCGGAGAATGTGACGAGATCGGCGCCGTCGGCGACCGCCTCGCGCACGGTCGGCTCGCGCCGAAGGCCGTAGCGGGCTAGATCGACCAGCGTGCCCGAACCGAGATCATGGACCAGCGGTATTCCATGCACCTTGGCGATTGAAGCGAGCTCGGGTGCCCGGATCTCGGCCGTGAATCCTTCGACCCGGTAGTTCGATGTGTGCACCTTGAGGATGAGCCCGGTCTCCGGGCCGATCGCCGCGACATAGTCTTTGCGATGCGTGCGGTTGGTGGTGCCGACCTCGACAAGCCTGGCGCCGGCGCGCGTCATGATCTCGGGCATCCGGAAAGAGCCGCCGATCTCGATCAACTCGCCCCGCGAAACGATCGCTTCGCGACCGAGCGCCAGCGTGTTGAGGACGAGAAGAACGGCGGCCGCGTTGTTGTTGACGACGGTTGCATCCTCGGCTCCGGTCAGCTCGCAAACGAGCGATCGAAGATGATCGTCCCGTTCGCCGCGCCCGCCGTTCTCGACATCGAATTCGAGAGCCACCGCTTCGCTCATTGCCAGCCGAACAGCATCGACCGCCTCCTTCGCAAGGAGGGCACGTCCGAGATTGGTATGCAGCACCGTTCCGGTCAGGTTGAAAACGGGGCGCAGGGAAGGTCGTTCGCCATCCTTGAGCTGCAAGAGTGCGTCGCCGGCAAGATCGTTTGCCTCCGGCACGATCGCTCCAGCATTGCGGGAGGCCATTCGCGCATCGGCGACGGCTCGGCGAATGGCCTCCGTCGCGGCCTGCCGCCCGAAGCGCTCGATTGCGGCCACCGCCAGCGGGGTCCTCAGCACCTGGTCGACCGACGGAAGATTGCGTAAAGGGTTTGCGGATGAAGCGGTCATCGTATCGTCAGTAGCCAACCAGGAACGGATTGAACGATCCGCGGCGATGGCCACCCTCGCGGACGAGCAGGTCGAGGCCGAGCGTCGCCACGTCGTCGGCGACCGGATCGAGAGCCGGATCCTTGTGCTGGGATAGGATCTTTACATAGCAGCCGCATGCATCGCAGGTCTCGGCTTTGACCGTGCCAGAGCCTCCCTCGATTTCCTGATAGCCTATCCCCTTGGTCGAGCCGCACAGCGTACATTTGATGCGGACGTGGTTCCACAATGTTCCACACAGCGCGCAGGCGCAGAACCGCGCCCCGTGTGCGCCGTGCCAACCGACGATGATCGAGGATACGGGCGGCCCACCGCAGGCCGGACAGGCGCCGTCGGCAACCGGAACCAGCTTCGAGCTGTCGAGACATGCCGCGAGGCGGGCGAAGTGAACCTGCAGCGCGGCCGCGACATAGACATGCTCGGCAAGCGCGTTCATTGGGATCGCATCGGTGAGCACATTGCGCACCATGGATTCGACCCCGAACGCATCGATATCCGCCAGCCTGTCCAAGGCGGCTGCGGCCGCCTCGGGTTTTTCGATCGTGGCTGCCACTTCGAACAGGCGGCCGAGCGTCATTCCAACGGCGGCATCCGAAGTGAATTGGTTGCGATCGAGCGGCGGCATACCGAAGGTTCGTGCACGCTCGCGCGCCTCCGCGGTCGGCAATTCGACATCCGGCAAGCCGTCCTGGATGCGGTGCTGCGCATCCGTCAGTGCAGCGAGGAAGCGGAGATAGGGGCCGAGCTGGTGGTCATCCGCCAACACATTCAATCGCTCGGAGCGGCGAATGAACAAGGTCCGCGGATCAGGCAGGCGCGCAAAGGGTGGGGCCGAGACCTCGCCGATTACAGTCGGGTCAGGGCGTGACGGATCTTGTTGCTTTGGCATTTCAACCTCACGAACCTCACGGGCCACGTGGTCGGCTTGATACTGCTCCAGAGCAATTCCACGAAAAGTATAACGGCTTTCCGTCCGGAATTGCGCAAAAATAAATGCCCGCTCATTCGGCGGGATTCGATCCCGAACGTCCGTCCGGTTTGCGTGCGATCAGTTCACGCAGCCATTTGCGATGATGCCGCCAAGCCCAGCCGCCGGTCACCCGTCCGCGCGTCATGGCGGGAATGGTGCCGCGTACCCAGATGGCCGAATAGAAATGGATAATCCACACGCCGATGATCGCCACGGCAGCGATCGAATGAACAAGCAGCGCCACCCGCTGCTGACTGATCGTGGTGTAAGCGGCGAAATATTGTTGCCAGATGACAATGCCGCTCGAAATCAGGATGATGATGAGGATCGACATTGACCAGAAGACGAGCTTCTGGCCGGCATTGTACTTGCCGACTTCGGGGACGTTGTCCTCGTGATTGGATAATACGTCACGGAAACGTGCGAGCCACGTTCCGTCCTCGGGCCTCCACAAATTGGCCTTCCAGAACCGAAGGAAAAGCCCAAGGAAGCTGAAGAAGAGCAAGACGCCGATCCACGGGTGAATGAAGCGCGTGAACTGGCCGCCGCCAAACAGCCCCGACAGGAAGAACAGGCTCGGGTGAAACATGGCAAGGCCCGACAAGGCGAGCAGGATCAGGCTGGCCGCCGTGATCCAATGGTTGATCCGCGCGCCAACCGTGTAGCGGTCCACGATCACTGGCTTGCCGGGATGTACCTGCTCGTTCGGCTTCACGTCATACGCGGCCATCGTAGTCGCCTTCCGTCAGCTCTTCGGCATGCTCCTCATCCGTCTCGGAGACCCTGTTCGGTCCCATGACCAGATGGTGAAGCAGGCCGACGCCGGCCGCCACGCCGAGAATGGTGAGGCCGGCATATTTGGTCACGCCCTTCCACGCCTCCACGAGCGGGCTGATCTTCGGCTCCCTCGGCAGACCAGAATAGAGTTCCGGCTGGTCGGCATGGTGCAGCACATACATCACATGCGTCCCTCCGACGCCGGGCGGATCGTAGAGGCCGGCATTCGAGTAGCCGCGCGATTTCAGGTCCTTGATGCGGCCGTCGGCGTGCTGTTTCATCTCGTCTTTCGTGCCGAACACGATCGCCTGGGTCGGGCAGGCCTTGGCGCAGGCTGGTCCCTGGCCGACAGCCACGCGGTCGGAGCAGAGCGTGCATTTGTAGGCCGTGTGATCGACTTTGGAGATGCGCGGAATGTTGAACGGGCAACCCTTGATGCAATAGCCGCAGCCGATGCAGTTCTCATGGACGAAATCGACGATGCCGTTCGAATACTGCACTATGGCGCCCGGCGCCGGACAAGCCTTGAGGCAGCCCGGGTCAGCGCAGTGCATACAGCCATCCTTGCGGATCAGCCATTCGAGTTCGTTCGTCTCGGGATTGTCCCATTCGCTGTAGCGCATCAGCGTGAACATGTCCGGCGTGAGATCGGCAGGATTCTCATAGACGCCGGCATTGAAGCCGATCTCCGGATGCGTGTCGTTCCACTCGATGCAGGCCGTCTGACACGCCTTGCAGCCGATGCATTTCGAAACATCGATGAGCTTGGCGACCTCCGTCAAGTGCTGCTCGGGTGCGGGAACCCTCGAGGCAGAGCGGCGGATGAGGTCCTTGTCGGAAAAACGCGGTGCGGTATTCGTCGTCGAAGGATTTGGAAGTGGAGGAAACATCGCTTACGCCTCCTACGCTACCGGCCCGGCGATGGGCTCGATGTTGACAAGGAACGCCTTGTATTCCGGCGTCTCGATGTTGGCGTCGCCGACAAAGGGGGTGAGCATGTTCGGGCCAAAGCCTTTCTTCGCCGCTCCCGTGAAGCCCCAGTGCAGCGGTATCCCGACGATGTGGACGGTCTTGCCATCGCAGGTCAGCGGCCTGATCCGCTTGGTCACCATGGCCTTCGCCACAACGGAACCGCGCTTCGACCAGACGCGCACCCAGCCGCCTTTGGTGATGCCCTTCTCGGCCGCAAGCTGTTCCGAAATTTCCACGAAAAACTCCGGCTGCATCACCGCATTGGTGATGACGTGCTTGGTCCAGAAGTGGAAATGCTCGGTCAGTCGGTAGGAGGTCGCCGCGTAGGGGAACTCCTGCGAAGCCGATTCGGCGAACTGGGCCATATCGCCTTCGAACACCCGCGCTGCGGGGTTGCCGCGGACTTTGGGAGCTATCGGGTTCGCGATGGGCGACTCGAATGGCTCGTAATGCGCCGGGAATGGTCCGTCGCGCATCATGCCCCGGGTAAAGAGGCGCGAGACGCCTTCCGGATTCATGATGAACGGGCCTACTTGATCGGGCTTTGCCGTTGGCAAGATGTCGGGGACATCGTAGCCCGACCATTTCGTGCCGTCCCATTCGATCACCTTGCGGCTTGGATCCCAAGCCTTTCCGGCGAGGTCAGCCGACGCCCTGTTGTAGAGAATGCGGCGGTTGGCGGGCCATGAGAACGCCCATTTGGAATAGGCGCCGGTTTCGTCAGGATCGGCGGTGTCCCGCCTGGCCATGTTGTTGCCGTTTTCGTTGAAGCAGCCGGAATAGATCCAGCAGCCGCAGGAGGTGGAGCCGTCGTCGCGCAGCGCGGCGAAGCCCGGCAAGAGCTTTCCGGCCTCGGCCAGCACCTTTGTCGGGTCGGCCGTATCGGTTACCCTGGCGAGCGCCCTGCCATTGATCTCCTGGGCAAGCTCCTCGGCCTTCGGATCGCCGGGATCGGCATAAGGCCAATTGAGCTTGACGATGGGATCGGCGAAGGCACCACCTTCCTTGGTGTAGAGTTCCTTCAGGCGCAAATAGAGCTGCGCCATGATCCAGGTATCGCGTTTGGCCTCGCCGGGGGGCGTGCCGCCGGCCCAATGCCACTGCAGCCAGCGCCCCGAATTGACCAGCGACCCGTCATCCTCGGCGAAGCAGGTGGAGGGAAGCTGGTAGACTTCCGTCTGAATCTGCGACGGATCGACATCGTTGTACGGCCCGTGGTTCTCCCAGAACCGGCCCGTCTCCGTGTCCAACGGATCCATGATGACGAGGTATTTGAGCTTCGAGAGGGACTCGATCACCTTCTTCTTGTTCGGAGCTGCCTGTAGTGGGTTGAAGCCCTGGCAGAAATAGCCGTTCATCTTGCCCTGGTGCATAAGCTCGAAAGCCCGCAGCAGATCGTAGCCCGGCAGGTCGAGCTTCGGCAGGAAGTCATAGGCGAAATCGTTCTCCGGTGTTGCCGCGTTGCCCCACATCGACTTTTGGAAGCTTACGAAGAACTTCCTGTAGTTCTGCCAGTAGCTCATCTGGTTCGGCCGGAGCGGCTTGAAGCCCCGGGTCGACATGTAGGCTGCCAGATCGACCTCCTTCTCAGTCGGCAGCGTCAGATAGCCGGGCAGCAGGTTCGACATCAGCCCGAGGTCGGTCAGCCCCTGGATGTTGGAGTGACCGCGAAGCGCGTTCATGCCGCCACCGCGTATACCGATGTTGCCGAGAACAAGCTGCAGCATCGCCATGGCGCGGATGTTCTGCGAGCCCTTCGAGTGTTGCGTCCAGCCGAGCGCGTACATCGAGGTCATCGCCTTGGTCGGAGACGACGTCTCGGCGACCATCGCGGCCACCTTCAGGAACCGGTCCTTCGGTGTGCCGCAGATGCGCTCGACCATCTCCGGCGTGTAGACCGCGACATGCTTCTTGAGCAGATTCCAGACGCAGCGGGGATTGGCCAATGTCGTGTCGACAACGGCAAAGCCGTCCGAGCCTATGTCATAGTCCCAACTGGACTTGTCATAGTCTCGCTTCGCCTCGTTATAGCCGGAGAAGAGGCCGTCCTGATAGGTGAAGCCCTCCTTCACAACATATGTCGCGTTGGTGAAGGCCTTCAGATAGTCCCATTGCACCTTGTCGTTCTGGATGCAGTAGTTGATCAGCCCGAGCAGGAAGGCGATGTCCGTTCCCTGGCGGATCGGCGCGTAAAGATCCGATACCGAAGCCGAGCGTGTGAAGCGCGGGTCGATGACGATGAGCTTGGCGCCGCGGTTGGCCTTCGCCTCCGTGACCCATTTGAAGCCGCAAGGATGCGCTTCGGCGGCATTGCCGCCCATGATGACGACGAGATCCGTGTTCCTGATGTCGGTCCAGGAATTCGTCATTGCGCCGCGGCCGAATGTTGGGGCGAGACTCGCCACCGTCGGGCCGTGTCAGACACGTGCCTGGTTGTCGAACACCAGCATGCCCGCGCTGCGGACCACCTTGTAGGTCGCGAACGCGGTTTCATTGGTCGAAGCCGAGGCGGCGAGGAAGCCGGTGGTGATCCACCGGTTGACCGTCACGCCGTCATTGTTCGTCGCGACGAAGTTCTTATCGCGATCGTCCTTCATCAGGCGGGCGATGCGGCCGAGTGCGTCTTCCCAGCTTATCGGCTCGAACTTGTCCGAGCCCGGTTTGCGGATCATCGGATGTTGCAGACGGGTCGGCGACTTGACAAATCCGAGCAGGGCCGACCCTTTGGGGCACAAGGTGCCGCGATTGGTCGGATGATCAGTGTCACCCTCGATATGGGTGATCTCGGCTGGCTCGCCCTTTCTGAGATCGCCCTTCGAATACAAGATTATGCCGCAAGCCACCGAGCAGTATGGACAGGTATTGCGTGTTTCGATGGTGTTCGCGAGCTTGAAGGACCGTATGGCCGCCGCGTGTGCGGCCTCGCTATCGCCGAAGCCGAGGGCTCCGAGCGTAGTACCGGCGAGACCCGCGCCTGCTGTTTGCAGGAACGCGCGTCGAGAAAGATCGATGTTCATGGGTTCCTCCCGAAGCCGATGCCCCACAAGGCAACTCGAACCAACGGTTCAATCCGGGTAACTAGTCTCGGACCAAATAAAATCAATGCCAAAGAACGAGATGCGTACGGTGCAGCAAAAGTGCCCTCCGAACGGCCTTCCCGCAGCAGGTTTGTGCCCGCAAATCGGCACTGTGTATTATTGTCGAATTTGTTGTCTTGTTTTCGTGACCGCGACTGCGATTGACGAAAACGAACGTATTATCATAAAGTAAAGCGTGGCGATGAAACAGCTCCCGCGGGTCGGGGCGCCTTTCGATCTATACCCAATGACGGCGGTGCCTCGCACGCTGGATACGGTCCTTGCCTTTCCTAACTCAACAAAATCCGCTGAGAGTAAGCGTGCTCCAAACGTGCCGTGCGTCGGGCGATCGTATTTTCCATTCCGGTTGACTTTGATCCCTACTAAAGCGTGGCAGCAGAGGAGGCTCGACGACCATGGCAATCGCCCTCTCGCCTGAAGTCACGGAAGCGCCCGTTGTGCGCCTGACCAGCCTCGCCCATGGCGGCGGTTGCGGCTGCAAGCTGGCGCCGTCAGTGCTGCAGCAGCTTCTCGCCGATCCGGCGGCTGCCAGTCCCTATCATCAGCTTCTCGTCGGCACGGAGACCGGCGACGATGCGGCAGTCTGGCAGCTCGACGGCGCGACTTGCGTCATTGCGACCACCGACTTCTTCATGCCGATGGTAGATAACCCCTACGATTTCGGCCGGATTGCCGCAACCAACGCCCTGTCCGATATCTATGCGATGGGTGGCCGGCCGATCATGGCGTTGGCTATACTCGGCATGCCTCTCGACAAGATCCCGACGCTCATGGTCCGCGAAATCCTGAAAGGTGGCGAAGCTGTCTGCGCCAACGCCGGAATCCCGGTTGCCGGCGGCCATTCAATCGACTCGCCGGAGCCGATTTACGGCCTTGCAGTCATCGGCACATGCCGACCCGAGGATATCCGACGCAATTCTGATACCAGGCCAGGCGACACCTTGATCCTGACGAAAGGGCTCGGTGTCGGCATCTATTCCGCCGCCATCAAGATGCAGGCGCTTTCCGAGAGCGGCTATCGCGAAATGATCGCCTCCACCACCCTTCTCAACCGGATCGGAGCGGAGCTGGCGCAGGACGCGAGCGTCCACGCGGTCACCGACGTGACCGGATTTGGCTTGCTCGGACATGCCCTCGAGATGGCACGCGGTTCCGGGTGCACGCTGATAATTTGCAGCCGCGACGTGCCGCTGTTTTCCGAGGCTGCCTCGCTCGCGGTCGACGGCCACGTTACCGGCGCATCCTGGCGCAACTGGGCGAGTTATGGCGACGCGGTAAGCTTACCTCCCGGCATGCCCGAGTGGCGACGCCACCTTCTCACGGACCCACAGACTTCGGGCGGGTTGCTGGTTGCTTGCGAGACCGACTGCGCAGCCGCGCTCGTCGAGAGGATCGTCGCGGACGGCTACCCTTCGGCTCGCATCATCGGCCATGCCAGGCCCGGCGCGCCGACAATAGTAGTAGAGGCCTGAACGAATCGGCGAACCTCGTGGCGACCATGCTATAAAGCATTGATAAATAATGGTAATGGTGGGCCCGGACGACGTTTGGGGCTTCGCGGCATTCAATTCCAATGTTTTTCGATGTTTTGTCCTATCTACGGCGCTAGATTCCACCCGATCAAACGCCTCGCTCACCGTTAACGGAAAAGAGAGGGCCATGACGTGTTTCAGTCTCAAGTTGGAAGGTCGCATGGCGCATTGACGATACTTCGCGACAAGCAAGGAGGGTCTCGATTTGGAGCCGGAGGCGGATTGGCAGCTTCGAGGCTCGGATTATCAGAAGCGGGCCTTCAGTAATCACGTGTCTTCCCGTTATTATGGACACGAGAAGATGCCCCCCTATGAGCGAGAACCGCAAGTTAGCCGCGATCCTCGCCGCCGACGTGGTCGGGTACAGCCGGCCGGCGAGCGCGGATGAAGACCGTACTTTGGCCAGGTCGCGGGCACTGCGCAGCGACCTGATCGACCCGACCATCGCAGTCCACAACGGACGCCTGATCAAGCGCACAGGCGATGGCGCACTGGTCGAGTTCCGCAGTGTGGTAGTGGTGCGCTAACAACCGCTACGGATGAGGACGGACAGCAGTGCGCTGGAAGGCGTCAGGCCTCTGTTCACTTGCCAAGCACAGCTCGCACATTCCACGGTGGTTTCAGGCTTTGTCGATAGCCTTGAGGAGCCGCGCACGCTTTATATCTCGCCGAAGCACCTGTCGCAGGCACTGGGTGTGAAGGTGGCCAACCTGGCCCAGTTGACGGTGTCCACCGCAACACACTCCGTAACCCGTCATCGAGCGCCTGCAGGGTCGGATGCGCGAGATGGTGAAAGTGATCTCGGCCGCGACGGAACTCACTGGCGACGTCGACTCGCGCTAGGGAAGCTGGTTTATAATCCGTACACTTTAGACGATTGACCGAAGTACACCGCCGTCGACGCGCAGACCGGCGCCACTCGTCGCTGACGCTTGCTCCGAACAAACGTAAACAACCATGTTGGCTACTTCTTCGGTCGTCGCAAATCGATTGATCAGTGTTGTCGGGCGCATCGTCGTCAAGAACACTTGCTCCGCTTCCTCTTGGCTGATGCCTTGCGAGTGCGCCAGCTCACTCATCATATTCGACAGGATTTCGGACCTCGTTGGGCCGGGGAGGACCGCGTTAACTGTGACACCCGTTCCGGCGACCGCTTCGGCAAGCCCCCTCGAAATAGCGAGTTGCGCCGTCTTGGTCATGCCATAGTCGATCATCTCTTTCGGGACGTTGAGTGCGGATTCGCTGCTGATGAATACGACCCGTCCCCAACCCCGCGCTGTCATCTTCGGCACATAGTGGCGTGCGGCGCGAACGCCGCTCATGACGTTGAGCTGGAAGAGGCTTAGCCAGTCGTCATCGGCGAGATCGAAGAAAGTCTTCGGGCGCGCTGTCCCCACATTGTTGACGAGGATATCCGCATCGGGCGCCTGTGCGAACAGAGCTCCGGCCCCTTCGGCTGTCTCCAGATCAGCCGCAACGCCCGTCAGACCAGCCTGTGGGAAAAGCTCGCGAATCTCGCGAAGCGCTGTGGCGACGCGTTCCTCGCCGCGGCCGTTGATCACAACCGAAGCGCCCGCGCGCGCCAGTCCTTCGGCGATGGCGCGACCGATGCCCGCCGTGGAACCCGTTACAACGGCCTTGCGGCCCTTAAGATCGATATTCATGAGTCTATTCCTTCAATTTCGGACTGCGACAGCGACGGCTGTTTTACTTGATGTGTGAGGCAGTGCGTTCGGTTGCGACCTTGGCGAGATCCTCAAGGAGCTTCTCGTGCGTGCGCCAAAAAACGTCGGGGGCCTTCTTGGCCAATTCGATCCAGAACGGGCCCTGCATCGTCTCCTCGGTCCAGAGGTGGCATCCATTCGCCGTGGGTGTGATAATCCATGCGTGATAGGCCTTCGAAGTCACCGCCGCCTTGGGGTAGCCGCCCCACGCGATGCGCGTCATGGGCTCGAACTCCTGCACTGACGCGAAGACGTCCTGGCCGGCCAGGTTGGTTTCGAACCGTGTGCCAAGGCGAAGCGATTCGTGCCCATCAAGCAACTGCACGTGTTCGACGCCCGGGTAGAAGCCAGGCCAAGCGGCGGGATCTACGAGCAACGACCAGATCGTTTCAGCAGAGGCCGCGACCTCAAGTTCGTTGGTGAAATGGATCGGGGATCGGCTGGGCGTCAGGTCTGCCGGCCATTTGATTGCCTCGAACATGTTGTTCTCCGTGTTGGGACAAAAGCGAGAAAAGTGCCGTACCTGCCTGCGCGAAGTGGTCGACCGATGCCGACATTAGCGGCGGCCCCTCAGCGCCAGCGGCCCGGGCTCACACCTGCGCGAAGCCCCCGTCGACGGTCAGCTCGATGCCGGTCACGAACGAACTGTCGTTGGACGCGAGGTAGAGCGCGGCCGCAGCGATATCGTTGGCTTGACCGTTCCTGTCCAGCGGCGTGTCGAGGGCAGTGTGCGCGAAAAAGGCATCGCTCTGCTCCTGGGACAGACCGGCATTTATGCCGACAGGCGTTTCGGTGTTGCCGGGGGCGAGCGCGTTTACGCGGATATGACGGGCTTTCAGATCCGAGGTGAGGGTCCGCGCGACGGAGCGGACCGCAGCCTTGGTGGCCGAGTAGACGCTGAAAGCCGGAGCGCCCTTCGAGCCCGACACGGACGACGTGAGAATGATCGAGGCGCCGTCGCGGAGCACCGGCAACAGCGTTTGCACGGTGAAGAATGTGCCCTTCAAATTGGTCGTGACGGTTCGATCGAACGCTTCTTCGCTCACTTCGCCGACCGGCGCGAACGTAGCGACGCCGGCATTGGCAAACAGGACGTCGGCGAAGCCGTAGGTCTTGGCGGCGTGGTCGCGAAGAGCAGCGAGATCTGCCATCTTCGTGATGTTGGCGAGGACCGGATCCAGGCCCCGCCCCAACGCCTGCGCGGCACGTCGAACCTTCTCGCCGTGCTGGTCCACCATCACGACTACTGCGCCCTCGGCCGCAAACCGCTTCGCGGTGGCAAGGCCGATGCCGCTTGCCGCACCTGTGACAACGGCTATCCGACCATCAAGTCTTCCCATGTCGGTTTCTCCTTTTCGTTCGTCCAGGGCCGACGATCATCTCGCCCCCTCGCAAGCAAATGGGATCGAACGCGCTCAGGCGGGATTGACGATTTCTCGACAGCGGCTGTGCGTTGGCGCACCGCCTGTTCCCAGGGGATGGTGTTCGCACTGGCTGCGAATGCCGCAGAATAGCCGATTGCCGAGGTATGGGAGCTGCAGCGAAACTAGAACTGTGGAGGTCGACGAAGAGGTTCGCACCATTCATGCTATTTAATACGTGTTTCAACACCGCACCTTGCGGTGCAAGGTTGCACCACATGATCGACTGGGACGACGTTCGCTACTTTCTTGTCATCTCGCGCGAAGGTTCGGTTCGGGCCGCCGCTGAGCGCCTCAAGGTAACCACTCGACTGTGCTGCGACGCATTGCCCAACTGGAACAGCGCCTCGGCGCGTACCTGTTCGAGAAGCTACCCTCAGGCTATCGTCTCACGGATGCGGGTGAGGGAGTCCTCGAGTTCGCTGTCCTTGGCCACGGGTGTCGAGCTCCACTGGGACGCCGAAGCGCGACCAATCCGTGAATGGTGCGCCGATGCACAGCCGCTGTTGAGAAATCGTCAATCCCGGTTGAGGCTCCACGACCTTAGCTAAGCTCCAGGACGTACCGGCAATTCGCCGATCTGGAGATATGAAATGACTTACGCAATCATAGGCGCCGGGGCCGTCGGTCAGGCGCTCGCGAAAAGGTTCGCCCGCAAGGGTATCGAAGTGGCCATAGCAAGCACACGTGCGCCCAAGGCGCTCGCGCCGCTCGCAACGGCCATCGGAACCACGGTCATCCCCAGCTCCCTGAACGAAGCGCTCAAGGCCGACATTATCCTGCTGGCTGTTCCGTTCTGGGCGCACGGGGAGATTGCGAACACTGCCAAGGACTGGCGGGGCAAGATCATTATCGATGTGACGAACGCCTACGGCGTCTCACCAAACGATTTGGGCAGCCTCCCGTCTTCGGCCGTAATCGCCAAGGCGTTTGGCGCTGCCGCGCTTGTCAAGGCGTTCAACCACCTGCCTGCAGGCGTCCTTGCTCAGGAGCCCTCCATCGGCGGTGGCGGCGAGTGGTTTTTCTCTCCAGCGACAATGACAGCGCCCTTCCGGTGGTGCCCACGCTGGTCGAGCAACTCGGCTATGCACCGGTCAACCTTGGAAGGCTCGCAGAGGGTGGGCTGCTCATTCAGGCGCGAGGAAACACCTGGGCGCCTTTAATTTTCAAAGATCTCTTCAAGAAGCAGGCTTGAGCCATGTATGATCGTGTAAAATGGCCTGACCATTTCGACCCGAAGATTTCGTCGATCTACGCGCTCAATGACATTGACGTGAAAGCGCCGCCTGAAGTGGTGTGGGAGCTGCTGGTCGACGCCGAGAACTGGTCGAGCTACTTTCCTCCAGAGGATCAGGTCAAGATCCTGACCGGTGAACCTAAACTGGCGCTCGGAACCAGATTCAGTCGGGTGACGGTTGGATTTCCGATGAGCCTTGTCGTGACGGAGTGCGAGCCCGGCCACAGGCTCGCGTGGAAAACGGTGGTCGACGGCGACGAGACCGGCTCGACCGCCTATCACGGTTGGGTCATCACTCCCAAGGACACGGGTTGCCATGTGCTGACGGAAGAGACGCAGCAGGGCCCTTGGTTCCTCGACGTGCTCGGACACAAGCACCCCGGTGGGCTCTACCGCTATCATCAGCAGTGGGTCGAAGACCTTGCTCGCGCTGCCGAGGCGGAAGCGGCGAGGACGGCACGCTAATTCCGCATCTGCGTCTTCTTCGCTCGCGGCTGATTTTAGGGCCTCCGCCTTAGGAACATCCCCGCGATAAGAAGCGGTCACGTGCTTGCATGACACGCTCTCTATCGGCGAATGCCCGCTTCGCCAAGGCAGGCGCGCAAGTTGCGGATGTCACGGCTTTGGCACGAACTCGAGCAACGGCGCGTAGGGCGGCCCCACAAGCGGTGGATAGCGGCGGTAGGTGTTGTAGACCGCTCCGTCCTCCATCGCGAAGACGCTCCACCCTGCGCTCACCGACACGGCCGACTGGAGGTCCGGCGCATAGTCCTGCAGCCATCGCGGGGCCTCGCGGAGGGGAACAGCGCCAATACACCGAGCGACACGGAGAGTCTAAGCGACGAAGACTGGCATGGCCGAGGCAATTATCTTGCTGATGGTATCTTGCTGATGGGAGTAGACGAGGAGAGAGGAACCGCCCTCTCTCCCCGAGTTCTTACGGACGAACGCTGATGACTGTCTTTCCCGTGCGTCGCTCGGTTGAGTTGAAGGTGGCGACGGCATCATCCATGCTCGAGACCTTGCCGATGTTCGTCCGCAGTCGTCCATCCCGGATCCGCTGAACTATCTCCGAAAGCTGGGCTCGATCAGCCTCGACGACGAAGTCAACCGTCAGGCCATCTGCAGGTCGAATATCCGTTGGTCCGACGACTGTCACAAGCGTTCCTCCGGCCCGGACCAGCGTTGCGGACCGTTTCTGAATATTGCCGCCGATGACATCGAACACCAGATCGACACCGCCGACCTCTTCCAGGGTGTCATTCCCGAGATCGATGAATTCATTTGCACCGAAGTCGAGCGCCTTCTGGCGGTCGGCGGCGCGTCCGGTGCCGATGACATAAGCTCCGGCCTCCCTTGCAAGCTGCGCCACCATCGAACCGACGGCACCGGCCGCGCCATGCACGAGAACGCTCTGCCCCGCCCGAAGGCGGCCGTGCTGGAACAGTCCCTGCCACGCGGTCAGGCCGGAGATCGGCAAGCTTGCGCCAACCGTGAAGTCGACGTCGCCGGGCAGCGGTGCGAGATTGCGTGCCTCCATGGCGACATACTCCGCGAGCGTGCCGTCGCGATGCCAGTCGGCGAGGCCGAACACCCGCTGACCGATCGAAAGCCCCGTGGTGCCGTAGCCGAGGGCCGTGACCACACCGGCCAGCTCATGGCCGAGGATCGACGGCGTCCGGTCATGGAAGGCCCGATCGGCCCAGGTCGAAGGCCACTCCAGTTCGGTGTTGACGAATCCCGCCGCATGAACTTGTACGACGACATCGTTTATTGCCGCCTGCGGTTCGGGCCGCTGCCCCAGCTTCATTCCGGCCGTTCCTGCAGCCTGGTCCGTCACTACGATCGCTTTCATGGGAATTGTCTCCTCAGTGATTTGTTGGTTCGGGGTAAATTGCTGGCGTGGAAGGTCTTTTCGATCTCTCACGCAGTTAGACTAGGTCCCCATAAAGGTATGTCATCACGCCGAGCCGCAGCACGCCCTCGTCGCCGGTCGAGTAATACCGCTACGTCAGCGCCGCCGACAGGATTCCAATGACGGTCTCATCGGTATCGGCGAGCCGCGAATCCATGCTAAGCCGCCGCCCTGTACGAAAGGACGACATCTGTGAGCGAACTGACCGTGGCCGAGGCGACCGAAAGTATCTATGCCTCGCTCCGGGCGGGCAATGCCGACATCGACGCAGGTATCGCGACGCTCAAGGCAGCGCTCACACGAGAGGGGATAAAACAGGCGGTGTTCGATCCGACCAAGTTGGCGCAGAACAATCGCTCGGGCCGCAAGTTGATGCAGGCTTATTTTCGGCAGCGCGGAGTGAGCGTGAGGTTTTCGGACCAATAAAACCGAGCGCAGGCGATCTCAGGCGCGCCGTTGGGAGTGATGGGCCGATCCGGCGATTTGCCAACTGTAGTCGTGACTGCGCCGCTTAGCAGACATGAGACCATGCGGCGCTGCACGCTCACAGATGGACCCTCGCAATCCTGAAGCCGGAGGAACCAGCAAGAGCGCCGAGCAGCAGAGGCGCTCGGCCGAAGCGTCTCTCCAGCTGCCGTGCTTCAAACTATTGCAAGACGTTCAAATTTGACCTTCCGCATTCATGCTCTGTCGAGCGTATCTCTTAGAGGCGCTTAAACCTTCTGCGCCGTAGGTTTTTGTCGGCTGAATCGCCGTCAGCGACGATGACGACGAAATAGGAGAACGCAAATGGCTCGCAATCACGTTGAACGTCTTAGAGAATTCAGGGAAATTCTGGTCGCGACTCGACGCGAAGGAGTCCGTAACGTGCACCATACTCGCGACGCAATGCGGGCAAGTGGCTTTCAAATT
This sequence comes from Mesorhizobium sp. M0910, assembly GCF_040319465.1. Lineage (NCBI taxonomy): Bacteria > Pseudomonadati > Pseudomonadota > Alphaproteobacteria > Hyphomicrobiales > Phyllobacteriaceae > Mesorhizobium > Mesorhizobium sp. M0910. Next base: position 159,614 of record NZ_JAMYNZ010000003.1, read on the forward strand.
GGCGACAGCGACGGCTCCAGCTACGGAGTCGAGCTGAAGGTCCTCCAAGAGGAAATCGAGGCAGTCGATCGCGCCATCGAAGACGAGAAGCGGTTGGCCTTGACACTCGAGAGCGCGGCCCAATCCCGCCGGCCGATTAAGCCGAGAGTCGTGAAAGGAACATAGAATCAGGTACGAATCGCTCCTGGTCGTTCGAACCTGTCCAGCGTCTTCGCGCGCGCCGGCATGGCCCACACGCCACGTTTGGAAGGCGCGACGCCGCTCCGTCGCACATCCTCTGTTTGTACCTGCACCGTGAAGCGCCAATGGGCTCGTAAAAAACAGGGACGTTGCGAATCCTCAATCAGTCCGCGGTCAGCACAACCTTGACACTTTGAGCGCGGTCGGCGCCAAGTCGGAAGGCATCGGGGGCGGAGGAAAGCGTGCGCTCCGCCGTCACCAGCTTTAGGACGTCCACCTCCCGCGACACAATGAGGTCGACTGCGCGACCGAACTCGCTGCCGAAACGGAAGGTGCCTTTGAGGTCGATCTCCTTGGCCATCACCGCATTGGCGGGCAGTGGGATCTGGCCACCGGGAAGATTGCCGACCTGGACCACCGTGCCGCCGCGCCGGACGCTGGCGATTGCCGCGGCAAGGCCTGCGGCAGTGCCTGAAATCTCGAACGCCACATCGAGCGAACCGCCGGCCGCGAGCGACTGGATCTCGGCGTCCCCGCTGGCAAGGTCGATCGTCCTGTCGGCGCCCAACCTGCGGGCGAAGGCGAGCGGCGCGGCGGCGATATCGACGACGGTCAGTTCAGCGCAGCCGGCAAGCCTGGCCGCGAGCATGGTCAAGAGGCCAATGGGACCGGCACCGAACAGGACGACGTTGCGGCCCCTGATGTCGCCGGCCCGCGCGACGGCGTGCAGGCTGACCGCCAGCGGTTCGGCAAGTGCGGCCGCCTGGTAGGCCACATCAGATGGAACCTTGAAACATTGCGCGGGCGTGACGTCGAACAGGCTGGCGAAGCCGCCCTGCATATGCGGCGTCTTCGATGCCGAGCCCATGAAGTAGATGTTTTCGCAGAGATTGGCGCGGCCTTCCAGGCATCGCGCGCAATGCCCGCACCAGCGTGACGGATTGACCGCGACGTGGTCGCCGACGCCCAAGCCGGGTGCCGCGCCGTTGATCTCGACGATTTCGCCGGAGATTTCATGGCCGAGGACAAGCGGCGAGGTCACAACGAAGTCGCCGGTGCGGGCATGGCGGAAATAATGCAGGTCGGAGCCGCAGATGCCCCCGGCCCCGAAGCGCACACGCACCATGCCTGGTGCCAGCGGTTCGAGCGGATGCTCCACGACGCGGAGGTCCTGCGGGCCGAATAGTGTCGCGGCGATCACCTGGCCACTCACCGGATCAAGCCCATCTCGGTCGGCAGCCAAAGCGTGATGGCGGGTATGAAGGTGATCAGAAGCAGCGCCACGATAAGCGGCACCAGCCACGGCAGGATCGCCATGGTGGTGCGCTCGACCGAGAGCTTGGCGACGCGTGACAGCACGAACAGCACCATGCCGAGCGGCGGGTGCAAAAGCCCGATCATCAGATTGAGCGTCATAATCAGCCCGAAATGCACCGGGTTGATGCCGTAGACGGCAGCGACCGGCAGCAGGATCGGCACCAGAATCGTGATCGCGGCGATCGTATCGAGGAAGCAGCCGACCACCAGCATCAGGATGTTCACCAGGATCAGGAAGACCCACTTGTTTTCGGTGAGCGCGAAAATGAAGTTCGAAAACAGCTGTGCCGCCTGGCTGACGGTAAGCAGCCAGGCGAAGATCGATGCGGCGGTGACGATGAAAAGCACCGAGGCGGTCGTCTCGATCGTGTCAAAGCTGGCCTTGGCAAGCAAGCGCAACGTCATCGTGCGGTAGCGCACCAGCCCGAGGAAAAGCGACCAGATCACAGCCGCCATTGCCGCCTCCGTCGGCGTGAACCAGCCCATCGTCATGCCGCCGATCAGGATGACCGGCGTCATCAGCGCCATGACCGCGGAGAAATCGAAATACCAGTCCGCGGCGATCAGCAGCAGCAGCGCGATGCCGACCGCGACGTTGATCGACAGGCCAAGCTGCACAAGCACGTAACAGCCAATCGGAAAGGCAGCCACCACCAGCACCTCGCCCGCCGCTTCGGCGAGCCGCCGAAGCTCGAAAGGCGTGTCGGAGCCCCAGCCGCGACTGTAGGCAAAGATGGCAACCGTAATCATCATCAGCATGGTCATGACCATGCCGGGCAGGATGCCGGCCATGAACAGCGCGCCGATCGAGACATTGGCCATCATGCCGTAGATGACGAAGGGCAGCGAGGGCGGAAAGATTGGGCCGAGCGTGGCAGAAGCGGCGGTGACGCCAACCGCGGCGTCGATCGGATAGCCATGGTCCTTCATCGCCTTGATCTCGATGGTGCCGATACCGGCGGCGTCGGCGAGCGCGGTACCCGACATGCCGGAAAAGATCACCGATCCGATGATGTTGACCTGCGCCAGGCCGCCCTTCATCCAGCCGACCAGGGCAAGGGCGAAGGAATAAATACGCCCGGTGACGCCGGCGATGTTCATGAGGTTGCCGGCCAGAATGAAGAAGGGCACGGCGAGCAATGGAAAGCTCTCCACCCCGGCGATCATGCGCTGGGCTGCGATGATGTCGGGCGCAACGCCGTAGATGACGAGGTAAAGGATCGAGGCGGCCGCCATCGAAACAGCGACCGGCACGCCGATGAGCATCAGGACAAGAAAGCCCCCGACCAGAAGCAGCATCGCTCAGACCCCCGCCGTCTCGAACGCACCAGGACGCTCGAGCACCGAATAGCCGCGCCGGTAATTGCCGATAAAGACCTGGATCGAGCGAAGAAGCATCAGCACGAAGCCGGCCAGTACGGCGTAGAAGAACCAGCGCCGCGGCAGGTTGACGGTGACCATGCGCTCATGCGCCACGATCGTGACGTAGCGCCACATCAGCCAGGATCCGTAGGCGAAGAATGCGATGCGGATGATATCGACGGCGAGGGCCAGCCAGCGGCCGACGCGCTCCGGCAGATAGTGGTAAAGCACGTCGACGTGGATGTGGCGCGAAAGGCGCACGCACATGGCGGCGCCGAGAAAGACAACGACGACGAGCGCGTTGATGGCGATCTCCTCGGTCCACGCAAAGCTGTTGTTCAGCGCATAACGGGTGAAGAACTGCAGGAAGACACAGACGACCATGCCCCAGAACACGGCAAGCGTGACCCAGTCCTCGATGCCGTGGTCCGACAGGTCGACGCGTATCGGCACTTCCTCGAAGGCATGCGCAATCTCTTCGACGGTGATCTCGGTGTGGTGTTCCTCGGCCATTGGCGCGCACTCCCGAAGCTGTTGGATCGTCAAGGATTGGAAGGCCGTCCGGCGCAATTTGAGGCCGGACGGATGGGCGGGTTAAAGCGGCGAATCCGATTGCCGCTCTATCCTCTTGATAGAGCATCCAGTTTCCGATGCTCTACTTGATAGCGCGGATCGCTTCCCAATCGGCCTTGTTGTACCCGAACTCCTCGAAGGTGACCTTCTCCAACACATTCTTCTCGAAGTCGGCACGGTCGACATCCGTTACGGTGATGCCGCGGTCCTTGAATACCTGCACCAGTTCCTTTTCGCGGGCGACGATCTTCGCCGTGGCGCGGGCGGCAGCCTCCTGCATCACCTCGGTAAAGATCTTCTTGTCCTCGTCGGACAGCGAGGCCCAGCGCGACGCCGATATGATGGTGTTGAGATGATCGACGATATGGCCAGTTAGCACGATATTCTTCTGCACCTCGTAGAATTTCTTCGCCTCGATGGTGGTCAGCGGGTTCTCCTGGGCCTCGACCGTGCCGTTCTGCAGAGCCAGATAGACCTCGGCGAAGGCAATCGGCGCCGTGTTGGCCCCGCAGGCACGCGGCATGGCCAGATAGGCCGGCACGTCGGGGACGCGCATCTTCAAGCCCTGCATGTCGGAGCACTTGGCGATCGGCCGGTTCGAGGTGGTCTGCCGCGTCCCGTAATAAGTGGTGGCGACGATGTGATTGCCGGTCTTGTCCTCATAGCCCTTGGTCAGGGCCTTGTAGACGTCACTTTTGGTGTATTTCAGCAGATGGTCGGCATCGCGGAAAGTGTACGGGAAATAGGTGACGCCGATCGGTGGATATTCGCGCGCCGCGAAGCTCGATCCGGAAATGATGATATCGACGGTGCCGAGCATCAGGCCCTGGTTGATGTCGGCTTCCTTGCCAAGCTGCGAGGCCGGATAGACGTCGATGGCGTAGCGGCCCTGGGTGCGCTTCTTGATTTCGTCGGCAGCCCACACGGATTCGGTGTGGAAGGGCTCCGTCGTCTCGTAGACATGTGCCCATTTCAGGACCGTTTCCGCCGAGGCCGACGCCATGGGTAAGGCAATTGCGGCGATCGCACCGAGCAGAACTGCGTATTTTCTCAGCATCTAATTCCTCCCTGGTTGAATTTGACGGCCGGATCTCCCCCAGGCCAACTGCTATTCCGCAACCTCCTTGGCTGCGGCTCTCTCATCGAAATTGCGTGAGAATCTGATTTGCGACTGGCGCAGATGCTGCTGCATGGCGGCCTTGGCCCGCTCGGGGTCGCGCGCGGCAATTGCATCGCGCACGGCACGATGTTCCCTTGCCGCGACCTGCCAGGAATCGCTGGTCTCGAAATAGATCGACAGGCGTTCGAAGTACGGGTTCATGCGCTGGTCGAAAAGCTCGCCGATGAAGCGCACCAGCACCGCGTTCTCGAGAATGCCGGCGACCGCGGTATGGAATTCCCGGTCGAGCGCAATGGTCATCTTGTTGGGGTGACGCATGGCCTCCATCCGGCGCAGCACGTCCTCGAGTCGTTCGATATCTGCAGGCCGGACATGGAGGGCCGCTTCGGCGGCGATCGCGCCTTCGACGAATTCGCGCGCGCGCAACAGCTCGAACGGGCCTTCCTCGACTTCGGGTTCGGAGGCGGCGGCGCTCGGCGGATCGGTGACGTAGATACCCGAGCCGACGCGGATGCGTATGCGGCCTTCGACCTCCAACGCTATCAGCGCTTCACGGACCGTCGGGCGGGAAATTCCGAGCTGGTCGGCCAGATCCCGCTCGGTCGGCAGACGGTCGCCGACGGAAAACTCGCCGGCATCGATCAACTGCCTGAGCTGATCGGCGACCTGTCGGTATAGCCGGCGAGGTTCAACAGCCTGGATCGGCATGCGCGTCTAATTCCCCTCCCCGGCCGCCCTGGTACATTGGTCTGACCCATTGACCGCAGCCTAAACTGACGACCAAGAGAGTCAAGCTGGATAAACAGACAGACGAAGAAGGCGCCCTGCCCCATCTAGCCGGTGCACGTATGTGGCGGGGCCCGCGCAGCGGAAGGCGGCGCATTGCGACGCATTGCATGCGTCAGCGTCGTCCTCCTCGAATGACCAGGACGTTTCCGGCGGCGACGAGGACGAGCCCGATGATCGCGTACGCAGTCCAGGCATAGCCTTCCAGCGCCGTGGAGATCAAAAGCGCAAAGACGGGAAATATGACGGTCGCATAGCCGGCGCGGGCGCCGCCAATGCGTCCGAGCAGCGTCAGGTAGGCGGCGAAAGCCACGACCGTCGATATGACGGCGAGGAAGACCAGCGAGCCGATATAAGAGGCGGTCGTCGCGAACACGAACCGCTCACCTAGCAGGAAGGCCAGGAACGCCGACCAGCAAGTGCCATAAAGCATGCCCCAGGCGCTCGTTGAAACGAGCGGCAGTCCGCGGCGCTGGTTTGCGACGGAGACGAGATTGCCGGTGCAGAAGCTCAGGGTGCCGCAGAGGCACAGAAGAAGGCCCACCAACGTGCCGCCGGAAAGCCCGTTGGCAGCGATTTCGGGGAAGAACATCAGCGCTATGCCGGCGAAGCCGATGACGCCGCCGGCGAGAATGCGCGGCGCCGGGCGCTCGCCGATGACCAAGGCACCGAGCAGCATGTTGATGACCGAGGCGAGCGAGAAGACGACCGAGAGCAAGCCGCTGACGAGATAGCCGGCGCCATAATAGAAAACAGGAAGTTCGACGAGAAGATGAGGATGCCAAGCACAGCAAAGCGCAAATGATCGGTGATCGGAAAGCCGAGCCGCCGACCGGAAAAAGCCGCCCAGGCAAACATCAGCAGCGTGGCGATGGCGAAGCGCCAGACCAGATTGACCTCGTTCGACATGCCGCTGCCGACCTGAAGTTCGATCGCGAACCACGATGCGCTCCACGCAATGACCGTCAGCGCGTAAAGCCCGTAGTCGACGGGTTCGAAGGGGCGGTCGCGCGTCGTCATGCGCATTTCCGCATTAGCCGGTTCCGCGGCGCCGTTTGGTTCTCTTGTTACTGACATGCTGGCGAGCCTCTTCTGCTCACAAGACGCTTATGGGCCGACTGTCCGCCTTCGCCGCTTCTGAACCCAGAAGACGAGACCGAGCAACAGCAGGGCTGGAATCGCGAACCAGTAACGCGACGGCCGCTCCGCGGGCACTAGCACCTGGTTGATTTCGTCGCCGGGCTGCAGGCCGAATTTGGCCGCCTGGCTGCCCAGTCGCACGACGCCGACCGTCACGCTGTCGCCGAGCGCGCTGACGTCCAGCCCCACAGCCTTCAGGCGTTCGGCCGATGAATTTGCGGGCCCGAGTTGTAGCCGAACCAGCTTCGATATCTCATCGCCGTTGAGCTTCAGTGTCGTCAGGCGCAGGCGAACCGCTCCGCCTTCGGCTGTCTTGTCGACGATACGGCTGAGTTCGGAGGCAGGCACTGCCCGATCAGGTTCGCTCACCTGATCGAGCAACAATCCCGGTCTGAACAAGATGAAACAGGCCAGAAGCAACGCAATCGTCTCGTACCAGCGGTTGCGCACGAGCATCCAATTCTGCGTCGCTGCTACAAACGAGACCATGGCCAGCGTCGATGTCACGACCATCGCAACGAAGTCGAATGGCCCTTCGAGATCGATCATCAGCAGTCCGGTGTTGAAGATGAAGATGAACGGCAAGAGGCCGGTACGGATCTCGTACTTGAAACCCTGAATCCCGGTCTTCACCGGATCGGCGCCTGAAATTGCCGCAGCAGCATAAGCCGCCAGCCCCACCGGCGGCGTCACGTCCGCCATCAGCCCGAAATAGAAAACGAACATGTGGACGGCGACCAGCGGCACGGCAAGATCGTTCTGCGCCGCCAAATCGACGATGACCGGCGCCATCAAGGTGGCGACGACGACATAGCTCGCGGTGGTCGGCATGCCCATGCCGAGAATGATGCAGATCACCGCGGTGAACAAAAGCATGACGATGAAGCTGCCGCCCGAGATGAATTCGACGAGCTCGGTCATCACCAGCCCGATGCCGGTGAGCAGAACCGTGCCGACGATGATGCCGGCCGTCGCAGTGGCAATGCCGACCGTCGTCATGTTGCGCGCAGCGGCGGACAGGCCACCGACCAGGTCGTCGAAACCGTGAAGCCAATGCCGTGCCAGCGCTCGGTCCTTGCGGAAAAAGGCGGTGAGCGGCCGTTGCGTGACGATCAGCGCCATCAGGGCGACAACGCCCCAGAATGCCGAGAGGCCCGGCGACAGCTCCTCCACCATCAGGCACCAGATCAGCAGGATCACCGGCAGCAGAAAATGCAATCCGGTGCGCGCCGTCTCGCCGAAGTGCGGAATCCTGACGATCTCGCCCTCCAGATCCTCGAGCGGCAGGTCGGGATAGCGCGCCCGGTAGGCGACAAGGCCGATGTAAACGGCGATCAGCGCGGTAGTGATCATCCAGGTCGCGGCCGCGCCGAAAACGGTCTTCGTCCAGCCAATGCCGTAATAGACAAGCCCTGCGAGGACGATGAAGCCGCATATGCCCATCAGCCCGCGCAGCGCACCCTGAAATGCGGAGTGCGTGCGGCGTGACGGCAGGCCCTTCATCCCTGTCTTCATCGCCTCGATATCGACGATGTAGAACAACGATCCATAGGTCAGCAGCGCCGGATAGAAGGCGTGCTTGACTACCTCGGCATAGGAGATGCCGACGTATTCCGCGATCAGGAACGCGGCGGCGCCCATCACAGGAGGCATCAGCTGACCATTGACGCCGGCCGCGCATTCGATGGCGCCCGCCTTCACCGCAGAATATCCGACCCGCCGCATCAGCGGGATAGTGAAGGTTCCGGTGGTCACGACATTGGCGATCGAAGAGCCGGAAATCATGCCGGTCAGGCCGGAAGCCACGACACCGGCCTTAGCCGGACCGCCGCGGTATTTGCCGAGCAGCGAGAAGGCAAGCTGGATGAAAAAGCCGCCGGCGCCGGCGCGCTCCAGCAATGTTCCGAACAAAACGAACATGAAGACGACATTGGTGGACACACCGAGGGCGACACCGAACACCCCCTCGGACGTCAGCCACATCTGCGAGGCTGCGCGCGATAACGTCGCGCCCTTGTGGCCGAGCAGGCCAGGAAGGTGAGGCCCGGCGAAAATATAGATCAGCATGATCGCCGCGATGACAGTGATGGCAGGCCCGACGGCGCGACGGGCGGCCTCGAGCAGGATGAGGACGCCGGCGATAGATATGACCAGGTCAGCGGTAGTGGGAAGCCCCGGCCGGTGGGCGATATCGCTGTAAAAGACCAGCAGATAGAGGGCGGACGCCGCCCCGGCGATGCCTAGCACCCAGTCGGGTAGCGGCACGCGGCTGCGCGATGAGGTCTTGAAGGCGGGAAACGTCAGCATCGCCAGAAACAGGGCGAAGGCCAGATGGATGGAGCGGGCGATGCCGTCGCTGACAACGCCGAAATTGAGCATGAACGGAAGGGGCGAGGCATACCAAAGCTGGAACAGCGACCATGCAAGCGATACGCCGAGGATCAGCTTCGCGGTGCGGCCGGTCGGCTTGCGCCCACCGGTGTCGGCTTCCGCGACGATCTCGCTGAGCTTGTCGATGTCGATAACGGGTTGGTCAGGCGCTGCCGCCCGCTGGCTTTGATCTGTCATCGTTCCCCACATTTATTTGCGATGCGAGGCGCCCTTGGCGCCTCGCATTGAAAGCCTCAGAGCCAGCCCTTCTCCTTGTAATAGCGCTCCGCGCCCGGATGCATTGGCGCCGACAGACCGGTCTTGATCATCTCCTTGGGATCGAGATTGGCGAAAGCCGGATGCAGTTTCTTGAAGTCGTCGAAATTTTCGAAGACCGACTTCACCAGCTCGTAGACCACCTCATCGGGCGTGCTGGCATTCGTCACCACGGTGGCGCGGACGCCGAATGTCTTCACGTCGTCCGGGTTGTTGGCGTACATGCCACCCTTGATGGTGGCGACCGAATAGTACGGATGAGCTGCCAACAGCGCGTCCACTGCCGGACCGGTCAGCGGGATGAGCTTGGCGCCGCAGGCCGTGGTCGGATCCTGGATCGCGGCGGAAGGATGACCAACGCCGTAGAAGAAACCGTCGATCTTGTTGTCGCACAGCGCGCTGCCCTGCTCGTCCGCCTTCAGCTCCGCGGCAAGCGAGAAATCGCCGAGCGTCCAGCCCATCTGCTTCAGCAACTCCTCCATCGACGAGCGGGTGCCTGACCCGGGATTGCCGACGTTGAAGCGTTTGCCTTTGAAGTCCTCGAATTTGGGACGCCGGCATCGGGCCGCGCCAGCACGGTAAACGGCTCGGGATGGACGGAGAAGACGGCCCGCAGATCCTTGAACGGCTTGCCTTCGAAATTTCCGGTCCCCTCATAGGCCTGGTACTGGACGTCCGATTGGGTCAAGCCGAAATCGAGATCGCCGGTCTGGATGGAGTTGACGTTGAAGACCGAACCGCCGGTCGACTCCGTCGAGCATCGGATGCCGGTTTTCTGCCGGTCCTTGTTCATCAGCCGGCAAATGGCGCCGCCGACGGCATAGTAGACGCCGGTGACCCCGCCGGTGCCGACCGTGACGAAGCGCTGCTCGGCTCCGACGGACGGCAGCGCCAGCAGCATGCAAGCCGCCGCGCCGATCAGGATTCTCATCGAACTGTACATGGTTGCTACCTCTCTGGTGGGTGTCCCGGCCCATCGCCGATGACGCGTTGGAACTGATTGAGGCGGTCCGCGTCGTGCGGGTCAGGCCGCTGAAGCGATCGCAGCGTCGATCGCCTCACCGAGCCGTTCGACGATCCGATCGATATCCTGTCTGGAAATGATGAAAGGCGGCGCCACAAGCACATGAACGCCCCGCACACCGTCAATCGTCCCGGCCATCGGATAAATCATCAGGCCGCGGGCCATTGCTTCGCGCTTGATGCGAGCGTTGAGTTCAAATCTCTGGTCGAACGGTTCCTTGCTGGCGCGATCGACCACCAGCTCGATTCCCCTGAACAGACCTCGTCCGCGAATGTCGCCGACGTGATGGTGGTTATCAAAGCGCTGGTGCAGGCGTTCGTCGAGCTGCGCGCCCATTGCGCTGACGTTGTCGAGCAGGCGGTCGCGCCGGATGACCTCCTGCACGGCAAGGCCGGCCGCCGCCGCCATTGGATGCCCCATATAGGTATGTCCATGCTGGAAGAAGCCCGAGCCCTGGGCAAAGGCGTCGAAGATATGCCGGCCAAGCAGCACCGCGCCGATCGGCTGGTAGCCACCGCCGAGCCCCTTGGCGATGGTCAGCAGGTCGGGAGCGATGCCGTCCTGCTCGCACGCATGCAGCGTGCCGGTACGGCCCATGCCGCACATCACTTCGTCGAGAATGAGCAGCACGCCGTAGCGGTCGCAGATCGCGCGAATGTGCTTGAAATAATCGGGGACCGACGGCACGGCGCCGAGCGTGGCACCCACCACCGGCTCGGCGACAAAGGCGATGACCTCGTCCGGGCCGAGTTCAAGGATCTTGTCTTCGAGCTGCTGGGCGGCGCGCGCCGCATAGGCTTCGTCGCTTTCGCCATGCTTTTGATAGCGATAGGCGTAACAGGGGTCGATATGGTGGGTCTCGATCAGCAACGGCCTGAACTGGGCGCGCCGCCATTCGTTGCCGCCGGTGGCGAGAGCGCCGAGCGTATTGCCGTGATAGCTCTGCCGGCGTGCGATGAAATGGCGCCGTTGCGGCTCCCCTTTCTCGACGAAATACTGCCTGGCCATCTTGAGCGCGGCCTCGACCGCCTCCGAGCCGCCGCTGACCAGATAGACGTGGTCCAACCCTTTCGGCGCGTCCTCGACCAGCCGATCCGCCAAGCGCTCCGCCACCTCGGTGGTGAAGAAGCTGGTGTGTGCGTAGGCGATGCGGTCAAGCTGGGCGTGCAGCGCGGCGATCACGTCGGGATGACCGTGGCCGAGACAGGACACGGCAGCGCCGCCCGACGCGTCGATATAGGACTTGCCCTCGGCATCGAACAGTTCGATGCCTTGGCCGCGAGCGGCGACCGGCAGCGTCGAGTGGATGGTTCGATGAAGAATGTGTGTCATCGACGGTCCCTCATGGGCATTTTCTTCGGCGGACGCTGGTTCAGATGGGTCTTGAGGGCGGCGCCCTGCTCATCGAAACGTCGCAGCGACTCAACAGCGCCCTCGCCTGCCTGCCCTGCGACAAGAGCACCCAGGACCTCAGCAACGATGAAAGCTGGCGTCATGGTGTGGAAAAAGGACGGGCTGCCGGTCGGCACGACGACCAGGTGATCGGCAAGCAGCGCCAAGGGCGCTACCCCGCTGTCGGTGATCGCAATGACCGGTACGCCGCGGCCGGCAGCGTACTCGACAAGCTCGATGGTGAAGCGCGTGTAGGGCAGGACGCTGGCGGCGATCAGCACGTCGTCCCTGGTCGCATGGGCCAGAGCGTCGCCATCGGTTCCGCCGATGCCGTGCAGCAGCACCGATTTCTCGCCGATCAGCGACAGGATGTAATGCAGATGCCAGGCCACTGCGTGGCTCGAGCGCAGGCCGAGGCAATAGACGCGCCTTGCCGCACTCAGCGCCCTGGCCGTCTCGACCAGACGGTCGATCGACCTGCGTTCGGCGAGATGGGCAAGCTGGCTGGAAATCGAATCCAGAATATCGGCCGCCAGCGCGTGGTCGCCCTTGAGCTTTTGGCTGGCGACCTGAAGGCCCGCCTTGCCGGCGAAACCGATTTCGCCGTCCCGGATCGCGGCGGCGTAGATATCGCGTACCGCCTCGTAGCCATCAAGGCCGAGATGCTGGGCCAGCCGCGTCATCGTCGCCGGCTGCACTCCTGCGTGCCGGGCCTGCTCGCGCATGGACAACAGCGCGACATCATACGGCTTATCAAGGACATAGCGCGCAGCGGACCGAAGCTGCGCCGACATGCCGTCGAAGGCAGTGACGATCTGTCCAGCAAGCTCTTCCTGGTCCATGGATATTGCTAGCTCGCCAGACCAGCGATTGCAACGTCTGTTTCAGTGTGATCAAAGATTGATTCATATGAATCTTGTCGCTTACAGAACGTTCCCATGAAGCCGGCCCATGGTGTCGACCGCATCGCCATAGCCGTCGCCCCGAACGGGGGACGTCGCAGCAAGGCCGACCATCCGGCGATTCCGCTGACACCAGCCGAACTTGCGAGGACGGCCGCGGAATGCGCCGATGCCGGTGCGGCTATGATCCACGTTCATGTCCGCGACCGAAGCGGCAATCATCTGCTCGACGCCGACGCCTACCGCCAGGCGATCGCCGCCATCCGCGGTGCTGCCGGCGACCGCTTGGTAATCCAGATCACCTCCGAAGCACTCGGTATCTATTCGCCGGCCCAACAGATGGCCGTCGTACAAGATGTGAAGCCGCAAGCTGTCTCCCTGGCGCTTCGCGAAATCGTTCCTGATGCCGGATCGGAACTCGCCTTCGTGCGCTTCATGGCCTGGCTGCACACCGAGGGGGTTGCGCCACAGATCATCCTCTATTCGCCCGAGGAGGCCGTCAGGCTTTCGGACATGCAGCAGCGCGGACTGATCCCCTGGGCAAGCATACCGGTTCTCTACGTGCTGGGCCGCTACACGCCGGGACAGACGTCCGTTCCTGCCGATCTCTTGCCATTCCTCGCGGCGAACATGCCGCGCTTCGACCATTGGGGCGTCTGCGCCTTCGGCCGCAACGAAGCGGCGTGCGCGACCGCCGCCGCATTGCTTGGGGGCCATGTCCGGGTCGGCTTCGAAAACAACCTTTTCCTTCCGAACGGCAGCATAGCCTCGTCCAACGCCGAGGCGGTAGCGACGGTCGCACGCATACTCGCCGACTGCGGAGTCAGGCTCGCCTCGGCCGCCGAGTTGGCGGCTCAATGGAACGCGCCGTTTCGTTCCATATGACAAACCAAAGCCTGTTTTCGGCGGCAAGCTCGCATAAGGCATAGAGAGGCGGCTGCAATGTCATCGCCACGGAAGAACGACATGTCCCCGCCCGCGGCGGCGATTGCAACAACAGTGCCGGTCGTTGTAACCATTCCGGCCGCTTGATTTTGGAGGAGACGCAGCATGGACCGATTCACCGGCGGGTGCCTGTGCGGGAACGTCCGAATTGTCGCTTCGGGACGCCCATACCGGGTCGGCCTTTGTCACTGTCTCGACTGCCGCAAGCATCATGGAGCCCTTTTTCACGCTTCCGCGATATTTCCCGAAGATGCGGTGACGATCGACGGCGAAACACGCGACTATGCCGGGCGGTTTTTCTGTCCCCGCTGCGGCTCGACCGTTTTCGCCCGCACCGCCGACGAAGTCGAAGTGAACCTCGGATCCCTGGACGCGCCTGACCAACTGATGCCAACTTACGAAAGCTGGATCATCCGTCGCGAGTCCTGGTTGCCGCCGTTTCCGCTCACGAGACGATACGAGCGCGATCGTGACGCCACGGGTCGCTTTGAGGAATAGGTCGCACGAACCGTGCGACGGCGCCGGCGCGTCACTCCGGAAGGCCGGCCTTACGGAAGCCGTCAACGAAATGCTCAAGCGTCGCAGCGTCGCGGAATGGCTCCGTCGCCGCCCAGTGGCGGGTTGTGAAATGCGGGTTGCCGACGAGAAACAGTTCGACCTCTGCGCGCGCCTCGTCGAGCCGGCCGAGTTGGGCAAGGCTTGCCGCCAGGAAACGGCGAGAGCTTGTACGATAGGTCTCGTCCCTGCGCAGTGTCTTGATAGCGGATTCGTATTCGCCGGCTGCATATTGCGCTTGGCCGAGCGCGAGATAATACCAACTTGCCGGAAACGGATTCAGCCGGAACGCCTTGCGAATGTGCTCAAGACCCTCCTCGACCCGTCCGGCCAGGACCGCGATGTCGGACAATGCCGCCCAGGCATCGGCCTCGTTCGGGTCAAGCTCGATCGCCTTGGCGAATTCCGCATCCGCCTCGGCGAAGCTGCGCTCGTAGGCAAGCAGGTAAGCCAAAACCCAGCGGCAGCCGGCATCGTTGGGGTCGATCGCCACGGCTTTGCGCGCGAGTTCCAAAGCAGCGCTACGGGATGTTTCGGTTGGTCCGCCGGAATGCACCCATCCCATCCAGTGGTTCATGGCAAGCCAGCGATAGGCCTCGGCATATTCCGGATCGAGCGAAACCGCGCGGGTGAGCATCAGATGCGCTTCCTGCGCCGTCTGCGGCGAATCATCCATCAGCTTGCGCGCTCGCACGCAGAGATCGTAGGCCTCGAGATTTTGGGGCCGATTGCGCGGCGGCGGTGCACGCAGCCGGCCGAGTAACGCCTCGACGATCTTGCCGGTAACCTCGTCCTGAACGGCAAAAATATCTTCCAGGCTGCGATCGAAGCGTTCCGCCCATACATGATCGCCACTCACCGCGTCGACCAGTTGTGCGTTGATGCGCACGTGCCCTGCGGCGCGCCTTGCGCTACCCTCCAGCAGGTAGCGCACGCCAAGGTCCTCAGCGATCCCGCGCACGTCCATCGCCTTTCCTTTGTAGGCAAAGGCCGAGTTGCGTGCGATGACGAACAGGCCGGAGATCCTGGATAAGTCGGTGATCAGGTCTTCGGTCAACCCATCCGCGAAGGATTCCTGCTCGGGATCGTTGCTGACATTGACGAAGGGCAGCACGGCTATCGATGGTTTGTCGGGCAGCGGCAAAGGTTTTCGCTTCGCGACGCCGAGCTGTTCGACGGCTCCCGTGAAGCGGTAGCCGACGCGCGGAACCGTGGCGATCCATTCACCGCCGTCGGCGGCCGGGCCAAGCAGCTTCCGCAGCAGCGCGATCTGGACGGTTAGGTTGCCTTCCTCGACGGCTGTACCCGGCCACGCCGCGTCCATCAACTCAGCCTTTTCAAGGATTTCGCCGGACCGTCCGACGAGCGCCGCAAGCAGCTTTAGCCCGCGGTAGCTAACGGCAACGGGGACATCGTTCCGAATAAGCGTTCCCGCACCCGGATCAAGCACGAACGGACCAAAGGCAAAGCGCGATCCCTGCATACGGCGCATCTATAGCCCGTTTGCAAGTTTTGAGAACTATTTGGGAGAGCTTAATTACGGCGCGGTTCGTATCCTGCAGAATTCAGCCTCTTTCAGGTCGAGGGCCCCACACTCCCAAAATCGTATGGGCCCCCTCAAACCATATGGAGGTTGCCATGAACGATATTCCCACCTTTGCCTCGGCCCCGCTTGAGGCAACGCGGCCGGCGGAAGCATCGCCTCGGCGCTACAGCCTGGCGACGCTGCGAAGCATTATCGCGGCCTGGCGCGAGCCGACACGCTTTCGCTGGGATCTCAAGCGATTGGCGCAGACCAATCCCCATCTGATCGACGATATCGGTCTGACGAGGCGACAGGCCGAGGAAGAGATCGCCAAGCTGCCCTTCTGGCAGCGATAGGCGGATGCTGCAACAACACCGGATCACCAACGACCAGCGGCTGATTGCAGATGAAGACGAAGCCGCCGCCCCGAAATGATGATCACAGGCTAGTGGTCGCGGCGACAATCAACCCGCCCAAGACGGCAACATTGGTGAAGCCGGTACGAAGCGCTTCGCGTTCATCGCCGCTGTAGGCCAGAAGTTGAGCGCCATGAACGACGCCGTAATGGTGAATACGGCCAAGGCCGCGGCGGGAAAGGGTCCACCAAGGCCGTTGCGAGGCAAACGATCCGGCCGCGAGAAGAGGCTTGGGAGCAGGAAGCCCCGCCCGGCCAGGGACGCTGCAATCGCCCGGAATCTGAGGACATGCTCGGCGCCCTCCCAAATCAAGACGCCGCCGAGCAAAACCAACCCGAGGTGGGAGGAACGCGATCATTCATTGCTGCCATCTTCGGTGTAAACCGCTAGCTCGTAACCGTCCGGGTCCGCGAAATGAAAGCGCCGGCCATCGGGGAACCCATAAATCGGCCTGACGATCTTGCCCCCCGCTTCCTCGACACGCTTGACCGTTCCCGGCAGATCATCGGCATAGAGAATGACGAGCGGGCCTCCTCCGGACCTCGCTGGGCCAGCAGCAAAGCCACCTGACAAGCGCCCGTCGTTGAACTCGCAATATTGCGGGCCGTAGTCGGTGAAGGTCCAGCCGAACGCCTTTCCGTAGAAGTCGCGTGACCGCTGAATGTCTTTCACGTTGAATTCGACGTAGTCGATCCGTTGGTCGTTTTTGTTGCTCATGACGCATACCTCTCATGTGATGTACGACGCCGAAAGATAAGCACGCATCTCGCTTGCCTTATTGAACAGAACGGCCATTGACGTATGAGCCGCACACTGGCGATGCACGTCGCATCGCCCCCCAACTGCCCTCTTCGTTCCGGCCGGAAGAAAACAACCGATTCTTGCAACCGTTCTCGATTGGAAGACGTTGTCTCGAGCGACGGCCGGGCGCAGCCGCTGCGCCGTAGGTTCACCGCCGCTAATCCGAAGGGGAGCGAGATGAGCGATCCCGTCCCAGCGCAGGCAACGGGTTCATTTCAGCAACGTCCAGCGTCGGCGCGGCTTCGCGGGAGCTTTGCTTCGGTGTGGGTGCATCGAATGGACCCGGCGGGCTCACCGCCAATCGTCATCATGCCCGACACAACGATCGATTTGCAATGGATCGGAGGCAGCTTCCGAATTGCCGGCCCTGACAAGGAACCGCAGACCGAGGTTCTAGCGGCGGACGAGGTCGTGATCGGCTTGCGCTTCCATCCTGCCGCGGCGGCGGCATGGCTCGGCGTGCCGCAAATCGAGCTGGTCGGCAAGAGGCTGTCGCTCGACGATCTGTGGGGGGCGCGAGCTCGCCGCCTCGCCAGCCGCGTGCGCGCCAGCGACAGTCTCGAGGATCTGGCCTGCTCGCTCCAACAGGTCGTCGCCGAGGAGGTGCCCGCGCCCGCGACCGACGTTCCCATGCAGGCGGCATATCGTTTGATCGAGCGCGGGCCGCCACCCGACGCGCCGCTCGTCCCTTGGTTGATGCGCGCGCTCGAGATGAGCGAAAGGACGTTGCGCCGGCGCTTCGACACGAGCTTCGGCTATGGCCCCAAGACGCTTGACCGTATCCTCCGCTACCAGCGCTTTCTGCGGCTTTCGAGCCGCTCCAGCAGCTCCACCGCCATGCTGGCGGCCGAAGCGGGCTATTCCGACCAGGCGCATCTTGTCCGCGAGAGCCGCCGCCTGACGGGAAGCACCCCGCGACGGATTCATCATCTTCTGCACAGCGAGTGAAACCTCGGCGCGTTCTTCGACCAGAGGAGACTGCTATGAAACCGCACATTCGGTTTTGACTATCGCTGTCGCCGACCTTGGCGGCCAGCACAACCCCGAGGGGCTGACTATGTTGCTCTATCCAGATTCGCCTCGCCTGCATGACGCATCATGCGGCGAAAGCTCATTGAGATGTGCGCCCGCCTTATGTGCCCTATGGACTCCCAGTCACCGATCTCGGCGGCGGCAAGGACCTCTTCCATTTCGCGGCGGAACGCGGTGAACTCCTCGACAAGGCCCAACTGCGGCATCATCTTCAGGACGACGCGCGCGACCTGAAAATACAGGCGCTCGCTGATCTCGCGCAGCGGCTGGTTGCCGGTCATCGCCGTGAGCTCGTAGAAAAAATCCATGTTGAGGCGCAGGAAAGCGCGCTGGTCGGGATTGAGTATATCGGCATCGCAACGCGCGATGAGCGCCCGTATCCGGTCGAGTTCGTCCGCCGTGCGCGGGATCGGCGAAAGCTTGCCGACGAGGAGCGCCAGCTCCAGGCGCAAATGATAGACCTGCTGCAATTCCTCGATATCGACATCGGTGACGATCGTGCCGACGCCGTGGACGGATTGAACCAGACCCTCGGATTCGAGACGCGCCAGGACACGCCGGACCGGCGTGCGGCTGATCTCGAATTCCTGGGCAAGTTCTTCCTCGGACAGATGGCTTCCCGGCGCATAATCGAGCAGGCAGATGCGGTCGCGCAGTATCCGGTAAATGCGTTCAAATCGCTCCCGGGCCGAGAGCGGACGTGGCGGCGCGGCGGTCACGGCTGTGGGCGTGGCATCTGTCTCAAGCGTCATCCAGCCTCCAGGACAGCGTGCAGGAACTGCCGTGTCCGCTCGTTCTTGGGGGTGCCGAACAACTCGCCTGGCGGCCCTTGCTCGCAGATCTTGCCCGCGTGGAAAAAGCAGACACGATCGGAGAATTCCTTGGCAAATCCCATCTGGTGGGTGACCATCAGCATGGTGAGGTCATGCTCCCTACCAAGTTTTCGGATGACTTCAAGCACTTCGCCGACGAGTTCGGGGTCCAGGGCCGAGGTCACCTCGTCGAACAGCATGATCTTGGGCCGCATGGCGCAAGCGCGTGCGATGGCGACACGCTGCTGCTGACCACCGGAGAGCTGCGAGGGATAGTGGTCCTTCTTATCCGATAAGCCGACCATGTCGAGCAGTTCGGCGGCACGCGCCTCCGCATCGGCCCGCTTCATGCCGAGCACGGTTATCGGTGCCTCGATGCAGTTCTGCATCGCCGTCATGTGCGGGAACAGGTTGAACGACTGGAACACCATGCCGATCTTGGCGCGGATCCTGCGGATGTGGGCGAGATCGGCGGGAACAAGTTTGCCGTTCCTCTCCATATGGGTCAGCGGCTCGCCTTCAACCCAGATGACACCGTCATTGATCGTCTCCAGCGTCATCAGCATGCGCAGCACCGTCGTCTTGCCGGAGCCGGACGGGCCGATGATGGAGACCTTTTCGCCGCGTGCTATTTCCAGATTAAGCCCGTCGAGAACGGTTAACGTGCCGTAGCGTTTCGATACATTGTCGAAGCGAACCATCGGTTGTTCCGTCATCGCATGGTCCTCCGGTTGAGCAGGCCTTCGAGGGAGCGAATGAGCGCAGCAGAAACCAGGCTCATGGCAAGGAAAAACAGACCGACCAGCGTCATCGGCTCGGTGTAGCGGAAGGTTTCGGAGCCAATGATCTTGGCCGTCTGCATCAGCTCCAGCACGGCGATTGCGGACAGCAATGGCGTCTCCTTGAACAAGGCAACCAGATAGTTGCCGAGCGCCGGAACGATCGGCGGAATCGCCTGCGGAATGATGATGTCGCGGAACGTTGTCCAAGCCGAAAGATTAAGTGCGATCGAGGCTTCCCACTGGCCGCGAGGGATGTTGTCGAAACCGGCGCGATAGACCTCAGAGCAATAGGCGGCATAGTGGATGCCGATGGCCAGCACCCCGGCGGTGAAGGCGTCGAGCACGACACCGAATTTCGGAAAGACGAAATAGAGAAAGAATATCTGGATAAGCAGCGGGGTCGAACGGATCAGTTCGACCAGCACCGAAATTGTCCAGCCGGTCCACGGCACGGCGATACGGACGACGGCCAGCACCAGGCCAAGCGAGGCGGCAAGTGCAAAGCCGATCAGCGTCGCCTCGATGGAGACGATGGCCGCGCGGGCGAGCACCGGCAGGATTTCAAAAGCAAATGCCCAGTCCCAAATCATGCTGCCTTGCCTCGCGCCAGTCCGATCGATGCCCGCCTTTCGAGAAGCCGCATGCCGATGGTGAGAACCAGCGACATTGCCAGGTACATCAAAAGGACAAGTGTGAAGATCGGAATGGTCTTGAACGTATTCTGGTTCATTTGCTGCGCCTTGAAGGCGAGGTCGGAAAGCGTGATCAGCGAGACCAGCGCTGTCGATTTCAGAAGCTCAATGAACAGATTGCCCCAGGGCGGGATCATCGCCACAAAGGCCTGCGGCAGGATGATCCGGCGCAACATCTGTGGCCGGCTCATGTTCAATGCCGTACATGCCTCCCACTGGCCGCGAGCGACCGAAAGGATCGCACCACGCACGACCTCCGACCCGTAGGCACCGACGTTCAGGCCGAGTGCCAGGACTGCCACCACGAAAGCATTGATCGTGACGCCGAATTGCGGCAGCACGAAAAACAGCCAGAACAATTGTACCAATGCCGACGTTCCGCGGAAGATCTCGACATAGACCGTGGCCAGCCATCTGAGCGGCGCCGGGCCATACATCCGTGCAAGTGCTGCAAGCACGCCCATGACGATTGCGAGCAGGCTGCCGAGGACGGCGATCTCGATTGTCAGGACCGCGCCTTGCAGCAGCCCCGGCATGAACACTCGATAGCTTTCCTGTGTTGCCAACGCGCCGATCACGACGAGCGCGATGACCAGCATGGCAACGAGCGTACGGATACCCATGCGATTACCCCGGGGAAAAAGGGCGGCGCTTTCGCGCCGCCAGCAGTTGGGAACCTACTTGCCCGCGCAAAGCTCCGCGGTGGTCTTGTTGGGGAGGTAGTCCTTGCCGAAGCCGAGCGGCTCGACCAGCGCGATATGCTCCGGCGAACCGATGAACTTCTTCAGCTCGGCGTTGAACGCCTCCAGCAGATCTGTATCTTCCTTGCGGAAGCCGAAGCCGCCATGGCCTTTCACCGATTTGCCGGCAACCTCGCCGAAGGGCTTGGTCGATTCGACGCCGTCGGCTTTCTTGGCCATGTCGGCGATCGAAAGAGCGGTCAGCGCAGCAGCGTCGGCGCGGCCCGACTGGACGGCCGCGACCAGGCTGGACTGGTCGGGCAAGGCGACGATCTGCCCATCGGCGACGCCCGCGTCCTTGGCGTAACCGCCTTCGACCGCGCCGGCCATCACGGCGAGCTTGAGATCCGGATTTTCCTTGAAGCTGGAAAAGTCCTTCACGCCTTTCGGATTGCCTTTTGCGACCAGCATGGCCTGACCGATGCCGTAGGACGGCTCGGAGAAATTGATCTCGGCGCAGCGCTTCGGGTTGATGAACATGCCGGCGGCGATGATGTCGAAGCGGCCGGCCTTGAGACCCGGGATGAGCGAACCGAATTCGGTCAGCACACCGTCAACCTGCGGGATGCCCATCTTGGCGAGCACCGCCTTGGCGACTTCAGGAGCCTCGCCGGTCAGCTTGCCGTCAGGCGTGGCGTAACCGAACGGCGCCTCGTTGGCGAAACCGACGCGGATGTAGCCGTCCTTCTTGGCCCGTTCGAGGGTGGTTTCGGCGTGAGCGGATAGCGGCGTCAATGACGTCGCGGCGAGCGCGATGCAGGCAGCCGCTTTCACGACCATGCGGCGCGATATTGATGAATTGAGCATGCTTTTCTCCCATTGGACAACTGTGGATGGTTCCCAGGGCGCGGCCTTCTTCGAGGTCGACGCCTGCTTGATAAGACGTATACAACTGCCCTAGACATTTCGCAAGCAGAGATATAGAAACCATGAAAACTCGGCGATAATTCGTAGTTAGCCAACAAATTGACGTCGAGTTGTGCACAATTTGGCCTATTTGCCCATGTTGATCAAAGGGCAAGCGGCGTACCTGGAAGGCAGGATTTCGGTGGCGACCGCGAACGGGTTCGGGACATTCACGCAAGCGGAGTATGGGCAGCGTCTCGCCGGCGTGAAGACACGCATGCAAAAAGCCGGCTTCGATCTCATCGTCTGTCAGGATCCAGCCAACATGTGCTGGCTGACCGGCTATGATGGATGGTCGTTCTATGTTCCGCAGTGCGTCCTCGTCCATCTGGAGGAGGATCGGCCGATCTGGTTCGGCAGGGCGCAGGATGCCAAGAGCGCGCGCCTGACAACCGGCCTGCCGGAGACAAACATCGTGCCGTTCTCGGAGCGGCTGGTGCAGCAGCCCGTCGAACACCCCTATGACGAACTCGCCCGACTGATCCGGTCGCGCGGCTGGGAAAAGGCCAGTATCGGCGTCGAGATGGACGCGCATTATTACACTGCGCGCTGCCACGCCCACCTTGTCGAGGGACTGCCCGACGCGCACTTCGCCAACAACCACGATCTCGTCAACTGGGCGCGGCTGATCAAATCCGAAGCCGAGCTGGTGCTGATCCGCGAGGCGGGTGCGATCTGCACGCATGCCATGAACCGTGCCATCGAGAAAATGCGGCCCGGTGTGCCTCAGAACCACGCCATTGCGGAAATCTATCACGCGCAGATCATGGGCGTGCCCGGATCAGGCGGCGACTATGCCGCGATCTGTCCGCTGATGCCCGTTGGCGAGGGCACTAGCACGCCGCACCTGACGTGGTCCGACGCGCCGCTGCCGGACAGCGGCCTCGCCATTCTGGAGATCGCCGGCGTGCGCCGCCGCTACCATGCGGCGCTGACCCGGACGGTACATTTCGGCAAGCCGCCGCAAGCCATGCTCGACATGGCCAAGGCGATCGTCGAGGGCGTCGACGCTGGCCTCGAGAACGCGCGCCCCGGCAACACCGCCGAACAGGTGGAAGCCGCCTGGCAGGCAGTCCTGCGACGGAACGGGCTGAAGAAAGACAGCCGCGTCGGCTATCCGGTCGGGCTCGCATATCCGCCCGATTGGGGTGAACGCACCGCAAGCCTTCGTCCGGGCGATACTACCGAGATGCAGCCTGGGATGTGCTTCCATTTCATGGCCGGCGTCTGGCTCGACGATTTCGGCATCGCCATCTCGGAATCGTTCGTCGTCACGGAACGCGGCGGCGAACGCCTCTGCGATGTGGCGCGCGAACTCATCGTCATCGACTGACATAGGGGCCGGGAAACCGGCTGCCGAAAAGACTATGCCCGCCAGCAAGCCGGCAACAAGCATGAGGACGCCCGATGGATCGCAATCCTTTTTCCGAAGCCGAAATCGCAGGCCGCCTGGCAAAGGTCCGTACTGCACTGATTGAGCGTGAGCTCGACGCGGCAGTGTTTGCCTCGCCGGAGAACGTCTTCTATCTCACCGGGCTTGATCACTGGGGGTATTTTGCCCCTCACCTGCTGATTGTCCCGCTCCGAGGAAAACCTGTCCTGGTCACCCGCTCGATGGAGAAGGTGACGATCGAGAAGCAGGTGAAGGCAGCGGAATTCCGTGGCCATTCCGACAGCGAAACGGCGGCCGACCTTGCCGCGCGGGTGCTGGCAGAGCTCGGCCTATCCGGCAAGCGGATCGGCCTCGAATACTGGACAGCCGGCCTTAGCCATGGACTTGCCGTGGCACTCCAGATGAAAGCCGATGCAAAGTGGAGCGATGTCTCCGGTCTGATCGACAAAATGCGGCGGGTGAAAAGCGCCGAAGAACAGGCGCTGATGCGGCGGGCGGCACAAGTGACGGACGCCGCCGCCGGTGCCGCGATCGCTGCGATCTCCGATGGCGCTTCCGAACAGGAGGTCGCCGCCCAATGTGTTGCGGCAATGATCCGCGCCGGCGGTCATGCGCCGGGCTTCGGACCGTTCATCCGCCCGGCCGCGCGCCTGGGTGAAGAGCACACGACCTGGGGCGACGGGATCTACCGCAAGGGCGAGCCCGTCTTTGTCGAACTGTCCGGGTGCATCTCGCGCTACCACGCCCCGCTCGGCCGGCTCGTTCGCATAGGCCACATCAGCGATGAAGACGCCACAATGGCGGAGGTGACCGCCAAGGCGTTCAACGCGGTCGTCGAGGCGCTACGGCCGGGCGCCAAGGCGCGCGATGTCTACGCCGCCTGGCAGGCCGTCGCCGACGAGGCCGGTCTTTCCCACTATCGCCGCCATCACTGCGGTTACCTTGTCGGCGCCGGCCAGCCGCCGTCATGGACCGGCGGCAATTCGGTGACCGGCTTGCGACACGATTCCGACCTCGAGATCGAAACCGGGATGAGCTTCCACATCCTGTCGTGGCTGATGGGCACTGGTCGCGGCAATGACTTCGTCTCCAACACGGTGCTGTTGACCGATGCGGGCGCCGAAGTGCTTACCCGCACGCCGGCCGGCCCGATCGTTCGATAGGCCTGCACGAATGGCGCGCTACTCGGCATTTTCGGTTCTCCGCAACGCGCTGTCAGGCCAGAAGAACTGGCAACGAGCCTGGCGGGCCGCGGAGCCAAAATCGTCCTATGACGTGATCGTTATTGGCGGCGGCGGACACGGCCTCGCCACCGCCTTCTACCTCGCCGAGAACCACGGCGTCCGTGACGTCGCGGTGCTCGAAAAGGGTTATGTCGGCGGCGGCAATGTCGGCCGCAACACCACCGTCATCCGCTCCAACTACCTGCTCGACGGCAACACCCAGTTCTACGAATTCTCGATGAAGCTTTGGGAGGACATGTCTCAGGCGCTGAATTTCAACGTAATGTTCTCCCAGCGCGGTCAACTCGTCACCGCGCATTCGGCCGATCAGCTCGACGGTTTCAGCCACCGCGCCAACGTCATGCGGCTGAACGGCATCGACGCCGACATCCTCGATCGCGAAGACGTGCGCCGGCTGGTGCCCTATCTCGATTTTTCCGACACCGCCCGCTTCCCGATCCATGGCGCCATCTTTCAGGGCCGCGCGGGCACGGCACGCCACGACGCCGTCGCCTGGGGCTATGCGCGTGCCGCCGACAGCCATGGCGTCGACATCATCCAGAACTGCGAGGTGACAGGCTTTGTCCGTGACGGCGACAGCATCGTCGGCGTCGAAACGACGAAAGGCCGGATTGGCGCCGGCAAGGTCGGCCTCGCGGTCGCTGGCCACACGTCCGTGCTCGGCGCCAAGGCTGGGCTTGAACTGCCGATCGAAAGCCATGTGCTGCAAGCTTTCGTCACCGAGCCGCTGAAGCCGCTGGTAGATCACGTCGTGGCCTATGGCGCCGACCATTTCTACGTCAGCCAGTCCGACAAGGGCGGATTGGTCTTCGGCGGCAATCTCGACGGCTACAATTCATACGCCCAGCGCGGCAATCTCGGCGTCGTGCGCGAAGTGGCGGAGGCAGCGATTGCGCTGATGCCATGCATTTCGCGCGTCCGTCTGCTTCGCCATTGGGGCGGCGTCATGGACATGACCCCCGATGCCAGCCCGATCATCTGCCCGACGCCGATCGAGGGACTCTATCTCAACGGCGGCTGGTGCTATGGCGGCTTCAAGGCGACGCCGGCTTCCGGCTGGTGCTTCGCCCACACGATCGCCACCGGCAAACCGCATCCCTTGATCGCGGCCTACGGGCTCGATCGTTTCCGCACCGGCCACACGCTCGATGAGGCCGGCGCCGGCCCTTCCGCCTGGCTGCAATAGGAGGCGGGACAAAATGCTGCGCATCGAATGCCCCTGCTGCGGCCCGCGTGACCATGACGAGTTCCGCTATGGCGGCGATGCCTCGGTCAAGCGTCCGGCCCATGACGATCCCGATCCGGAGGCCTGGTACCGTTATGTCTATGTCAGGACAAACCCGGCCGGCCCGCACCGTGAATTCTGGCAGCACGTGACCGGTTGCCGGCAATGGCTGGTGGTCGAACGCGACACCCGCAACCATGCCATCGCAGCCGTCGACTTCGCCAGAAAATTGTGGGCCAGGAAATCAACTCTCAGGAAGTCACCGGAATGAGTTCAAACCGCAAACGGCTGTCGGTGGGTGCCCGCATCATTCGCGAGCAGCCGGTCGAGTTTACCTTCGACGGCCGCAAGCTGGCTGGATATCGCGGCGACACGCTTGCCTCCGCCCTGCTCGCCAATGGCGTCACGCTGGTCGGGCGCAGCTTCAAATATCATCGCCCGCGCGGCATTTTTTCCGCCGGCCCCGAAGAGCCGAATGCGCTGGTTACGCTCGGGACCGCCGGGAGGCGCGAGCCGAACCTGCCGGCGACCACACTGGAACTCGCCGACGGTATGGTCGTGGAGAGTCAGAACCGCTGGCCATCGCTTGCCTTCGACATGCAAAGCGTCAACGGACTGTTGGCACCGTTTCTGTCCGCCGGCTTCTACTACAAGACCTTCATGGGCCCGACGCACCGCGCCTGGATGTTCTACGAACATTTCATCCGCAAGGCGGCCGGCCTGGGCAGGGCCGGCACCGGCGCGGATCCCGACCACTACGAGGTTCGTCATGCCTTCGCCGATGTCGCCATCGTCGGCGGCGGCCCGGCGGGATTA
Source organism: Mesorhizobium sp. M0910 (assembly GCF_040319465.1). Classification (NCBI taxonomy): domain Bacteria; kingdom Pseudomonadati; phylum Pseudomonadota; class Alphaproteobacteria; order Hyphomicrobiales; family Phyllobacteriaceae; genus Mesorhizobium; species Mesorhizobium sp. M0910. Next base: position 185,940 of record NZ_JAMYNZ010000003.1, read on the forward strand.
TCGGCGGCGCGGGCGGCCGCCGCGGCCGGCGCGCGGGTCGCGCTGATCGAGCAGGATTTCCTGCTTGGCGGCCAGCTTCTGGCTGAACCGTCCGACAGCGCAGCGGCCGCATGGCTGCGGCAGTCCGAGGCCGAGTTGGAGGGCTTTGAAACCATCAGGGTGATGAAGCGGACCACCGCTTTCGGCAGCTATGACGGCAATGTCCTTGGACTGGTCGAACAGCGCGATCCAACCAATCCGCAGCCGAATGGCGAGACACGGCAAACAGTCACCATGCTGCGCGCCCGCTCGATCGTTTTCGCCACCGGCGCCATCGAGCGGCCGATGGTGTTCTCGAACAACGACCGGCCCGGCGTCATGCTTGCCTCGGCCGCCCGGACCTATCTCAACCGTTTCGCCGTCCTGCCGGGCAAGAAAATCGTCGTCGCCACCACCAATGACGGTGCCTGGCGCACCGCCTTCGACTATGCCGCAGCCGGCGCGGAGGTGACGGTTGCCGATCTGCGCCCCGTCCCGCCCGCAGCACTTGCCGCAGAAGCCGCACGGCTCGGCGTGGTGGTGCGCGCCGCAACGCGCATCGTCGACCTGCATGGCGGCCATGCGATCAGGCGCGTAACGCTCAATGGTCCGGAGGGACAATCTTCGGCCGCCTGCGACCTGGTCTGCATCTCCGGCGGCTGGTCGCCAACCGTGCATCTCACCTCACACCTCGGTGTCAAACCCGTGTATCGCGACGACATTGATGGCTTCGTGCCGGGCGTCCTTTCAGCCAGCCAGTTCGGCGCCGGTGCAATGATAGGAGCCTATGCGACAGTCGCTGCCATCGAGGACGGCCATCGCGCCGGCATCGAAGCGGCAGCCTCCTGCGGCAAGTCGGCGCCGGTGCCCGCTCCATCGAAACTCGATCTCGGTGAGACCGGCTCGAGCGTCCTTCGCGAAGCCCTGCCCGCTGGACGTGGAAAAGCCTTCGTCGATTTCCAGATGGACGTGACGACCGGGGATATCGAGCTCGCCCATCGCGAGGGCTATGAATCGGTCGAGCACCTGAAACGCTACACCACGCTCGGCATGGGCACCGACCAGGGCAAGACCAGCAATTTTCCCGCACTTGCCGCGATGGCAGCGCTGCGCAACGCAACGATTCCTGAGACCGGCACCACAACCTTCCGCCCGCCCTATACGCCGGTTGCCATCGGGGCGCTTGCCGGGCGCGCCATCGGCCATCGTTTCAAGCCGATCCGCCGCACGCCGATGCACGATTGGCACATGGCGAACGGCGCCGAGATGCTCGAGGTCGGGCTCTGGATGAGGCCCTATTTCTACCGGCAGTCGGGACGTGACGTGAACGACGCCTATGTCGCCGAAATGCGGAATGTGCGCCAGGCCGCGGGGCTGATGGACATCTCCACGCTCGGCAAGATCGATGTCCAGGGCCCGGATGCGGCAATCTTCCTCGACCGCGTCTACGCCAACGGCTTTGCCAAACTGGCGGTAGGCCGCGCCCGCTACGGCATCATGCTGCGCGACGACGGTATCGTCTTCGACGACGGCACCACGACGCGGCTGGCGGAAAACCGGTTCTTCATGACGACCTCGACCGCCAGGGCCGCCGATGTGCTGTCGCGTCTCGAATTCCTGCTCGACACGGCCTGGCCGGATTTGCGTGTGGCCGTCACCTCGGTCAGCGATGAATGGGCGGCAATGTCGGTTGCCGGGCCTAACAGCCGCGCAATCCTCGGTGCCGCTTTTCCTGCCCTTGACGTTTCCGATGGGGCACTTCCGCACATGGGACTACTCGAAAGCGAGTGGGAGGGCCGTGGGCTCCGCATCTTGCGTCTCAGTTATTCCGGCGAGCGCGCTTACGAAATCTATGTCGGCGCCACTGCCGGTGAACAGCTCTGGAGCCGTCTGGTCGAAGCCGGCAGACTGCTCGGGCTGAAGCCCTACGGGGTCGAGGCGCTTGGCGCGCTGCGGGTCGAAAAGGGCCATGTCGCCGGACCGGAGATCGACGGGCGCACTACGCTCGACGATCTCGGCCTCGGCCGCATGGCGGGCAAGCGCAGCGGCTTCGTCGGCAACGTCCTGCGACGGCGCCCTGCCCTCCAGGCCCCCAACCGACAGCGCCTGGTCGGACTGGAATGCATTGAGGACGGAAAACGCCTGCGCGGCGGCGCCATCCTGTTCCTGCCGGATGAGAAACCCCATGGCCATGGGCGCGGTCGCGTCACCTCCGTCACTTTCAGCCCCGAACGCGGCCATTATGTCGGGCTGGCCCTGCTTGCCGGCGATGTCGCGGCAGAAGGAAGCGAGGTCGTAGCGGTTTATCCGATGAAGGCCGAAACGGTTCGCGCCCGCGTTGTCTCGCCGGTATTCGTCGATCCACAAGGAGAACGGCTGCATGACTAGCTTGACCTCTTCTCGGGATTTCAGCCTGTCCGTGGCAGATTGTCCGCTTATCCAGATCGAGGGCTGGGACGCGACATTGACGCAATTCGAAAAGAGCGTCTCGGCGCCGCTGGGCAAGAGACTTCCCGCTTCGGTCGGAGAGACGGTTCGCCACAAGGGGCTTCTAATTATCCGCGTTGCACCTCGCCGCCTCTGGCTGGCTCTCGACGAAGGCACGCAACCGCCTGCCCTCGTCGTCGACCCCGATCTCGGCTGTTCCGTTCCCCTCGGGGAAGGTCGTGTTCGTTTGAAAATGGCTGGCCCTGATATCGCAAGTCTTCTGTCCGGCTGCATTGCCGTCGACTGGCACGCGCCGGCCGCCGCTCCGGGCCGCGCCGTGCTGACATCCTTCCATCACGTGTCCGTGCTCTTCCTGCGCACCGGGGAGACCGCGTGTGAACTTATCGTGCCGCGAAGTTTTGCCCGCAGCCTCTCGGATTGGATCGCCGACGGCTAGCCTGGCCGAGATCCGCCAATTCGAGGGCGCAGCTGAGGTCCGCCTAAGTGACGGCAAAGCTGCAACGGGCTACCAGGCCCTCGCCAGGCGCAAGCACCGACAGTCCATTCCATTTGTCGATCGAACCACGATTGTGGGCATCGACAGCATGACTGACCGGTTCAAAACAGAAGAAGTCGCTCTCGTCCGATAGCGAATAGACCAGGTAGAAATTCAAGGGCGATGAAGCTTCAATCCGCAGGCTGCAACTGTGCTCCGGCCACGATATGGTGGCGACGCCGCTCCAACCGGCAAACAGATTGTTTATCCATCCACTCGGCAATACGACTGGGGCGCCGAAATCCCAATCGGCATGGGTTTTGACATCCACAAATCGTTCGGGGAGATGGCTGGGCAGTTCGAGACAAACCTGCGAGGCCAGCGCATGAAGCGCGGTTCGTGCCGTTCTCGGGAACCACGGATGGATGCCAAGCCCGAACGGCAATCTGATCGATGCCTGATTGACGATGCGAAGCTTCAACTCGAGCCCCTGTCCGGCCAGCGCGTAGCTCACCTCGGCGCGATATCGGTATGGGCCGGGCCCGTTGCTGATGAGGGACAGCTTCGCGTTGTCCTGCGCTGCGCTGTCGACGTCCCACTCGCTGGAAAATCCGTTGCCGTGGATGGGAAATGGCTCGCCTGCAACATTGGCAGGCAGTTCGTGGAATTTGGAGTCGAATGTGAACCCGCCGCCCGAGATGCGATTCGACCACGGCAAAAGCAGGTTGCAGGCAAGGTCGAACGGGTTGCTGCTCCCGCCATCCGGCCATGGCCGGAAGAGCGGCACGCGCCCATAGTCCAGTCTCGCAAGGCCTGCCCCAAGCGATGGGACAATTTCAGCGGACAGGTCTCCGCTTCTGATCTTGATCGTCCGGACCATCAGTTTCGGACGGTGTCGGCCTTGGCAGCGGCGATCGGCTGTTGACGGCGGCCTTTGCGAGCCACTGCAAGAAGGTCGTTCGACGCGATCCCGATGAGCGCCTTCATCTGATCGTGAGCGTCGTCGGCCCTGCGCATCCTAATTGCCTCCAGCACGTCGCCATGCGCGCTGAGCGTCTGCTGGTAATTGGCGGTGGCCGATGTGGTCAAGCGGAAGGAGAAGCTGAGAGCGGCCGCGAGCATATTGCCGAGATTGGCGAACACCGGGTTGCGGCTGGCACGAAGAATGGCGGTATGAAACCTGACGTCGGCATCGAGACACGCAGCGAGATCGTCCTGCGGAGCAATGCGCATGGCTTCATAGGCCGCTTCGATGACTGCGAGATCGCCTGACGTCGCCATCTTGGCCGCAAGTTGGGCGGCAGCGGGTTCAATGACCAGTCGCGCCTCGATCAATCCGCGGACGAAATCGAGGTCGGGCTCGATATCGCGCATCCATTCCAGAACCTGTGCATCCAGCCTGTTCCATTCGCTCGACGCGCGCACACGCGTCCCGGCCCGCTTGCGTGCCTCGATCAGTCCTTTCGCCGAAAGCGTCAGAAGAGCATCGCGAAGTGCAGTGCGGCTCGCCCCGTAGATGACGCAAAGTTCGGCTTCCGTTGGCAGCACGGAATGCTGCGCGTAGGAACCGGCGAGGATGCGCTGTCCTAGATCGCGTGCGATGCGATCCTTGAGCGATGACGTGGTGCCATCCGCGGCAGGAATGTCCTGCTTGCCCTGGCCAGTCGAAGCGATCGCCGCGTCCATCGTCATGTCCTGTTCAAGTGGTACTCGGCAATTACCACAGCAAGTATCAGCAGCGAGCCCTTGGCAAGCAACTGATAGAAGGTTGGCACGGACGTCAGTATCATCCCGTTGTTGAGGACGCCAATGATGGCGACGCCCAGCAGCGCGCCGATGATCGTACCCTTCCCGCCCTGCAAGGCGCAGCCACCCAGCACGGCCGCTGTGATGGCCTCGAGTTCCAGACCTTGGGATCCGGATACGGGCTGCCCCGAGCCGGTACGGGCAGCCAACAGAATCCCGGCCAATCCGGCCGTCACTCCACTCATGATGTAGATGCCGACGCGGTAGCGGTTGATGTTGATGCCGGAGAAGCGCGCGACAACGGGATTGCCGCCCAGGGCATAGATGTTACGCCCAACGATCGAGCGGGCAAGGAAGAGATGGAACACGATCGCGGTCAGCAAAAGAATCCAGATCAGCAGAGGCAAGCCGAGGATTTTTCCGATCCCGATGAAGCGGAATGTGTCGCTGAAGATCGCGATCGATTGTCCATCGGACATGATGAATGCGATGCCGCGGAAGATCGCCATCGTACCGAGAGTCGCGATGACTGCGTTGACCCGCCCATAGGTGATGATGATGCCGTTCACGAGACCGGCAAGACCGCCCAGGACCAGGCCGGCAACAATGCCCACCGCGGGTGATCCGGTGGCCTGGATGGCCATTGCGGTCGATACTGTGGTCAGACCGACAATTGCGCCGACAGCGATATCGAGCCCTCCGGCGACAATAACCACGGTCTGGCTCATCGCCAGAACGCCCAGGATGGTAATACCTAGACCGATGTTCAGCAGGTTTCGGCTGGAGAAGAACACGTCGCCTCTCAGGATGCCGAAAATGAGCACGAGGATGGCGAGAACAACCAGAAGGCTTATGTTGTGAATGCCGATGCGCTCCGCGATGCGTAAGGACGCGCGCCTTTTGTCGGTTTGTGCTGTTGCTGTCCTGAGTTCAAGGCTATTCACTGAATTTGTCCTCCGAGCGATGGCACAGATTGCGGCATTGCGTGTTTCAGGATCGTGGCCTCGTCGATGTCGGGGCGGGAAAGTTCGGCGGTGATCCGGCCTCCAGCCATGACGAGCACCCTGTCGGCGAGCCCGATCAGTTCCGGCATTTCCGAGGAAATCAGGATTATGCCGATGCCGCTGGCGGCGAGTTCATCGACCAGGCGATAGATTTCCGCCTTGGCGCCGATGTCGATGCCGCGGGTCGGTTCGTCGAGGAGGAGAAGCATCGGCTGCCGCGCAAGCCAGCGCGCGAGAACGACCTTCTGTTGATTGCCGCCCGACAGTTTCGAAACCTGTTCGTCGAGGTTAGGCGCCTTGATCGACATCTTTGCTGCGAGCGGTGAGACAATCTCCAGCGCCTTGCGCCGGTTGAAGAAGCCGAAGGTCGATGTCCTGTCGGGCACGCAAAGCGAAGCGTTGTCAAGAATGCTGCGGAACAGCAGCAGGGCTTCGTGCTTGCGGTCTTCCGGGGCGAAGCCGATGCCCGCCACGATCGCTGCATGCGGGCTGTTAGAGCCAACGGGCACGCCATTCATCGTTATGGTTCCGCCGAGGCGCCGATCATAGCCGACGATCGCCTTCGCCAGTTCGGATCGGCCCGCCCCCATAAGGCCGGCGATGCCGAGCACCTCCCCGCGGCGGACCTTGAGGCTCACATCGGTGACGTGGTCGGTGGTCAGGCCCGTCACCTCCAGCAACGGTTGCCCCGATTGCCACGTCTCGCGCGTAAACAGATCGGCGATGTCGCGGCCCACCATGAGCTTGGCTATGGTCTGCTCGCTGGCACCGGCAGCGGGGGATTCGTCGACCAGCCGGCCGTCCCGTAAAACGACAATGCGGTCTGCTAGGTCGATGATCTCGTTCAGCCGGTGAGAGATGTAGACGATCGAAGTGCCCTCTTCGCGCAGCCGGCGGATTACTGAAAACAGACGGCGCGCTTCGTCGTCGGTCAGTGACGAGGTCGGCTCGTCGAATGCGATCAACTGGCCGCCGGCACGTATTGCGCGCATGATTTCGATCATCTGACGCTGCGCCGGACCGAGCGTGCTGCAGAGTTGCCGCGGCCGCATATCCTGTTGCATGCCGAAGGTCGCAAGCACCTTATCGGTCTGCTCCTCCAGCCTGTGCCAGTCGAGCAGGACGCCCGCCAGCCGCGGCAGTTCCCCAACGAAAATGTTCTCGGCCACGGTCAGGTTCGGAACGATCTCCGGCTCCTGATGGATGACGCGTATTCCCGCTCTATGGCTGTCGCGCGGTTCGCCGAAAACGATCGGCGTGGAACCGTGCCGCACAGTGCCGCTGTCAGGCCCGAACACGCCCTCGAGAATTCGCATCATCGTCGATTTGCCGGCCCCATTCTCGCCAACCAGGGCGAGCACCTCTCCCGGCCGAAAGGCAATCGAGACGTTGTCAAGCGCCTGCACGACGCCGAAGCGTTTCGATATCCTATCGAGCGAGAAGAAATCCGATTGCATCAAAGCTCACTCCCGAGGATCGATCCCGTGTCGGTGGCGTGTGCGCGCTGACAACTGCGGGCCCAAAAAGCGTCATGCGCCCTGCGGCGCATGACGCGTAGCCGGTTCAGTGGCAGAGCTTGGCTTTGTAGTCCGACGCAAAATTGTCGGCGGTGATGTATTCCGGGTCGGTGAAGGATTGAACCGGCAGCTTCGTTCCATCCTTGATCGAGGCCAAGAGAATCTTCACCGCAAGCGCGCCGTGATTTTCCGAGTTGAGCCACATCGTGCCACGGAATGCCGATGGCTTTCCTGATCCGAAGGCGTCGCAGGCGCGGCTCCCGTCGATGCCTATCCCCATGCCCTGGTCTGCGGTATAGCCGGCACTCCAGTGCTCGCGCACCACCCAGCACGCCATCATCGTTGCATGAGTAGAATATCCAGTTCGTGACGCTGGGATTGGCCGTCAATGTGGTGGTCATCACGTCGATGGCGTTGACCATCGTGTTGTCGTAGGGGACGCGCAGGATATTCCCAGGCTTGAAATCGGGCACCGCCTTCAAGAACGCTTCTTCCGCGCCCTTGTTGCGCTGCATGCAGGTATCCGCCTTGCGATCCTCGATCGAGGCGATGCGCACCTCTTTGCCCGCCCAGCCGTCGGCCTTGTAGAGCTTGGCGAGCTCTTCGCCCACCCGCGCACCGATGTTGTAGGCATTCATGCCGACATAGGGGACCTGGGTGCCATCCTGGTAGTAGATATCGTCGTCGACCGCCACCAAGGGAATTTTAGCGGCCTTTGCTTTCTCCGCGATGACTGGTCCCAGCGCCTTGTCGGGGACGACGATGGCGATGCCTTTCACACCATCGCCGACCATCGTATCGAAGGTCGTGATCGTCAAATTGGCGTCGAACTGGACGTCCTGCGACACGAACGCGGCCCCGGCCGCCTCAGCCGCTTTCCTGGCGCCACCAACTTCGGCGACAAACCATGGATGGTCACCCATTTTGTTGATGTAGCCGATCTTGATTTCGTCTGCGCTTGCTGCGCCACTCATCAGTCCGGCAGCCAGTACCGCAAATGTCGCCAAAGCCTTTGTTGTGGTTTTCATGAAGATCCTCCCTGAGAGCTCTTTGGTGATTGCTAGTCGTGGTAGAGAACCGAGCGCCCACCATCGATGGTGATCGTCTCGGCATTTATGAACGGCGCTTCGTCCGAAGCGAGGAAAACCGCCGTCATTGCAACCTCGTCCGGCCGGCCGATGCGCTTGGGCGGATGGAGGTCGTAGGCTCGCCGCTTCTCCTCGGCGGGGTTCGGGAACGTGTTCCAGTAGGCCTCCGCGATCGGCGTCTCGATATAGCCGGGCGCGATCGCGTTCACCCGGATTCCGCGTGCGGCGTATTCGATGGCCAGCGAACGGGTCAGGCCCAAAAGTGCATGCTTGGCGACCGGGTACGGGAACGTATGGGGAATGATCTGGAAGGCGTGACAGCTCGCTATGTTGACGATGGACCCCGAGCCCTTCGCCAACATCGTCGGCAAAACCGCCTTGGCGCAGAACCACGCGGCCTGGAGGTCGAGATTAAGGCAGCGCTCCCATTCCTCATCCGGCATCATCAATGGTTCGTAGAAGACGTTGGCACCGGCATTGTTGACCAGAATGTCGACGCCGCCATAGACCGTGATCGTCCGCGCGACCATGTTCGCGACCGCGGATGCGTCGGTGACGTCAGTCTCGACGAACAGAGCGTCCGCGCCTTGTGCCAGCAGTTCGTCGGCGATCGCTTTCCCGCTTGCCGCATTCAGTTCGGCAATAACGGTCTTTGCCCCATGCATCGCAAAGGCGCGGGCGGTGGCGGCACCAATGCCCTGGCCCGCTCCCGTGACGATTGCGATCTTTCCTTGCAGCCGGCCTGCCATCGCATTCACCAGTCGACCACGGTGCCGTCCGGCATGACGGCATTACGGGCATGCAGCACTTCCTGCTTGAAGGGGTGGCGCGCGATCACGTCCTCATTGACGGTAACGCCAAGGCCCGGCAGTTCGGGCAGATCCCAGCGGCCTGGTTTACGCTGAATTGGCCAGGTGACGACGTCGTCGTACCAGGCGACGGCACCGGACATCTCCTCCTGAATGACAACGTTCGGCGTCGATATGCCGAAATGAAGAGCAGCCACACCGGCGATCGGACCAAGCGGGTTGTGCGGCGCAAGGCCGATGCCTGCGGTTTCCGCCATGGCCGCGATCTTCTTCGTCTCGAGCAGACCGCCAGTGTGGCAAATATCAGGCTGGGCAATGTTGAAGGCGCGGGCTGCGATCGAGTGCGTAAATTCGCGACGTCCGATCAGCCGCTCGCCGGAGGCGATCGGCACGGCTGATCGCGCGGTGATATGCGCCAGTCCGGCAACATCTTCGGGTGGAACGGGCTCTTCCGCGAACATGATGCGGGCCGGCTCGATTGCGTTGAGATAATCCATCGCCGCGTTAACCGATGCAGGGCGTCCGTGGAAATCGACCATGATGTCGATATCCGGGCCCACCGCCTCGCGAAGCGAGCCAACCATATTGGCAACGGAGTCGACTGCCTTGGCGGGCGATACGTAGTGGGTGTAGGGAACGCAGACGACCTTGACCGCGTCATAGCCTGCTTGCGTCACGATGCGTCCGCGTTCCACGATCGCATCCGCGGATCCGGTCTCATAGACCGCCTTCATGTCCCCGAGGCCGAGATGCGTGTAGGTGCGCAGATAGTCGCGGACCTGGCCGCCCAGAAGGCGCCAGACGGGGACGCCCAATGACTTGCCCAGGATGTCCCAGAGCGCGATCTCGATGCCGCTGACGGCAGACATTCCCTCGACGCCAAGACGCCAAAAGCCGTGGCGCGTAAGTATCTGGTAACACTGCTCCACGTTGCGCGGATCTTGCCCGACGAGCAGGGCCTCAAGATCCTGAAGCGCCCCAACGACGGCTCGGGTCTTCCATTCCAGCGTCGCCTCACCCCAGCCAAACAGCCCGGGCTCGCCGGTTTCGACCCGAACGAAGACCCAGTTGCGCATTTCCGCATTGCAGACGCGCGCCTTGATGGCCGTGATTTTCATCGGTCCTCCCAGTCCTGCCGTCTTTTTTGAAGGCAATATGTATGATTTATTACCAATAATATGGACGAGTCAAGCGCAACGTCGATGTGGGACCAGGGCCGCACCTCGATGTTCAGCTCGCAAACATCATGTCCTCGCCGCCCATCCAGCGCAGGTATCGGCAGCTCACTCAGCTTGCCTGATCGTGGCGGCGAACGTCATTGCTGTCGCACCGACAATGCGCCGGCGGCGATGATCGACCGTGTCGGAGCCTTACTCGCATTCATGATGAAGCTCTATGATGACCAACAAGCGGGAACGACGAGACCCGCCCGCCTCATCGGCCGACAGGAAATATTGCGCTTATTTCGACGGTGACTGCGGCGAATCCGGTATTCGCAACCACTCGGCCAGGGGGCAGTGCGGCGAGCTCTGACGGAATGTCAGTAAGGTCAAGCGTTTCCTCGATTTCCCTTCGGACAAATTCGAGATGTAGGCCGTCCCCGCGCTTGGAAGCGGCTGGATGTAGCATCCGCAGAAACGGCAGCATGAGAATGACTCCTGATCTTCTGTTGGGGCGAGAGAATATGTTGCGTCTGATCTTACGCTCGCGGCCACCCTCGGCTTCAGACGAGGCCCTCACGATCCATTGCGATGCGCACGGCCGGTCGAGCAGCCATTCGGGCGCGGAGGGCTTGCAAAGGCGCGGGAACGGGGACGTGGAAGCGGGCCGCCCAAAGCAGCATCACGAAAAGATAAAAATCCGCGACGCTGGGTTTGTCGCCGAACAGATAGTCGGTCTTGAGCCCGTCAGCGAAGAACTCGAATTGGCTCGTAATCGTCGCGCTCGCCTTGGCCTTTTCAGCATCGCTGCTTTGGTGCCACATCGGCTTGAAGCTTCGATGTATTTCAGTCGAGACGTAGGTCAGCGCTTCGAGAACGCGCGTACGGCCCAAAGGCCCTTCCACTCCCAGTGCCGGGTATCGCGACGCGAGCCAATCGAGGACGGCGATGTTTTCCGTCAGCGTTTCGCCGCTATCCAGCACGAGGGCTGGAACATACCCCTTGCGCGTCACGGTGGTGAAATCATCCCCGGAGGCCGTCCGCTTGGTTTTGAGATTGACGGTTTCGCGCTCGAAGGATGCACCAGCCTCCTCCAGCGCGATGTGGTCGGCCAGGCTGCAGGCGAGAGGGCTGTAGTAGAGTTTCACCGCTTTTCCCTTTTCTGAACCCGATTGAATTGCGCAATTGGTCCTCGCCGGGCGGAAAACCTGCCACGCGAGACAACCGCTCCAGAAACTCGCATCTGGCGGAGACCACGACTACGACACCGACAGCTAGACGTGCCTATGCCGAGGTATGGTCGGGCTGAAGTTTGGGATCGCCGTGCGCAATGCCGGGGCATATCCCAGCTCAGTGACCAACGGTTGTCTGGAGGAATCCACGACCTTCCATGATGGCATCATCGCCAGCCCGGCCAGTCCTTCGCTCAGGAAATCCTAAACGAAAGTATTGGACGCACGTGCCGTTGGCACGATGGCTCACACCCGGCCACGGCCGGCATATTTGGGCGATATGAGCAGACTGGAAAGGCGAAAGCCATGGCCTGCTTTTGCTCGATTGCCACCAACGCGATGACGCAGCTTCCAGCAACAGGAGTCGCCACCATGGCCGACCTTTCCGAAACCTCCACAGCCGAGCACACATTGCGCGTCGAAGCGCCCGCCGCGATCGAGGTCGACGTCTCATCGCTGACGCCGGGAACGTCGCTGATCGTCGACTGGCATGGCAAGCCGGTGGTCGTACGCAACCGCTCCGAAAAAGAGAGGAAGGACGCCGAGGCGGTCAGTCTCCCCGAGCTCAAGGATCCAATTGCCCGCAACGCCAACCTGCCGGCCGACGCGCCGGCAACCGACGCCAACCGGACTATTGCGGGCAAGGAGGCCTGGCTGGTGATGATCCAGGTCTGCACCCATCTCGGCTGCATCCCGCATGGTCAGGAAGGCGATTTCGGCGGCTGGTTCTGCTCCTGCCATGGTTCGCAATACGACACCGCCGGCCGCATCCGGAAGGGGCCGGCGCCGGAGAACATGGCGGTACCAGTGTTCCAATTCGTTTCCGACACCAAGATCCGTATCGGCTGAGGCAGGGGCATTTCGATGAGCGGCGACAAATACTCGACCTATACGCCTAAAACCAGAATCGAACGTTGGCTCGACGCCCGCCTGCCGCTGCCGCGGCTGGTCTATGACAGCTTCATCGTCTATCCCGTCCCGCGCAACCTGAACTACGCCTATACGTTCGGCGGCATTCTCACGATCATGCTGGTTTCACAGATCCTGACCGGCATCGTGCTGGCGATGCATTACGCTCCTGATACGGGGCTGGCCTTCAATTCGGTCGAGAAGATCATGCGCGACGTGAATTCGGGCTGGCTGCTGCGCTATCTCCATTCCAACGGCGCGTCGTTCTTCTTCATTGCCGTCTACATCCATATCTGCCGCGCGCTCTACTATGGTTCGTACAAGGCGCCGCGTGAACTGCTGTGGGTGCTCGGTTGCACCAACCTCCTGCTGATGATGGCGACGGCCTTCATGGGCTACGTGCTGCCTTGGGGACAGATGTCGTTCTGGGGCGCTACTGTCATCACCAACTTCTTCACGGCCATTCCGCTGGTTGGCGACTGGCTCCAGCAGCTTTTGCTCGGCGGCTTCGCGGTCGACAATCCGACGCTGAACCGCTTCTTTGCGCTGCATTACCTGCTGCCATTTGTGCTTGCGGGCGTGGTGACCTTGCATATCTGGGCGCTTCACGTCGTCGGCCAGAACAATCCGACCGGCATCGAGGTCAAATCGAAAACCGATGTCGTGGACTTCACGCCCTATGCGACCGTCAAAGATGCCTTCGGCATCCTCGTGTTCCTGTTCTTCTTCGCCTACTTCGTCTTCTACTTGCCGAACTATCTCGGGCATCCCGACAACAATAGCATCGCCAATCCGCTGAAGACGCCGGCCCACATCGTGCCGGAATGGTACTTCCTGCCGTTCTACGCGATCCTGCGGGCCATCACGTTCAATATCGGGCCGATCGATTCCAAGCTCGGCGGCGTGCTCGCGATGTTCGGCTCGATCGCGGTGCTGTTCCTGGTGCCGTGGCTCGACACCTCGAAGGTGCGCTCGGCAGTCTATCGCCCCTGGTACAGGGTGCTCTTCTGGCTGTTCGTTGCCAATGCCCTCTTTCTCGGCTGGCTCGGCTCCCGGCCGGCGGAAGGCGCATACGTCGTGATGTCCCAACTGGCGACGCTTTACTATTTCGCGTTCTTCATCATCGCCATGCCGGTGCTCGGGCTGATCGAAAAGCCGCGACGGCTGCCGAATTCGATCACCGAAGCAGTGCTCGAAAAAGGCAAGGCCAGGGGCAGAGGCCCGATCGCCGGGCCGGAGACCAAACGTTGAACTGGGCATTGCGGTGATTGTTCATGAACTGGTGGAACTCTCCTCTGGTCTACATCGTGTTGCTCGGCCTCGCCGGGATCGTCGTTTGGTCTCTCATCCCCAGACGCTTCGCCAATGCGAAGCTGGTCGTCCAACTCGCCTTTTTCGTCGCGATGTCGGCCATGGTTCTCCACCTGCGCGTCGTGCCGTACGAGGCCGCAGGGGACAACGAGACAACCGGAGGAGCGATCCTCATCGGCTCGGTCAAGCTGCTCTGGTGGGTTCACCTTGCCTGGGCGCTGATCGGATTTGTCCGTATCTATCTCGTCTTTGAGCGAAAGCCGCGCGAGGCACGTCTCCTGCAGGACGTCGTGGTCGGCATCGTCTATGCTGGAATGTTCCTGTCGATCCTGGCGTTCGTCTTTGCAGTGCCGGTCGGAACGCTCATTGCCACGTCGGGCGTGTTTGCCGTCATCCTGGGACTGGCGCTCCAGAATACGCTTGGTGACGTATTCTCGGGGATCGCGCTTAACCTCGGCCGCCCTTACGTGCTTGGAAACTGGATCATTCTGGGCGACGGAACCGAAGGCCGCGTTGTCGAGACCAACTGGCGGTCGACCCAACTCCTGACCCCGACCCACAATGTCGTCGCGCTGCCAAACAGCCTTCTCGCCAAGATCGGGGTAACAAATTTAAGTGGTCCGGACGAGAGCCATGGACTTGCCGTCACCGTCAAGGTGGCGCCAACGAAGACGCCGGCGATCATCGTAGATCTCATGCGCACTGTCTTGCTGAGCTGCAATTCAATCCTCCAGGACCCTTCGCCTTCGGTTACCATCAGAAGCCTGGATGCCGCAGCTATCGAGATCGAGTTGTCGTTTCGCGTCGCAAGTATTGACCAGCGAAGTGCCGCTCGGAACGACATCTTCGATCTCATTTATCGCCATTCAAAGTCGACCGGCATGCTGCTGGCGCAGCCACTTTCGGGCTCGATTGCCATGACCAACCGGCCGAGCGACGAGACGGCAGCCTCGCAAGGCTTCACCCCGATCGAGCTTATCAATTCCATACCGGTGTTCTCGGCACTGACGGGTACCGAGCAGGAGTCGCTCGCCAAAGCGGCCTCGGTTCACACCTACCATAAGGGCGAGATCATCGCACGACAGGGAGAGATGCTGCCGTCGCTCATGATCGTACGGACGGGCGTCATCGTCCGGCAAATTGGCGAGGACGACGATCAACTGCAGGAGATCGGCCGGCTTGCACCTGGCGATTTCTTCGGCGAGACCGGCTTGCTCGCCGGCATTGGCGAGATGTCGAGTTTGCGGGCAATGACCCCTGTCACGGTTTACGAGATAGACCAGGAAAGCTTTGCACCGCTGCTGCACGACCGGCCCGAAATGGCCGAAGATCTTGCCGCGATCCTGTCGATGAGGGTGTCGGCTTCTAATGAAAGCGGCATCGCGGGACAGCATCACACGAGCTCCAAATTCGCGCTCCTCAAAGCCATTCAGACGGTCTTTCGAGCCGCTCCGTTCAAGCGCGTTCGAGCACCTGGCTGACAAGGCATGCAGAAGGACAGAGATCCATGACCATCCGCCAAAGCGATATCACAGGCATCGATCCAGCCGGCTATCCTTGATTTTGCGGACGGACTGAAGGTAGGGCGCGTATTGCCCTCCTCGAATCGCCTCATGATCGGGCCCTTCGTCCTGTTCGACCATTTCGGCCCCGCTATATTCGACGCAGGTCACGGTTTCGAAATGGCACCGCATGATAAGGCAGCGGATGGTGACCTCTGCGCCGCGACGGCTTTACGCCGCTGGCACGAGCAGACCACTACGACATCAAGTAGAGATCGTTCATCGTTTCCTCGTCGAGCAAACCGTCGAACCAGACGTCGAAGATTGTCTCGAGCAGAAACTCGTCGTTGCTTGCTTCGGAAAACAGCGTGAGGGACGCGTGCAACTTCTTCGCATCAACCTCACCGAAGACAGCGCGAGCGCTCAGGCCGGAGAGCCGTTGCAGGGTGCCAACGCATTCCCGATAACGGCGTCCGAGGATCGGAAATGAGAGATAGGCGCTGGCTTCGTCGAGCGATGTGATTGCATATGGCTCAGGCGCTGCACCACTTTGCCTTGTGGCCAACCTTGGGAAAATGAACTCCATGTAGGGAGTGCACATCATCCCTCGACGTAGAATGGCCAGCGCGTCGTCGTAGACCGGATCCTGTGCGCTGACGAACCTCTGCAAATCATACTCGTCAGGCATTTGGATAGATCCTTGGGAAACCCTCAACATTCGTGCCCATGACTAGCCGCCGACGACATCTGCATAGTCCGGGTGCTTGGCGAAAAAGCGGCTCATGAAGGGACATTTCAAGATCGCTTTACGGCCGGTTTTGCGGAGCAGTTCGAAGGTCCCTTGGGCCAATTGCGACGCGATCCCCTGTCCGGAAAATTCCGACAGGACTTCGGTGTGTATCAGCGCAACCTTCCCGCCCTCGAGCCGATAATAGGCCGCCGCAAACCTATCGCCGGCGATCGGCAGCTCGAAACGATGCTGTTGGACGTTTTCGACGACTTGTGCATCCATCTTTATCTCTCGATTGTATGTCACGTTTATCACCGGAGGCAGATTGGCGGGGCCGCTATCGCATCGCAGGCAACCGCAGAGTGACGGTCGTGCCTGCCCCAAGTGTGCTCTGAATATCGATGCTTCCGCCTGATTGCTCGGCAAAGTGCTTCACCATCGGCAATCCGACGCCGCCGAGGCCTTCGCTTTTGGTGGTGAAGAACGGATCGAAGGCGCAGACCATCGTCTCGCTGGTCATCCCGATACCGTTGTCCGCGACACGGATATCTACCTGACTGGCGGCGGAGTTTTCAGAGGCCAAGCCGGCATCGATCGAGATGAAACCGCCGTCAGGCATTGCATCGCGCGCGTTGAACAGAAGATTCAGAACCGCATTTTGCAATCCAAAGCGATCGCATCGCACCAAAGGCAGGTCGGACCCGACCCGAAGCTCAAGACCGAAATTGGCGTCCAAGGCGCTCCGTACGAGGGTTTCGATCTCAGCCAGGCAAGCACCTACGTTTGTGTATTCGATTTCAGCGTGGCTCTCTCGGGCCAGGCTGATGGTTTGCCGGACAAGGCCACCAGCCCGCTCCAAAGCCGTTTTGGCGCCGGCAATTACAGGCCCAAGTGCCGGAGCCGCTTGGATGTTCGGATCGCGGGCCAGGTGGTTCAACGCCGACGAGGCGACCTGAATGAGATTGCCCAGGTCATGGACGATGCCGACCGTCGACATTTGCACGGACATACCACTGCCAGGGCCATCGGGCGGGCCGTCGAAGACATCTTCCTTTATGTCCGGACGAAACATTTCATTCCCCGCTGGCTAAGTCGTCACCTATTTGCTCCAATACGCTATAATTTACGACCTTTATTTTCTACTATATCTAAGAAGACGCCGATGCATACTTCCGTATATTCAATCGCGAGACCATGCTCTATTGATAGCCGATCCCGCTGATGTAGTTGGCAAGCAGCCGTTCCTGCAGTTCCTCTTGTTTAAAGAGCGCCTTCATCGCATCACGGATATCGAGGACGCCTAGCGGTTTCGAGTCAGCCCCGAGCACCGGCACATTCTGCAGGCCTTGCGCGGCCATGGTCTGCCAGACTGAATGAAGATCATCATCGGGACCACAGGACACGATGGACCGGCTCATCAATGCCGCAATCGCCGCTTCTGTTGACCCTGAATTGGCCAGATGGCGGACAAGGTCGGACTTGCTCAGCACGCCTGCCGCCTCCCCACTGCCGTGACACACCACGACCAGGCCTATTGCGGGCCTGGAAAGTGAGAGTGCCGCACTGCGGAGTGGAGCGTCGACATCGACCACCATGAGACGGGCCGATATTACTGGATGCAGACTGTCAATGCGCATGACGCCCTCCTGAGAGCGCCTCGCGGCCGTGGCCGGGAGGCTGAGATCGGTTCCAGTGTTGGTCGCCGAGCTCGGCGACTTTGCCCGGCCGCTCAGAATGGCTCACAAACAACCGCCATTCTGACCCATTCCAAAGATTAGCTCAGCGCTGCTTTGCTCAGGCCAAACTTCGCATCGCCCGAGCCCGGGACGGGTTTGAAGCCGATGTTCAGACGGTTCCAAGAGTTGACCGCCATGACAACGAAGGTCAGATCGGAGATTTCCTTCTCGGAAAGCTGCGACCTGACCCGATCGTAGATCTCGTCCGGGACACCCTGCTCGGGCAACTTCGTCAAGACTTCCGTCCATGCCAAGGCTGCACGCTCGCGAGGAACGAACAAGGTCGAATCCCGCCAGGCTGCCAGGTGGTAAAGGCGCAGTTCGCGCTCGCCATGAATCTTCGCCTGTTTGACGTGCATATCGAGGCAGAAGGTGCACCCGTTCATCTGCGCGGCTCGGACGGCAACAATATCCCGGATTGGCTCTTCGATCGACCCCTCTCGCGTCGCACCAAGAAATTCAATAAATTTCTTCAGAAGTTCGGGCGACTGCTCAGCATAACTCGCGCGTTGGGCGGCGGCTTTTCCTTTCGGAGCGACCGGTGACGCTGCAATATTCATTACTTTATCTCCTTGAGGTGTTTGCAATCCATTGCAGCGTAAGGATGATCGGTGAGCCAAATTGTTACTATCGTGCCCGATGATATGTATTGCCATTCAATAGGTCGGCGCGCCTAAACCGAAGTATAGGAAGCGGTGGAACGCTGCCCTCGGCAATTCGCTTTGCCGCAGGCATGCGACAGGCGCACAGCGTTTGGGTCACTTGAAGGGCGAGGCTGAACCGACCGGTGTCGATTGAACCTGGATCGAAACTGCGTTCACGCTTCGAAGGGAGCGTTCATCACAAGATCAACTGCCGAAGTCGCCTTGTAGCCTGAAACAAAGCGCTCGCCGAAGTCCCGGGCAAAGTTGTCGTAGGTGGTTTCCGGCCTGACCTCGGCGATATGGCAAAAGCATCGCGTCATCCGCCGCTTCATCCCGAGGCGCGGAAATTCGCCAACGATCTTTGCAATCTCGGCTGACGAAACGAGGCTGTATTGCAAGCCGACGACATCGAGGCAGATGCCGGCTGTGCACAGCGCCACCTCAGCCTCCTTGTAGAGGCCGATCGACGGCGTCGAGTTGAGGGCGACGCTGTCCCAGATCAATTGGGCGCGCCGCTCGTCGAAGCCGCCTTCCCGAACGAAGGTGCGGGCAAGATCGGCGCCTTCCACTTCGAAACGGCGCGGCCCGGCGAAGTCCTCATTGAGCGTGACGTCATGCAACAGGGTTGCAACGGCAACAACCTCCGCGTCGTGCTGGATATTCTGAATCTGTCCGATCCGGGCCGCGAAAAGCCAGGATCGGACAACGTGGTTGAACAGGTAGGGCTCACATCGCTGGCGGGCATGTTCGATCGCTCGGCCAACAAGCGGTGTATCGGGGACCGAAATCCCTGCAAGTGTGCGGCTGGCGATCGAATTCATGTCACTGACCGTCCTTTCGCATACGATGGTCCGGGGGCCGCGATTTCATTTCGCGTTCGTCGTCAGTTCCGTCTCGCTGGTGTCAACGACGAAAATAGCAAGCAGACGAGCGCCTTCCGTCTTGCTGGCGTTTTCGCTGACGGCATGACGGTCGCCCGGGAATTCGGAGAAACTCTCGCCGGCGCGATAAGTCTTCACCGGCCCATCGTTGACCTGGCTTCGGATCGCCCCCTCCAGAACCGTGGCATAGATGAACGCGGATTTGGGATGGGTATGGGCCGGCGACGTACCCCCCGGCGCGTACTCGACGAGCACGGCCTTCATGCTCTTGCCGGGCACGTTTGGAAGGGCCTGGTCGTAGACAAGCTTCACGCTGGCGGCGTCATTGGCCATTGCTGCGGTGACGGAAGCGGCGGTGAGCGCGGCGCAGAGAAGTGTTCTGATCATGTCTGGTCTCCTTATTGTGAGAATGGCCTATCCGGTGATTGCTTATTTCGGTGGCGTGTATCGGCTGAGCCAATCATCGAAACGCACGGCGCCGATGCGCGCATTCTCGCCGGGCACCAGCGTTCGGTCGTCGATTGCCACTTGGCCGTAGTAGAGCGCGCCGGGATCCGGGACGACTTTGCGCGGGTCGTTGGTGGCCTTCAGGAAGCGCTCGACAAGTTCGCTCATGCGAACACGCTCCGGGCCGGCAATTTCGATCATGCCGTTCAACGGCGCGGCAAGCGCGACGTCCGCCATCGCATCGGCAACATTATCAGCCGCCATGGGTTGGAAGTAGGCCGGCGACATATGAATGGTATCCCCGACGGCGCCCGTGTTTGCGATGGCGGCGGTGAATTCGAAGAACTGAGTGGCGTGAACGATGGTGTAAGGAATTCCTGATTCCCTGATCAGCTTTTCCTGAAGCAACTTGCCGCGGAAATAGCCCATGCCCTGCAGCCGGTCGGTACCGACGACCGACAGCGCCACGTGATGACGGACGCCGGCGGCCGTTTCGGCGGCAAAAAGATTACGCCCGGATGCCCCGAAGAACTCCAGGGCAGCCTTTTCCTCGAACGACGGCGAGTTCGCCAGGTCGACGACGACCTGCGCACCGGCAAGCGCGGCCGCCAGACCCTCTCCCGTAACGGTGTTGACGCCCGAATTCGGCGACGCCGCAAGCACGTCGTGTCCTTTATTTCGCAGCCTCTCCACGGTCTTTGAACCGATCAGCCCGGTTCCGCCGATGACGACGATCTTCATGTCTGGTCTCCTGGTGTTGCGTGTTTATTTTCGTTGCTCGATCGGATGCAGGCGCTTCCAGCCTGCTACTGACTGACCGATGCAGCAGCATCCTCGATGAGTGACGTGACCTCGTCGGGATGCGAAACCATGAGCGCGTGGGACGCACCCTCGATGACGACGGTCTTTACCGCGTGCGCACGCTTGGCCATGAAGCTCATGACGGCTGCCGGGATGTTGCGGTCATCCGAGCCGTAGATCATGTAGGACGGCAGCGTCTTCCATGAGGCGACGCCCGAGGTTTCAGCCAGAGCCGCCTGCGCAACAGGACGTTGAGTGGCAGCCATCAGCAAAGTCTGCTCTTGCGGAACGTCGGCGGCGAACTGGGCGCGGAACTTGGCCGGCTCGATGAAGAGGTCTTGCCCGCCGTCCGGCAACGCTACCGGAGCAAGCGCGCTCCCCAAGGTGCTGCCGGGAAACATGCTGGACAACGTAAGGCTCGATTCGCCGGTATCCGGCGCGAAACCCGCCACGTAGACCAACGCCTTTACGTTGGGATTGCCATTGGCGGCCTCGGTGATGACAGGCCCGCCGTAGGAATGCCCCACCAGCACGACCGGCCCGGAAACCGACCGGACGATGGCTGAGACTGCTTTCGCATCGCTGGCAACGCCGCGGAGCGGATTAGCTGCGGCTATCGCTACATAACCGTCTTTACTGAGCTTGGTGATGACTGCGTCCCAGCTCGACGATTCCGCGAAGGCGCCGTGCACCAGTACGATCGTCGGCTTGGGCTGAGAATTGGCGGCCTGCGCCATCCCGCCGCCCGACGCGGCCAGCGCTGCGGTGAGCGCCAGGGCTCGAGTTATGTTTCGCATTTGCTTTCTCCCGTGTGGCCTGTGGTGACCAATGCTCAAGAGAATGCGCCGACGCTGCCCGCCAACCTATTGTGCGGAAGGGTCTGTCATACAATGCCAAGGTGCAGGGTAGGTCACCGGGGAGATCAGGTGCCCTGCAGCATAATTGAGGTATCTATGCCGGGTGTGCATTGTCGGCGGACGCCGGAACAGACACTGAGGGCGCGCGGCCGGAGAGCTGTGTTTGCAAGACGCCGCTGCCGCCGTGGCGAGACCTGGCGATCCGACTTCTCTTGCGCGTCGATCCCTGCAATGCGACTTGCTATTTACGTGGCTCAATTTGCGCCACGTCGACAAAACGTGTCGCCTCCGACCTATTTGGCGCGAGTCGTGCGGCAGCTTCCCAAAAAATTTTCGTGAGGAAGACCGATTGCTCAGCCGATAACCGGCAGTCTATTGGCGCGATCTCGCAGTCATGGCTCAGAGCACTGCCATCCCGCCATCCACCCGCAGATTGATGCCCGTGACGAAACTGCTCGCGTCCGAGGCAAGGAACAGAGCAGCTTTTGCCAGCTCTTCCGGCTGCCCCATCCGGCCCAGGGGTATTGCCTCCGCCATCGCCTTTTCAAACAGCCCGCGCTGCTCAAACGGTATACCTAGCTTATCGAGAATAGCCGTATCCACCGGACCTGGGCTGAGCACGTTGACCCGGATGCCGCGAGACTTCAGTTCGATCGCCCAAGCGCGCGCAAAGGCATTTATGGCCGCCTTCGAGCCCGCGTATACAGCATGACCATCCAGGACCTTCTCGCTGGCGAGCGAGCCTGTGAGGATGATTGCGCCGCCGTTCCGCATGATCGGAATCAGCTTCTGGACGCCGAAGAAGACGCCTCGCGTGTTAACGGCAAATTGCGCATCATATTCTGCCTCGGAGACGTCGGCCGAGTGCGTGATGGTGTTTATGCCGGCGTTCGCCATATAGATGTCGAGCGCCGCGAACCTCTGGCGGATCTGCTGCGCTACCTCGTCATGGTGCGACACGTCGGCCACATTTCCCTGAATGCCCAGCGCGCCTGCCCCGATCTGTGCGACCGCTTCCTCGACCGCCTGCCGCCGGCGGCCGGTAATGACGACTTGCGCGCCCTCGGCCGCAAAGATTTTAGCAGCCGATAGTCCGATCCCGCTGTTTCCGCCGGTGACCACCGCGATCTTACCTGAGAGTGCGCCCATGTCGTTCCTGCCTTCGAAAAATTGTGCCGGTGCTGCTGCGATGGTCGCAACTGCTGGCCAAGAAAATTTCACGCCGAATTGAGACCGCCAAAATGAGCGGCAATCGCAAACGGCTACCGATTGATAAACTCCCGGCGATTAGCCAGTTTGACGTCATCGAGAGCGCTTTGGCCTTCAAGGCGCGGCGGCGACCCCCGACAGCGCGACGTAGTGTCGAACGCCAGCGATCGCCTCCGCGCTGCACAGGCGCAGTTGCCCGAATGGCAGCCCTGTCGCAGCATATGTTTGCCGCCTTTGCCAGCGCTCTAACTCGATGGCGCAGTGGTTCGGTTCCACAATCCGGGACATGAGCCGACAGACCGGCATTCAGGCCACCGCTCGGCTATGCGAGCGCACAAGGTTTGACCTGGCGCGCCACCTGAAATGCTGTTCAGGGCGCGCGAAATATTGCCAAAGGTGGTCATCGGCGGCTCCAAGGAAGTGCGGACAACATGCGGTCGTGTCTGAGGGCGTACTATCCTTTGATGAAGGCGAGCAGGTCAGCATTGACCTGATCCTGGTGTGTGGCCGTGATCCCGTGGGGCGCGCCGGGGTAATAGATATCCTTTGCGCCTTTGATCAATCGGGCCGACTTGACTGCCGAGTCCTTGACGGGGACGATCTGGTCGTCCTCGCCATGCAGGACCAGGGTTGGTACGTCGAACTTTTTGAGGTCCTCGGTAAAATCGGTCTCGGAGAACGCCTTGACGCTTTCGTACGCGTTGACGAGACCCGCCTGCATGCTCCAGAGCCAGAACTGATCCAGAGTCCCCTGGGAAACCTTGGCGCCCGGCCTGTTCGCGCCATAAAACAACGGTGCGAGGTCGCGGTAGTACTGCGAACGATCCTTGACGAGGCCAGCCCTTATGCCGTCGAATACCTCGATCGGCAGGCCTTCCGGATTGGCCGGCGTCTTCACCATGATCGGCGGAACAGCGGCGATAAGAACAGCCTTGGCCACCCGCTTCGTCCCGTGCCGTCCGATATAGCGAGCAACCTCGCCTCCTCCGGTGGAATGGCCGACCAGCGTGGCGTCCCGGAGATCCAGCGCCTCGATCACGGCTGCAAGATCGTCCGCATAGCCGTTCATGTCGTTGCCGGACGTCGCCTGGCTCGATCGGCCGTGGCCGCGCCGGTCATGCGCGACGACGCGAAAGCCGTTATGGGCAAGAAAGAGCATCTGGCCGTCCCAGGCGTCGGAATTCAGCGGCCAGCCGTGCGAAAATGTGACGACAGGACCCTTGCCCCAATCCTTGTAGTAGATTTCGGTGCCGTCCTTGGTCGTGATGGTGCTCATCGTCTTGGTTCCTTTGATTGAGGGGGAAGAGGAAAGCGTTTGTTTTCGGCTCGTTGCCGAAGCAGCGCGGGGCAGTCCGTTGGCTACCGTAGAGATCAGGCCTGCCAACAAGACATCGCGGCGAGATCCGCCGACGGAGAAAAGTCCGTCTTTGTTCATCATGTCCATCCATGTGCTCTGAACATCCTGCTCACCATCACGACCGTCGAGTCGGCCTGTGCGGTCGCGTTCGGGGAGGAGCGAGCGAGGAGCGGTAGAAACGCGACGGTCGTGATGGCTTGCGAGGAACAGGATGCACCGATCCGGGCCGCGAACCTATTCTACCGAAGCATCTGTCATACGATGCCAAGGTGCAGGGCAGGCACGCCGAGGATAGGGGCGGGCCAAGGCAAGCTCTTATAGACACACGTCAATTTAGGCTTGGGTAGCGGCGCGGGGACCGCCGCGGCATGGCCGGCGTCAGTTGTTGTTGCATGGAATGTTGCGAGTTTGTCGGTCAGGCTGGGCCGCCAAGGAGCGCCGCTCAATGGTAACCGATGTTGGCGCGGGCCTTGCCGCGAAACACCCAACAGGACCACCGATGTACATCAGGATCACCCGCACCAGCACGAGCGTACCGACAGCAGGAAGGCCTGGGCGCGCAGAGGTAGCAATTTCCCGCAGCCTGAAGCAGCCGGGCGCGCCGGGCGATCCTATTGGATGGGGCATGGATGGGCTTGTGCCAAATTCTAGGCCTGGCGCATCGGCGCGGGCAGCGTTTCCCATGTCCTGATCAGCTCACCGATGGAAGCGGCCTCCATCTTGCGCATGACATTGCCGCGATGCAGCTTGACCGTCACTTCACTGATGCCGAGGTCGAAGGCGATCTGCTTGTTGAGGCGTCCGCGCGCCACTTCTCGCAGAACCTCGCGCTCGCGCGGCGTCAGCGTCTCGACCCGCTCTACATTGCGCTTGACGATCACCGCATCCGCCCGCCGCTTGGCGTCCACCGCAATGCCCGTGATCACCGCGTCAAGCAGGGTCTGATCCCGCACCGGCTTGGTGAGAAAGTCCACGGCGCCGGCCTTCATCGCTTGGACAGTCATCGGGATATCGCCATGTCCGGTCAGGAAGATGATGGGTTTGGGGTTGCCGTTTTTCGCAAGATGATGCTGCAGATCGAGACCGCTCGTCCCTGGCATGCGCACGTCGAGGATCAAGCAGCCGGGACCTTCCAACACATCGGCGTCAAGCAATTCGCGGGTCGAGGTAAAGCTGACCGGCAGGAAACCCGCCGACAGGATCAATTCCGACAGCGCCTCCCGAACAGAGGCATCATCATCAACAATAATGACCAGCGGCTGCTCGGCTTCAGCCCTCCGCTGCTGTGATGACGGCGTCGATCTCCGTAATGGCAATTGGTCAACTGTCATGTTTAGGCTCCGTTTTTGGGTTGCGTAAAGCATCGCCGATCGCCGCAAGCAGGGCCTGGCCATCGAAGGGCTTGCAGAAAAGCCCGCCAATGCCCTTGGCGCGGTGCTGATCCACTATCTCGTGGCGACCGGTGATCAGGAACACAGGCAGGTCCGGACGCGCCTTCTTGACCAGGTCACGAAGTTCAAAGCCGTCCATGCCGGGCATCCCGATGTCGGTGATGAGCATGTCCAATCCAGACAGGCCGCTGACCAGCAATGCCCCCGGCGACGAGAAGCTGCGGGCCACATAGCCGGCGGACTCCAAGAGGTCCTCCAGCGACTCGAGCAGTCTTGGGTCATCGTCGACAATCGCAACGACAGGCCTCCGCTTGCTCACCCTCAGCTCCCCCCTGCCCGGCGCGAGTGCGTGATCGGTATTCCCAATCGCTCGGCGATGCGCACTAGGTCGGCGAGCGACGCCGCGATCATCTTCTGCATGACGTTCCTTCTATGAATTTCCAGCGTAACTTCGCTGATCCCTAGTTCAGCGGCGGCCTGCTTGTTGAGCAGGCCGCTGACCACCAGCGGCAGCACCTCACGTTCGCGCGGCGTCAACTCAAGATAACGTTGCTTCAACACGCCCAGCTCGGCGCGCTCCGATCGCTGTACCCGATCCTGGGCAATCGCCGCATGGATTGCGGCCATGAGGTCTGCATCGCTGAAGGGCTTGGTCAGGAAATCCACGGCGCCGTGCTTGATCGCACGCACCGAGGACGGGATATCGCCATGTCCTGTCAGGAAAACGATCGGCGGATGATCGCCCTCGGCAATCTGTCGCTGCAGATCGAGGCCGTTAATATCCGGCAACTCGATATCGAGGATGAGGCAGGCAGGGACGTCCGGCTTGTCAGCGCGGATATAATCGCCCGCCGATCCGAACGCTGTGGCACGCAGGCCATGTGCGGCCAGCAGTTCACTAAGCGCCTCCCGGATGCGTTCATCGTCATCTACGATAAAGACAATTTGGCCGTCCGTCGTCATGACGCCGCTTCCATTTCAACCGGCAACGTGAAGATAAACGTCGCTCCACGTGGTTCGTTCTTCTCGACCCATAGACGCCCGCTGTGCGACTCGATGATCGAACGGCAGATCGCCAGTCCCATGCCCATCCCTTGCTCTTTCGTGGTAAAGAACGGTTCGAATATCCGGTCGGGAAACTCGACGCCCCGGCCGCGATCTCTGACTTCGGCCTGGACAACATCCCCGATATGGCGCACGCGGATGCTGATAACTCCGTCATCCGCACCAGAGTCCATCGCCTCGATGCCGTTGCGAATGAGATTGACCAGAACCTGCTGGATCTGGACGCGATCGAGCGCGACTAGCGGAACGTCGCTTTCGACATCAACGCTGATGCGAACGCCCCGCCGCATCGCTTCCTCGGTCACGAGGTCGCGTGCCTCTGCGATGACACTGCTGAGCGCGGCATTGGTCCTCGTCTCGGTGGATTGCTTGAACAGCGCGCGGATGCGGCCGACGACGTCCGCCGCCGAATTGGCGTCCCGGATAATGCGCTCGGCCGTAATCTTCGCGCGTTCGACGTTCGGCGGGACGGCGCCCAGCCAACGGTGGCATGCATGGGAATTGGCGACGATCGCGGCCAGCGGCTGATTCACCTCGTGCGCGATCGAAGCGGAAAGCTCGGCGAGACTTGCAGCCTGAGTGGCTTGCGCGAGTTTGTCGGAGGCTTGTCGCAGCGCTTCCCGCGCGCGCACCTCTTCGTCGATGTCGAGGGAAACCCCGTACCATTGCACAACCGCCCCGTCTTCATCACGCCGCGGCTCGACCCTGCACTCCGCCCAGCGATAGCCGTCTGTTTCGCGCCAACGAAACCGCATCGCGGAACCGCCGCCTGTTTCGAAACAAGTCAGCAACGTGCGCAGCACCTCGGGAGCATCTTCGGGATGAACCAGTTCTTGCAGCAATTCCTCGATGCGCGGCTCTCCGAGTGTTTCGACATTGGCGATGACGGCGCGGAAATGGTCTTGGTATCGCTTGTTGAAGTAGACCGGCCCGCCGGTCGGCACCGCGCTCCAAATGCGGACCGGCACAGCGTCGATCATCTGCTGAAGCTGCAATTCGCTCCGCCGCAGCGCCTCTTCGGCTTGCATCTGATCGTCTATGTCGTGACAGAGGCCGTACCACTGCACGATCAGGCCAGCGTGATCGCGCATCGGCTCTGCCCGGCTCGACATCCAGTGATAGACGCCATCGGCGCGGCGCAGGCGATACCTCATGGAGAAGCGCTCGCCGGTAGCAAGGCAGTGACTGAGCGTGTCGCCGAATGCTGCTGCGTCGTCCGGATGGACGGTGGCCGCTATCATCGCCGCCAGCCGGCCGATGCCCTGTTTGTCCAAATCCGTTACGTCAAGGCCGAGAAAGTCGACCATTCGCTTGTTGAAAAAGGTCGGCTCGCCGTCCGGCGTCAGGCGCCAAACGTGGCTCGGAACCATGTCGACAAGCTGCGAGAGCTCCCGCTCCCGGTCGCGCAATGCCTCCTGCGCGCGCACCTCATCGTCGATGTCGATGCTGGCCGTGTACCATTGGACGATCGCTCCACTCTGGTTCCGCAGCGGCTCGGCGCGGCCCTCCCTCCAGCGGTAGACACCGTCAGCGCGACGCAGGCGATACCGTATGGGATAGGGTTCGCCGGTGGCGAGTGAGCGGCTGAGCCATTCTCTCATCCTGGGTCCATCGTCGGGATGGACGGCTGCCGCGACTACGGTCGCCAGGCGGCTCGTGCCCGGCTTGTCCCAGCCCGCGATGTCGTTGAGGCCGATATAGTCTGTCGTGCGCTTGCTGAAGAAGGTTGGTTCGCCGTTGGGCGCCATGCGGGCAATGTGAGCGGGGATCATTTCGACCAGCAACGAGAGTTCTCGCTCCCGCTCCCGCAAGGTCTCCACACTTTGGCGCAAAGTGAGCACCGCCGCCTGATGCTGCCTGGAAATGGCGGCCACGACGAGCGCCGAAAATGCAGAGATGCCCAGAAAAAGCTGCAGCATGATCTGGTTGTGCTTCTGGGACTCGGGATCGCCGGCAAATTGGCTGGCGCCGGATATCGTGAATACTGCCGTGATCAGAGCGAGAACGGTCAATGCTACGGCGGCGCCTCGGAACTCAAAGCGCACCGCGGCCCAAAGAAGAGGCGGCATGATGATGTAGGCGAACGGCAGATAGCCGCTCAAGGAAAGGGCGGCGATCCCAAGAAAGATCAGCCCTAGGACGCAAGCTTCCATCCACCGCGCTGCCGAGAGCTGCGCCTTGCCGCGCCAGTTCTGGAACACGACCAGCGCCAGTGGCGCTACGATCAGGACTCCTGTCGCGTCTCCGATCCACCACAGCGGCCAAGCCGTCGCAAAGCTTTGCGATTGTATGCCAAACCACGCAAGCGCCGCACTTCCGACCGTGGCGCTTGCAACCGGCGCAACTCCAGCGGCCAGTACGACGAATGCGAGGACGTCCCGCAACGTTTCCAGCCGAACTGGGCGCTTGCAGGTCTGGTTCACAAGCCATGCGCCGGTCACCGCTTCAAGAGCGTTGCCGGCAAAGATCAGGAAGGCCGCGGGCAGCGGAGTGTGGAACCACAAGAAGTTGCTGAACAGTTCTGCCACACAGGCCCCCAGCACCCACCACGGCCAGCTATACCTGGAGGCGAAGACAAGCGTAGCGATGAAAAGCCCGCTCGGAGGCCAAATGGAAATCCCTGTTCCAGGTATGATTGCGAGCGACTGGGCGAAGCCGCAGCCCAGGACATAGGCCGTAATAAAAAGCCCCAGATGCAAGAATTGAGGACGGTGCGACCAGACGCGCGACAACCTGCCTCTTTCAAGATCGCTGATCATGTTGCCGCGAATCAGGCCCGGTTCATTCGTCGCGAAAGGTCGGCCACTTCCCGGTCCGGATCGGTCCAACTCATGCGTTAACGCGAGCGTTGCGTTGGAATCGGTCTCGCCAAGTGAGTTGGGCGCTATCGTCATCGGGTGCCCCTGACGGACAAACAAAATCTGGAGATTGTCGGCGCTTCGTGTAGCACTTGTTCTTGATAGCTGGACTGGGCTGACGGACTCACGTCGCCACCCTAATCCCGCCACGCCCCAACCGCACCTCATGGAAATCCATGCATTGCACGGGGCGGCGGCGCCCCTTCACCGAGAGCCGAAAAACCAAGCGCTTACTGAGCGCCGCCGGTGGCCGAGGTGTCGCCCGACTTATTGCGCAGCTTTCGCTTCAACCGGGAGAGTGAAGATGAATGTCGCCCCACGCGGCACGCTATTTTCCACCCAAAGGCGTCCGCCGTGAGACTCAATGATCGAACGGGAGATCGCGAGCCCCATGCCCATCCCGTTCCCTTTCGTTGTAAAGAACGGCTCGAATATCTTGTTAGGACGTTCGATACCCGGGCCTCGGTCGCTGACCTCGGTCTGGATCGTGTCCTCTATCCGGTGCACGCGCATCCCAAGAACCTTGTCGCCCGCGGTGGTGTCCATCGCCTCCATGCCGTTGCGAATGAGGTTGACCAGGACCTGCTGGATCTGGACGCGATCGAACGCAACCAGCGGAAGGTTGCTTTCGACGTCGATGTCCATGCGAACGCGACGCCGCATGGCTTCCTCGGCCATAAGGTCACGGGCTTCCGCAACGACGCTGGGGATCGGCGTACTGGTTCTCATTTCAAGCGAAGGTCTGAACAAGGCACGGATGCGGCTGACGACATCCGCCGCCGAATTGGCGTCGCGGATGATGCGCTCGGCCGTGATCTTCGCGCGCTCGACGTTCGGGGGCTCGGCGGACAGCCAACGGTGGCATGCGTTCGAGTTGGCGACGATGGCGGCCAGCGGCTGGTTCACCTCATGAGCGATGGATGCGGAGAGTTCGGCAAGGCTCGCCGCCTGACTCGCACGCGCAAGTCTCTCTTGTGCCAGTCGAAGCTCCTCTTGTGTCCGCACCTCATTTTCGATGTCGAGGCAGATAACGTTCCATTGCACTATGGCGCCTTCGGCATTGCGCATCGGCGCGGCACGCGTCTCGACCCAGCGATATTCACCATCGAAGCGCCGCAGACGGTGCCGTCGCGCATACGGCTCGCCTGTGGACAGACAATGGGCATATCTTTCTTTGACGCCTGTCAGGTCGTCGGGATGAACACCGGCGTCGAGTGTGCCAGCCAGCCGCGACTTTCCCGCTTCGTCCAATTCCTCAAGATTGTATCCGAGGAATTCGCGGAGCTGCTGGCTGCGGTATATCGGTTCGCCATCTGGCGCGGCGCAATCGATCATTGCCGGCAGCGTTTCAACGAGCTGCCAGAGAGCGCGTTCTCTCTCGCGCAGCGCCGCTTCGACGCGCAGCTGATCGTCGATGTCGTGCGTAAGACCGTACCACTGGACAATGCGTCCGCCGTGATCCCGCAGCGGCTCGGCGCGGCCCTCCATCCAACGATAAACGCCATCGGCACGGCGTAGGCGATACCTCATGAAGAAGCGCTCGCCGGTGGCAAAGCAGCTGTCGAGTGCTTCCTTCAGGCTGGCTGCATCGTCGGGATGGACGACGGTGGCAATGAAGGCCGCCAGCAGGCTCATGTCCGGTTTTTCCGCGTCCGCTATGTCCAGGCCGAGAAAATCTATCAGGCGCTTGTTGAAGAAGGTCGGCTCACCGTTGGGAGACAGCCGCCAGAGGTAGCTCGGAACCATGTTGACGAGTTGCGAGAGCTCTCGTTCCCGGTCGTGCAACGCCGCTTGCGTGGTCACCAGGTCATGGATGTCGACGCTCACACCGTACCATTGGAGAATGCTGCCATCTTCGTCGCGCAGCGGCTCGGCGCGAGTCTCGGTCCAGCGATAGCCGCCGTCGGCCCGCCGTTGGCGATATCTCTGAACGTAAGGCACGCCCGTTGCGAATGAATGGCGGATCGCCTGCCGTGCGGTGTCGATATCGTCTGGGTGGATGACGCTCAGCGACGGCGAGCCGTCCGGGGCCGTGATGTCATGGAGCGTGGCCCCGGTTACATCGGTGAACCGCTTGTTGACGTAGGATGGCGTCCCTTCCGGTGTCGTACTCCAGATCAAAGCGGGCACGGTGTCGATAAGCTGCTGAAGGCGCCGCTCACTTTTGCGCAACGCCGCCTGCGCGCGCACCTCATCGTCGATGTCGAGAGAAACCCCGTACCACTGCACGACCGTTCCGTCGTCATCGCGCCGCGGCTCGACCCTGCACTCAGCCCAGCGATAGGTGCCGTCTTTTTCGCGCCAGCGAAACCGCATCGCGGAGCCGCCGCCAGTTTCGAAACAACTCAGCAACGTGCGCTGCACCTCGGGAGCATCTTCGGGATGAATCACCTCGTACAGCAACGTTTCGATTCCCGGCTCGCCGAGCGCGTCAAAGTTGGCGATAACGGAGCGGAAATGGTCCTGGTATCGCTTGTTGAAGTAGACCGGCCCGCCGGTCGGCATCACGCTCCAGATACGGACCGGCACGGCGTCGATCATGTGCCGAAGTTGTTGCTCGCTCTGCCGCAACGCCGCTTCGGCGTGCATCTGATCGTCTATATCGTGACAGAGGCCATACCACTGGACGATGCGGCCGGCGTCATCGCGCATCGGCTCCGCCCGGCTCGACATCCAGCGATAGACGCCATCGGCACGGCGCAGGCGATAGCGCATGGCGAAGCTCGCACCGGTAGCGAAGCAACCGCGGAGTGCATCGCCGAATGCTGCCGCGTCGTCCGGATGAACGGCGGCCTGTATCATCGCCGCCAGCCGGCTCATGCCCGGTCGGTCCAGATCCGCTACGTCGAGGCCAAGAAAGTCAACCATGCGCCCATTGAAGAAGATCGGCTCGCCGTCGGGATCGAGCCGCCAGATGTGACTCGGGACCATATCCACGAGCTGCGAGAGTTCCCCCTCCCGGTCGCGCAATGCTGACTCGGCCCGCTTCTGATCCTCAATGTCTATTGTCGTGCCGTACCATTGAATGATGCGCCCCTGGCTATCGCGAAAAGGTCGTCCTGAGCTTCGAAACCAGCGATAGACGCCATCGGCGCGCCGCAGACGATGCTCGGTATCATAGGGATCGCCGGTTTCGAGGCAATGCCGCCATCTGGCGGCTACAGGATCATAATCGTCGGGATGGACAGCTCGACGCCAGCCGAACTCATCGTCGTCTTCGGAAGTGTTGAGATCCTCATGCGTGTTGCCGAGGAACGCCAGGGTGTTTGGGCTGACATAGGTGAATCTTCCGGCGGCATCGGCTGCCCACGCGTGGCCGGGCATGCTCTCGATGATTTGCAGCGCAAGCGTTGCTTCGGGGTCGATTTCGCCAAGTGAGTTGGACGCTGGTGTCATTGGCTTCTCCTGTCGGACAAAAAAGCCTGGGGACCGTCAGCGCTTGATATAGCACTTGTTTTCAATATCTGGACAGGCGAACTCACCGCCTAAATCTAGTTCCGCCATGCCTCGGCTGCATCTCATGGAAATCCATGTATTGCGCGGAGATATCGCCACTACGAGGCCCCTAACGATGGCCTCGCGTGAGGCTAACGCTGTGGAACGCGCAGCCCGGCGGCATCGAAGAGATGCATGCGCTCCGGCGGCAGAGCGAGGTTGATCGGCGGCCCTTGCGTTTCAACGCCCTGCTGCTTGAGAACGGCGATCAGTTTGCTGTCGCCGGCAATGGTGGCGTGGACAACGGTTTCCGGTCCCAACGCCTCGGCCAGCATTACACGCGCTTCCACCGATCCCTTGCTGCCATTCGAAAGTTGGATGTCGTGTGGCCGGATGCCAAGCGTCGCGTCGTCTCCCGGTTTCAGCGCGACCCCATCGGCCGCGATCGAGGCTGAGAGCCCGCCTGGACCTTCGACACGCACCTCGGCGCCGCTTGCCGAACGCACCTTCACCGGCAGCAGGTTCATCCGCGGCGCGCCGATGAAGCCGGCGACGAACAGGTTGGCCGGCGCGTTGTAGAGATCGAGCGGCCGGCCAACCTGTTCGATCCGCCCCGAGCGCATGACCACGATGCGGTCCGCCAGCGTCATCGCCTCGATCTGGTCATGGGTGACGTAGATCATCGTGGTTGCCAGCCGCCGGTGTAGGCCCGCCAGTTCAGCGCGCATGGTGATACGCAGTTCGGCATCGAGGTTGGACAGCGGTTCATCGAGTAGAAAGGCGGTCGGATTGCGCACCACCGCACGGCCGATTGCCACGCGCTGCTTCTGGCCGCCCGACAGTTGACCGGGCCGGCGGTCTAGATAGGGAGCAATTTCCAGCATGCGCGTCGCTTCCGTGATCCGCGCGTCGATCTCGGCTTTGGGCATACGGATGTTTTCGAGGCCAAAGGCGAGGTTCTGGCGCACGCTCATGTGCGGGTAGAGCGCGTAAGACTGAAACACCATTGCCAGACCGCGCTGCGCGGCCGAAACGTTGGTGACGTCGACCCCGTCGATCTCGATCTTGCCGTCGGTCGGTCGATCGAGCCCGGCAATCAGCCGCAGCAGCGTGGACTTGCCGCAACCCGACGGGCCGACGAGGACCAGCATCTCGCCGTCACCGACGTCGAGGTTGATGCCGTGCAAGATCTTCATCTTGCCGTAAGCGCGATCGATGTTGGTCAGCGTTATCCGTCCCATGACATCCTCACTTCAGCCCGGTGCCGGCAATGCCGGAAGTGATGTAACGCTGCAGGAAGACGAAGACGAGGACGACGGGGATCATCGTCACCACGGTCATCGCCAGGATGTAGTGCCACTGCACGTTTAGCTGGCCGGCATAGGTATTGAGGCCGACCTGGAGTGTGTAGAGTTCCTTGCGCGACAGCACCACCAGCGGCCACAGAAAGTCGTTCCAGCGCCAGACGACCGAGAAGATCGCCAGCACGGCGAGCGCCGGTGCTGCAAGCGGCAATACGATGCGCCAGTAAATCTGCCATTCGGAAGCATTGTCCATGCGAGCCGCATCGAGCAGCTCGTCGGGGATGGTCAGCATGTATTGGCGCAGCAGGAAGACGCCGGTTGGCGTCGCCACGGTCGGCAAGATCACGCCCCACAGCGAATCGAGCAGCCCAACGGCGCCCACCACCGAATAGAGCGGCACCAGGATGACCGACAGCGGCACCATCAGCGTACCGACGATAACAAGCATCGTCAGATCGCGACCGCGGAACTTGTATTTCGACAAGGCGAATGCGGCCATCGAATTGGTGAGCAGCGTGATCAGCGTCGCCATTGCCGTCACAAAAATCGAATTGCGCAGATAGCGCAGGAAGTCGAAATGGACGAAGGGCTCGGTGTAGTTCTCCGTCGCGAAGCCGATTTCGCGCACCGGCTGCCGGTCGGCGATGTTGATCTTGACGACATCCTTCGGCGCCTGCGGGTCCACCATCTGCGCCATGATGCCGATGCGCCGCACCTCGGCCAGCACCTTGCTCGAACCATCCGGCAGCTTCACCCTGTAGAGGGCCAGCGGCTTGTCGTAGCCTTCGACCGTCGCCTGTTGGCTGACATAAGGCATTATGGTCGGGGGGAACTCGGCGAGCTGTGCCGGCGTCTTGAATGACGAACCCACCAGCCAGACGGCCGGGCCGAACATGATGACAACACCGCCGAGCAGCCACAGCCAGCTCACGATATCCGTCCAGTGCCAGCCGCGACCGCCGCGCCGGCGGGTCAGGAATGTCACGACCCGGCTCATTCGCGGGCTCCTTTCCGCTCACCCCGGCGTCCGACCTGCAGCTGAACCAAGGTGAGCACGACCAGCACCAACCCCATCAGGATCGAAGCCGCCGAAGCCAGCCCCGGATTGCGCAACAGGGAGGCGAAGCCGATCTCATAGATGTACTGCGTGATATAGAGGGTCGAGGTTCCCGGCCCTCCACCCGTCAGCACATAGACTTCGTCGAAGATCTGCACGGCGCGGATCAGCGTCAGTACGATGACGACAAGCAGATTCGGCATCAGCAGCGGCAGCGTGATGCGCCAGAACACCCGCGCCGGCTTCGTGCCGTCCATCTCGGCCGCTTCGTAAAGGTCGCGCGGGATCGCCTGCAATCCGGCAAGCAGGATGAGCGTGTAAAAGCCCATATGTGCCCAGACCGAAACGCTGACGGCGGCGGTGAAGGCCCAGAAACGGTCCGTCAGCCAGTTGTGCGGCTCGCCGCCCAGATCATGGACGATCAGGTTGAGCAGGCCCTGGCGCTGCAGGATCCAACGCCAGATCAGGCCGGTGACGACGGGCGACAGCAGCACCGGAAAGAAGAACACCGCGCGCCAGAAGCTGCGCCCGACGATCTCGCGGTTGAGGATCAACGCTGTCGCCATCGACACGGCCGTCATCAGCGCCACCTGCACGACGACGAACAGGCCCGTATTGTGCACGGCCTTCCAGAAGAGATCCTCGTGGCAAGTGGCAGTGTCCAGGTAGTTGCCGCAATCGAGCAGGCGGCGGTATTGCTCGAGCCCCACATAGGTTCGGTCCTGCAGGAAGTAGGCCGTTCCCGACGTGGCCGAATAGAAGAAGTTGATGATCATCGGCACCAGGACGAAAATGCCGAAGATCGCCATGTTTGGCGCGAGGAAGAACGCGGCCATGCCACCGGTGCCCGTCGCGCGCTGCCAGAACTTCAGCGGCACGTTGACGATCGATGCCAGCCAGACGACCGGCGCCGCGAGCGCGGCGCCAGTCCATGCCTTCAGTGTCGCGGCGGCGGTCACTTCGCCTCGGCAACCTTGTCGGCGATATCCTGGTCGATTCTGCCCCAGGCATCGTCGAGGCTGAGTTCGCCGGCCATCACTTGGCTGACGCGCGTCACCAGCGCGGCGAAGTAAGCGTTGGCCCACTTCCACGGCGGCAGCGCATCGGCCGCCGGCAGGGTTTCACCCGCCGCCTTGACGAACTTGTCGAGCGCCGGACCGACGTTCTTGTCGGCCGAGACCCATTTCAGCCCGCCCTTGTCTACGACGCCCTTGTGCGCGGGCAGAAACAGCGTGCGCTCGCTGAATTCTTTCACCACGTCTTCACGGGCCAGATAATCCATGACCTTGGCGACGTCCTTGGGATTTTTGGTGTATTTGATGGCAACCAGCGCCGCGCCGCCCTTCACCCCCGAACATCCTGCGGTACCGCAGGGCGAGCCGGTTGCCACCCAGTCGAAACTATCGCCGATCTTGGTCGACAGATTGGCGACCTGCCAGCTGCCCGAATAGTAGAACGGGATCTGGGCGTTGATGAAGTCGTCGGCGGCCGCGCGATAGGTCGAGCCTGCCGCCGACACCCAGGTATCCTTCAGCATCAGGCCCTTGGCGGTCCAGTCGACGAGCTTGCCGACGAACGCCTTGGTGCCGTCGTCCACTTTCGCCGGCATGCCATCGGGGCCTATATAGTTCGCTCCGAAGGAGACATTCGGACCCGAAATGCGGTGACCGGAACGGTCGATGGCGAAGGCAGCCGGAAGCTGCTGGCTCTTCGCCACCTCGGCGGCGGCGGCGATCCAGTCGTCCCAGGTCGCCTTGTCACCGGGCAGCGGCACGCCGGCCTGTTCGAACAGCGTCTTGTTGGCGAAGCCGCCAGTGAGCGTGAGCTGGGTCATGAAACCCGGGATGGCGTTGGAGCCATCGGGGCGCATCCAGTCCAGCGTGTCAGCGAAATTGGCCTCCCAGTATTTCGGATCGGCCACCAGTGGCCTGAGATCGAGCCAGTGCTGGGCAAGCTCCTTGATGTTCGTGACGCGAGCGATGTCCGGCCCCTGGCCGGCTTCGAGCTGGATGGGCAGCTGCTCCTGGATCACCTTGTAGGCGACGTTGTCGAGCGTGACGTGGATCTCGGGATTGTCCTTCATGAAGCGGTTCAGAATGTCCTGGATGACATCGCCCTCGACACCGTCCGAATACCACATGATGCGCACGTCACCGGCAAACGCGCTGGTCGATGCGAGCAGACTGACCGATAGCGCGGCCAGCAAAGTGCGGGTCTTATTCATGCTTGGTCTCCTCCTTTAGCGGGGCGGCGCCCCGATGGTTCAAGCGGCCACGCCCTCTCCTCTTGAGCGTCGCAGCCGATTTCCTCCCTACTCTCTTTGCTTCATGCGCATCGCCTCACCGCGCACGGTCCAATTGGCCGGATCGAGTGTACGTCCCTCAGCCACAATCCTTGCGTCGGC
This sequence comes from Mesorhizobium sp. M0910, assembly GCF_040319465.1. Classification (NCBI taxonomy): domain Bacteria; kingdom Pseudomonadati; phylum Pseudomonadota; class Alphaproteobacteria; order Hyphomicrobiales; family Phyllobacteriaceae; genus Mesorhizobium; species Mesorhizobium sp. M0910. The sequence continues at coordinate 223,335 of NZ_JAMYNZ010000003.1, forward strand.
CAGGAAATGCACCGTGCCGTACTCCGGATCCTCGGCGGTCAACTCGCCGTCTGGACCCGACCGCACAGACAGGCCGGCAAAGGCGCCCGCCCACGCGTCGAGCGCCGGCAGATTGGCATTCCGATCACCGAGGCGGACGATCCATGTCGTCCTGCGTCCCGCCGCCCGCAACTCGTTGCCGGCGGTCGGGCCGGCCACGACCTGCGTGAGCGGAACATCCGTCTTCAACATGACGAAGGCGTCGCCAGATTGCGCGAGCGCCCGATCGCCACCCACTTGCACGGCATCGAAGGCACTTGCGGGGAACCAGGCGTGTGAAAAGTCGGGCTGTTCATCCGAGCAGGAGAAGCTGACTATGGCGAGGTCGCGGTATTGGTGAAGCCGGGGCAAAGTGCCTGAGCCGCCCCAATATGATGGTCTGCCATATCCCGACTGCAGCACTTCGCCGGGGTGGTTGATCCAGATCTGCGCATCCGGATTCTTGCCCAGCCGGGCGTGAATGACGGTTTCCTGATAGCCCCATTGGTTCCAGCGGTAGCCAGCGGCGCTGCCCATCGCATGGTTGCGCGTCTTATAGTGGTAGAGCCGCGCGAAGCGGTCTTGTCCCTGCGCGAAAGTCCATTCCCACGCCGTATCGTCGGTGAGGGAAGCAATTGCAGCCAACCCATCGGGAACGCTCAAATCGTGATCCCGCAGACAGAGTGCCAGCTGCGGCAGCGCGTGAAAGCGCATGCCGTAATTGCCCTTGCCCCAAAGCATGCGGCAGATGCCGGATAATTCCAGGGAACGCGCGGCGCGCAGCGTGTGCTCATAGGAGCGGCCCTGCGCCCCGGTGAGAATGCCGCGGTGCGCCGAGCGGGCGACGAGTTCAAGCAGGCGTATGATTGCCTTGCCGACACGTTCGGCGATGTCCTTGTCCGGGGCCAGCGCGTAGAGCGCGCACAGGCCCTTGAGGTCGATCGGGAAATAAGGCGCCGAGTTGAACTCGGCCATCTCCCATGCCTCGAAATGGTCGAGCCAGGCGCGTACACGCGCGGCTCCAACCGCGGACTGTTCGCGGCCAAGGCGGCCCGACCGCACGAACCGCACATCAGGCAACAGGCCCCCGGCAATATAGGCGGCGGTGTGGAAGAGCAGCGCGTGGTTCTCGGAGAAGTACCACTGCACATCATTGCCGGGCTCGTCCATCCAGTAGCGATAGCCGAGGATGGCGTTGTCGACGCGCGCGCGCAGGCTCGCTTCCAGCCGATCGCCATAGGCCTTGCGGCACCACAGCAGCGGCACCAGGATGAAGTCGGCGCAATCGTGACAATCCTCGATCGCCGGCAGCGTGCCGGAGATCATGGCGTCGGTCTCGGCGCCCTGCCGCCCGATCGCCAGGCGCGCCAGCGCGCGCACGGTGTCGGCCTCGGCGTGACCGGCGACCTCGCGCAGGGCTTCATCTATACGCGCGGTAAGCGTTTCCGGCGCATCGCCCTGACGGCGCGCGTGGCATATCTCGACGCCGAAGACACGCGATACGGAATGGTCTGCGACCGTCAGCGCCACCTTGAAATGGCGAAAGTCGGCCGGCAGCTGCTCGGTATCGGCGATCGGCAGCCGCGTCTGGCCCGCCGGCAGATCGAAGGCGAAGCGCACCGGCGTCTCGATCGACATGAAATCGCCTTCGATCTCGATCTCGACTTGCGCGTCGCGCGGCAGGGCCACGCCGGTGACGAGCGCCACCTCGCCGCCGTCATAGGCGGGACGGTCGAAATGCATGTCGTCAAGGGCTGCTTCCATCGCATCGGCAACGCCGCTCTCGACTTCGATCGGCAGTGCCACCGAAGCAGCCGGACCGGATAGATAATCGAGCTGGAAATAGTAGCGGGCGTCGCGCTCTGCGAGATCGTCGAACCATATCCGGACGTCGTTGCGGCCGGCCTTCAGCGCGATCTTGAAATGCTCTGCACTTTCCAGATTGCGGCCGTAGGGCGCCATCCAGCCGGCTTCCTCGCCATTGGCAAAGAGTGTGGCGCCGCCGCATGTGCGCAGCCGCACCAGCGCCTCGCCAGTCGAGGCCGCCTCGATGGTGGTCTCGGCCCAGGTTCCAAGCACCGTCGGCCGGAACCAGAAGCCCGATAGGTCGATGCGCGGCGAGGCGAAGGGCAGCCAGATGCGCTCGGCGCCGAATTCGGCGCTGACCTGTGGTCGCTTGCCGCGTCGTTCCGCTGCGAACTGCGCGCGGCACGGATATTCATGGGGAATGAAATTCTTGTGCTTGGTCAGGAAGAAGAAGGGATCCATCTCGCCTTGCATGGGCTGGTCGGCCACGTCGTAGCGTTGCTCGGCGATAGACCCGAGCCGCCAATAGACGATTGGCTGCCCCGCCATGAGCGGCCGGCGCAGCGTAAAGTCCGTCCGAACGCTTTGCGCGGCCTCGCTCATCGCAAATCCTTCACGGCAACTGGATCGACATCGGTGTAGGCCTGGTTCTCGCCGGTCATGCCCCAGACGAAGGCATAGGGGCCGGTCCCGGCACCCATATGGATAGACCAGGCAGGCGACAGGACGACGTCGCCGTCAGCGACCATCAGGTGGCGCGTCTTGTCTGGCCGGCCCATCAGATGGATTACACGGTCGGCCTCGGCGAGGTCGAAATAGCAATAAGCTTCCATGCGCCGCTCATGCAGATGCGGCGGCATGGTGTTCCACACACTGCCCGGCGCGAGGTCGGTGATCCCCATCAGCAAGAGGCAGGACGGGGCCACTTCGGGATGGATGTACATACGCAGCGTGCGCCTGTTCGCGCGGGCCTCCTCGCCGAGCACAAGCGGCCTGGCTTCGCTGCTGACGATGAGACGGTGCGCAACATCGGCGCCGGCCGGCACCGAGTTCATGTAGAAGCGTGCCGGCCTCTCCGGATCGTCGCTCTCCAGCGTCACCTCACGCGCTCCACGTCCGACATAGACGATGTCGCGGTTAGCCACGTGAAAGCGCCGGCCGTCCACCGCGACCGTGCCATTGCCGCCGAGATTGGCGATGCCCATCTCGCGCGCGTCAAAGAAGAGCGGGGTGCCGACTTCGGCCCCGTTGCCGAATGCCAGCGGGTTGGCCAGCGGCATCGCGCCACCGAAGATCATGCGGTCGACATGGGTGTAGACGAATTCGATCGCGCCAGGCCGGAACAAGCCGTCGACGAGGAACTCGGCCCTCAGCCGGTCCGTGTCCATGCCGGCAATATCGCCCGGCGACGCGCCATAGAGCGTCCGCATCACGCCGCCTCCACCTTCGACTGCAGATGCCGCGCCCCTTCGGTCAGGCACAGAATGGCCAGCGCCTGCCCGTAGCCCGTCGGATGGATGGGTATATCGCGATAGAACTGCAGGTCGGCGCCCATGCGTGTGCCATAGGACACGTTCGCCACCACACCTTTGTCATCGATGTTGGCCACCACGGCTTCCAAGGCGCGGAGGCCGGCGGCACGGCACTCTGTCGAGCCGATTCCGAGCCGCGCGGCCTTCATCAACCCGTAGCCGAAGCCGGCCGTGGCGGAAATCTCCTCGTAAGACATCGGGTCGTCGAGCAGAGTGTGCCATGCGCCCGAACCTGCCTGCACCTCGAGCAGGGCGTTGATCTGCGTGTCCAGCACGCCGAGCAGATAGGCTCGGACCGAAGGTGCAATTTCGGCGAACTCCACCAGTTCGAGAATACCGACGGTAATCCAGGCATTGCCTCTCGCCCAACGCGCACGGGCGAAATTGTGCCGTCCCGCGAACGTCCAGCCGTGAAACCACAGCCCTGATGCCGGGTCAGCGAGATAACGGGCGTGAACCAGGAATTGCCTTTCTGCTTCCTCGACGAAGCGACGCTGGCCGGCAGCCTGGCCGTAGGATGCGAGGAACAGCGCCACCATGAACAGCGTGTCGTCCCACAATTCGTCGTCGTTGACCCGGTCCGAAACATCATGCTGGAAACCGCCTTCGGGCGTCCGCGGCAAGGCGATGACTACCTGCTCGGCCCATTCGCGCAGGACCGGCTCGAAGCGCGGCTGGCGCCGCCGTCGCCACAATTCGCTTAGCGCCAGCAGAGGCGCGGTGGTGTTGACGTTCATCGCCGGGAGACCGGCAGCGATGCGTCGATCATACCAGGTCTCGATCGTCTGCAGCAGCCGATCGTCGCCGGTCTGCGCCCACAGCCGAACCAGCCCGTAGAGCCCCACGCCTTGTGGCCATTCCCAGCTGTCGAAGCTGACATAGTCGCCCGGCGTGCCGTCGAGATTAGGCTCATGGAACCGCCCGTCATGACGCAAGCCGGTCATGCCCGCCACGAGGCTGGCAAGCGCGGAATTCAGGCGTTCGGCCGATAGCGGCATCACTCCTCCCGTTTCTCCCGCTTCATCAGAACTGTTTCACAGCCATTTTTCTTGCGCAATCTGAAAATTTTTTGCATTAATCGGATGACTTTGCCGGAGATAACGAAGCGGATGAATATCCAGGGCAAGCGCGGCCGCCCCAGCCGCCGCATTCGACTTGAGGAGATCGCGGCGCGTTGCGGCGTGTCGGTCAGCACCGCCTCCCGTGCGCTGAGCGGCGTCGGCGGCGTGAGGGATGAGCTTCGCACCAGGATCATCGAAACGGCGAAGTCGATGAACTACGCCATTCCCGCCTCGGTTGCCGGCCGCAAGGTCATCCTGGCCGCAAGCAGCGTGGCAATGGTGGACAGTGCCCGCAATCAGTTCACCTACCATGTCCTTGATGGACTGAACGAGCGTGCCGGGTTGCTGGGCGTCGAACTGGTGACCCGGCCGGTTTCGGCGCCCGAGGACGAAATCGCGCTGCTGCGTGAATCCGAGCGCGACGACAGCGTCGCCGGTTGCCTGTTTCTGACGCTGGACGATGACGATGTGCTGACGCTGACAGCCGGCTTCGCTAAGCCGATCGTGCTCGTCAACGGCGACGATCCCTCGATGCGCCATTCGAGCGTGACGCCCTGCAATCGCTCTGGCGCCATGCTTGCCGCGCAGCATCTGATCGGCCTTGGCCACCGCCGCATCCTGTTCCTGATGCGGCGTGGCCGGCGCACAATCGAGCGGCGCTATGAAGGTTGGCGCGACGCGCTGATCACGGCCGGCATTGCCGGCTTCGACGACTTTGTGGTCGAGGTGCAGGACTGGCTGCCGGAACTTGCGAGCAGAGCCGTGACCAAGCGCATCGCGGCCCGCGGCCTCGATTTCACCGCCGTGCTGACGGCCGGCGACAGCCTGGCGTTTGGTGCCATCGCCGGCGTCCAGGAGGCCGGATATTCGGTGCCTGGCGATGTGTCCGTGGTCGGTATGGACGACTTGCCGCTCGCTGCCTTCTGCAACCCGCCGCTGACGGCGATGCACATTCCCATGCGCGAGATCGGATCGGCAGCACTTAGCCTGCTGCTCGACGACATGGCCCATTCGGGGTCGCCGCCGCGCCGCGTCGAGCTTGCCTGCAATCTCGTGGTGCGCCAGTCGACGGCACCAGCCCGGAGCGGCGCCGGCGGTCATCAACTGGCCTCTTGAGCGCGCGACTTGCCGCCAGCAAAGAGCAGCGGCAAACCCTTTTGCGTCTCCAGTTCAAGGACACGTCCAAGCAGGATCATATGGTCGCCAGCCGGGAAACGGTCGGCGACGCTGCATTCGAACCGCGCCAGCGCGCGCGGCAGCAATGGCACGCCGTGCTCGTTCCACGACAGGTCAAGATCGGCAAAGTCCGTCCCCGACTTCGAAAAACGCCAGCACAGATCGATTTGATCTTCCGCCAGCACGTGAATGGCGTAGTGCGCGGAATTAGCGAAGGCTTCGAACCGGCGCGAGTGGCGGCCGATTGACCAGAGGACCAGCGGCGGGTCGAGCGACACGGATGAGAAGCTGTTGGCAGTGATTGCGACCGGGCCGTCGGCCGTGCCAGTGGTGACGACCGTTACGCCTGTGGCGAAGCGCCCGAAGGCATTGCGCAAAAGGCGTGGATCGCACACGACATGCTCCATCAGCGGCGCTCCCCCGTTCCCAGTGGTGTCGCCGGGATCCGTTCCGGCACCCGGCCATAGGCGTGCGGGAGCGAGCATGTCTTGAGCTGGGGCAGCACCTTGGTGCCGAAATGGCGCGCCTCGTCGAGATGCGGGTAGCCGGAAAAGATGAAGGCGCGGATCCCCATCTTCATATATGCCTCGATTTCCGACAGAACCTGATCGGTCGAGCCCACCAGCGCCGCGCCGCAGCCAGAGCGCGCTCGCCCGACACCCGTCCACAGACGCGGCTCGACATAGCCTTCGGCATCGGCGATCTGGCGGTTCCTGGCCTGGTGCGATACGCCGAGCGATCGGGCGTCGAGCGCGCGCTCGCGGATCGCCCTGCCCTGCTCGTCGTCCAGCTTCGAAACCAGCTCCCGGGCATATTCCTTTGCCTCGGCCTCGGTGTCGCGCACGATCATGTGGACGCGCAGGCCGTAGTCGAGCGTCCGCCCATGACGCTCGGCGCGTTCGTGGACGGCTTTCATGCGCCCGGCAAGTTCCTCCCTGGTTTCCGGCCACATCAGGTAGACATCGCACTGTTCGGCGCAAAGCTCGAGCGCGTCGGGCGAATAACCGCCGAAATAGAGCAGCGGGCCGCCATTTTGCTGATAGGGCTTCGCTGGCGCCGTCGAGAGTCCTTTATAGCGATAGACCTCGCCCTCGAAATCGATGCTGTCCCTGGTCCACGCCCGGCGCAGGATCTGCACAACCTCGCGCGAACGCTGATAACGGTAGGCGTTGTCGGCTGTCTCGCCCGGAAAGTCCGACGAAATGATGTTCACCGTCAGCCGGCCTTCCAGCATGTGATCCAGCGTCGCAATCGTGCGCGCCAGCATGATCGGCTGCATCTCGCCGCAGCGCACAGCGGCGAGCAGATTGATCTTCGAGGTGATCGGCGCGCAGCCGGCTGCGAAGCTCAGCGTGTCCTGGCCGACCTGATAGGACGACGGACACAGGATGTTGCGGAAACCTAGTTCCTCGGACGCCTTCACGATCTCGGAGCAATGCGCCCAGCTCGAGCGCAACGCGCCGTCCGGCACACCGAGATAGCGATAGTCGTCCGAGCAGAGTGCGGCGAACCACGAGACTTCGGCTGCATCGAGATCCGGCGAGGTGATTGGGACGATGCTCATTGCCACTCTTCAAAAAAGAAGCTCGGGCCATTCTTCAAAGAGGTCCGGAGCTGCGAACAGGGCTTGCGTAGCATTCGTTTTGGTGTAGATCAATACTGTATCAATTTGAGCCAAACCCGAAACCGGGATGCGATTGGAACGCGGGATGCATTTGACAAGGGCTGACCCCGGCCACCGATCCAGCCAGATGCGCGGGCCCTTGCCTGTGCACTTGCAGACCAGCGAAATGCTGATCCGCGAAATCGCGGCCGGACGGCTGGCCGACGGGGCGCGGTTGCCGCCCGAGCGCGAGATGGCCGCGAGCCTCGGGATTGCCGTCGGCACGCTCAGGCGGGCGCTGGCAGATTTGACCGAAAAGGGCCTTCTCGACCGCATCCAGGGCTCGGGTAACTATGTGCGGGCGCGCGGCGACTTGCTCGGGGTCTATGCTTTCTTTCGCCTGGAGCGTATCGGCGGCGGCGGCCTGCCGAGCGCCGACGTGCTGTCCGTCGAGCGACTGCGCAAGCCCGCCGACCTGCCGCAATTCGGCAGCGCCGGCGAAGCCCACCGTATACGCCGGCTGCGGCGGCTCGACGGCGAGCCGGCCGCGGTCGAGGAGATCTGGCTGGACGTCAGCCGCGCCGAGCGGCTCAAGCGCGAGGATTTGTCGGAATCCCTCTATCTCCACTACCGGCTCGCTCTCGGCTTTTCGATCGTTCGCGCCGAAGACCATGTTGCCGTCGCACCCGCGCCGGACTGGGCCCCGCTCGAATTCAGGCCACCGCCGGGGACGGTCGTGGGGTTCATAGAACGTATCGCCTGGGCTGGCGACGGCGCCAGCGCGGAATATTCCAGCAGCTGGTTCGATCCGGGCGCGGCGCGGTACGTCACGCGTTTCAGATAGGCCGGAGGAAGACGCAGCGTGACCAGATCATCGATCGGCTACGGCATCATCGGCTGCGGCATGATGGGCCGCGAGCATATCCGCAATATCGCTCTGTTGCCCGACGCGCACGTGGCCGCGATCGTCGAGCCGGACCCCGGCATGTTGGCGGCGTCGCTGGCGACGGCGTCGGGCGCGCGATCGGCGGCATCGATCGCCGAACTGCTGGCGATGGACGAGGTGGACAGCGTCTTGATTGCCAGCCCCAATCACCAGCACCTCAGTCAGATGGAGCAGATCGCCGCACTTCGACCACTGCCGGTACTGGTGGAAAAGCCGCTCTTCACCGACGCCGCCGACGAGGAGCGGATCGCGGCGCTGAAAGCTCGGCTTCCGCTTGTCTGGGTGGCCATGGAATACCGCTATATGCCGCCCGTCGCCGCATTCATCGAGCAGGCGCGCCACGCCACCGGCGGCATCCGCATGCTGACGGTCCGCGAGCACCGCTTCCCGTTTCTGGCCAAAGTCGGCGACTGGAACCGCTTCAACCGCAACACCGGCGGCACGTTCGTCGAGAAGTGCTGCCACTTCTTCGACCTGATGCGGCTGATCCTTGAATCGGATCCCGTCCGTGTGATGGCGAGCGCTGGACAGGCCGTAAACCATCTCGACGAACGCTATGGCGGTGAGAGGCCGGATATCCTTGACCATGGCTATGTGCTGGTTGATTTCGCGAGCGGCGCGCGCGCCATGCTGGAACTCTGCATGTTTGCCGAGGGCAGCCGCTACCAGGAGGAACTCTGCGCTGTCGGCGGCGACGGAAAGATCGAATGTCTGGTGCCCGGACCAGGCCGTTTCTGGCCGACCCACCTTGGCCCTGCGCCAGTGCCCCAGTTGATCGTCAGCCCGCGCGATCCGCCTGGACCACGACTGCTGGAGATTCCCGTCGACCCCCGGCTGCTCGAGGCAGGCGACCATAACGGTTCGACCTTTTTCGAGCACGCTCGCTTCACCGCTGCGGTGCGCGGACAAGGCAAAGTGGAAGTGACCTTGCGAGACGGCTGGTGGGCTGTCGTCATGGGTCTTGCCGCCGAGAGATCGGCCCGCGAAGGCCGCGCCATCGAACTCGCCGGTGAATTCGCATTGCCGACCTAAGGCCAACCACGCATTCACCAACCACCGAGTCAGATGCGCCGACCGGTTGCTGCGTTGAACAGATGCGCACATGCGCGATCGATTTCGATCCGCACCCCTTCGCCTTGCTTGAGCGCAAGCCTTTCTCGGAAGAGGCAGGAGATTTCTTCACCGGAGCAATCGACCCTGGCGAAGATTTCCGAGCCGGTCGCCTCGAGAAGCGTGATCGTGCCCGGCACGCCCTGCCCGGTTGCCCGGATATGTTCCGGTCGAATGCCGTAGACGAGTTCGCGTCCCGCGGCATCCTTCGGCCGGGCGCCTTCCGGCAACGGCAGGATCAACCCGCCGGCGCTGCGGAACACGCCCTCCTCGATGCGGCCGGCAATGAAGTTCATGGCGGGCGAGCCTATGAAACCGGCAACGAAGAGGTTGGCCGGACGGTCGTAGAGGTCCAGCGGCGCGCCGATCTGCTCGACTAGGCCGTCATGCAGCACGACGATCTTGTCGGCCATGGTCATGGCCTCGATCTGGTCGTGCGTGACATAGATCGTCGTAGTACCCAGCCGCTGGTGCAGGGCCTTGATCTCGCCGCGCATCTGGACGCGCAATTTGGCATCGAGGTTGGAGAGCGGCTCGTCGAACAGGAAGACCTGTGGGTCGCGTACGATCGCGCGGCCCATGGCAACGCGCTGACGCTGGCCGCCAGAAAGCTGGCGCGGATAGCGGTCAAGCAACTTTTCCAGGCCAAGAATGCCGGCTGCCTTCCGGACCCGGCCAGCGGTGTCGGCCGGATCGGCTTTCTTGATCTTGAGGGCAAAGCCCATATTGTCGGCAACAGTCATATGCGGATAGAGCGCATAATTCTGAAACACCATGGCGATGTTCCGGTCCCGCGCGCGCAGATTGTTGACCATGCGTTCGCCGATGGCGATCTTTCCGCCGGAGATCGTTTCAAGGCCTGCGATCATGCGCAGCAGCGTCGATTTTCCGCATCCCGACGGACCGACCAGGATGACGAATTCGCCGTCGGCGATGTCGACGCTGACGTCGTGAATGATCTTGGTGGCCCCGAAGGCCTTCTGCACGTTGTTGATTGTTACCGATGCCATTGGATCTTTCCTGGAAAAGGGTGATGTCAGGCCGCGTCCTCAGCCGCCCTTGACGGCGCCGGCGGTCAGCCCCGCGACGATCTGCCTTTGCGCGAACATGGTCAGGATCAGCACCGGCAGCGTCACCACCAGCGCCGCCGCGGCGAGCGGCCCCCAGCTGACCTGCTCGTAGGACAGCATGTTGTAGACGGCGACCGGGAGTGTGCGCGTCTCACGGCTGGCGAGCACCACGCCGAAAACGAAATTGTTCCACGAGAAGATCACGGACAGGATGAAGGCGACGACGATGCCCGGCTTGGCGATGGGCAGGGCAACCAGCCGGAAAACCTGCCAGGAGCTGGCGCCGTCGATGTTGGCCGCCTCCTCCAGTTCCATCGGCGTGGTCTCGAAATAGCCGATCATCACCCAGACCACGATCGGCACCGTCACCACCAGGTGGATGATGATCTGCGGCCAGAGCGTGCCGAGGATCCCGATCCATTGAAACAGCAGAAACAGCGGGATGAGATAGGATAGTCCGGGCGTCATGCGGGCGATCATGATGACGACCGCCGATCGTTCAGCCTTGAGCCGTGCGATGCCATAACCGGCCGGTACGCCGATCAACAGCGCCAGCAAGGTCGCCGTGCCGGTGACCAGAACCGAATTCCAGAGATACAGCAGGAAATTGTTCTCCTCGAACACTTTCACATAGTTCGACCAGGCGAAACGTTCGGGGATAAGGATCGGCGGATAGGCACCGTTATCGATTTCGAATTTCAGCGACAACGAGATCATCCAGAGGAAGAACAGGATCGCCGGCGAGACGAAAACCAGGGCAGCGAAAAACAGACCGATCTGGTTGAGCAGCCGTGAACTCATCTATTTGCCCTCCGTATCGATCCACTGCGAGCGTTGGCGCAGCATCAGCAGGACAAAAGACAGGGCCACGATGACGACGAAGAACACCACGGCCATGGCCGAACCGTAGCCAATATCGTAGTAGGAGAAGGCGGTGTTGTAGAGATAGATGTTGATGGTCTCCGACGCCGTGCCCGGGCCGCCCTGGGTCATCGCGTAGATGATGTCGAAGCTCTTCAACGCATCGATGGTCCGGATGATGACCGCGATCATCAGGAACGGCGCGATCATCGGCAGAGTGAGATAGCGGAATTGCTGCCAGGCATTGGCGCCGTCGATCTCGGCGCTTTCGAAGGGCTCGCGCGGCACCGAGGCGAGCCCGCCGAGCACGATCAGCATGACCAGCGGCGTCCACTGCCAGGTCTCGACCGCAACCAGCGACGGGATGACCGTGTTGGCGTTGAATATCCATTCCTGAGCCGGGATGCCGACCAGCGACAGCAGGTAGTTGAGCACGCCAAGCTGAGGATGGAACATCATGGTCCAAACCAGTGCCACGGCAACGGGTGTCGCCATCATCGGCATGACGAAGACGCCGCGCAGCAAGCCTCGCAGCGGAAACCTGGCGTCGAAAATCAGGGCGGCCAGAGTGCCCAGCAGCATCGGCGCTGCAACCGAGAGGAAGGTGTAGGTCAACGTATGAACAAGGGATTCCCAGAAACGTGGGTCGCTGGCCAGGCGGAGATAGTTTTCCATCCCGGCAAAGCTCCGCGACTGGCCGAGCGTCCAGCGGTTGACGCTCATCCACAGGGTGAAAGCCCAGGGGAAGACGATGACGGCGCCGACGACGACGAGTGCGGGGACAACGAAAGGCCAGTAGTTGGGAGCCAGCCGGATGGTCTGGCTCCCGTCGATAACCGGCATCGTCACCCCGGTCTGTTCTGGGGTGGTGGCCGACATCAGCCCTGCTCGCTCCTGTCGAGAACCGGCTGGAACTGCTCGGTGGCCTTCTTCAGCTCCGCGGCGGGATCGGCGCCGGCAATCATGTTGGTCAGCGCCACGCCATAGATGTCGCGGAATTCGGTGACGGGGATGATGACCGGCAGCGCCAGCCGGCTGATATTGCCCGAGCCGACCACGGCATCGAGCCAGCTTGCCGGCATGGTGACGCCTTCGCGCACCTTGGGATCCTCCAGCACTGATTTGCGGAACGGAACACCGGCGCCGGCCTGCAACAGCCGTGCACCCATGGCTGGCGATACCGCCCACTGGCAGAACAGATAGGCAGCCTCCTTTTTCTCGCTGGCGGCGGTAACGCCAATCCCGTCGCCGAAGGTGCCCGAGGCATGCGCCTTGGGACCCTTGGGCATGACGCCGTAACCGACTTTGCCGACCACCCGCGACTTTTCCGGGTTTTCCATCGGCGGCGCAAAACCCACACCGTCGAACCACATGCCGATCTTGCCCTGCAGGAAGGCAGACTGTGCTTCGGCCCAATTGAACCCCGTGACGCCCGGAGGGGCGGACTTGGTCATCAATCTTTGATAGAGCGCGGCAGCCTCGACCGCCTCGGGAGCCTCGGTGCGCAGCTTGCCCTTGTCATCGAGCGGCGTCATGTCGTAGCCGAGCATCAGCGACGTCCACACCGGCGTGTTTGCGTTCTTGAGCCCGCGGGCGACGAAGCCGTATGTATTGGTCGAGGGGTCGGTCAGCGCTTCGGCGGCGGCCACCAGTTGCTCGAAGGCCTCGGGGTATTTGAGGCCCTTGGCCTCGAACAGCTCCTTGTTCCAGTAGAGGATCCAGTAGTCCACCGAGAAGGGTAGCGAGCGCAGCACGCCCTGGCCGTCCTTGGCAAACAGCATGCCGGCTTCGGCGAAGTCGCTTTCGACCAGCGCCGGATCGGTGAGCGACGGGTCGGCGAGATAGCCGGCGATGTCGGCCAGCCAGCCGCCCTTCTCGAACTGGCGCTTCTGCACGTGGTAGCTCAGATGCACCACATCGAAGCTCGGCTTGCCCGAGCTCAACTCGATCACCGTCTTCTGGCGCTGCTGCTGCTCGGGCGTCGCCTCGGCATTGACCTTGATGCCGGTCAGTTCCTCGAACTCGGCAAGATATTTCAGGATAGTGTCGCTGCGCGGGCTTTTCACCAGATTGACGTCAAGCGTCGTCCCGGCAAAGCGTTTCCAGTCGACGCCTGCGGCAAAGCCGGGGCGAAGCCCCACAAGGCCGGCAGCGGTTAGCGCTGCGGTTCCGGCAAGGAGTTGCCTCCTGGTTGGGTTGAACAGATTGGACGACATTTCTTCCTCCCGGTTGCTGTCGTTGTGGATGCGCCGCGAACCCGCGGCGCGGCTATATTTCCTCAGATCTGGAGCGCCAGCCGGCGCGCATTGTCGATATGCAGACTGATCGCTTCAACCGCCTTTTGCGGATTGCGGCTCTCCATAGCTTCGATGACAGCCAAATGTTCGCGCATCACCGGCACCACACGTCCGTCGATGCGGAAACGCTCCTGGTGGATCAGCCGGATTTTCACCGAGTTGACCAGGTAGGCCTTGGCGATAATCTCGTTGCCGAGCGCATTGATGAAGGTGTCGTGCATGGCCCAGTCGATGTTCTGGGCCTTGGCCTCCATTTCCGGCGTCGGCGCCTGTCCCAGAGCTTGAGCCAACATCTCCTCATGTTCGCGCCGCATGCGGGCAAGTTCGGCATCAGAAGCGCTGGTCGTGAATAGCGCCACTGCCTCGCGTTCCATGAACAACCGAAACTGAAACGCCTCGCGGATCAGATTGATGTCGATATGCGCGATCTGCATGCCGCGCTGCGGGATGGTGGTCAGCAGTCCCTCAGCCTCGAGACGCGGAACGATCTCGCGAATGGCACCCAGCGGCAGTCCGGTGAAAGCGACCAGTTCGCGCTGTGACACGAATTGCCCCGGCCGCAGATCACGGGCCAGCAAATGCCGCGTGAAGCTGGCATAGGCTTTCTCCCGGAGAGTGATCGGTTCGCTGCCGTCTTCCACTTCAGCTCGCTTCCTTGTCGGTCAGCCCGGCCTTGTCGGTCAGGCCGCCTCTGTCGCAAACAGCCTGTCGTATGCAGCAGCAAGCTGCCGCTGTCCTTGCGGGCCGATCGCCTCCAGGGGCGGGCGAACCGCCAGCCAGCGCTCGTCGCCGATCTTGCGCGCGACCATGACCTTCACCGCCGGCGTGACCGGGTATTTGAGCAATTCGAGCACGAAGTCCTCGACGCGTGAGTCGTCGCGGCCCTCTTCGACCATTGCGCGGATTTCGCCGGTAACAAAATTAGCCATGCCGGAAATCGCACCCTGTCCGCCGCGGCGCACGCTTCTCGCCAGATGCCGTTCGTCGCCGATGAGGATCACCAGATCGCCGTGCGCTTCAAGCAGCGCCTCACTGTAGCTCCAGTCCCCACCGGAATCCTTCACCCCGGCCACCGCGGCGGGAAAAGCGGTGCGCAGCCGGCCGATCAGCCCAAGCGGGAGCGGCACCATGGTGACTGAGGGGATGTTATAGAGGAGCACGTCGCGCGCCAGCGGACCGAGTGCGGCGAAGACGGCGGAAAACCATCCGAACAGCCCGTCCTCGCCGACATTCTTGAAGTAGCTCGGCGGAGCCAGCAGAATGTTGCGAACGCCGCGCTGCAAAGCGTGCCGGGCCTGATCGGCGGCATCTTCGGCTGCATCGACCAGCACGCCGGTAACGAGCTGATGTGCCGGAATACCGGCCGCCAGCATGGCCTCGATCACGATCCGCCGCTCGTCGGTGCCGACCGAGGCTCCTTCGCCGGTGGTGCCGAACAGCGTCACACTGCTGCAGCCGGCGCCGAGGCAGGCTCGGGCATGCGCGATCATCGGCGCGAGCGCTATCTGCCCCGACGGGTCGAAGGGTGTGGTTAGGGCAACCGAAAGACCAAAGCGGGAAGGCAATGCGAACTCCGTTGAAATCAATGTGCACGTAGCGTTAGCACGCTAACATGTCAGATGTAAACTGGCATCGCCGACTGGCGCTGTCACGGCAGCAGCATCGCCGATCATTTCCCGCGCCCGAGCATCGCATAGGCTGCTGTCCCCGAGCCCTGCGGATTGGCTGGACGAGGTAGCCTAAGCTCGCTCAAGTGGCGACGAGGTGGCCGTCGCCAACATCTTCAAGCTTGAGCTTCCGGGGCTCGTCACCGATGCGCCGCACAGCGCTTGGAATTTCACTGTCCAAGCGGGCGAACCGGGCGCGCCGGCGGCCTGGATCGGGAACCGGAACGGCTTCGATCAGCCGCTTTGTGTAAGGATGGCACGGGTTGGAGAAGATCTGGTCGCGGGTGCCCATCTCGACGATCTGCCCCAGATACATTACCGCCACGCGATCGGAGATGTTTTCTACCACCGCCATGTCGTGCGAGATGAAGAGATATGCGACGCCAAATTCGCGCTGCAGTTCCTTCAGCAAACTTAACACGCGCGCTTGCACCGACACGTCGAGAGCAGAGACGCTCTCGTCGGCAATGATCAGCTTCGGTCGCAGCGCCAGCGCCCGTGCAATGCAGATTCGCTGGCGCTGCCCGCCGGAGAATTCGTGGGGATAGCGCTCCATCTGGTCAGCGGAGAGGCCCACGCGTTCGAACAGGGCGGCGATCTGGGCACGCCGTTGCTCTCTGTCGCCAAGGCCGTGGATCAGCAGAGGCTCGGCGACGAGATCGCCTACTCGCATGCGCGGGTCGAGGGACGCGAAGGGATCCTGAAAGATCATCTGCACATTGCGGCGGACAGCCTTGCGCTCCTTTCGGCTGAGTGCCGACAAGTCCTGGCCGCCGATTGAAATGCTGCCGATGTAGGGCACCAGCCCGGCGATCGCCTTGGCCGTCGTCGACTTGCCGCAGCCCGATTCGCCGACCAGCGACAGGGTTTCGTGCGGCGCGATCGAGAAACTGACGCCTTCGACCGCGTGCACCCTGCGGTCGACGCGGCCGAAGAAGCCGCCACGCAGGTCGAAGCGGACGTGAAGATCGCCGACATGTACAAGCTCGGCCGGCATGTTGGCGGCATCCTGTCGGTCTTCGGCCATCCGTCCGCCGCCGATACGCGGCACGGCGGCCAGAAGCTCGCGCGTATAGTCGGCCTGCGGGCGATTGAAGATGTCAGCCGCCCTGCCCTGCTCGACCATCCGGCCGTCGCGCATGACAATGACGCGGTCCGCCATCTCGGCGACGACGCCCATGTCGTGCGTGATCAGGATAACGCTGGTGCCGTGCTCGCGCTGCAGGTCGCGCAGCAGCTCCAGCACCTCGCCCTGAACCGTGACATCGAGGGCGGTCGTCGGCTCATCGGCGATCAGCACATCCGGGTTCAGGGCCAGAGCCATGGCAATCATCACGCGCTGACGCATGCCGCCTGAGAGTTCGTGCGGATAGTGCTCGAGCCGCCGTTCGGCATCCGGAATTCGGACTGCCTTCAGCGCCTCGAGCGCCCTCAGCCGCGAGTCGGAGCGCGACAGCGAGGTGTGTGCCTCGATCGCCTCCGTGAGCTGACGGCCGATGGACAGAACCGGATTGAGCGATGTCATCGGTTCCTGAAAGATCATTGCAATACGGTTGCCGCGGATGCGGCGCATTCCGCTCTCGCTGAGAGCCGCGAGATCCTGATCGCCGAGCCGGATGGAGCCTGATCTGATGCGTGCCGCCGGCTGCGGCAGCAAGCCCATGATGGCCAGCGCCGTCATCGACTTGCCGGAACCGGACTCGCCGGCGATGCAAAGCGTTTCGCCGCGCATCAGGCCGAATGTCAGGTCGGAAACGACGTCGCGCTCGCCCTCCTCGCCACGCACGGCGACGCTCAGACCTGAGACGCTGAGTACCGGCCTAATGGAGCCACTCTTTGCGGCGGCCTGCCCGGATCGTTTGATGTCCTCCACGTTCATTCAAAGACGCAGCGGGGGAAGTAGAACGAAACCACCCAGTTGGGCATGTCGACGATCTCGCTGATGCGCAGGTCACCGCAAACCGAGACGAGCATATAGGCATCTACCGGATCCATGCCGTAGCGGCCGGAGAGCAGGTCGATCATGTGGGAGACGGCGCTCCTGGTGCCATCCATCAGATCCGGCCCGATACCGGTTGTCACCTCATAGCCCTTGGCGTCGAGATGCCGCGACACCGGACCGGGCGTTGTGAAACGCGGCGTCCGCAGCCGGGCATCCTTGACCAGATCGAGCGTCAGCACGGCATTCATGGGGCTCTCGATTGCCGTGCCGCAGACCTCGCCGTCGCCTTGCGCGGCGTGCGTGTCGCCGACCGAGAACAACGCTCCCGCGACCTCTACGGGCAGGTAGAGCACCGTGCCGGCAGCGAGATCGCGTATGTCCAGATTGCCGCCCACGCGCCGCGGCGGGACCACCGAATGCAGACCCGGCTCAGCCGGGGCATTGCCGATGGTGCCGGCGAAGGGCTTGAGCGGCACCCGGCCGCTCTTGCCGAACAGCGCCGGCTCGAGCGAGGCGGCGTCGTACTTCCAGATATTCAGTGCCGGTTGAGTGAAGTCATCCGCCAACAGACCGAATCCCGGGATATTTGCCGTCCACCCGAAGCCGGACGGCTTGAACGCCTCGATAGTGATTTTCAGGGCGTCGCCCGGCTCCGCCCCGTCGACATAGATCGGCCCAGTGACCGGGTTCACCTTGGCAAAATCGAGCACAGCAACGTCGTCGACGGTGCTCTCCATCGTCAGCTGCCCGCCGGACGAGTCCAGGCACTGGAACTCGATCGTCGACCCTGGCGCCACTCGTTCGGCCGGGACAAAGGAATTGTCCCAGCCGAAATGATGGTGGCGCCCGTGGATGGTGTAGTCGCAGTTATTGCACATCGGTCACATACACATTGTCGTAGTTGATCGGGATGTGGACCGGGTCGACATAAAGGTTGTCGGCGCCACCCATGCGGGCTGATTTCATGGTGAAACGCTGCTCGTTGAACACCGGTGCCCAGGGCGCGTCTTCCATGATCTTGCCGTAGATCTCACTCCACATCTTGGCGCGCTCGCCAGCCTTGGCCGGGTCAACGATGGAGTCGGCTTCGGCTGCCTTGGCGTCGAGGTCCTTGTTGCAATACCACGACCAGTTCCAGCCGCCCGGGACGGCACCAGCGCAGCCGAGGATCGGGCCGTAGAAGTTCGACGGATCGGGGAAGTCGGCGATCCAGGCCATGCCGCCGGACCAGATCATCGGCGCACCGGCCTTGTCGCCGCCGGCGGCGATGACGTTGGCCTGCGCTAGCGACTGGATACTGGCCTTGATGCCGACCGCCGCCAGATCCTGCTGAATGGCCTGCGCGATGCGCGGGTTGGGATCGGTGTTCATGGCAAACAGCTGCGTGTCAAATCCGTCGGGATGCCCGGCCTCGGCAAGCAAAGCCTTGGCCTTGCTCACGTCATAGGGATAGCCCTTGAATTCCTTGTCGTAGCCAGGCATCGACGGCGGCAACGGCTGATTGGCCGGCACCGCACGGTTGTTGATCAGCTGGACGATGCGGTCCTTGTTGATCGCCATGTTGACCGCCTGCCGTACCTTCACATTGTCGAAGGGCGCCATGGTGGTATTCATGGTGATATAGCCGGTGTGCAACTGGCCGCCCTCGACGACACGGGCCTTCTGCTCGGGATCGGCCATCACCTCCTGGAATTTCGCCGGGGGAATGCCGTCGCCGGGAACGTCGATCTCGCCTTTCTGCAGCCGCAGCAGCGCCACGATCGGCTCCTGGCCGATCTCAAAGGTGATCTTGTCGAGATGCGGCAGACCTTTGTGCCAGTAATCCGGGTTGCGCTCGAAGACCACGCGCTGGCCGAGCGTCCATTCGGCGAGCCTGAAGGCGCCGGTTCCGACCGGATGCTTGCCGAAGTCCGCGCCGTATTTTTCGACCTCTTCATGCGGCACGACGTGCGAGAAATTGATCGCCATGACATGCAGGAAGGTGGCGTCGGGCCGGGTCAGCTCGAACTTGATCGTGTAGGGATCGACGACGGTTATGCCGGCCAGGCTTTCCGCTTTGCCGGCAGCGACATCGTCATAGCCTTTGATCGAACCGAAGAAGCCGGCACCCGGGCTCTGTGTCTTTGGATTGGTGACCCGGTCGAGCGAATATTTCACGTCGTCGGCGGTCATCTCGCGGCCGTTGTGGAATTTCACTCCATGGCGCAGCTTGAAGGTGAAGGTCTTGCCATCAGGCGCAATCTCGTAGCTCTCGGCAAGGTCGGGCCGCAGGTTGGTGGTGCCCGGCTCGTAGTCCATCAGCCCGTCGAACAGGCTCTTGATCATCGACCAGTTCTGCCAGTCATAGCCGATGGCCGGATCGAGCGTGGCGACGTCGTCCTTGTAGGTGATGGTGATCGCGCCGCCCTGCTTGGCATTCGGATCGACAATGTCTTCGGCGCGTACGCTCGTCATGCCAAGCACCAGCGCAAGCGCCGATGCTGCCACGGTGGATATCAGATATTTTCTCATGTCATGTTCCCTTCTCTGATTTTTGGGTTTTCATCTGAGCTTGATGCGCGGATCGATGAACGGTGCGACAGTGTCGGCCAGGAGATTGCCGAGCACGATGGCAAAGGCCGAAACCAGGGTGACCCCCATGATGATCGGAATGTCGATGCGCTGAATGGCCTGCCAGGCTAGCTGGCCGATGCCTGGCCAGCCGAACACGCTTTCGACAACCACGATGCCGCCCATGAAGATGCCGATGTCGATGCCGATCATGGCGATGACCGGCAGGATGGCGTTGGGCAGCGCGTGCCGGAAGATAATGGCGCTGCGTGCAAGACCCTTGGCACGCGCGGTACGCACGTAATCCTGGCGCAGCACGTCGATCATCGCCGAGCGCATCATGCGGGCGTACCACCCGGCGCCAAGAATTCCCATGGTCAGCGACGGCAGCACCAGATGACGCCAGGTGCCGTAACCGCCGATCGGGAACCAGCCGAGCCGCACCGCGAATACATAAAGCAGCAGCAGGCCGACGACGAATTGCGGTGCCGAGACGCCGACGAAGGAGGCGACCATCAGCGACTGGTCGGTGGCGGTGCCACGCTTGATGGCGGCGATGAGGCCCATCGTCAGCCCGATCACGACTTCGCAAGCAATGGCGCCGACCATCAGCAGCAGGCTTGCCGGCAGCCGCGAGACGATAAGCTCCGTGACCTCCGAGCGCTGAATGTAGGAGCGCCCCAGATCGCCGCTGAGAAGGCTGGTCAGGTAGTGCCAGTACTGGACGACAAAGGGCTGGTCGAGACCGAGCTGCCGGCGGATGCTCTCGACCGTCTCGGGCGTTGCGCTGCGGCCGGCGATCTGGCGGACAGGATCGGCGGGCAGCAGATAGAGCAGCGCAAAGGTGATCAGGGAGACGCCGAGCAAGATGAGAACCGACTGGACAACGCGGCGGCCGAGATAGGCGATCATGCCCGCCCCCTTTGCGTCGGATCGAGGATGTCGCGCAGCGCATCGCCGACCAGGTTAAAGGCTAGCGCCAGCGCCAGGATCGCCGCACCCGGAAAGAAAACCAGCCAGGGCGCTGCCTGAAAATAGGTTTGATTTTCGAAGATGATGTTGCCCCAGGAAGCAGTCGGCGGTTGCACGCCGATGCCGAGATAGCTGAGCGTCGCTTCCAGAAGCACCGTCGTCGAGATGCCGAGCGTGCCCCAGACGATGATCGTCGGCAAAAGGTGGGGCAGGATATGGCGAAACAGGATACGTGGAGAGCTTGCGCCGATGGTGCGCTCGGCATCGATGAACTCGCGCTCGGAGAGCGAACTTGTCTCGGTGTAGATGACGCGGGCGGTCTGCACCCAGTTCACCAATGCGATCACCATGGCGACGATCCACAGGCTCGGCTGGAGGACCGCCGCCAGGCAGATGGCGAGCAGCAGCGCGGGGAAAGCCATCATCAAATCGGTGAAGCGCATAAGCGCGCTTCCGATCCAGCCGCGGAAGTAGCCGGCGGTGATGCCGACTAGCGTGCCGATCAGAAGCGCCACGCCATTGGCGACGATGCCGATGATCAGCGACGTGCGCGCGCCGAATAGGAGACGGGTCAGCAGGTCGCGGCCAAGCAGGTCGGTGCCTAGCCAGAACTGGGCTCCCGGCGGCAGTGGCGCGCCTTCAAGCGTGAGCCCGTCGAACATCTGCTCGTTCGGATCGTAGCCTGTCAGCCACGGTGCAAGGATGGCGCCGGCCAAGACAAGGGCAATAATCCCGAGGCCGAGCAAAGCGAGAGGCCGTTTTAGCAGACGTCGCCAGAGGCCGGCGCGAGGCTTGGCCGGCATACGCCCGGCGGCTGAAAGCTCAGGCGCGATCGGATTGGTCATCGTCGCCTTCTTCTTGTGTCATCGCCACGATCCTGCGCGCTGCTTCCTCGACGCTGATTTGCCAGCTCATTGCCAGCGAGCGGAGCTGCGCATAGGCACGGCCGTCCTCGACGCCCTTCGACAAGGCCTCCACCGCGCGTACGATGGTCTGGCGCTCCGCGACCCGCTGACGAAGCGAGGCGATCTCGCCGGCCAGAAGCTTGCGCGCCTCGAAACTCTGCCTTGCGATCAAAAGCGCGCTGTAGACGCCGGCATTGCCGACTGGTTTCAGCAATTGGGCATCGGCCTTGTGCGACAGTGCCCATTCGACACGCCCCGGCGCCTCGGAGCCGATCAGCGCTATCAGCGGCATCGGGGCCTCGCCCGGCTTCCACGGAAATTGCTCGTC
Source organism: Mesorhizobium sp. M0910 (assembly GCF_040319465.1). NCBI lineage: Bacteria > Pseudomonadati > Pseudomonadota > Alphaproteobacteria > Hyphomicrobiales > Phyllobacteriaceae > Mesorhizobium > Mesorhizobium sp. M0910. The sequence continues at coordinate 245,179 of NZ_JAMYNZ010000003.1, forward strand.
AAAGCCGAGGTCGACGTCGAAGAAGACGAAGTCCGCCGCCAAGGCTTCGGCCGGCAGTTCCGGCCAGAAGCCAATCGCCTCAAGGCCGATGGCCGACAATTGTCTTGTGATCGCCTGCACGGTCGGATGTGGACGATGCAGGACAAAAGCCCTGGCGCCTCCAAGGTTCGGGATACGCGCCATCTTGCTCACGACACCACCCGCAGGCGTGGCCGCCCGAACGTCTCCGTCCGGTCATAGCGGGAAAGGTAGGGATCGGGTGCCACGCCCTTCGTCAGCGTGACCGTTTTGAACGATGTTCCATCGATACGTCCGATCTGCACTGGCAACGTAGCATGCTGGGTTTGCGGGTCGATGGCGATGTCGCCCAGCGGTGTTCGAAATGATGTTCCGGCAAAGACCTTGGGAAGGTCCATCCATTGTGCACCGGGGTTGCGGGTGAGTATCTCTGCGAGCGTGCGCACCGAGGCATAAGCAGCCGCCTCGAAGGATGAGGCAGGCATAACGGAAGACACTGAAGCCGCTCCGCGATCCGCGCCCGAGATATCGTGAAAATAGGGCCCAACGGAAAGATGGCCATTGCCTGCCCCGTTGAGCGCCGGCAATTCGCATTCCGTGAGATTGCAGGACAGGATCGGGCAACGCTCCGGCCTGAAATGCGGGTCCCGCCGGCCAAGCTCGGCATAGGCGGCGATAAAGGCATAGGACGAAGGGCCGATGAGATTGTTCAGAATGAAATCAGGTCTCGTCGCCTGAACCTCCGCGATCAGCCGCGCAACATCGACCTCGCCGAGCGGCAGATAGCGTTCACCCAGCACCTTGCCGCCGGCGTCCGCAATCAGGTCGCGCGCCACACGGTTGGTCTCCCAACCCCAGATGTAGTTGGAACCGAGCAGGAAGCCGTCGGCGCCGAAACGAGGCACGACATAGGCAAGCAGCGGTACGAGATGCTGATTGGGGCAGGCGTGCGTATAGACGACGTGCTCGTTGGCTTCGAAACCTTCGTACGGGCAGGCGTACCACAGCGTGCCGCCTGCCCTTTCCAGGATTGGAATGACCTCCTTGCGGCTCCACGAGGTGACGCAGCCAATGATGTGACGCGCGCCACTGTTGGCGAGAATGTCGGCGCAGCCGCTTGCATACCGATCGATGTTGCCCTGCGGGTCGCGCTCGACCGGGACGAATTCGAAGGGGACAGCGGGATCGGCATTGACGTCCGCGATGGCGTTCACCGCGCCCGCGCGGCAGGATTCGGACACCAGCCGGTAGTTGCCGGACCGCGAATAGAGAATGCCGATCTCGATATGCCGTTTCAAGCAAAGCCTCAAAATGACAATGCCCCGCAGCCACCGCCGCAAGGCGAGGCATACGAGGCATTCTTGCCGCCCGGCGGCCAGAGCCGGTATTTGTCCTCACCGTATTCCGCCCGCGCTCCCAGTCAAGAGCCGCCGCACGAAACTTTGGCTAGCCGAAACGGTTCGACGTGGAGCACGCAACTCACGCCGGTCGTCCGCCAGGAACCAAAATTGCTGATGCCCAAGTATGAGGCCCGGACAACCAGGTTCGCTACCATTCAAAGCAACGACTTTAATATCGGTTTACCTGAATCTGCTAGCAGCAATGACGCCGGTTTTTCGTCGGTCAAGCAAAGGGTTCACCTTGCCGCAGCAATTCAGCATTCCGTTCGGTCACCCGGGCGATCGCAACTGGCCGAGGTTCCACGGCTTCATGGGCGTCGAATTGGAACGCGCGCCCGATGTTCTCGTGCCTCGTGTCGCCTTGGCCCGGAAGCTCGGTGGGTGGAACTTTGGTGGCGGGAGCCGGGCTTGAGCGTCATTCGCGCCTTGCAAGGCGCCGATCTCCCAGCAGTCGCGAACATGTTTCAACGCGTGCTGCTGAAGGAAAGGACCGAAGCGCCGGCCTCTCTCGTGGAATACATGAAACGGTTTTATCTGGATGCGCCCGGTTGCGGAGATAGCCTCCGGTCGCTTGTCCACGTCAACGACGCCGGTCGTGTCTCCGGGTTTGTCGGTGTTCATGTGTTGCCGATGACGTTCAACGGCCGTCAAGTACGCGCCGCCATCTGTAGCTCGCTCATGGTCGAGGACCATGAGCACGACCCGCTGGCCGGCGCCCGCTTGCTGAAAGCTTACCTGGATGGTCCGCAGGACATCTCCTTCAGCGAGACGGCCAACGATATCTCGGTGAAATTGTGGACCCGGCTGCGCGGCGTGGTCCTGCCGCAATACAGCCTCGACTGGGTGCGTGTGATGCGGCCAGCGACCTTCATGCTCAGCCTTTCCGCCAATCGCATGGAGCTTGCCCGAGTGCTCAATCCGTTGGCGCGTGCCGTCGACCGATTCTATTGCAGGAGGATGACGTCCAGCGAACGACGCTGGTCGGGTGTGGCGGCGGACGGGGCAGGTCACGGGGGATTTCGCATGTCCGAAATCGACAGCCACACATTTGCCAAGCTAATCGAGCCGTTTATCGCGCGTTTCGCGCTACGCCCGGAATGGACGGAAGACCAACTCAACCACATCCTGACCGATGCCGCACAAAAGCCGGATCTGGGCGAGCTTGTCTACGTTTGCGTGACGTCGCCAGTCGGCACCAATGTCGGCGCTTTCGCCTATTACGCACGGAAGTATGAAATTGGCCGCGTGCTGCAGATCCTCGCCCTGCCCGGCCAGGCGGGCTCCGTGATAGACTGCCTGATCGATCATGCCGCCGCGCGCGGCGTCAGCGGCCTGCGCGGACGTGTTCAACCTGCACTTCTAGAGGCGATGCTTGGACGACGGATCGCTTTCCTGACCGTTGCTTCAACGGTGGTGCATTCACGTGATCCAGAGCTGTTGGACGCCATGAAGAACTCGCAAGTTTTCCTGAACGGGCTTGCGGGCGAGCAATGGAGCCGGCTGATCGGCACCCGTTTCAGCTAGAGCGGGATGCATGCAAATCGAACCGTGCACACCGCTCTACCTGTTTGTCAGGTGCCGATTTCCTCGACGACATCAACGAGTTGCGGACGCTGGTGCAGATAACGCGTCGCCCTGCGTTTGGCGATGATATCGGCCCAGACGCTTTCCACTTGTGTGGCGGCCAACCCCGCCGCCTGCCCCACTACCTCAGCCGCCACGCCGTTGTTGAGACCGTAAAGGCACAGATCCATGCGGTCATAAGGAAGCGAGAAGTAAAACTCCTCCTGGGTCTGCGCCAGCGAGTAGGTATCGGTGGTCGGAGGCCGGTTGAGGATTTCCTCCGGAACACCGAGATGGGCCGCGAGCGCATAGACCTGCGTTTTATAGAGATGAGCGATCGGCTTGACGTCCGCGGCGCCGTCACCGTTCTTCACGAAGAAACCCTGATCGTATTCCAGCCGGTTCGGTGTTCCAAGAACGGCGAAATTCAGGCGGTCGGCGTGATAGTATTCAATCTGCTTGCGGGTGCGTTGTTTCATATTGGTAGCGGCGACGACGCCGAGATAGACAGGCAGCGGCATTCTCAGTTTCGTCTGCTTGCCGTCCGGATCCTGCACCACCAGGGATGAGATGTTGTAACCCCCGCCCTCGAGCGCGTTCGCGATGACGATCTTCGAGGCCCAGCCTTCGCCGTATTCCGGGACCACTTCGCGGATGAAGGCGTCGCGACGCTTGTAGCAGCCCATTGCGCGCAGGATCGGCCCTATATCCTCCGTCACAGCCTCGACACCGAAAGTTTCGGCGACGAGGCGGCCGAGCCGCAGGCTTTCAGGATCGGAATCGCTTTCCGGCATGAACAGGCAAAGCACATTCTTGGGCCCGACGGCTCGTGCCGCCAACGCGACCGACACGCTCGAATCGATCCCGCCCGAAAGACCGAGCACAAGGCCCCGCTTGCGAAGCCCGCGCAACTGCTGGCGCAAGGCCGTTACGATACGGTCCGTTTCGGTGATCAGGTCGATTGCCAGAGCCTGCGTCAGAAAGGCCCGCGCATCCTCGGTCGGGCGAACATTCATTGCGCGGCCTCCATGGTTTCTGCCGCAAGCCGACGGCTGACCTTGCCGGTATCAGTCTTCGGCAGTTCCCGGCGGAACTCGATGACCTTGGGGACCATGAAGTCCTCAAGGTGGCGTGCACAGTGACGGATGATATCCTTTTCGCTAAGCGCCGGGTCGGACCGTACGATAACTGCGCCGATCGAATGCCCGAGCACGGGATCCGGCACACCGACAACCACCGCTTCCGCGATGCCCGGATGAGCGTGAAGCACGGCTTCCACTTCCTTGGGCGCCACCTTCTCCCCCCGCGACTTTATGATGTCGTCCTTGCGGCCGACGAAATAAAGGAAGCCCTCCTCATCGGCCCTGAACAGATCGCCGGTGTAGAGAACCTTCTCCCAAGGGTTCGGACCCGGGCGCAGGGCTCGTGCTGTCGCAGCTTCGTTTCGCCAATAACCCTGCATGACGTGCGGCCCGCGAATGATCAGCTCGCCTGCTACGCCCGGCGGCACCCGTTGCCCGTGGTCGTCGACGACAAAGGCTTCGGTGTTCGGAATGGCTATTCCGACCGAGCCCGGCCGGCGGTCGAGCTCCTCGGGCGGCAGATAGGTGCAGCGCTTGCATTCCGTCAGGCCATACATCGAATAGAGCCTGACACCGGGGAAAAGGAACCGAAGGCGTTCTATGTGAGAGGGCGGCAAGGCAGCCGCCGTGTTGGAAATATAGCGAAGGCTGGGCAGGAAGCCCGGCGCCAGATCACGCATCTGCAGGATCATCGCTGCCATCGTGGGCACGAGCGGAAGCCCGGTGACTCGTTCCTGGCGGATGCGTTCAAAGACCGCCTGGGGAAAAGCGAAGGACTTCTCGAGCACGAGCGTGGCGCCGAGCCTGACGGCCATCAGCAACTGATAGAGGCCGTAGTCGAAGGCGAGCGGCAGAACATTCAAGATGATGTCGTCGGGCGAGTTGCGCAGATAAGTGGTGATGGAGTCGGCCGCCGCGTCGCAATTGCGGTGCGTCATCATCACACCCTTGGGCCGGCCGGTCGAGCCCGAGGTGTAGATCAACATCGCAAGATCGACGTCAATGCCGCGATGGTCAATCTCCCCGGCTTGAAACGTCAAGCAATCCGCCAGGGATGTGGCTCCTGCCGGGCATTGGTTATCGGCAGCAACGGTGGAAGCCACGAAGATACCGGTCTTGCCGGAGTATCTTGACGCCTCCGCGACCACGGGCATCAGTTTTGCTTGAGTGAGAATCGCGGCCGCATCGCAATCGGTGATAATGTAGGCCAGCTTTTCGGCCTTAGTGGATGCGTTGATCGGACTGAAAGTCGCGCCTGCTTTAAGAACCGCGAAAATCGAAACCGCAGCCTCCCAGCAATTGTCCATGAAGATCAGGACCCGGTCGTCGCGCCTGACGCCATTCATGAAAAGGGCGGCGGCCAGGCGGCTCGAGAGATCGTCCAGCTCTTCGTAGCACAGCCTTTTGTGCTCGGTGATCAATGCCGTTTTGGCTGGATCGGCAGCGGCTTTCGCCGTCAGAAAATGTTCGATTCGCACGGACGCTCCTCGCCGATGGCGCCTACGCTGCCAGCGCTTCTGCTTTTGCCTTGATGAAGGCTGAGATGCGGTCAATCGAATCCAGATTGGCCGGTACGATGTCGGCATCGACCATCGCTATGCCGAAATCATCCTCTATAAATGCCACGAGCTCCAACACGGCCGTCGAATCGATGATGCCGTTTTCGATCAGTGACGCGGAGTCCGCAAGCTCGTAGGACGTGTCGCCGAACAAGAAGTTGTCGACGATAAAGGTTTTGACCTTGTCCTTGATTGCTACCATGATTTTTCATTCCCTCGATTTCTCAGGCCGCTCGTGCTGCACCGACCTTTTCGCCGGTGAAAATCTTCTGCCACAGCTGCGTCGACAAAATGCCGACGAAAGCCGCATTGTCGCGGAATCCGGACGCGGGCTGCAAGCGGCATTTCTCGTGCAGGTTCGCCACCGCCTTGGCGTTGAATAGTCCTCCGGCGGCGATGCTTGCCTCGCTCAACGAGTCGCGTATGTAGTCCAGTTCTCCGGGTCCAACGAAGGAGCGGGCTTCCGGCGCCCGGTAAGGCTGTTTGGTGCGCTCGCTGATGGCCGTCGGAAGCAGGTGCTTGGCAACTTTGCGCAGTATGTGTTTTTCCACCAGTCCCTTGAGCTTCATCTCCGGCGGAAGTCTTGCCGCAAACTCCACCAAGCGATGGTCAAGGAAGGGGAAACGCCCTTCGATACCATGCGCCATGGCCATGCGATCGCCCTGGCTGGAGAGGATGTAGCCCGGCAGGAGAAAGCGGGTTTCGAGATATTGCGCTTGATGCAGCGGATGCCACCGGGAAAACGCCTCAGGCAACCGGCCGGCCAGTTCCTCGGCTGCGTCGTAGCCCTTCAATGTCGCACGCAGGTCACCGGAGAAAAACATCTTGGCCGCTGATGTGGTCTTGAAACGCGGCCGATGCGAGAACAGCGGATCGTCCAGGGCTGCGCTGCCGGTGCCGAAGAACGCGGCCAGGTACTCTACGGACTGCTGCTGCAGACCTGGCAGATAGGGATAAAGCTTCCGGAACAGCTGTGGTCTTATGCGCGATGCCGGCTGTCGTCCGCAGAAACGGCGAACCCGCGCTTCCTTGAAGACATCATAGCCGGCAAAGACTTCGTCGGCGCCTTCGCCTGTCAGCACCACTTTCAAACCGGCCTGGCGAACGAGGCCGGACAGTTGATAGAGGGGGGCCGGGGCGGTGCGGATGATCGGCCGCTCGGTAAAGCGGATGACTTCGGGAAACACGCCGGCGATATCACCGGCACGACAGGCTATGGTTCGATGGCGCGTGCCAAGTGCTGACGCCATTTCGGTCTGGAAGGCGCTTTCGTCATGCTCGCCGCTGTCGAACGTTACGGAAAATGTCTGCAGCTTAAGAGGAGTCATGCCGGCCGCGAGTGCCGAAACGAGGGATGAATCGAGCCCGCCCGAAAGGTAAGAACCGACCGGCACGTCGGCGCGCATGCGAAGCCTCACCGCGTCGGTCAACAAGGTCCGCAGTTCCTCGGCCGCGTCGTCCTCATTGGTGATCTTCGATGGCGCATCTCGATGAGGATAGTCCAGATGCCAGTATGGTTTGACCGTCACTTGCCCCTCGGTCGCGATCATTACGCTTGCCGGCTCCAGCTCGTGGATATCCCGGAAAGCCGTGCGTGGCGCGATCGGCGCCCAAAGCGTAAAGATCTGGTCGAGTGCAATCGGATCGATTTCGGCAGAGATGCCGGGTACCTTCAGCAGGGCTTTTATCTCGGACGCAAAGTAGACCACCCCGTCCTTGCTGGTGTAGAACAGCGGCCTAACACCCATGCGGTCTCTTGCAAGCACCATCCGCCGCCGCCGGCTATCCCAAATCGCGAAGGCGAAATCACCGTTCAGGAGCGGGAGGCAGTCTTCGCCCATTTCCTCATACAGCTGCAGGAGAACCTCGGTGTCGCTCGACGTGCGGAAGCGTCGGCCTTTGGCCAGCAGCCCTTCGCGCAATTCCACGTAATTGAAAATCTCGCCGTTGAACGCAATCGTCAAATTGCCGGTTTCGTCGGACATCGGCTGCTGGCCATCACCAATTCCGATCACCGACAGCCGCGCATGCCCGAGTCCAGCCTCGGGCGCTACGAATTTGCCTTGTTCATCCGGTCCGCGATGGGCGATCGCGGACGTCATGCGCGCAAGCAAAGCTTCCGCATCCCGGACTGAACCGAAATAGCCCCCGAATCCGCACATCCACACAGCTCATATTGAACAGCAAGCCACGAAACATAGCCGTCATAAGCGCCTCAAAGGTTAATCGGATACCTTTCAGCGAGCATGTGGTTAACAGGATGTTAGGACAAAACGATGCTTTTGCGGACCGGCTTGTGCCCACTCCAGGTGTCCCGCTTGAAGGCGTCACGGCGAGTGGTGCAAATCACTGCTTCGAGTATGGCCGGTACCAGTCGACAAACTTCTTCAGCCCGTCCTCTATCGAAACGCTAGGCCTGAAGCCGAAATCCCGCTCCAGCGCGCTCATGTCGGCGTAAGTCTTCTCGACGTCGCTCGCCTGCATCGGCTCGTTGTGGCGGATTGCCTTGACCTTGAGCAGCCTTTCCAGAATGTCGATGAAGTCGCCCAGACGCACCGGCCGGTTGTTGCCGACATTGTAGAGCCTGTTCGGCGGAACGTCGGCTGCCGGCGGCTTGTCGAGCACGGCGACGACCGCCTTAACCACATCGTCTATGTAGGTGAAATCGCGCCACATTTCGCCATTGTTGAAAACCCGGATCGGCTTGCCCTCGAGCATCGCCCGGGTGAACATCCAATAGGCCATGTCGGGGCGGCCCCAAGGACCATAGACCGTGAAAAACCGCAGGCCGGTCTGCGGTATGCCGAACAGATGGGCGTAGGTGTGGCTCATCAACTCATCGGTTTTCTTGGTGGCGGCGTAGAGCGAAACGGGCTTGTCGACCTGATCGGCTTCGCTGAACGGCACGCTGCGGTTGCCGCCATACACCGAGCTCGACGAGGCATAGACCAGATGCTCGAATGCCGGCTCGGCGCGACAGAATTCGAGCACTTCGAGGTGGCCCATGACATTGGAGCGGACATAGAGCCGCGGATTGTCGAGTGAGTGACGCACACCGGCCTGCGCGGCGAGATGCACGATCCTGACGATGCCTTGCCCGGCCAGAGCAGCCGCAAGCGCGCCCTGTTCGGCAATATCGAGCTGGTGGAACGAAAAATCCTTGCGGGGCAGAAGGCGGGCAAGCCGCCCCTTTTTGAGCGCCAGGTCGTAATAGTCGTTCATGTTGTCGACGCCGACGACCGCTTGTCCCCGGTCGAGCAGATAGTGGCAAACGTGACTGCCAATGAACCCCGCGGCACCGGTGACAAGTATAGGCAACAAGCTTCTCCACGCGCATAGCCGGGCCGGTATCTGGAGCGGCAGATCCGGCCCATTTCGTCGTGCTATAGTCGAAAGCCGAGGTGGAGACCACCATTAAGCTGATGCGTCAGCTTGCCTCGCGCATGGCTTCGGCCGCCTGCAGGTCAACCGACACCAGTTGGCTGACGCCTTGCTCGGCCATGGTTACCCCGAACAGCCGGTCCATGCGCGCCATGGTGATCGGGTTGTGTGTGATGATGACGAAGCGCGTTTCGGTGGTTGCGGCCATTTCGTCCATCAGATTGCAGAAGCGTTCGACATTGTGGTCGTCGAGCGGCGCGTCGACTTCGTCGAGCACGCAGATCGGCGCCGGATTGGTCAGGAACACGGCGAAGATCAGCGACATCGCCGTCAACGCCTGCTCGCCGCCCGACAGCAGCGTCATCGTCTGCGGCTTCTTGCCGGGCGGTCGCGCCAGGATCTCGAGCCCGGCTTCGAGCGGATCGTCGGACTCGATCAGTTGCAGCTCGGCGGTGCCGCCGCCGAACAGATGCGAAAACAGCCGTTGAAAATGGCCGTTGACCACCTCGAAGGCAGCGAGCAGCCGCTCGCGGCCTTCACGGTTCAGGCTGTGGATCGCCTGCCGCAGCTTACGGATCGCCTCGATGATGTCGTCGCGCTCGGAAACGATGGTCTCCAGCCGGTCCGACAGTTCCTTCTGCTCTTCTTCGGCGCGCAAATTGACGGCGCCCAACCGTTCGCGCTCGACCTTCAGCCGGTCGAGCTGACGCTCGATCTCGGCCATTTCGGGCATCGGGCTGTCGGGTTCGAGGCCGGTGTGGCGGATCACCAGATGCGGCGGCGTGTTCAGCGTTTCCTGGATGCGCGCTTCGACTTCCAGCCGACGCTCGTCGGCGGCGGTCAGCCGCTCTTCGGCGCGAACACGCGTTTCGCGCGCTTCGGCGAGCGATTGGATGGCAGCGGTCGCAGCCTTGTCCAGCTCGGACTGCCGGTTCTCCGCTTCCTGCAAGCGGTCGCCGGCAGCCTTGCGCAGGCTTTCGGCCTCGGCGAGCTGCGACAGCAAGGCGCGCCGCTTGGCGTCGATCTCGTCGGGTGCGTCGGCCAGCCGCTCGCGCTCGGCCTCGGCCTCGGCCTTGCGTTCGCCGAGCGCTGCGATCTGCGTCGACGCGTTTTCGGCGCGCTCCACCCAGTTGCGCCGTTCCGCGCCGATGGCGTCGAGCCGGCGCGCACGTGCCTCGGCTTCCCGCTTCAGGCCCTCGTGAACGGCGCGCGCATCGGCAAGGGCGGCGCGGTCGCGGGCGACGTTGGCGGCCGACTGGTCGAGTTGCGACTGCAGATCGCCGAGATCGGGCGCGTCCTGCAGCAGCATTTCCGCCTCGACGAATGCTGTCGCCGTTTCCTCATGGCTGTCGACAATGCGGGCGCGCGCCTCGTCAAGTGCTGCACGCCGGCTCGACAGTTCGCCGCCGGCCTTTTCGGCCTCGGCCAGCGCATTGCGAGCAGCGTCCAGCCCGTGCTGGGCGTCGCGCCCGGCCTGTCGAGCGGAGCGTTCGGCTTCGCTCGCCTGGGCAAGCGCCTGTTCGGCCCGGGCAAGAGCCTGTTCGGCGTCGCGCAGTATGCGGGTGGCATGGATCGCTTCGGCGTCGAGTTCGGCCAGCCGGTTTTTCTGCGCCAGCCGCTGCGCGGCGGCGGTCGGCGCATCGGAGCTGGCGGTAAAGCCGTCCCAGCGCCACAGCGCGCCTTCGCGGCTGACCAGCCGTTGACCGGGGGCAAGCAGCGTCTGCAGCCTTCTTCCGTCGGCGGCTTCGACAATGCCGATCTGGGCCAGCCGGCGGGCCAGCTGCGCCGGCGCGCGCACCACGCTGGCGAGGCTCTTTATACCTTCGGGCAACGCGGCGTCGCCGGGCTGGATTTCGCTCTGGCCCCAATGCACCGGCGCGCTGCGGTCGAGCGGCACGTCGAGATCTTCGCCAAGTGCGGCACCCAGCGCCGTCTCGTAGCCGCGCTCGACGCTGATCTGCTCCAGCACCGAGGGAAACAAGTCGCCGCTCGCAGCATTGAGGATCTTGGCAAGCGTGCGGGCCTCGGTTTCGATCCGCGCCAGCTCGGCCTTTGCGTCCTGAACCGGTGGGCGGGCAGCACCTTCGCCCGCACGCGCCTCGGCGACCGCCCGTTCGGCTGCAATCGCTGCTGCCTCGGCCCCTTCGAGCAGTGCCAGCGCCTGTTCGACCAGCAGCCGCTTCTCGGCGGGATCGGGCAGGCCGGCGACCCTGGAGACGATCTCCGACAATTCGCGGTCGACATCTGCAAGCTGGCGGCCAAAGCGGTCGCGGCGCTCGGCGGTATCGCGCAGCGTCCGTTCGATCTGGTTGCGGGAGGCGGCAGCCTCCGCCCGTTCGGCGGTCAGCGCGGCGAGCCTGGCCTCGCTAGAGGCAAGCGTCGATGCCGCCTGCTCGAAAGCCGCGCGGGTGCTGGCCTCACGCTCGGCGGCGCCGGCGTTTTCGGTGTTGAGCGCGGCTTCTTCGGCAGCGAGACGTTCGAGGATATCCGCATTGTCGCGGACCATGCGCTGCTCGCGGGCAAGGTCGTCATCAAGCTGTTGCAGTCGGCGGTCGAGCTCTGCCTGGCGGGCGCGGATGCGGCCTGCCTCTTCCTCGATCTGCGCCTTGGCGATCGACAGACGCTGGAAGGCTGCGGCGGCTGCTGCTTCCGCATCGCGCAGGTCCGGCAGCCGGTGGGCGTTGATGCCTTGTTCCCTGGCGGCAGCCATCTGGGCAGCAGCACGGTCGCCGACCAGCGCGGTGGCAATCGCCAGCGCCGAACGCGCTTCGCCTTCCTGCGTCTTGGCCAGCGTCCAGCGAAGATGCAGCAGCGTCGCTTCGGCTTTGCGGATGTCGGCCGACAGGTTCTTGAAGCGCGAGGCTTGGCGGGCTTGGCGTTTCAGGCTTTCGATCTGGCTTTCCAGTTCGCCGACAACGTCGTCCAGCCTTTCGAGGTTCTGTTCCGCCGCCTTCAGCCGCAGCTCGGCTTCGTGGCGCCGTGTGTGCAGGCCGGAAATTCCGGCTGCCTCTTCCAGCAGCGCGCGGCGCGCCTGCGGCTTTGCCTGGATCAGCTCGCCGATGCGGCCCTGCCCGACCATCGATGGCGAACGCGCGCCGGTCGACTGGTCGGCGAACAGCAGCTGCACATCCTTGGCGCGGGCTTCCTTGCCGTTGATGCGGTAGAGCGAACCCGCCTCGCGTTCGATGCGGCGCGAAACCTGCAACTCGTCTGAATCATTGAAGGCCGAGGGCGCGCTACGGTCGCTGTTGTCGAGAAAAAGCGTGACTTCAGCGGTGTTGCGGGCCGGTCGTGTTCCGGAACCGGAAAAGATGACGTCGTCCATGCCGGACGCACGCATGTTCTTGTAGGAGCTTTCGCCCATAACCCAGCGCAGCGCCTCGACCAGGTTCGACTTGCCGCAGCCATTCGGCCCGACGATGCCGGTCAGGCCGCGTTCGATGACGAACTCGCCGGGTTCTACGAAGGATTTGAAGCCGAGCAGGCGAAGGCGCGAGAACTTCATTCGCGCCGGCCCATAGCCAAGTTTCGCAACACTGTTCCGGGGTTTTGCAAGGAGAACCCGCGGCAAGCCAAAGAAGTGCGCACGCCGAAGCGACGCCGCTTCGGCACTGCCGAAACGTCAGAGCAGAGGGTCGATGATGGCCGACATTTCCGCAATCGACATCGCCCCTTTGTAGGTCTTTCCGTTGATGAAAAAGGTCGGTGTGGAATCGACCTTGAATTCGTCGGCGCCGCGCTTCTGGACGGATCTCACATCGTCCAGAAGTTTCTGGTCCGTCAAGCAGGCCTCGAAGGACTCCTGTGTAAAACCGGCAAGCTTGGCGATTTGCAGCAGTGCGTCCTTGGTATTGTTCACACCAACCCAGTTCGCCTGCTGCCTGAACAGCACGTCGACCATCGGGAAATAGTTGTCCTTGGAGCAGCGCGCCAGCATGAAACCGGCCTCGGCACTGGGATCGAACGGAAACTCGCGCAGGATGTAACGGGCCTTGCCGGTGTCGATATATTTCGTCTTCAGCTCCGGAAACGTGGTCTCGGCGAAATGCGCGCAATGCGGGCAGGTCATCGATGCATATTCGACGATGGTGACCTTTGCATCGTCCTTGCCGAGCTGCATGTCGGGCAGCGCGCCGGGCTTCAACAAGGCTGCCATATCCACCGTGCCCTGAGCTTCAGGCGCTTTGGCGGCGGCCGGGGCGGCCGGCTTCGCAGGTTCCGCCGGAGCCGCAGGTTTCACATCCTGCGCCTCGGCTTTCTCGCCCGAGTCGCTGCAGGCGGCAAGCAGGGCTGCCGCTGGTATTGCGGCCAGTGAAGTCAAAAGGTGTCTGCGGGACAAGGAACGAAGCATACGAGTCACCTGGCAATAGTTGGATTTTGCAATGCAAAGGCTACAAAAAGCGAGAGTTGGCGCGAATTAAGGCATTACCGCCCCTATTCCAATCGCCAAATCCGGGCATACCATCACGATAGCGCGAGATCACGGCTTCTTTTGACCAAGAATGGTGGCGCCAAGGCGCTCCAACGAGGCGCGCAGCCCGTCGTCCTCGATCAAACCGACAGAGCCCGACAGCTTCGCCTTCTCCGCCACGGTCAGCGGCCGCAAACTGGGTGCCGGCCTTTCCTTGCCCGCCATTACCGGCTTCTGCACGATCCTGATCCGGCCGATCGCATTGAAACCGAGAAACGCATTGACCCGGTTGATGATCTCGCCGGTCTCGTGCTGCAGATGCAGTGCCGCCACACCCTCGCAGGCAATTACCAGCACGGCCGGCTCGAACGGATCGTCCTCGTGCATGCGGCGCGGCCACTGGATCTTTTCCGGGCGCGAGCGGCCGGCAAGCCGCGGTCCGGCAATCTCTTCCCACGACTGGACCAGCCCGATCGACATGCCGGCCCGCTTGCGCAGCACCGGGTCGAGGATCTCGGTTGCGAGATCGCTCACCGGAACGGGATTGCCGAAGGGCCTTTTCCCTGCCATGTGCGTTCTCCAGCTTCAGCATCAGTGGATTAGGGCCGACCCTCGATCAATGGCACTGCACGACCAGACCCGCAAGGCCGTATCCGGAGACAATGGCGAGATCGCGTTCCGGCTGCTTGGCTGGTACGACGCGCATCACCGCGAGCTGCCGTGGCGCGTTCCGCCGCGTGCGGTGGCAGGCGGCGCCCAGCCAGATCCCTATCTGGTCTGGCTTTCCGAGGTGATGCTGCAGCAAACCACGGTCGAGGCGGTAAAATCCTATTTCCGGGCTTTCGTGCAGAAATGGCCAACTGTCGAGGCACTGGCGGCGGCACCGACCGAAGACGTCATGAAGGCCTGGGCCGGGCTCGGCTATTATTCCCGCGCCCGTAACCTCAAAGCCTGCGCCGATCTCGTCGCGCGGCAAGGCGGCCGCTTTCCGGACAGCGAGTCCGGCTTGAGGGAACTGCCCGGCATCGGCGCCTACACGGCGGCGGCGATCGCGGCGATCGCCTTCGACCGACCAGCCGCGGTCGTCGACGGCAATGTCGAACGGGTCGTCTCACGGCTGTATTCGATCGCCACGCCTCTGGGCGACGCCAAGGGCGAGATACGCGGCCAGGTCGAACGCATGGTTCCCCCGACAAGGCCCGGCGACTTCGCGCAGGCGATGATGGACCTGGGCGCGACGATCTGCACGCCGCGCCGGCCCCGCTGCATGCTCTGCCCGGTCAGGCAGGATTGCAGCGCCACAATCTCGGGCGATCCCGAGCGCTTTCCGGTCCGCCTGCCCAAGGCCGAGAAACCCTTGCGCCGCGGCGCCGCCTTCGTCGCCGTCAGGAGCGACGGCGCCATCCTTTTGCGCAAGCGCGCGAATAAAGGCCTGCTGGGCGGCATGACCGAAGTGCCGACGACCGGCTGGACCGCGCGGATCGATGGCGCCACCACGGTGGCGGCAGCCCCGTTCCCCGGCGACTGGCGGCAGGCCGGACGCATCGGCCATATCTTTACCCATTTTGCGCTTGAACTCGACGTGTTCAAGGCGGAGACCGACAGCGTCGGCCCGGCCGGGCATTTCTGGTCGCTGGCCCATGAAATTTCCGGGGAGGCGCTGCCGAGCGTCATGAAAAAGGTAATCGAAGCGGCGATACCGGGCGCGACGAAAAAGCAGCGGCCGCATTGAAAGAGAGAAGAATGTCCGAAATCCGCCACATCGTTTTCGACATCGGCAAAGTGCTGATCCACTATGATCCGAACCTGCCCTTCAGCCGCTTGATCCCCGATCCCGACGAACGGAAATGGTTCTTCGAAAATGTCTGCACGCACGACTGGAACATCGAGCAGGACCGCGGCCGCAGCTGGGAAGAGGCCGAAGCGCTGGCAATCGCTCAATATCCCGACCATGCCGAAAACATCCGCAATTTCCGCCGGCACTGGCACGAGATGGTGCCTCATGCCTATGAGGACAGCGTCGCGATCATGATCGGGCTGATCGAGAGCGGCCACGACGTGACGATGCTGACCAATTTCGCGGCCGATACGCTTGCCGAGGCCCGTGAGCGGTTCGATTTCCTCAATAGGCCGCGCGGCGTGACCGTGTCGGGCGACATCCGCCAGATCAAGCCGGATCGCGCCATCTACGATCACCACGTCGCCGCGTTCGGCCTCGATCCGGCAGCCACGCTGTTCATCGACGACAGCCAGAAGAATGTCGACGGCGCCAAGGCGGCCGGTTGGCAGGCTGTGCTGTTCACCGACGCAAAGACGCTCAGGGCGGACCTTGAGCGCCTTGGGATCAAAGTGTGATTTGAATCGCTTCCAGAGGTTGGGTGAGCCTTGGCATAACCGATCTATCGCAACTCGGAGCCTCAGGCCCCTGCCCGCTCCATGCCCAGCCGCGCAATGCGGCGAAGCTCGTCGATCGGTGTCAGACCGCCGCTGCGCTCATAATGCCAGAAGGTCCATCCGTTGCAGGCGTCCAGCCCCTGGACGTGAGCGCCGATCTTGTGGATCGACCCGGCACTGTCGCCGATCGCCAGCGTGCCATCGGCACGCACTTTTGCCGCCCAGCGCTTCTTGGCGTCGTAGAGCGTGGCGCCGGGCGCCACCAAGCCATTGTCGAGAAGCGTGACGAATGCGACGCGCGGCTCAGCCCGCTTGCCGGTCAGCACCGTCAAATTGGCGCCTTCCAGCGGCCGGACCGCATCGATACGTTCCATGGCGGCATCGATATAGGCCTGCTCACGCTCGATGCCGACGAAGTGGCGGCCAAGCCGCTTGGCCACAGCCCCGGTGGTACCTGAACCGAAGAAGGGGTCGAGCACGATGTCGCCTGGCCTGGTCGATGCCGTCATGACGCGGGCAAGCAACGCTTCCGGCTTCTGCGTCGGATGTAATTTGTCACCATTGTCGTTCTTCAGGCGCTCGCCGCCGGTGCAGATCGGAAATAGCCAGTCGGAACGCATCTGAATGTCGTCATTCGACGCCTTCAGCGCCTCGTAGTTGAATGTGTAACCCTTGCCCTTTTGGTCGCGCGATGCCCAGATCATCGTCTCATGCGCGTTCTGGAAACGGCGGCCACGGAAATTGGGCATTGGATTGGTCTTGCGCCAGACGACGTCGTTGAGGATCCAGAAGCCCAGGTCCTGCATCTTGGCGCCGACCCTGAAAATATTGTGGTAGGAGCCGATGACCCAGATCGTGCCGTTGGGCTTCAACACGCGGCGCGCCGCCAGCAGCCAGGCGCGAGTGAAGGCGTCGTAGGCCTCAAAACTGTCGAACTGGTCCCAATGGTCGTCGACGGCATCGACCTTGGATTGGTCGGGCCGGTGCAGATCGCCATCGAGCTGCAGATTGTAAGGCGGATCGGCAAAGATCACGTCGATCGACTTTTCCGGCAGCCGTTCGAGCGCGGCGACGCAGTCGCCTTTCAGGATCGTATCCAGCCACTCGGATTGCTGGGGAGCATCGGAAAGGTCGTCGAGAAAACGCACGGCAGACATTGTGACACCCAAGGCACGCGTTACTGTTTACTGTCCGTTATGGTTACCGATCAGCGTAAATATTCAGTGAAGCAGCACGCCGAATTTGCGAAGCCCGGCCTGTTGGTGTATGCCGCGCCGCCTGAGCCGTTTTGACCAAAGGCCCTCTCGGCATTCCCCTCATCCCGCTTCCCGGATCACCATGCCCCAGCCAGATCTTGTCATCTTCGATTGCGACGGCGTGCTCGTCGATTCCGAAATCATCGCCGCGCGTATCGATGCCGAGCTTTTGACCTCGGCCGGCTACGAGATATCGGCCGAGGAGATTTCCGAGGTCTATGCCGGGCTGATTTTCAAGGACATCATGATGCGGGTCGAGGAAAAGTCCCGGATCCCGTTCCAGGCCTCCTTGATCGACAAGGAGGAACAGCTTGTCGATCGCAGGCTGCGCAGCGACGTGCGTGCCATCGACGGAGCGCACGAAGCTGTCGCCGCGGTAGCAGTTCCGCGCTGCGTCTGTTCGAATTCGCGTTCTGAGCGGATCGAATTCATGCTGGAGAAGGTGCAGCTTTTGCCGTTCTTTGCCGGCCGGATCTTTTCCTCGCTGGAAACCCCGACCGGGAAAACCAAGCCGGCGCCGGACGTGTTTCGGTTCGCCGCGGAAAAGCTCAAGGCCGATCCGGCGAACACCTTTGTCATCGAGGATTCGGTGCATGGCGTCACCGGCGCCAAGACGGCGGGAATGCGCGTCATCGGCTTTACCGGCGCGGCGCACAGCTATCCCGGCCACGCCGATGCGCTGACCGAGGCCGGCGCGGAAACGGTCATCCGCCGCTGGGCGGAACTGAAAAGCGTGATCGCCGCGCTGTCGGAATGGTCGGCGGACGCGTGAGAGGCCGCCTCAGCCGCCGCGGCGCGAATGCAGCGGCTTAGTTGGTCGCGGCGGCTTTCTTCTTCCTCGGCTTGTCTGTCGCTACTTTCGGAGCGCCCTCGTCATACCCGGCATATGCCTGGTAGTCCTTCGCCGTCGGCTCCGGAACGACGACGTTGGAATCGGTGAAGACGAACTGCGTGGCACTCGAAGGATCGGTAACCTGGACCTGATAGGAGTGAAGCTGCGAATAGAGAACTTCGGTGCCGTGCATCACCGCGATGCGGATCGGCATGGTGATGGTCCCGGGGGTGAACATCGGGCCAGGCACGACCTTGCCGGCGACGGCTATCTTCATCGACAAGGAGCCGTTGGCGCGGCTGCAGTCGCGGGTCACATCGGTGATCGAAGCCTGATAGATGATCTTGGCGGAATCGTCCGGCTGATCGACGCCAGCCGCGTCCGTTGCCGGCTGCGCGGCTTCCTCGGCGGCAACATCGGTTTTTTTCTTCGGCTTCGGACCGCTCTTGGCGTAGGTATTGAAGAAAGCGGTGCCGTCACGCAACGTCACTTTCGGGCAATAGGCCTGCAGCTGGCTGGAAAGCACCTTGGGATCGGGTGGCGGTGGCGGCGTCGTGTCCTTCTTGCCGAAGCCGAGAATACCATTGTCGCTCGATTGGCAGCCTGCGGCGGCAAGCATAAAGCCGGCGAGCCCCAGACCCGCGACAAAACGACCGTTGAATGAATGAAACGCCATGAACTGCACTTCCCTCTCGCAAAGCCGGTGACGTATATCAACCGCGCGGCAAAAATGCGACTGAGCCCGCGCAGAAATCCACCACCTCGCGGCGGGCCAAAATTCCCGGCAGCAATGGAAACGTAACGATGCAATATGTGAGTACCCGCGGGGAAGCGCCCGCGCTTGGATTTTCCGACGCCGTGCTGGCCGGACTGGCGCGCGACGGAGGGCTCTACCTGCCGAGCGCCTGGCCGCATTTTTCCGCAGCCGAGATCCGCGCCATGCGCGGCCTTGCCTATCCCGATCTTGCCATCCGGGTGCTGTCGCCGTTCCTCGGCGGCGAGATCGCGGCGCCGGTGTTCGAACGGCTGGTGCGCGAAGCCTATGCGACCTTCCGCCATGAGGCCGTCTGCCCGCTGGTGCAGACCGGGCCGAACAGCTTCGTGCTCGAGCTCTTCCACGGCCCGACGCTCGCGTTCAAGGACGTGGCGATGCAGCTTCTTGCGCGGCTGATGGACCATGTGCTGGCCGAGTGCGACCAGCGCGCCACCATTGTCGGCGCCACCTCCGGCGACACCGGAGGGGCCGCCATCGATGCCTTTGCCGGGCGCAACCGCACCGACATCTTCGTGCTTTTCCCGCATGGCCGCGTCTCGCCGGTACAGCAGCGGCAGATGACGACCTCGACCGCCGCAAACGTCCATGCGTTGGCGATCGAAGGTAATTTCGATGACTGCCAGGGCCTGGTGAAGGACATGTTCAACGACCACGGTTTTCGCGACCGGGTATCGCTGTCGGGCGTCAATTCGATCAACTGGGCCCGCATCATGGCCCAGATCGTCTATTATTTCTCCTCCGCGCTGTCGCTCGGCGCGCCCGACAGACCGGTTTCCTTCACCGTGCCGACCGGCAATTTCGGCGACATCTTTGCCGGCTATGCCGCCAAGAAGATGGGGCTGCCGATCGAACGGCTGATCATCGCCACCAACGACAACGATATTCTGGCGCGCACGCTGGCGACCGGCGAATACCGCATGAAGGGGGTCTTTTCGACCACGTCGCCCTCGATGGACATCCAGGTGTCTTCGAACTTCGAACGCTTGCTGTTCGAAGCGTCCGGCCGCGATGCCTCGACCGTGCGGCGCTACATGAACGGGCTCAGGCAGTCCGGCGCCTTCACCATCGAGGCTGGCGAAATCGCCAAGATCCGCTCCGAATTCGACGCCGGCCGCGCCACCATGGACGAGGTCGCCGCCACCATCCGCACCACACTTGCG
Organism: Mesorhizobium sp. M0910; assembly: GCF_040319465.1. Classification (NCBI taxonomy): domain Bacteria; kingdom Pseudomonadati; phylum Pseudomonadota; class Alphaproteobacteria; order Hyphomicrobiales; family Phyllobacteriaceae; genus Mesorhizobium; species Mesorhizobium sp. M0910. The sequence goes on from NZ_JAMYNZ010000003.1 coordinate 265,010, forward strand.
GCGAGCGGCTATCTGCTCGACCCGCATACGGCCGCGGCCATGCATGTGGCCGCCGGCAAGACTGCGGGTGAGGTGCCGATGGTGGTGCTGGGCACTGCGCACCCGGCAAAGTTTCCCGTCGCCGTCGAAGCCGCCAGCGGCGTGTCGCCTGCCCTGCCTGCATGGCTAGGCGGGTTGATGAGCGCCGAGGAAAAATACACGGTACTTCCATCCGACCTGAAAATGGTGGAAGATTATCTCGGCCGCCACACGCGGGCGGCGCGTTAGGGAGTAATTGCCATATGGGTGTTGAGGTAAGCCGTCTGTCGAACGGCCTGACAGTCGCCACCGAAACCCTTCCAAGCCTCGAATCTGTTGCCCTTGGCGCCTGGGTCAAATCGGGCGCACGCAACGAGCGTGACGAAGAGCACGGAATGGCGCACTTGCTCGAGCACATGGCTTTCAAGGGCACCAGGCGGCGAAGCGCCTTCGAGATCGCCTCGGAAATCGAGGACGTCGGCGGCGAGATCAATGCCGCCACCAGCGTCGAGACGACCTCCTATTACGCAAGGGTTCTGAGCGACGACGTGCCGCTGGCCGTCGATATTCTTTCCGACATCCTGCAGGAATCCGAATTCGATCCGCAGGAGTTGGAGCGAGAGCAGCATGTGATTCTGCAGGAGATCGGCGCCGCGCACGATACGCCCGACGACGTCGTTTTCGATCACTTTACCGAGACCGCCTTTCGCCACCAGACTATCGGCCGCTCGATTCTCGGCACGCCGGAAACCGTCAAATCCTTCACTTCGAAGCAGTTGCACGACTTCATCGAACGACAGTACGGCGCCGAGAACATGGTGATGGTGGCGGCTGGCGATATCAAGCACGACGATTTCGTGCGGGAGGTCGAAAAGCGTCTCGGCAGCTTCCGCGGCAAGGCCGACGGCACCATCCCGCAATATGCACAGTATGTCGGCGGCGATTTTCGCGAGGACCGCGACCTGATGGACGCGCAGATCGTGCTGGGTTTCGAGGGCCGCGCCTATCACGTCCGCGATTTCTATGCCTCCCAGGTCCTGTCGATGATCCTCGGCGGCGGCATGTCGTCGCGACTTTTCCAGGAAGTCCGCGAAAAACGCGGCCTGTGCTATTCGGTCTATGCCTTCCATTGGGGTTTTTCCGACACCGGCGTCTTCGGGGTCCATGCCGCGACCGGACAAAGCGATATTGCCGAGCTGGTGCCTGTGATCATCGACGAGCTGCAAAAGGCCGGTGAAAACATCCTGCAGGAGGAGCTCGACCGGGCGCGTGCGCAATACCGCGCCGGGCTGATCATGTCGGCCGAGAGCCCGGCTAGCCGCGCCTCGCAGATCGCCAGGCAGTTGCTTCTGTTCGGCAGGCCGATCGCCAAGGAAGAGCTGATGGAGCGCCTGTCGGCGTTGACTGTCGAGCGGCTGACGGATCTGTCGTCCCGGCTTTTTTCGACCAAGCCGACGCTTACAGCTGTCGGGCCGGTGGGTACGCTCGCGCCCTATGAGGCGATCCTCGATTCGCTTTCGGGCACGCAGACCACTGCCCGTAAGCTTGCCGTCTAAGCCCATTCGAGCATCGTGTTCGCGCTCCCTTTCTTTCGCCGCGACCTGCCGGCACTGAAGGGCGAGCTGGTCACGCTGCGCGTGCCGCTGACCAACGACTATCGCGAGTGGTCGGTGCTGCGCAGTGAAAGCCGCGCCTTCCTCGAGCCGTGGGAGCCGCGATGGACGCCTGACGAGCTCGACCGTACGGCGTGGCGGCACCGTATCGGCCGCTACCGCGAGGACTACGCGCAGGGGACGGCGATCGCCTTCTTCATCTTCGAGAAAAGCAGCGGCAAGCTGGCCGGCGGTATCACCCTCGGCAATATCCGCCACGGGGTCGCCCAAAGCGGCCATATCGGCTACTGGATCGGCGAGCGCTTCAGCGGACGCGGCCTGATGACCGATGCCGTCAAGGTGGTGACGCGTTTCGCCTTCGAAACGCTGCGGTTGCACCGGATCGAAGCTGCCTGTATCCCCGATAATGCCCGGTCGATCCGCGTGCTTGAAAAAGCCGGATTCCGGCGCGAAGGACTGCTACGATCCTATCTCAGGATCAACGGCATCTGGCAGGACCATTACCTATACGCCCGAATCGCGGACGATCCGCCGGGCGTTGGAACAAAGGACTGATTTTTGACGAATTTTCTGCGCAACGGGTCGCTGCTTGCCTTTATGCTGGCGGCAATCGTCACGCTCTGCGCGGCATCGTCGGCGTTTGCGGTCGAACCGATCAAGATCGCCCGCGACGACGTGGCGCTCGACCTTTCGGGCGCCGTCGCAATCTACCGCAACCAGGGCGAGAATTTCCAGGTCTCGACGGCACCCGGCCCGGACGGCATCGTGCGGCGCATCGAGGTCGAGGCCAATGACGTGCGCTCGACCGGCGACTGGGCGGTGTTCGCGCTCGCTAACACCACCGACCAGCAGCTCGACAGGCTGATTGTAGCACCGCATTTCCGGCTGGTGAATTCCGGCCTGTTTTGGCCGGATCTCGGCTCGACCCGTATCGCTGCGATCACGCCCAGCGAAGGCTTTGCGCTCGACCGCCAGACCAGCCCCGACGCCGACGTGTTCCGGGTGACGTTGAACCCCGGAACGGTGATCACCTTCATCGCCGAGCTCGCCTCGCCCAAGCTGCCGCAGGTCTATCTGTGGGATCCTGAATCCTACAAGGACTCGGTCAATTCCTACACGCTGTTTCGTGGCATCGTCATCGGCATCGCCGGCCTGCTGGCGCTGTTCCTGACCATTCTTTTCGTCGTCAAGGGGACCTCGATGTTTCCGGCGACGGCGGCCCTTGCCTGGGCGGTGCTTGCGTATATCTGCGTCGATTTCGGCTTTCTTAACAAGATCATAGAAATATCCCCGGGCAACGAGCAGATGTGGCGCGCCGGAACGGAGGTGGCGCTTGCGGCGACCTTCGTGGTGTTCCTGTTTGCCTATCTCAACCTCAACCGGTGGCACGGCCATTTCAGCTACGGCGCGCTGGTCTGGATTCTCGGGCTGGTGCTGATCGCCGGCGTCGCCATCATCGATCCGGCGGTTGCTGCCGGCATTGCCAGGCTGTCCTTCGCCGCCACCGCACTGACCGGGCTCGGCTTGATCATCTTCCTCGGTATCCGCGGTTACGACCGCGCCATCATGCTCGTGCCCAGTTGGGTGATGGTTCTGCTGTGGCTATGCGGATCGTGGATGGCGATCACCGGCATGCTGGACAACGATATCGCCCAGCCGGCGCTGGGCGGCGGGCTGATCCTCATCATCCTGTTGATCGGCTTCACGGTGATGCAGCACGCTTTTGCTGGCGGCGCCCTGCATCAGGGCCTGTTCTCCGATCTCGAGCGGCAGGCGCTGGCGGTTGCCGGATCGGGCGATACTGTGTGGGACTGGGACGTGCTGCGCGACCGCGTCGTCACTCGTCCCGACGTCAGCATTCAGCTCGGCCTTGCCCCCAACAGTCTCGGCGGCCCCGCCCGCAACTGGCTGCCGGTGCTGCATGCCGACGACCGCGACACGTTTCGCACGACGCTCGACGTCGTGCTCGAGCACCGGCGTGGCCGGGTGTCGCGAAACTTCCGCCTGCGCGGCGTCGACGGGCACTATCACTGGTTTTCGCTGCGCGCCCGGCCGGTGATCGGCTCGGACGGCGAGGTCATCCGCTGCGTCGGCACCATGGTCGACGTGACGGAGCAGAAGAAGTCCGAGGAACGGCTGCTGCACGACGCTGTGCACGACAATCTGACCGGCTTGCCCAACCGCGAGCTGTTCATGAACCGGCTGGAGGCGATCATTTCGATTGCCCGCACCGAAGAGAAGGTGCGCCCGACCGTCTTTGTCATCGACATCGATCGCTTCAAGCAGGTCAATGACGGGCTCGGCATCTCGGCCGGCGATACCATCCTTTTGACCATAGCGCGGCGGCTGCACCGGCTGCTCAAGCCGAAGGATTCGCTGTCGCGCTTTGCCGGCGACCAGTTCGCGCTGATGCTTTTGTCGGAGCAGGATCCGGCTCGCATCGCGGCCATCGCCGATGCCATCAAGCACGCCATCAACAACCCGATCACCTTCGCCAAGCGCGAGATCGTGCTGACCGCCTCGATCGGGCTGATCACCTGGACGTCCACGCAGACCTCGGCCGAGGACATGGTCAAGGATGCCGAGCTTGCCATGCATCAGGCCAAGCGCTTCGGCGGCGACAGGATCGAGCCGTTCCGGCCCGCCTTCCGCACGGTCGGCACCGACCGGCTGCAGTTCGAGTCCGACCTGCGCCGCGCCATCGAGCGACGCGAATTCACGCTCGCCTATCAGCCGATCGTGCGGCTGGAGGACGGCAGCGTTGCCGGCTTCGAAGCGTTGCTGCGCTGGGACCATCCGCGGCGCGGCATGATCCCGCCGGCGGATTTCATTCCGGTTGCCGAAAACTGCGGCCTGATCGTGCAGCTTGGGCTGTTCGCCATGCAGCAGGCTGCCGAAGACCTGGCGGGATGGCAAAAGCAGATCGGCGATGCGCCGCTGTCGGTCTCGGTCAATCTGTCCAGCCGTCAGCTCATCCGTCGCGACCTGGTCAGCGACGTCCGCTCGGTGATCGCGCGAGCCAACCTGAAACCGCGCTGCTTCCGGCTCGAACTCACCGAATCGCTGGTGATGGACAATCCCGAGCAGACTGCCCATGTGCTGACCAAGCTGAAGCAGCTTGGGATCGGCCTGTCGCTGGATGATTTCGGCACCGGCTATTCATCGCTGGCCTATCTGACGCGCTTTCCTTTCGACACCATCAAGATCGACAAGAGCTTCGTCGACGACGCGACGCCGAAACGCGCGGTGCTGCTCAAGTCGATGGTCAACATGGCACATGAGCTCGGCCTGTCGGTCGTTGCCGAAGGCATTTCGGACGAGAGCGATGCGCTGGAGCTGCGGCAGATGGGCTGCGAATACGTGCAGAGCTTCATGTTCGGCGCGCCGATGCCCGGCGACCAGGTGCTGAAGACGCTGAAGGAACAGTACCCGCTCACTCAAGCGTGACAAGTTTCGGGGACGTGATGAGGCTCAGGCGTGACCGGCAGCCAGGCTGAGATGCGCGAGATCGATGCCGATCGAGGCAAGGATCCGGTCGTATTTGCGGTCGATGTCGGCGTCGAACAGAAGCTCGGCACTTGCCGGGCAAGTCAGCCAGCCATTCTCGGCGATTTCGTTTTCAAGCTGGCCCGCGCCCCAGCCGGCATAGCCGAGCGCCATCAGAGCCCGCCGGGGTCCGCGGCCGGAGGAGATGGCGCGCAAAATGTCGACGGTCGCGGTCAGGCAGACGTCATCGGACACGGCGAGCGAGGATTCCACCCGGTAGTCGCCCGAATGCAGGACGAAGCCGCGGCTGCGATCCACCGGTCCGCCATTGCGCACGACAAAATCGCGCGCCGGCGCCGGCAGACGGATCGCCTCCATCTCATTCATGATGCCAAGTTGTACGAGCAGGTCCGGAAACAGCATCTGCTGCGTCTGGTTGATGATCAGCCCCATCGCGCCTTCGTCGCTGTGCGCGCAAATGTAGATGACAGAGCGCGTGAAGCGATCATCCTTCATGCCGGGCATGGCGATCAGGAACTGGTCGTCGAGAAAGCCGGGTCCTGTGGCCGTCCTTTTATGGCGCAACAAATCCATGGCCACAGCGTAACGCGTTTCCGAAGCCTCGAAAAGATGGGCGGCGCTCGATTTGATCAGGCTCGTAAATCGAAGGTCACGCAATATGATGCCGGCCGCGTCATGAAATCATTGTGTAGCCATCAACGGACGATCAAATCACCGTCATGCAAAGCTTGAAAATCCTGCTGCTTGGTGTGGCCATTGGATCGGCGACCGGCCTCCCAGCCGCAGCCTCCTCCTCCGCCTGGTATAACAGCGAAGGCGGCAGGGTGAGGCTGGTGACGAGCGGCAAAGCCGACCAGGCCGGACGTCTCCAGGGCGTCCTCGACATTGCGCTGAAGCCCGGCTGGAAAACCTATTGGCGCGATCCGGGCGATGCGGGCGTGCCGCCACAGATCGACGTCTCGGCCAGCACCAACATTGCCGACGCGACGCTTTTGTTTCCGCCGCCGCAGCGCCATGACGACGGCTATGGCAAATGGGCCGGCTACGACCACCCGGTTTCGTTGCCGGTGACGTTCACGCTTGCCACGCCCGGCCAGCCGGCCGTCATCGATGCGGACATTTTCCTCGGCATCTGCGAAACCATCTGCATCCCTGTGCAAACAAGGCTGACCGTCGATCCCGGCGCCGATCCGGACAACGCCGAGGATGCGGCACTGGTCAAGGCAGGCCTTGCCACCCTGCCCGCCACGGCAACGCCCGATTTCGGCATAAACGTACTGCCGGGCGACCACGAAACGCTGATTCTCGAAGCGAGCTTTCCGGGCAGCCCCGAGGGCGCCGACTTCTTCGTTGCCGGCGAACGCGACTACATGTTCGGTGCCCCGGCACGCAGCGAAAAGGATGGCAAGCTGATCTTTACTGTGCCGATCCTCGACAGGCCGTCGACAACGCCAACGGATGGCGGCCTGCACTACACACTGACAAGTGCCGCAGGCGCGGTCGAAGGCCTGTTGCCATTCCCGTGATGCCAACGTCTGGACGGTTGCCGGGCGCGCCTTAATTCGCTATCGCAAGGACACTCCCTTCCATTTCCAAACGAGGACCATCATGACGATCTCCGTTGGCGACAAACTGCCCGATGCGACCTTCAAGACAATGACCGCCGATGGTGCAAAGCCGATCACGACGGGCGAGATATTCTCAGGAAAGACGGTCGTGCTGTTTGGCGTTCCAGGCGCTTTCACGCCGACCTGCAGCAACAATCATCTGCCCGGCTACCTGGACAATTACGACGCCATCCTGGCGCGCGGCGTCGACACTATCGCTGTTGTCTCGGTCAACGATGTTCACGTCATGGGGGCTTGGGCCCGCTTCAGCGGCGGTGAAGGCAAAATCCTTTATCTTGCCGATGGCAATGGCGATTTCGCCAAATCGGTCGGCCTCGACGCCGACCTCTCCAGCGGCGGCATGGGGCTGCGCTCGAAGCGTTTTTCGATGATCGTCGAGGACGGCAGGGTCACCGCACTCAATGTCGAGACAAAGCCCGGCGTCGACGAGTCCGGTGCGGCTCACATTCTCGGACAGCTTTCCGTCCTGGCGACAGCTTAGGCCTGGGACGGCGGCGGGGCGCCTTCGAGCGCTCAACGTCCAAAGGACGCTGACTTTTGCATCGGCGCATGATCCTTCCGAAAGCCGACCCGGTTTCTGGGCCATGTGTCGGCCCTTCGGGACTGCTTGCTTTTGAGGACCTCGATTATGTCTGACATCTTGTGGCGCAGCGTCGCGATCGGCATCGGCGCAACCGCGCTTATGGATGTCTGGGCGATTTTCCTGAACAAGGCCTTCGCCCAACCGCGGCCGAACTGGGGGCTGGTCGGCCGCTGGGTCTGGCATCTCAGGGAAGGCAAGGTCTTCCATGACGACATTGGCAAGGCCTCGCCCTACCTGCATGAATCAGTACTTGGCTGGACCTTTCATTATGCTGTCGGTATCGTCTACGGCATCATACTGGTCGTGCTGGCCGGTACGGCCTGGCTCACCGCGCCGACCTTCCTGCCGGCCTTTATCCTCGGCATCGTCACCGTCGGCGCCGGGTGGTTTCTGCTCGCGCCCGGCATGGGCGCCGGCTGGGCCGCTTCGAAGCGGCCCAATCCGATGCAGGTCCGCGCCCTCAATCTTGTGTCGCATACGGTGTTTGCCATCGGACTGTTCGGCACCGCCCTCCTGATCCGCTGACACGCCAGTTCAACCGGATCAATAACTCTGGGTCGAGCGCCGAACCTTCTTGGCCGCCGATTGCCTGGACTGGGTGCCTTCCTTCGGCGGCACGGACGCGAGCGCGGGTTTCGCCGACTTCGTCTTGAATGGCGCCATGCCGAGCCGCGCCAATTCGTCGGCGCGCTCGTTCTCAGGATGGCCGGCATGGCCCTTGACCCAATGCCAGGTGACCTGATGGCGGTTGCGCGCCGCGTCGAGCTGCTGCCACAGCTCGGCATTCTTCACCGGCTGCCGGGCGGCGGTCTTCCAGCCGTTGCGCTTCCAGCCATCGATCCAACCGAAAATGCCGTCCTTGACGTAGTTGCTGTCGGTATAAAGGTCGACGACGCAAGGCTCCTTGAGCGCGTTGAGCGCCGAGATCGCCGCCAACAACTCCATGCGGTTGTTGGTGGTCAGAGCCTCGCCACCATGGAGCTCCTTGATGGCGCCGTTGAAGCGCAGGATTGCGCCCCAGCCGCCAGGCCCGGGATTGCCCGAACAGGCACCATCGGTGAAGATTTCAACGCGCTTGGTCATGTCAGTCCATATTCGGAAGGAGAGTTGATGGCCCGGTGGAAGCGCATCCGGCGGATATATTCGGTCGGGTCGCGTTTCATCACCAGCCCGCCGTCCGGAACCGTCAGCCAGTCGTAGAGCCGGGTCAGCATGAAGCGCAGCGCCGAGCCGCGCGCCAGCATCGGCAGCGCAGCTTTCTCGTCACTGCTCAACGGCCGCACGCTTTGGTAGCCGGCAAGCAGCGCCGTGCCCTTGGTCAGATTGAAGGAAAAATCCTTCTCGAAGCACCAGGCGTTCAGGCACGTGGCAACGTCATAGGCGTAGAGGTCGTTGCAGGCGAAATAGAAGTCGATCAGCCCGGACAGTTTCTCGCCGAGGAAGAACACATTGTCCGGGAAAAGATCGGCATGGATGATGCCTTGCGGCAGACCGTTCGGCCAGTTCCGCCCGAAATCGGCGAAATCGGCATCGACCTCGGCCGCCAGTCCCGGCTCGACCTCGTCGGCGCGGGCGCGGGCGGCATTCCACAGCTTGCGCCAGCCATCGATGGCAAGGGCGTTGGGGCGGGTCATCGGAAAATCCGCGCCGGCGAGATGCAGGGCCGCCAGCGCCTTGCCGACCTCGCCGCAATGCGCAGCCGTCGGCCGCCGCAGCGACAGGCCTTCGAGAAAGGTGATGATGACCGCCGGCCGACCGGCAAGTGTTCCGATGACACCGCCATCATGTGCGGTGACCGGGAGCGGGCACGAAATGCCCTTTCTGGCGAGGTGGGCCATAAGGCCGAGAAAGAACGGCAGGTCAGCCTTGTCGACCCGCTTCTCGTAAAGCGTCAGGATGTAGGAGCCGCTGCTGGTGTGCAGCAGAAAATTCGAGTTTTCGGTACCTTCGGCGATGCCCTTGTAGGACAGGAGGTCGCCGACCGGATAGTTCCTGAGGAATGCGCCGAGCTCGCCCTCGTTGACGTCGGTATAGACCGCCATCGTTGTTACGCGGCCCCGTTGACGAAGGCCATGTCGGCAGCCGTCAGTTCGACATCGCGCAACACCCGCATCACCGGAAAGTCCTCCGTCTCCGTCGCCGTTACGGCCAGCTCGATGGTCACGTCGAAGCGCTGCCTGAAAGCATCGACGATCTCGTCGACGATGATCTCCGGCGCCGAGGCGCCCGCCGACAGGCCGAGCGTCGAAATGCCGGCAATCTCATTCCACGGAATTTCGGAGGCGCGCTGCACGAGAAGCGACATCGAGGCGCCGGCGCGCTCGGCCACTTCGACCAGGCGCCGCGAGTTGGAGGAGTTAGGTGCGCCGACAACCAGGAAGAGATCGGCGCCGGCCGCTGTTTCCTTGACCGCTTCCTGGCGATTGGTGGTGGCATAACAGATCGATTCCGCCGCCGGCGCGTGCAGCTCGGGAAAACGTTGCTGCAGGGCGCGAATGATACCAGCGGTGTCCTCGACCGACAGCGTCGTCTGGGTCACGAAGCCGAGCGCCTGCGGGTCTGCAGGCACGAAGCTTGCGGCGTCGGCTTCGGTCTCGATCAGAGTGACCGCGCCATCCGGCAACTGGCCCATTGTGCCGATCACCTCGGGATGCCCGGCATGGCCGATCAAAAGCACGTGGCGGCCAAGCCGCTGATGGCGCATTGCCTGCTTGTGGACTTTCGAAACCAGCGGGCAAGTCGCGTCGAGATAGAAGAGGTTGCGCGACTGGGCGTCGGCCGGCACCGATTTCGGCACGCCATGCGCCGAAAAGACGACCGGGCTCTGGCGATGCTCGGGCGGGATCTCGGAGAGCTCCTCGATGAACACCGCGCCGAGGCTTTGCAGCCCTTCGACGACGTAGCGGTTGTGCACGATCTCGTGGCGGACATAGACCGGCGCGCCGTATTTCTTCAGCGCCAGCACGACGATCTGGATGGCACGGTCAACGCCCGCACAGAAACCGCGCGGCTGGCAAAGCCGGATGGTCAGCGGTGGCTTTGTGTGAAGCATGATTGCATCTTACGCTGATTGTAGGCCGGTTGATCGGACTGTGACTACTGAGCTCTAGGCGCGAAATGAGGTGCGCGGCCCTGCCCTGTCAAGGGTAGTGGCGGCGATCATTGGTCTTTCGCCGGGCGGCGGAACCAGGAGATAAGGACACCGGCAAGGGCGGCGGCAAGGCCGTACCAGGTTATCGCATATTGCAGATGGCTGTTCGGCAGGTCGATGACGGTGACGCCGCCGACCGGCAGCCCGCCGGGGTTGGGCGTGGCGTTCGCATCGATGAAGATTGGCACCAGCGCCGCACCTGCCGGCAGGCCGGCGCTAGAGGCCATCGCATCACGGTCCTTCCAGTAGAAGATGTTCTTCTGCGGATCATTGTCGGGAAGCATCCTCGAGGGCCTGGCCGGCAGCGGGTTGCGGGCGAGCCCCGTCACCGTCACTTCGCCCGTTACCTGCCCCTGCGGCCGCTTGGCTGGGTCCTTGAAATCGTAAGGCACGAAGCCGCGGTTGATCAGTACGAAACGGCCATCGTCGAGCTGCAGTGGCGTGAAGACATCGAAACCGGACTGGCCTTCCCAGGTGGCGAGGAAATGCCGCTCGCCTTGATGCAAGAAAGTGCCGGTCACCGTTACCGGCGTGTAGTCCACGTCGCCGGTGGCAGCAAACCGCTTTTCGACCTCGGCCAATGGCACAGGCGCCGAATGCGTGCGCTGGTCTATCGTCTGGAGAAGGCCCTCTTTCCAGTGCAGTCGCTGAACCTGCCAGGTGCCGAGCGCCAGCAGGATCAAAAACACGATGATACCCAGGCCGAGCGCCAATGCGCGCTTGGGCCGCGACCGGCCGGCCACCAAACCTGATGCCTCGCTCATTCGCCGCGGTCCAGCCGGCCCTCGGCCGCCTTGTTGCGGTATTGCAGCGTCAGCAGCACGCCCTTGATCAGCCGGAGCGCCGCCAGGCAAAGCACCAGCGTCAGCGGAATCCACAGCAGCAGATGCAGCCAGAGCGGCGGATTGAGCGTCACCTCCATCCACAGCGCCAGGCCGACGACGATGAAGCCGATGATCAGGATAACGAACACCGCCGGCCCGTCGCCGGCATCGGCGAAGGAATAATCGAGGCCGCAATTGGTGCAGCGATTGCCGACCGTGAGGAATCCCGAAAACAGCTTGCCCTCGCCGCAGCGCGGGCAGCGGCCATACAGGCCGGCCGAGATCGGATCGATTGGTGGCCAGATCGCCTTGTCGTCGCTCATCGGATCATCCTAGGAGCATTTGCCGCAAAAGATAAGGCGGCCGCGCCGCCGCAGCCGCCTTGTCGATTTCCTCAGGTCGATCTCAATGGGGTTCGATCATCGCGCCGTTCGAGGCCCAGACGTAGATCGAGGCAAACAGGAACAGCCACACCACGTCGACGAAGTGCCAGTACCAGGCGGCGGCCTCGAAGCCGAAATGCTGCTTGGGCGTGAAGTCGCCCTTCATGGCGCGGATCAGGCAGACCAACAGGAAGATCGTGCCGATGATGACGTGGAAGCCATGGAAGCCGGTCGCCATGAAGAAGGTGGCGCCGTAGATTGAGTCCCTGAAGCCGAACGGCGCGTGCATGTACTCGTAGGCCTGCACCATGGTGAACAGCATGCCGAGGCCGACGGTCAGCAGCAAGCCATTGATCAGGCCTTTGCGGTCGCCGTGGATGAGCGAGTGATGCGCCCATGTCACCGTGGTGCCCGACAAAAGCAGGATGACGGTGTTGTAGAGCGGCAGGTGGAAGGGGTCGAGAACTTCGATGCCCTTGGGCGGCCAGACGCCGCCGGTGAAGGCGGTGCGGGCGTATTGATGGACCTCGCCCGGAAACAGGCTGGCGTCGAAGAAGGCCCAGAACCAGGCGACGAAGAACATCACCTCGGAGGCAATGAACATGATCATGCCGTAGCGCAGATGCAGCGACACGACGCGGGTGTGGCGACCCTCATGCGCCTCCTTGATGGTGTCAGACCACCAAGCGAACATCGTGTAGATGACGATCAAAAGGCCAATGAAGAACAGCCACGGATTGGCAATGTTGAAACCGAAGATCGGGAAATCGCCGCCCTTGAGATACTGCATGTAACAGACGCCGCCGATCGCGGTCACCAGTGCCCCGACGGAGCCCAGGAAAGGCCACGGGCTCGGGTCGACGAGATGATAGTCATGCTGTGGTTTTGCGTGTGCGTCTGCCATATCAACCCCCGAGGCTTGCTTCGGTATCTGAAATCTTGTTGCGGCGGCCGTCGGCCGCACCGATGATGCGACCGGCTTGGTCTTGTCGACCGGGAACATCGTGTAGGACAGGGTAATCGTCCTCAAATCCTTCAATTCCGGCGCGTTGACGATGTCGGGATCGACATAGAACACGACCGGCATGTCCAGCGTCTCGCCCGGCTTCAGCGTCGTGTCGGTGAAGCAGAAACACTCGACCTTGTTGAAGTAAGGCCCAGCCAGTTCCGGCTGCACGTTGAAGGTGGCGCGTCCGGTGATGGGCCGGCTGAATTTGTTCGTCGCGCTGAAATGCGCCTCGGCGGTCTCGCCGATCTTGATGATGATCGAGCGGTCGACCGGCTGGAATTGCCAGGGAACGCCGGCGGTGTTGGCATCGAAGCGGATGGTGATGTCGCGGTCGAGCACCCTATCGGCATATTGCTGGGTCGCCCGTTTGACGGTGCCGCCGTAGCCTGTCGCCTGGCAGAACATCGCATAGAGCGGCACTGCGGCGTAAGCCATGCCGATCATGCCGCCGAAGAACGCGATGCAGACGGCAGCGACGACGCGGTTCGTATTCTTCTTCGTAGGATCGGTGACTGTTTGCCTGGTCATCGTCAGCTCACATCGAGCCAGGGAAACTGTGGCCAAATTTCACGATGGTCGCGACGTAGAATATGACGACCAGCGCCGCCAGCGCGAAACCGATTGCGGCCGAGCGATTGCGGCGCGCCTTCTGCTGACGTTCGGTCAGCGTGACCAGTTCAAGCTTCTTTTCGGCCATGCTCATGCTCCGCCGACGGTCAGCGCGCGCGCGACGACGCAATCGCCAAGGTAGGTGGCGAAGATGGCGAAGAGATAAAGCAGCGAATAGCCGAACAAGGCCTTGGCCGGCTTCATCGCCCTGTCGTCATCGGCCATTTGCAGCACCTTCCACGCATACCATAGGAAGCCGACGCCGAGCAGCAACGCAACGATGCCATAGGCCGGCGTAGTGAAGCCAAGAACCCATGGCAGCACGCCAACCGGCGCGAGGACCAGCGCATAGGCAAAGATCTGGCGCCTGGTCGCGGGATGGCCGGCGACATTCGGCATCATCGGAATGCCTGCCTTGGCGTAGTCCTCCGACTTGAACAGCGCGAGCGCCCAGAAATGCGGCGGCGTCCACAGGAAGATGATCAGGAACAGCACCAAGCTTTCGAGGCTGACCGATCCGGTTACCGCCGCCCAGCCGATGACCGGCGGAATGGCGCCGGCAGCACCGCCGATGACGATGTTCTGCGGCGTCCAGCGCTTCAGCCACATCGTATAGATGACGGCATAGAAAAAGATGGTGAAGGCCAGAAGCGATGCGGCCAACCAGTTGACCAGCACGCCGAGCGTCATCACCGACAGAACCGACAGCACCAGCCCGAAACTCAATGCCTCGCCTGGCCGGATGCGGCCGGCCGGCACGGGACGGCCGGCGGTGCGCGTCATCACCGCATCGATGTCTGCGTCGTACCACATGTTGAGCGCACCGGACGCGCCAGCTCCAATGGCAATAGCCAGGATCGCGATCACCGCCAGCAGCGGATTGATGGTTACCGGGGCGGCGACCATGCCGACAAACGCGGTGAACACCACCAGCGACATGACGCGCGGCTTCAGCAGGGCGAAAAAATCGCCCGCCGTCGCTTCCGACATGCGGAAGCCTGGCTCGTCAATCAGTCTGTCTTCGGCAAGGGCCATGCGTACTTAAAGTCCATCATTCCGTTGGCCAAAACCGCCGGTCGGCCGGCGGTTCCGTATTAAAGGAGGCAACCGCCTACTTGATCTTCGGCAACTGTTCCCACTGGTGGAACGGCGGCGGCGAAGGCAGTTGCCATTCCAGCGTGGTCGCACCCTCGCCCCAAGGATTGGCGCCGGCGACACGCTTCTTCTGGAACGCCTCGAAGACGCCGAACAGGAAGATGACGACGCCGACAGCCGAGATGTACGAGCCGTAGGACGACACCATATTCCAGCCGGCGAAGGCATCCGGATAGTCGATATAGCGACGCGGCATACCGGAAAGACCGAGGAAGTGCTGCGGGAAAAAGACCAGGTTGACGCCGACGAAAGTGACCCAGAAGTGGGTGTTGGCGATCACCGGCGAATACATGTAGCCGGTCATTTTCGGGAACCAGTAGTACCAGCCGGCGAAGATGGCGAAGACCGCGCCCAGCGACAACACGTAGTGGAAGTGCGCGACCACGAAATAGGTGTCGTGCAGCGGGCGGTCGAGGCCGGCATTGGCCAGCTGCACGCCGGTGACGCCGCCAACAGTGAACAGGAAGATGAAGCCGATCGCCCACAGCATCGGCGTCTTGAGCGAAATCGACCCGCCCCACATGGTGGCGATCCACGAGAAGATCTTCACACCCGTCGGCACCGCGATGACCATGGTGGCAAAGACGAAATAGCGCTGGGTGTCGAGCGACAGGCCCGTCGTGTACATGTGGTGGGCCCAGACGATGAAGCCCACCGCGCCGATGGCAACCATCGCATAGGCCATGCCTAGATAGCCGAACACCGGCTTCCTCGAAAAGGTCGAGATGATGTGGCTGATGATGCCGAAACCCGGGAGGATCAGAATGTAGACCTCCGGATGGCCGAAGAACCAGAACAGGTGCTGGAACAGGATCGGATCGCCGCCGCCGTCCGGGGCGAAGAAGGTGGTGCCGAAATTACGGTCGGTCAACAGCATGGTGATGCCGCCAGCCAACACTGGAAGCGACAGAAGCAGCAGGAAGGCGGTGATCAACACCGACCAGGCGAACAGCGGCATCTTGTGCATGGTCATGCCGGGCGCGCGCATGTTGAAGATGGTGGTGATGAAGTTGATGGCGCCAAGAATCGAGGAGGCGCCGGCGATGTGGATTGAAAGGATCGCCAGGTCCATGGCCGGTCCGGGCTGGCCCGATGTCGATAGCGGCGGATAAAGCGTCCAGCCGCCGCCGACGCCGTAGGCGCCGGGCGCACTCGGGACGAAGGCCGAGATAATCAGCAGGATGAAAGCCGGCGGCAGCAGCCAGAACGAGACGTTGTTCATGCGCGGGAAGGCCATGTCCGGCGCGCCGATCATGATCGGCACCATCCAGTTGGCAAAACCGCCTATCAGCGCCGGCATCACCATGAAGAAGATCATGATCAGCGCATGCGCGGTGGTGAAAGCATTGTACATGCTCTTGCCGCCGTCGATGGCGGCGTCACCATTCATGCCGTAGACCATCTGCGCCAGGCCAGTGAATATCTGGATGCCCGGCTCCTGCAATTCCATGCGCATGACGACCGACAAGGCGCCACCGATGCAGCCCGCCATGATCGCGAAGATCAGATAAAGAGTGCCAATGTCCTTGTGGTTGGTCGAATACACCCACCGGACCCAGCCATGATACGGCTTGTGGTCGTGGTCGTCGTGAACTGCAGCGTCTGCCATGATCGGCTCCGTTCCCTGAATCTTTTCTGGTCGCGGCATCAGTTGCCGGCGGCCGCTACCTTGTTCGTGCCATCGACCTCGGCCATCAGCGCCTTGTTGGCGCCGGGAAGGTCGGTCTTGGCTGCCGCCAGCCAGGTCTTGTATTGCGCATCGGAGACGACGCGAATAGCGATCGGCATGAAGGCGTGGTCCTTGCCGCAGAGTTCGGAACACTGGCCATAATAGAGGCCTTCCTTGTCGGCCTTGAACCACACCTCGTTGATGCGGCCCGGCACCGCATCGGTCTTGATGCCGAAGGACGGCATGGCAAAGGCGTGAATGACGTCGGTCGCCGTCACCAGCACCCGGGTCATGGTGTTGACCGGCACCACCATCTCATTGTCGACGGCGAGCAGGCGCGGATACTCGGCGCGATCTTCCTTGCCGGCAGCAGCCCTGTCGGCATCCTGAAGGATCGCGGAATTGAAGGAAAGCGTATTGTCGACCTGGTATTCGTAGTCCCAGTTCCACTGATTGCCGGTCGCCTTGACGGTCAGCTTGGCTTCTTCCGGCGGCGTGTACTGCGCGGTCAGCAGCTGGAACGAGGGAATGGCGAGACAGAGCAGGATGACGACGGGACCGACAGTCCAGATGACCTCGATCAGCGTGTTGTGGCTGGTGCGCGACGGGGTCGGGTTAACGCTCGCCCGGAACCGCAAAATGCAGTAGGCGATCAGGAAAAGCACCAAGGCGGTGATCACAATGATGAACGCGAACGAGTAGTTCCCGAACCACTCGATCTGCCTCATAATGTCGGTCGCCGCAGGCTGAAAACTGGTTTCCCAAGGTTGGGGCTGGGCTGCACGAGCCGATGCAGCGGCAAACAACGTGGCGGCGGCACTAGCTACGATTTTGGCGGTTGCCAGGAATTTTCTCATCGCCCTCGTCATCTCCCAGTTCCTCGCGATCGGACCGCAAGAATGTCGAACAATGCCGGGACGGGAATCCCGGACAATTCAAGGCTGGTTCAAACCATACTCTATTTGCCTCCGCAAGAAAGGAGCGCCGGAACCCGTGCGGCATTTTTGCGCGCAAGCGCGGCGCTGGCTTCGTGCGGTGACGGCTCGCCGCGAATCACCGGAGCGGCATCCGAGTAGAATGAGCCGCGCGGCGCGCGGAACCGTCGCAATTAGGGCGAAATTGGCACGGAAAAGCGCATTGTCGCCTGTGTCGGGGCAGATCGCCGGGGTCTCGTCCTTTACTTGGGTTTAGTGCGGCTTAAAGTGCCGTGATTCGCAATGGAGCCGTCATGAACCCTTGGCTTTCGAGAACCTTGGCGAAGGTCATCCTTGTTGCCGCCGCAATAGCCTTGCCCGGCGCCGGCCTGGCCAATGCCGCGCAGCCAAGCGGCACCGTGAAGTCGACGCATGGGGCGTGGTCGATCATCTGCGATACGCCGGCCGGTGCTACGTCCGAACAATGCGTGATGATGCAGAACGTTGTCGCCGAGGATCGCCCGGAAATGGGTCTTTCCGTCGTCGTGCTGCGTACAGCCGACAATAAGGCCGAAATCCTTCGCGTGCTGGCGCCGCTCGGCGTGCTGTTGCCCAACGGGCTCGGCCTCAATGTCGACGGCAAGGATATCGGCCGCGCCTATTTCGTGCGCTGTTTCCAGGACGGCTGCTACGCCGAGGTCATCCTGGAAAAGCCGCTGCTCGACACGCTGAAGACCGGTACGTCCGCCACCTTCATCGTCTTCCAGACGCCGGAGGAGGGCATCGGCATTCCCGTCGACCTCAAGGGTTTCGCCGACGGCTTTGCCGCCCTGCCTTGAGGCTGCACGTTGACGCTGAAACTGCTCGATGCGGACGACTTCGAGATATTCAAGCGAATTCGCCTGGAGGCTTTGCGCGCTGAGCCCGAAGCCTTCGCCAGCAGCGCAGCGGAATGGGAGCAACTTGCCGACGAGGAATGGCGGCGGCGCCTGACGAACAACCTGGTTGTCGTCAGCTTTCGGAGCGGGGAACCTGTCAGCATAATGGGCCTGATGCGCCAGCCGGCCAGCAAGATGGCGCAGCGCGCGACGATCGTCATGGTCTATTTGCGCGGCAGTGAGCGTGGCGGCGGATACGCCGTCAAGATGCTCAATCTGCTGCTCGATCACGCCCGAGCATTGGGCATAAGGCAGATCGAGCTGGCTGTAAGTGCTGGCCGGCTTTCTTCATGAAGGCAGGGAGATCGACGAAATCATGATGGCACGCCGCTTGACTTAGGTCGTGGTGTTCCACCGTGAAGTTGCCGAACGGCGCCCAGGCGCCTACATGCCGTAAAATCACTTCTCAAGAGGCCAGCGCCATGAACAGCCTGATCGGCCAATTCGACATTTCCGACGATCGCATCAAGCAGATCGTCGCCGAGACTATAAACGGCGCCGACGACGGTGAACTGTTTCTCGAATACAGCGAAAGCGAAGCGCTGATGTTCGACAATGGCAAGCTGAAGACCGCCAATTTCAACACCGACCAGGGTTTTGGCCTGCGCGCAGTCGCCGGCGAGGCCAGCGGCTACGCCCATTCCAGTGATCTCTCCGAAGCCTCGCTGCTGCGCGCCGCCGATGCGGTTTCGACGGTGAAGAGCGGCTATTCCGGCACGCTTGCTGCGGCTCCCGCCCGCACCAACCGCCATCTCTACGGCGACGGAAACCCTATCCCCTCGCCTTCCTTCGAGACCAAGGCCAAGCTGCTTCAGGAAATCGATGCCTGGCTGCGATCGGAGGACCCGCGCGTCCGGCAGGTGACGGCGTCGCTCGCCGCCTCTTGGCAGCATGTCGAGATCGTGCGCGCTGATGGCCAGATGGTCCGCGACATCCGCCCGCTGGTCAGGATCAACGTGTCGGTGGTGGTCGGCGACGGTGACCGCCAGGAGAGCGGCTCCTACGGCATGGGCGGGCGCAAGGATTTTGGCGAGTTCCTGATCGAGGACAGCTGGAAGCATGCGGCCAAGGAGGCGCTGCGGCAAGCACTGGTCAATCTCGAAGCGGTTCCCGCGCCTGCCGGCACTTTCGACATCGTGCTGTCGAGCGGCTGGCCGGGCGTCATGCTGCACGAGGCCGTCGGCCACGGGCTGGAAGGCGATTTCAACCGCAAGAAGACGTCTGCCTTCGCCGGCCTGCTTGGCCAGCAGGTGGCGGCGAAAGGCGTCACCGTCGTCGACGACGGCACCATTCCCGAACGGCGTGGTTCGCTGACCGTCGACGATGAAGGCACGCCTTCTGCCCACAACGTGTTGATCGACGATGGCAAGCTGGTCGGTTACATGCAGGACCGCCAGAACGCGCGTCTGATGGGCATGAAAGCCACCGGCAACGGGCGGCGCCAAGGTTACGCACACGAGCCGATGCCGCGCATGACCAACACCTACATGACCGCAGGCGACATGGAGCCGGAGGAAATCATTGCCTCGGTCAAGAACGGCATCTATGCCGTGTCGTTCGGCGGCGGCCAGGTCGACATCACTTCGGGCAAGTTCGTGTTCGGTTGCACCGAGGCCTACATGATCGAGAACGGCAAGGTAACGCAGCCGATCAAGGGCGCCATGCTGATCGGCAACGGGCCGGATGCCATGCATCGTGTGGCGATGATCGGTAACGACATGACGCTCGACACCGGCATCGGCATGTGCGGCAAGGCCGGACAGGGCGTGCCGGTCGGCGTCGGCCAGCCGCATCTCAGGATGAACCAGATGACGGTCGGCGGCACCAGGGTTTGATGCGGCCGGCGGTCCGGCATCGCTGTTTCGAACACCCTGTCCGTCCTGTCGTCCCATTGAGCTATTCGAGCCTTGAATTGGGCGCGATCTTCACTTATCTTACGTTCGTCTTACATCCAGAGGAGCGCCATCATGGCTGCCGCGGAAAAGCTCGTGACCACCGTCTCGACCAAGGGACAGGTCATCCTGCCCAGTTCGATCCGGAAACGGAGAGAATGGGACGCCGGCACACGCCTTCTGGTCGAAGATACCCCGGAGGGAGTGCTACTGAAGCCTGCGCCAGTCTTCGCCGAGACGCGGCCAGAGGACGTGTTTGGATCGCTGCGCTATAGCGGCAGACCGAAGACGTTGGAAGAAATGGACGCGGGCGTGCTCGCCGAAGCGCGGCGGCGCCATGCTCGCGATTGATACCAACCTGATCGTCCGCTACCTGACGGACGATCACCCGACTCAGTCTTCCCGCGCCCGCGCGTTGATCGATAGCCAGCCAGTCTTTGTCGCCGTCACGGTAATGCTGGAGGTCGAGTGGGTGTTGCGCAGCGCCTACGGTTTGGCACCGCTCGAAATCGCCCGCACGCTACGGGCGTTTAGCGGGCTCCCTACGGTAGAGGTGGAAGACGGGACGGTCGTGTCGTCCGCGCTCGACCTCTCGGAAAGGGGATTGGATTTCGCTGATGCGCTGCATCTGGGCAAATCTGCTCACTGCGTTGGCTTCGCGACTTTTGATCGTAAGTTCGTCACGGCAGCGCAGGCGGCTGGATATGACGGCGTGCAAGAAGCATAGCAGTTTATGGCCACCCAGCCTGGCATGAAGGCGACCGTTCAGGCATAGATACCGGAACGAGCGGCCTGCAGGTAAGCGAGAACCTTATCCGTCTTGCCTTCGCGAACCAGATCATAGGCGGTCTTTCCCACCCAGCCGGGATCGGCTGATGTTTGAACCAGATCGCTGCACGCACTTGATCGCCGGTCATCTCGCCGGCCGTCGCCAGAATACGAATGATGGGGCTCAATGCGGCGTCGACCTTGCGCGCTCCGGTCTTAGCGGCAAACGTGTCGCGGGCGATGCCGCTCAGGCCCGCCAGTTCCCGAGCAGTTCAGCCATCCGCTTCGACGAGAGAAACGGCGTCCGCTCCTCGCCGCAGCGCGATGCCGAAATATCAAAGGCTTTGGCTCATTATAAATTTCCTAGAATATTTGACCGGCGTACGCTCAAATGCGCTTTTTTAGTGCGCATTTCACGCCCGATAAATGCTGCTAGCGCCTTCTCTTGGGCTTCTCCAGCAATGCCACTGCCTCGACATGTGGCGACCACAGGAACTGGTCGATCGGGGTTACGCTCTTCAGGGCGTAACCGCCATCGAGGAGGATGCGAAGATCCCGCGCCAGCGTTGCCGGATTGCAGGACACCGCGGCGACCAGCGGCACGTCGGAGCGCGCGATCTGCTTCGACTGGTCCTCGGCGCCGGCGCGGGGCGGGTCGAAGACTACGCCGTCAAAGGCATTCAACTCCTTGAATGTGAGCGGCCTCCGGAACAGGTCGCGACGTTCGCCGGTCACCCGCTTCAGGCCGCTGGCGAAACGGAATGCCCGGTCGAGCGCCGCGAGTGCTGCCGCATCGCCTTCCACCGCGTGAACCTCCGATCTTGCGGCCAGGCGCAGCGCGAAGCTGCCGCAGCCGGCGAAGAGATCGGCGACCTTTTTGGCGCGCGCGAAATGCTGGCCGACAATGTTGGCCATCGCCTGTTCGGCAGCCTCGGTTGCCTGCAGGAAAGCGCCCGGAGGCACTGCGACGGCGACGCCATCAAACAGGACGACCGGTTTCTTTGGTTCGATAATGATCTCGCCGTCGATCGACAGCCTGGCTAGCCCCTCGGCCACGACGAAGTTGGACGCGACGCGGCGCTGGTTCTCGCCGAGCTTGCCGGAATCGTGAACCGCGACATCGAGGCCGGAACCGGTCACCGTCACCGCCATGTGGAACGATTTGGTCGTGGCGCAGATCAGTCCGGCAAGCATCCTCAAACGGTCGAGCGCAGCGACGATCTGCGGCAGCGAGATGGGGCATTCCTCGATCGAAATGATCTCGGATGACAGCGCGCGAACGAAACCGAACTGCATTCCCGCCTCGCTCCGCCGGGCGGTGAAGACGACGCGGCGGCGCGTGTGCGGCGCGCACGGCACCGGCGCGCCGACATCGCAAGCGATGCCCTTGCTCTTCAGCGCATGCACGACCTTTTCGCGCTTCCACCGGTGGTAGGCTTCAGTCTCGAGATGCTGGACGGCGCAGCCGCCGCATGCGCCGAAATGCCGGCACGGCGGATCGACCCGCAACGGCGAAGCCTCAAGGACCGACATCAAGGTGGCGCGATCTTTCTCCCGCGCGGCGGTGACGATCTCTTCCGGCAGCGCGAACGGAATGAAAACCTCGCCGGTTTCCGTCTCGGCGATGCCGTCGCCCTGCGAGCCCAACCTTGCGATCGTGAAACGGGTGCTCATCGCTTCTGGGTCTCGACGTCCTTGATGCCGCCGAGCAGGAACTCGCGGTTGCCGTCACCGCCCTCTATCGGCGACAGGTGCAGCCCTAGCGAGCGCCAGCCGGGAATGGCATCGAGCCAGTCCTGCATCAGGCCGGCAATACGCGCCGCATCATAGGGGTCCTTCAGCAGCCCGCCCTTGCCGATCGCCTCGCGGCCGGCCTCGAACTGCGGCTTGACCAGAAACACAGCCTTTGCGCCGTTCCCGGCCAAGGCAAGCGCCGGCGGCAGCGCCAGTTTCAGCGAGATGAAGCTGACGTCCGAGACGACGAAATCCGGCACACGGCCGCCGAGATCGGCTGCCGACAGTTCGCGCGCATTCAGGCCCTCAATTACCGTCACGCGCGGATCGCCGGCAATGTCGGAGTGCATCTGGCCGTGCCCGACATCGATCGCCGTGACATGCGCCGCGCCGCGTTCGAGCAGCACCTGCGTGAAGCCGCCGGTCGAGGCGCCGACATCGAGGGCTTCGCTGCCGGTGGGGTCGAGGCCGAAATGGTCGAGACCAGCCTTCAGCTTCAGTGCGGCGCGCGACACGTAACCTTGCGCCGGATCATCAACGACGATGTTGCACTCAGGCAGAACGGCCTGGCTTGGCTTGCGGGCGACGATGCCATCGACCGTCACGGTGCCGCGCCCCACGGCATCGCGGGCACGCGAGCGGCTGGCAAACAGGCCGCGCTGGACGAGCAATTCGTCGAGCCTCTGGCGTATGCTGGCTGGCGGAAGGGAAGTCATCGGCCTTCATGGCGAATGCCAACGATGATGGCAAGGATATTGGCGATGAGACAAGGCATGGCTGGAAAAGCGGTGAACGCATCAAGCCGCTCCGCTACCAGTCGAACCTCGCGCCAGGCGCGACGCAATGCTAAGAACGAGATGCCGTTTTGCGGTCGAAACGCGGAGGAGGAAATGCTGACGGGAACCTGCCACTGCGGTGCCGCCCGCTGGACCCTGGAGGGCGATCCCGGTTCGGTAACTGCCTGCAACTGCACACTTTGCCGTCGCTACGGCACGCTCTGGGCGTACGATTTTGTCGACGAACGCATCCGCCTTGCCGGGCCCGTAAGCGCCTATAGTCGCGTCGGAAAGGCTCATCCTTCACTTGAGATTCTCTTCTGTCCAACGTGCGCTTGCGTCCTGGCCTGGCGCGGTTTGCATCCCGATGCGGCTGGGCGCTACCGCATCGCCGTCAATGTGAGGCTTGCGCCGCCCGAGGCCGTCGCCGATCTCCCGATCGACCATTTCGATGGTCTCGATACATTCGAGGATTTGCCGAGAGATGGTCGCTGCGTGCGGGATATGTGGTTCTAGTTTCTAGAGTCTCTTCGGGATCATGCTTTAGAATATCTTCCGCGAAACCCGCCGTTCGACGGCCGGCGTCAGACCGTCGCTGCTGTCGCCGGACACCTGCGTGCGCGGCCGGAAACAGCAGCGTAAACAGCATGTTACGACTGTTCGCCGGCAATTTGATTCGAGCAGTTGAGATTTTGATTCAGACCGGCATCTTGCAGCCAAGTTGAATCGCTTCGGCGTCGCGGGAAATGCGTCTAAAAACTAGGCGCGCTGGGCCTGCGCGGTATGCCCCAACGCCACGAACACTGTGCGCACGATGCCGGCGCTGTCCAGCCCGGCATCGGCATACATCTTTTCCGGCTTGGCATGGTCGACGAAGGCGTCGGGCAGCACGAGCGGGCGCACCTTCAAGCCGCTCTCCAGCAGCCCTTCATGGGCCAGGAACTGCAGCACATGGCTGGCGAAGCCGCCGACCGCGCCCTCTTCCACCGTCACCAGGATCTCGTGCGAACGGGCCAGCCGCCGGATCAGGTCCTCGTCGAGCGGCTTGGCAAAACGGGCATCGGCGACCGTGGTCGAAAGCCCGGCCGCGCCAAGCTCCTCGGCCGCGGCAAGGCAATCCTGCAGCCTGGTGCCGAAGGAAAGCAGCGCAACCTTGGTGCCTTCCCTGACGATCCGGCCCTTGCCGATCTCCAATACCGAGCCTCGTTGCGGCATCTCGACGCCAACGCCGTTGCCGCGCGGGTAGCGGAAGGCGATCGGGCCGTCATCGAAGCTTGCAGCGGTGCGTACCATGTGGCGCAGCTCGGCCTCATCGGCCGCGGCCATGACGACGAAACCGGGCAGCGTCGCCAGGAAGGTCGTGTCGAAGGCGCCGCAATGGGTGGCACCATCGGCGCCGACGAAGCCGGCGCGGTCGATCGGAAAGCGCACCGGCAATTTCTGGATCGCCACGTCGTGGACGACCTGGTCGTAGGCGCGCTGGAGAAAGGTCGAGTAGATCGCGGCGAAAGGCTTGAAGCCTTCCGTGGCAAGGCCGGCGGCGAAGGTAACCGCATGCTGCTCGGCGATGCCGACATCGAAGGTCCTCGCCGGAAACGCTTCGCCGAACAGGTCAAGCCCGGTGCCGTTCGGCATGGCGGCGGTGATGGCGACGATGCGGTCGTCCTCTCGGGCCTCCTGGATCAGACTTTCGGCAAACACCTTCGTATAGCTCGGCGCATTGGCGGGCGCCTTGGCCTGGGCGCCGGTGATGACGTCGAATTTGTTGACGCCATGATATTTGTCGGCCGCGGCCTCGGCCGGGGCGTAGCCCTTGCCCTTCTGGGTCACGACATGGATCAGCACCGGGCCGTCGGCATTGTCGCGGACGTTCTTCAGCACCGGGATCAGGTGCTCGAGGTTGTGACCGTCGATCGGACCGATGTGGTAGAAACCCATCTCCTCGAACAGCGTGCCGCCGGTGACGTAACCGCGCGCGTGCTCGACCGCGCGCTTGATGGCGCGATCGGCGCGCTCGCCAAGATAGGACGTCAGCTTCTTGCCGAAATCGCGCAACCCAAGATAGGTCTTGCCTGAGGCGAGCCGCGCCAGATAGGCGCTCATCGCACCGGTCGGCGGGGCGATCGACATGTCGTTGTCGTTCAAGATGACGATCAGCCGGGCATCGAGTGCGCCGGCATTGTTCATCGCCTCGTAGGCCATGCCGGCCGACATGGCGCCGTCGCCGATGACGGCAATGACATTGTTGCGGCCATCGGACAGATCGCGCGCCATCGCCATGCCGAGGCCGGCTGAAATCGAGGTTGAGGAGTGGGCTGCGCCAAACGGATCGTATTCGCTCTCGACGCGACGCGTGAAGCCGGACAGGCCGCCCTCCTGCCGCAGCGTGCGGATGCGGTCGCGGCGGCCGGTCAGGATCTTGTGCGGATAGGCCTGGTGGCCGACGTCCCAGATCAGCCGGTCGTCCGGCGTGTTGAAGACGTAGTGCAGCGCGACAGTCAGTTCGACCACGCCGAGGCCGGCGCCGAGATGGCCGCCGGTGTGGGAAACGACGTCGATCAGTTCGGCGCGAAGCTCTGACGCCAGCTGCGGCAGGTCGGCTTCGGCAAGCGTGCGCAAATCGGCTGGGACGCGGACCTTGTCGAGAAGCGGCGTATCGGGCTTTGCGTTCACTGTTTGCGAGCCTGGTCAGATTTTCTGTTCATCGTGAAATATGCCGCTGGCCGGCGAATGTAAATGTGGCGGTAACGCGCATCAGCTTTCGGGCAGCGGGATGAACTCTTGCTCGTCTCCAGGAACGATATCGAAGCGGCCCGTCTTCCATTCTTCTTTCGCCTGCTCGATGCGTTCCTTTGAGGACGATACGAAATTCCACCAGATATAACGTTTCGAACCGAGCGAAGCGCCGCCAAACAGCATGAAATGGGCGCCGCCCTCCGATGAAACAACGATCTCATCGCCGGGCCGGAAAACCAGCAGCCGCTCGGCCGGGAAGCGGTCACCGGATATCGAAACCTCGCCTGCCAGCGTATAGATGGCGCGCTCCTCGGCGTCGGCCGGGATCTTCACGCTGGCACCCGGCGCCAACCTGAGATCGGCATAGAGCGTGTCCGAAGCGGTGGCGACCGGGGAGCGCAGCCCGGACAATGCACCGATGACGATACGGCCGCTGACACCCTCTGCATCGATTTCGGGCAGGCGCAGAGCCGCGGTGTTTTCGAAGACCGGCGCGACCTCTTCCTTGCCGTCCGGCAGCGCCAGCCATGTCTGCAGGCCGGAAACCGACATCGGCAAGCCGCGCAGTTCTTCCGGCGTGCGCTCCGAATGGACGATGCCGCGGCCGGCGGTCATCAAATTCACGTCGCCGGGCTGGATCACCATCTCGGTGCCGAGCGAATCGCGGTGCCTGATCTTGCCGTCGAACAGGTAAGTCACCGTCGACAGGCCGATATGCGGATGCGGGCGCACGTCGAGCGCCTGGCCGGCCCGCAGAACGGCTGGACCCATGCGGTCGAAGAAGATGAAGGGTCCGACCAGCCGGCGCCTGGCCGTCGGCAAGGCGCGGCGAACCTGAAATCCGCCGATGTCCTTGGCATTCGGAATGACCATCAGTTCGATCTGATCGCTGGCGAAGGCATCGCCCATCTGCGGATCGTTTCCGGGAAAGAAGCTCACGCGGTCCCCTCAGGCGAAGCGAAGTGCAGATTTGGCCTTCGCCTTGGCCGCCACCTCTTCGCGATTGCGCGGATGCTGCGTCGTCTCGAGGCTGTCGAGCAATTCACGCGCCGAGGCGGCAATGGCCTCGACGGCATGGTCGAACGCATGCTGGTTCTGTTTCGACGGCCGTGTCGTTCCGCTCAGCTTGCGGACAAACTGAAGTGCGGCATCGCGGACCTCGTCATTGGTTGCCGGCGGATCGAAATTGAACAGGGTTTTGATGTTTCTGCACATCGTTCGCAATCTCCTCTCGTCCTGGAGCCGTTTCAAACGGGATGAGTTTTACCCTCAATCGTGATGATGTCCAAAGCCGGTAAGCACAATCGTCGTTCGAGGCCGCGCCTCAGTCCGCATCCAGCGGCTCTGTCCCCACCGGCTTGCCGTCACGCGACAGCCTGATTTTCTCGACCTTGTCCTCGGCCGCTTTCAGCAGCCGGTCGCAATGCGCCTTCAGCGCCTCGCCGCGCTCGTAAATGCGGATCGACTGGTCGAGCGGCACGTCGCCGCGCTCCAGATCGTCGACGATCCGTTCCAGCGCCTCGAGCGCCTGCTCGA
The DNA here is from genome assembly GCF_040319465.1 of Mesorhizobium sp. M0910. Taxonomy (NCBI): domain Bacteria; kingdom Pseudomonadati; phylum Pseudomonadota; class Alphaproteobacteria; order Hyphomicrobiales; family Phyllobacteriaceae; genus Mesorhizobium; species Mesorhizobium sp. M0910. The sequence goes on from NZ_JAMYNZ010000003.1 coordinate 292,453, forward strand.
AGCTCATCGCCTTGACGTCCTCGTTGGTCTCACCAGCCATCATCTATCCCTTCATCAGCCGCCCGACATGGGCGGCGACCGAAAATGCCAATCCCTGCAGATCGTAGCCGCCCTCGAGAACGCTGACGAGCCGGTTGCGGCTATGGCGCCCGGCTCGTTCGAGCAACTGGCCGGTCGCCCAGTCGAAATCATCCTCGGTCAGGTTGATCTCGGCCAGCGGATCGCGGTGGTGGGCGTCGAAACCGGCGGAGATGATGATGAGATCGGGCGCAAAATTGTCGAGCGCCGGCAGGATGCGTGACAGAAAGGCGTCACGGAAAACATCGCTGCCGCTCTGCGGCGCCAGCGGCGCGTTGACGATGTTGCCGGCGCCGGTTTCGCTCGCGGCGCCGGTTCCCGGGTAAAGCGGCATCTGGTGTGTCGAGCAATAGAGCACCGACGGATCGTCCCAGAAGATGTCCTGCGTGCCGTTGCCGTGATGCACATCCCAGTCGACGACGGCGACACGGCCGGCGCCATGGTTCTTCTGCGCGTAGCGTGCCGCGATCGCCGCGGTGTTGAACAGGCAAAAACCCATGGAGGTGGTCTTTTCGGCATGATGGCCGGGCGGCCGTGCGGCGACGAAGACGTTCTCGGCACGGCCGGTGAAGACGTCATCGACCGCGGCGTTGGCAGCTCCGATCGCGGTCACGGCAGCCTGCCAGCTCTTCGGGCTGGCGGTGGTATCGGCGTCGATACGGGCGATGCCGGTGTCCGGTATCGCTGCACGGACACGTTCGACGAATTCGGGCGGATGCGCGTAGAGAATGGTTGCCTCGTCGCCTTCAGGCGCCTGGACGCGATCGAGCGCCGCGAAGGCCTCGTCGTCAAGCACACGCTCTATGGCGCGCAGACGGTCCGGCCGCTCCGGATGACCGGGCGGTGTTATGTGCTCGAGGAAAATCGGATGCGTGTAAAGTCTCGTGACCATGCCCCGATATAGGCGCGCCTTACCGCTTTGGCCATGTTTTCGCGCGCTGGTGACGCGATGTTCAACAGGGTTTAGGCAACCGGCGTCGGCCGAGCCCACCGCGAGCCGCCTGGGATTGGCGAAAAGATGATCTCAGGCCGGTGATCGGTCAACCTCGGGCTGCATCGCTGACGGTCGATCAGGTTGATGCAGCCTGCCGGTGCGATTGAGCAGCCCCTCCAGAAGAACCTTGAACGCCTTCACTGCCTTCTTCGACGTCGCTTCGGGATCGTTCGAATTTGCGATCCACTGCGCCGCATGCAGCGAGGCGCCGCTGACCAGCCTTGCCGCGGCTTCGGGATCGACGGCGAGAATTGTCCCCTCGTCGCTCAGTCTTTGCAGGCTCTCTGTCATCGAGCGGATGCATGTGCTCTGGCTTGGCCATTGCGATGGATCGCCGAGCACCGCCGGCCCGTCGCGAAGCACGATACGCTGGATCTCCGGCTCCAGCGCCATCTCGATATAGGCGGTGCATTCGTCGACAAAGCCCTGCCAGAGATTGTCCGGCTTGGCCGAAACGACCTTCAGCCGGGCTGCCATTTCGGCGTCGATCTCGGCGATAACCGCCTGGAGCAGGCCCTTCTTGTCGCCGAAGTGATGATAGAGCGCACCGCGCGTCAGCCCGGCCGATGCCGTGAAGTTATCCATCGAGGCTTCGGCATAGCCGAGCGTGCCGAAGGCCTGGCGCGCCGCGGCAATCAGTTTGGCGCGGGTCTCGGCAATCATCTCCTTGCGTGGTTTGTGCATGCACTGGCCCTATTAACATACGCTTCGCATGCCAATTGACATACGCCACGTATGATCTATTTAAACTCATACGCTACGTATGTAATCGCCGAACCGGCCGTTGTCGAGGAGCCAGACCATGCAAAATCCCTATTCCCAGATCTTTCGCGCGCCGGGCGCCAAGGGCTTTGCTGCCGCCGGGTTCGTTGCCCGGCTGCCGATGGCCATGGCTCCGATCGGGATCGTCGCAATGCTGTCGCAGACCGATGGCCAATACTGGCTGGCCGGTGCCGTTTCCGCGACATATGCGCTGGCCAACGCTTTCGTCGCCCCGCAGGTATCGCGACTGGTGGACCGCCTCGGCCAGACGCGGATTGTGGTGCCGACCACCATGATTTCCGCGCTCGCCTTCGCGATCCTGATTGCAGCGACCAATCAGCATTGGCCGATATGGACGCTATTCGTCTCGGCGCTGCTCGCCGCCGTCATGCCCAGCATCCCGGCAATGGTGCGCGCACGCTGGACCGAAATCTTCCGCAACCGCCCCGAGTTGAACACGGCGTTCGCCTTCGAGTCGGCGGCGGACGAACTGGTCTACATCGCCGGCGCATCGCTGTCGGTCGGACTGAGTGTCGCGCTTTTCCCGGAAGCGGGAGTGCTCGCGAGCACATTGTTCCTGGCCTTCGGTTCGACGGCCTTCATCCTGCAGCGCTCGACCGAACCGCGAGCGCGACCGGTGGAACACGGTTCGGGCGGCTCGGCAATCCGCCTGCGGCCGGTCCAGATCATCACCTTGGCCCTGATCTTCATCGGCGCGACCTTCGCCACCACGGAGGTGAGCACCGTGGCGATCACCAAGGAGCTTGGCCAGCCGGGCGCCGCCAGCTTCGTCATCGGCGTCTACGCGCTCGGATCGTTCGTCGTCGGCATCGTCATCGGCGCCCTGAACCTGAAAGTGCCGCTGCAGATTCAGCTTGCCATCGCAATCGCCATCATTGCGCTCACCACGCTGCCGCTGCTCGTCGCCGACACCGTGCCGCTGCTGGCACTGGCCGTCTTCGTCAGCGGCGTGGCAATCTCGCCGACCTTCATCACGGCATTCGGCCTGATCGAGCGGCGCGTGCCGGAGGCGGTGCTGACCGAGGGCGTGACCTGGGTGATGACCGGCATCGGCATCGGCATGGCGCTCGGCTCCTTCGCCGCCGGCTGGGTGGTGGACGCTTTCGGCGCGCAGAACGGGTTCTGGGTATCGGTGGCATCGGGCACAATCGCTTTGGCCATCGTGCTCGCCGGCCAGCGCAGCCTTGCCGCGCCGAACTGCGACATGGCGGCATGCGACGCAGCCGCGGTCGCTGCGGAATAGTTTCCGGTGCGTCCGGCCCCGAGCCGGGGCCGGACGCATACCAGCACCGTGAGAATGGCCTAAAGAATCTCGGTCTTGGCGATGTGGATGCCAAAACCTTCGAGGCCGACATAATGGCGCTCGCGCGAGGCGATCAGATTTATCGAGGAAATTCCGAGATCCTTGAGGATTTGCGCGCCGAGGCCGATCTCGCGCCATTCGTTTTCGCGGCGGCGAGCCTCTTCGTGATCCTCGCGGTCGCCGGCAGCCGGGCGCTTGCGCTCCTGATGGGCGACGCCGACTGAGCCTTCGCGCAGATAGACGATGACGCCGCGCTTACGCTCGCCCATCGTCTTCATGATGGCGTCCAGTCTGTGGCTGGTGCCGAACACGTCGCTGACCACGTCCTCGGAATGAAGGCGCACCGGCACCTCCTCGCCGTCGCGGATGTCGCCGAAGACGATCGCTACATGATGCATCGAATCCCAGGGCAGCGTGTAGGTGAAGACCTGTGCCTTGCCGCCTGCCGTCTCAATGTCGGAACAGGCGACACGCTCGACCAGCGTTTCCTTGCGCTGCCGGTAGGCGATGAGGTCGGCAACCGAGATCTGCTTCAACCCGTGCTTTTCGGCGAAGGCCTGCACCTGCGGGCCACGCATGACGGTGCCGTCATCGTTGACCAGCTCGGAAATCACGCCGACCGGCGGCAGGCCGGCGAGCTTGCAGAGGTCGACAGCGGCCTCGGTATGGCCCGAACGCATCAGCACGCCGCCTTCGCGTGCGATCAGCGGAAAGATGTGACCGGGCCGGACGAAATCGGAGGCGCCGACATTGCCGTTGGCGAGGTTGCGGACAGTCAGAGTACGGTCGTCCGCCGAAATGCCGGTCGTGGTGCCGTGCTTGAAATCGACGCTGACGGTGAAGGCGGTGGTGTGGGCCGAATCATTGTCGGCGACCATCGGCGACAGGTTGAGCCGCTTGGCTTCCTCGCGCGGCATCGGCGTGCAGACGATGCCCGACGTGTTGCGAACGATGAACGCCATCTTTTCCGGCGTGCAATGGACGGCGGCTACGATCAGGTCGCCCTCGTTCTCGCGGCCGTCATCGTCCATAACGACGACGATCTCGCCGCGCTCGAAGGCGCGCAGGGCTTCGACGATCTTCTTCTGGTCGTAAGGCATAAGTGCTCGCTTCGCTCGCAGGGAATAGGGGAGTAGGGCAGTACGGGAGTAGAGAAAAGGAAAAAATGCTGTCGTGGGAGCTGCGTAACCTACTCCCCTACTCTACTCCCTACTGCCTTCCCGTTTGTCCCCGATGACGCAGATAATGATCGGCAATGGCGCAGGCAACCATCGCCTCGCCGATCGGTACAGCGCGGATGCCGACGCACGGATCGTGCCGGCCCTTGGTCATGATCTCGACGTCGTTACCGTCCTTGTCGATCGACTTTCGCGGCGTCAGGATCGACGAGGTCGGCTTGACGGCGAAACGCGCGACGATCGCCTGGCCGGTCGAGATGCCGCCGAGAATGCCGCCGGCATTGTTGGACAGGAAGACCGGCTTGCCGTCATTGCCCATGCGCATCTCATCGGCATTCTCCTCGCCGGTGATGCGGGCGGCCTCGAAACCGTTGCCGATCTCGACACCCTTGACGGCGTTGATCGACATCAGGCCGGCGGCGATGTCCTGGTCGAGCTTGGCATAGATCGGCGCGCCAAGCCCCGCCGGAACGCCGTCGGCGACGATCTCGATGACCGCACCAACCGAGGAGCCCGCCTTGCGGATGCCGTCCAGATATTTGGTGAAGACGGCGACGGACGCCGGATCGGGCGTGAAGAACGGGTTTTCGGCGTCGCCGACGAAATTCCAGTTCCAATTGGCGCGATCGATCGATTTATCGCCCATGGACACCAGCGCGCCGCGCACCACCATGCCGGGCACGACCTTGCGGGCAAGCGCTCCGGCCGCCACCCGCGCCGCCGTCTCACGCGCCGAGGAGCGGCCGCCGCCGCGGTAGTCGCGCAGACCGTATTTGACCTCGTACGTGTAATCGGCATGGCCCGGCCGGAACTGGCGGGCGATGTCGCCATAATCCTTCGAGCGCTGGTCGACATTCTCGATCAGCATCGACACCGGCGTGCCGGTCGTGATCATCGTCTCGCCGTCCTCATCGAGGACGAAGCCGGACAGGACCTTCACCTCATCCGGTTCGCGACGTTGCGTCACAAAACGTGACTGGCCGGGGCGGCGCTTGTCGAGTTCGGCCTGGATCTCGTCGCGAGTGAAGCGGATGCCTGGCGGACAGCCGTCGACGACGCAGCCCAACGCCGGCCCGTGGCTTTCGCCCCAGGTGGTGACGCGGAAAAGATGGCCGAACGTGTTGTGCGACATGGAACCAGCCCTGCCGGCGTCGGAGCCGGCCTAGCGCATAACCCCGAAAATCGGAGCGATTTTCGGAAAGGATCATGCACAAAATCAAAAGTGCTACAGCGTTCCTTGCGCGTCCAGGAGGACGCGCGGCGCTGTCGCCTGCCTTCTATTGGCGTTTTCCACAGTGGTCAAACTGTGATCCGGCGGATTTAGTTTTGACACATTCGATTGGTTTCTGCTCAGTTCCGTTCCGTTGGACCGAGCCGCTGTACCGGCAATGATTAAAGAGGACGATGATGCGTATCCTGATTGGCGCTGTTGCCGCCACGCTGTTGATCTCCACCGCCGCCTTCGCCGGCCAGACCGAAGGCCTGATCAAGAAGGTCGACAAGGATGCGCTGACGCTGACGCTGGACGACGGCAAGTCCTACAAGCTGAACGCCGAAACCGACCTCGATGCGCTGAAGCCGGGCATGGACATCGTCCTCGCCTATGACGTGACCAATGGCGAGAACGTCGTCACCGACATGGAACTGCCGGACACCGGATCGACCGAGTAGGACGCGTCGACATTCAGCTGATGCCGGCCCGACCTGATCTCAACACACGCTGCGTCATCGGTCTCAAAGCCACTCCAGGCGCCGGCCGTCCAGTCTGAGCACGCGGTCCTGCGGCACGTCCATGCTGACCGCATCTTGTTCGGACATTCCCAGTACCAAGCGGAACATTACGCGCATGACGCCACCATGGGTCACGCAGACCGTCTGGCGATCGAGCGCGTCGAACCACGGCTTCACCCGTTCGAGCAGCATCTGATAGCTTTCGGCGCCTTCGCCGGGCGGCTGGAAATTCCATTTATCGAGCCGGCGGCGCCTGGTCGAACCAGGATTGTTCGCCTCGAGTTCGGCAAAGGTGAAACCCTGCCAGTCGCCAAAGCTCAATTCCACGAGCAGCGGCTCGGTACGATAGGCGTGCGGATCGAGCTTCATCGCCGCGCGCAGGCGCTCCATCGTCTCGCGCGTGCGCCGCATCGGGCTGGCGACAAAGTCGAAATCCTCGGGCTTGTCGATGAGTTCGGCCAGCCTGCGCCCGTTGCGGCTAGCCTGCTCGCGGCCAAGCTCGTCGAGGTCGGTATCGGCCTGCCCCTGCAGCCGGGCCTCGGCGTTCCACGCCGTCTGGCCGTGGCGCACGATATAGACGAGCGGGTACATCAGGTCTTCCGGAGGAGGTCAGGCGGTGGCGTCAGTCCTTGACCGTCGAAATATCCGGCGCGTCGACCGCCTTCATGCCGACGACATGATAGCCGGAATCGACATGATGGATCTCGCCGGTGACGCCACGCGAAAGGTCGGACAGGAAATAGACGCCGGAATCGCCAACCTCCTCCTGCGTGACCGTCTGCTTCAACGGCGAATTGTATTCGTTCCATTTCAGGATATAGCGGAAATCGCCGATGCCGGATGCGGCAAGCGTCTTGATCGGGCCGGCGGAGATCGCGTTGACACGGATCTTCTTGGCGCCGAGATCGACGGCCAGATAGCGCACGCTGGCTTCGAGTGCCGCCTTGGCGACACCCATGACGTTGTAGTGCGGCATCACCTTTTCCGCGCCGTAATAGGTCAGCGTCAGCAGCGAGCCGCCGTCGGTCATCAGCGCCTCGGCACGTTTGGCAATGGTCGTGAAGGAATAGACCGAAATATCCATGGTGCGCAGGAAATTATCGCGCGTCGTCTCGACATAGCGGCCGGTCAGCTCGTCCTTGTCGGAAAAGGCGATAGCGTGGACGAGGAAATCGAGCTTGCCCCAATGGCTGGCGATATCGGCGAACACCGCATCGAGGCTGGCCGGGTCGGTCACATCGCAATGGCCCGCGACATGCGCGCCCAGTTCCGCCGCGAGCGGCTCGACACGTTTCTTGAACGCCTCGCCCTGATAAGTCAGCGCGATCTCGGCGCCGTGATCGACACAGGCCCTGGCGATGCCGTAAGCGATCGAGCGATTGTTGGCGATGCCAAGGATAAGGCCGCGCTTGCCGGCCATAAGGCCCCGTTCACCCGCCATGTCAGCGCTCTCCGCAAGGTTCTCTGCTTTGTGGAGTGCCTATCGCACAGCCACAGTGCCCCTTCAAGCGTTCAAAGCGGACAGTTCGGGGGACAAAGCCGCTGGTCTACAGAGCCGCGCGTCCTTTCGGGCGCGCAAAGGACGCTGTAGCGCTTTGACCTTGCAGCCGTGGGCCAGTGGAAAAATCCGACGCCAGTATCGGTGTCACGGCGGAAGATGACCCTTTGGCGGAAGTTTCGTTGGCCAGCGGCCGAAGTCACGGTCATGACCCCGAGCCGACTTCCATACTTTGGGCCGTGGACGACCGCTTTGCGGTGCGCCGGGAGCGGACGTCTGGGCTTAGGCCGTCGAATGTCTGCCTTTGGACAAAAAATTTGACGTTGAGTCCGCCAACCCACAGGCGAGAGGTCCTGAGCAGCCGTCGCACCTTCCGGCGATCGCCGCTCAGTAATTTGTGCTCTGTCATACTTTTGATAGTATGCCCTGTCAGCGAGGGTGACATGTCGCATAAGAGCCGAGTTGATGTTCCGAAGGCGGGGACTGGCTCGCGCCTTCCGATCGGCAAAGGGTTGATGGATGACGGTGTCGAGACCCGTCACGAACGGCGCATACTAACCGCTCTTTGCTACGATCTCGTAGGCTCCACCGAGCTGCTGGGCCTGCTCGGCATCGAAGATTTTGAGGAACTTATCTTGGCGTTTCAAATGGCCGCCAAGGAAGCGATTGTATCGTGCTCCGGAACCGTGACGGTCGAGGTCGGCGACGGCGGCGTCGCTGTGTTCCCAGTCGATCTGGGTGCGAAGGATGCGGCGTCGCTGACGATCAGCGCCGGGCTTGGGATCGTCAGGGCGTGCAAGCTCCTTGCCGCGGAGAAAGGGAGGAGCGACCTGCATGTAAGGGTAGGCGTGGCGACCTCGATGACGCTAATCCTGAAGGGCGACACCGCTGTAGCGCAGGACACGGTAACCGGCCCTGCATTTGCGCTGGCAACCAGGCTGCAGGCAATTGCCCGGCCGGATACCGTCGTCGTGTGCAACGAGACGCGTAATCTGGCACGGCGCTCACACGTATTTAGCTTCTACGGTTCTCACGTCATCAAAGGCTTCGCGCAACCCGAGCAGGTCTGGCAGGCGCTGAGTCACAAGCGGGGGGTAGACCGTTTCTCCGCGTTCGGACGCCTCACCAGCCCCTTGGTCGACCGTACGGATGAGGCCGAGCTGATCCACGAATGTTGGAATGAGGCCGTTTCGGGACGTGGCCAAGTCGTAGTGATCGAGGGCGAGGCCGGCATTGGCAAGTCGCGCATCCTACACGAGGTGCGCCGGCGAACGCGCTTCCAACGCAACAGGTTGCTCCTCTTCCAATGTATGCCAGGCGACTCGCGTTCGACGCTGTATCCACTGCGGCAGGCGATGCTGGGCAATTTCGACGACGGCGAGCGTGCACTCACCCCTGCGCTTGTAGCAGAGGTGTTCGCAGCACATGACATTCACGACGCCGAAGTCGTCGACATCTTTTCTTTTCTGCTCGGCGTGGAAGGCGCGAGGTCCGGTTTCCATGAGATGGATCCGGAAGTGATCCGAGAGAAAGCCGGTTGGGCTGCGCGCCATGCGTTACAAGCAACGTGCGCCAGTGGCCCAGTGATCTTGATCGCTGAGGATATTCACTGGATCGACCTTACGTCGAAGCAACTGCTGGGTGAACTTGCAAAACTGGTTCCTAGTTGCCCCGTGCTCTTGATCGCAACGACGAGGCCGGGATCTGGCGACTGGCTGGATGAAAAAAGCAAGCATGTCCTGCTCGCTCCCCTTGAGCATGCCGACACCTTGCGGGCAATCGCGACGATGTGGCCTCAGGGCAAGCGAGCGCCCGCGCCTGAGCTGATAGAGTTGGTCGAGCGCGTCACCGGCGGTGTACCCCTGTTCATCGAGGAGGTTTGCCAATGGATGGCGGAGAATGCCGCTAGCGGTACTGAGCACCTGCCACAGGGTGTTTCGCTCGGCCGCGCGGCGGTGTTGGAAACAGTGTTGGACGCCCGGCTCGAGCCTCTCGGCCGCGCCCGCGAGGTGGCGCGCGCGGCCGCCGTCGCCGGCAACAGATTCAGCCTGGACTTGCTGTCGGCGCTCTTGCCGGAATTTGACCCGGGCACAATCTCTGCGGCGCTCAATGCCCTGGCCGAGGCTGGCTTCGTACGCGCCAGGCATGCAGCAGCAACAGTGTACGCGTTTCGGCATGCGCTTATCCAAGAAACGATCTATAGTGGAACACTACGGAAACGGCGCCGGACCCTGCATCAGCGTCTTTATGCGGTGGCTAGTGGCAACCGCAGCCTCGTTGGCTGGCTAACAACGGCAGCTCTTGCCGATCATGCTGAGCGAGGTGGCCTGCTTGACGAAGCGATCGGCGAGTTCGTCAATGCCGGCATGGAAAGCTCGTCCCGCTCGGCTATGGCTGAGGCAAGGCAGCTGCTCGAGCATGCCATTGCGCTTTGCGGGCAGGTTTCTGATCATGACAAACGGGATGCGCTGCGGCTCTCGGCGATGGTGGCGCTCGGGCCGATATTGACCGCTGTCGAAGGGCCAAATTCCGAGCACGCCCGCAGGCTCTACGACGAAGGCGTAAATATCGCACGGCGTCGGCCGATAGCGGAGCGCGCCAAGTGGTTCCCGATCTATTGGGGTTGGTGGTTCACGGGTTCGGTCGTTGATGGCGAGCGGGCGCAGGCCGTCGTCAGTGATCTAAAGGAGGTTAACGACCCCGAGATTCAGCTTCAGGCTAGGCACTGCTTGTGGGCAGTCGATTTCAATCGCGGAGACCATGGTGGATGCATAGCCGCGGTTGATGCTGGATTGCCGCACTATGACGTGGGCCAGGGGCACGCGAATGCCACGCGTTTTGGGGGGCACGACGCGCGCGTGTGCGGCTTGGCGCATCGTGCACTGTCGCTGTGGTTCTCGGGACGTGCAACGAGCGCTCTCCGCTCCATGTCGGAGGCCCGCCGCTGGGCTCAGCAGACTGGCCATGTCAGCAGCATCGCGCATGCCTGTATCAACGGCGCGATGCTGAGTTGCTATCGCCGCGACTTCGCTTCGTTGCGTGACGTGATTGAGGATCTGCGGCAGCTGACCGCGCTTCATCACCTGCCTTCGCTAGTCGTCTCGGCACAAATCTTCGAGGGCTGGTGCGATGGCAACGCTGGCCACCTCGAGCGGGGCAAGGACAAGATGCGTGAGGCCCTCGGCCTGCATGGACAAGTGCAGACACCTGAGGACGAGGCCGTCTATTGCGGCATGCTGGCGGAACTTCTCGCGCGCTCGGGTGAGATCAGTGGCGCGCTTGCCCTGCTTCATTCGGCGGTGGCGCAGGCCGAGGCGGGTGGCAGTCGATATTGGCTGGCGGAACTACATCGGCGAATTGCACAACTTCTCGTCCTTGACGGCGCGGCAGCTGGCCAGGTGGCAGCTGCCCTTGAGAAGAGCCTCAATACTGCAGCCGAGCAAAATGCCGTGCCCATCCTCATCGCGGCCTACGAGACGCTCAGCGTGTCAAATCTCTCGCCCGTCCTGCTTCGGAGCTACAACGACCGTATCGAAGCGGCAAGGAAGTCGGTTGAGCCCGGCGAACCGCTGATCGTCAACCCTGAGCCGGAACTGCGGGCCAGCCGATAGTGGAACAATATGAGCGCCTTGGTCCTCCGGCAGACGAAGCGCTGACGTATCTGATGTCGATGCGACAAGCGTTGGGCATCACCCGTATTGCGGACATTACCGGCCTGGACCGTGTCGGCATCCCGGTCGTGCAGGCAACGAGGCCGTTCTCGTTTTCAAACGCGGTCGCGCAGGGAAAGGGTGCCAGCCTGGCTCGCGCTGCCATATCGGCCATTTTGGAATCCGCTGAGAGCTTTTTCGCCGAGCGCATCGAATATCTTGATGCAGCTTACGCTTCGGCCACTTTACTCGGCATACCCTACGGGCGATTTGAGACGTGGCTGCGAGAGCCCGCCCCTGCTGATTGGCGCGGCCGAAAAATCGCTTGGATGGAGTCGGAGAACCTGCTGGGCGGCGGCCGCGACTTCGTTCCGCTGGAATTGGTGCACACGGCCTATCTCGTACCGCCCAGCCCCTGTGACGGAATTTTCACGCCAACCACAACCGGACTGGCGGCCGCGCTTGATGAAGCAGACGCCATCACACACGGCATATTGGAATGCGTCGAACGCGATGCGATCGCCCGCGCTCTCAAGACGCATGGTTTTCTGCAACACCAGCAAATCGATCCAGCGACCATCGATGACGCAAGGGTCTTGGCTTTATTGGATGAACTCGCACGAAAAGACATGATCGTCGGCCTTTGGCTCGCGCCGTCGCCTGTTGGCCTGCCTGTGATTTGGTGCCATCTGATGGAGAGCAATCCTCGAGAGACGGCATTGCTCCATCTGCCGGCCGACGGCTCGGCCGCTGCATTCGATCCGGCGGCAGCTGCCGTCCAAGCGATCCATGAGGCGGCGCAGGCGCGGCTTGCGGCGATCTCGGGTGCGCGCGACGACATGACCCGGGCGTCTTATCCGAAATATCCCGACTGGCAGCTTATCGAGGCGCACCGCCAGCTGATCACCGGCGGCCGCAAGGACGTGAGTTTCGCCCGCCAGCCTGCCGATCGAGCGGCGAGCGGGCAGACCTTGCGTGGCAGCCTTCTCGCACGACTGGAGGAAAGCGGAATCAGCGCGGTGTATCTGATCCGCCTCAACACCAGCCCTTGGAACCGACTGTCGGCCGTCAGGATAGTTATCCCGCAATTGTACCCTTTAGTGGAGTGACCGGATGCGACCTCGGCTCGTTTTCACCGGCCCCACGCTATCGCATCCAGAGGCACAGCAGGTGGCCGACGTGATCTGCCTGGCGCCCGCGGTACAAGGCTCGATCATAGCCGCGGTGCAGCGTTATGACCCGGCTGCAATTGTCATCATAGACGGCGCTTTCCAGGCTGAGCCGGCAGTGAGGCACAAGGAGATACTGTGGGCGATCAGCCAGGCCATCCCGGTAATTGGTGCGGGAAGCATGGGAGCCTTGCGAGCCGCCGAGCTTTACCCGTACATGCACGGCGTTGGCCTTATCTATCGATGGTATCGCCGCTTCGCTTTCCTGCCTGATGACGCAGTGGCAGTGCTGTACGGTCCGAAGGCGGTGAATTTTTCGCCACTAACGCACGCTTTGGTTGATTTGCGAATAACCGTCCGCGCCGCTTGGAGGCGGAACCTGATCTCCACCGATTTGTCAGGAAAGCTTGGGAATACGGCCCGGAACCTCAATTTTAGGGAACGTACGCTGTCGCGAATGGTCCGCGAGACATTACCGGAAGCCGGTGACCATGATATCGAAGCCTGCCGGCAAATTCTCGCAGGAGCTTTCGTTCAGCAAAAGAAACGCGACGCACTGTCGGCTCTGCAACTTATGAGAGAAAAGGCATTGGTGCCGGCGGAATTGAAGAATTTCAGAATGACGGTCGCGTTTGTCCAGGATTTGGAGGACGCCGGCTTAGCAATCTGACGACAGAGTTGCCGGTGATACCTGGTGCAATTTACGAAGTGCAGGCTTCGTGCTAGTGTTGCCGACTATGAGAGGGGCCGCGCAGTTGAACGCGCTCGATGTCGCCGGTCGGGCGGGGATGTCGGCTGGAACGCGCTTCCTGCTATACCCACAAGCGCCTCACGTTTCTGGGTACGAGAAACCCGAGGCGGTCTGGATTTCAACATCGCCTGGTTTGATCCATCCGGGCCCGGAGGATCATCGCATATACGTGCGTGATCCCGTGCTGGACAAGCAGCCGTACGAGTATCCTTACCTGCCGCCCTTTGTTGGCGCGTATTTCCCACCAGCCGGACCCGGCCTTGATGGTCATTTCGACCACCTCTCTCTTCAGTCGCGCCAGTTCCTGGCAGCGCATGCGTTCGCGGCCGCGAGCCGGGTGCTGGACATCTGGGAAAGCTATCTGGGCAAGCCGATTGTCTGGTACTTCGCCGAAACATACGAGCGGCTTGAGATCATTCCCTGGCTTGACTGGGAGAATGCGCAATCGGGGTTTGGATATCTGGAGCTTGGCCGCGAGCGTGGAGCCGACGGGCGCGGCCATCCGTACGCCCTCAACTTCGACGTGATCGCGCACGAAATGGGTCACGCCATACTCTTTTCTCTCTTCGGAGTGCCCACGCAAGGCCTGCAGGACGGCGACTTCGGGCCGTTCCACGAAGCCAACGCCGATCTTATTTCGCTGCTTTCGTTCCTGCATTTCGACAGCGGGATGGATCGATTGTTACGGCACAGCCAGGCAAACCTGCTTGTCCTCAACGAGCTCAACCGCATCGCCGAACTGACGGGCGACCGCCAGATCCGCCTTGCCAGTAACTCGCGCAAGATGACGGAAGTGACCGAAGAGATTCATGACCGGTCTCGCCCATTCACGGGAGCGGTGTTCGATACTCTGGTCGATCTCTACCATGCCGGCCTGGTGCGGCAGGGCTTGGCCGACGAGCGCCTGCTTGGCTTCGACATCAGGCAGGTTGGCGAAGCCGACATGCGGCACATCTCCGACTTCACGGGCGATGCATTCCGGGCCCGTCCGTTCCTTTTTAAGACCGAGCTAATCAAGGCGCGCGACGATGTCGCGCTTGGGCTTGCGCGCGCGTGGACACGCCTCGATGCCGATCATCTCACATTCGCAGTCGCAGCCTCCACCATCATCGAAGTGTCCGACCGCATCCGCCCGGCCATAGCGGCAAGCTTCGAAGAGAATTTCAGGTGGCGGGAAATTTTATGAATTGGTGATTGCAACGGAGGGTAACAACATGAGCGACGATTTTCATCGACCGACTTACACCACGAAAGATCCCCATGGAGCATTTAACGCCACACAAGTGCGCCTCTATGGAATACCTGGTCTTGGTCTTCCTATATCCAGCAAAAAGAAAAAGACATTGGAGCCAATAACAGGAAAATACAAGAATCATTCTATAATAATAGCAAAGATACTTGATGACGGCGATCCTGATGACAAAAGAATTTTACGGTTTAAGAAATATCTTAGTAAAACCCCACCTAACAATAGCAGTTATGTGTTTGTTAATTCTATCGTAAATAGGTTTATGCTTATGCTTGGGGCGATTGATATAAACCCGACAAATGGTGATAAAGAAATACTTAGTTGCGGTGTAATATTTGGATATGCCTACGAGGGTCATACTTATGATCTCCCGAAGCCCAAGGTAATGTTAATTCCAGCAAATCCGGAGGCAGATATTCCTGAAGACGACTCCAACTATAAATCCAAGGAGAGTGAAGGATACGCCGTCTGGATCGTTGATAAGCTCGACAAATGCGTGGAGATTGAAGTGAATCAGGGTTTCGTCGAGCAGATTGTTCTTGACGCGAATCTACCGGGCAAAAGCTCGCCCACAATGTACGCGTCCCGAATGATGATGGGGCACCGCGGGGGAAGACTTGGCGACTGATAGACGCTAGATCTAGTGCGCGCATGGCCGATCGCGAGTTGTGGTCGGCCAGCCCAGTGGCGCTGGTTGCTCGTTTCCTGTCAATAACCGACGCGGCATGAAACCACTCACGCCCGCTTACGACGTCAAGCGCCGGCCTTTTCGACCGTCAGCGCTTTCGCCGGCGCATCAGCGCCTCTAGCTCGGCGTCGCCGCCTTCCGGCAGCATCAGCCGCACGTGCGCGTAGAGGTCGCCGTGACCGCCGGCCTTTTCCGGCAGGCCCCTGCCCTTCAGCCGCAGAACCTTGTCCGAGCTCGACCAAGGGGGGACGTTGACCGCAATCCTGCCGGTCGGGGTTTCGACTGCCACCTTGGCGCCATGCACCGCATCGGCCAGTTCTACCGGCAGGTCGACATGCAGGTCGCGGCCCTCGACGCGGTAGCGCGGGTGCCGGCGGAAACGGATCTTGACCAGCGCATCGCCCGGCTGCCCCGGTCCTTGCTCACCCTGGCCTTTCAACCGGATGGTCTGGCCGTCCTCGACATAGGCCGGCAACTTGACCGCCATCTTGCGGCCGTCGGGGAACATCGCCGTCACTTTCTCGGCGGTGGCGGCTTCCTCGATGGTGACGTCCAGCGTCACGTTGAGATCTGCGGCCGTCGGCGCCTGACGGCGGCCGCCCGTGCCGGCGCCGCGCTGCTGGCTGAAAGCATCGCCGAAGATCTGGCTGAAGATGTCGCTGTTGCCGTCGAACGGGTCACCACCGGGACGGCCCGTGCGGAATTCGAAATGCGCGCCGCCCGGCCCTTGCTGCCGGCGGAAACCGGCGAAAGGATCGGCGCCGCCGGCCGCACTCTCGAAACCCTGAAACCGCGGTTTGCCTTCGGCGTCGATCTCACCGCGATCGAAAGCCGCCCGGTTCTTCTCGTCGCCGACGATCTCGTAAGCCTGATTGGCGGCGGCAAAACGCTCCTTTGCCTTGGGATCCGGATTCTGGTCCGGATGATACTTCTTGGCGAGCTTCCGGTACGCCGATTTTATGTCCTTGGCCGATGCGTTCTTGGCAACGCCCAGCACCTCATAGGGGTCGCGCATGCTTACTGCCCTGGAGAAGGAGTGGTTCCATGATCGCCTCCTATATGCGCTTGCATAGGAAGAAATTCCAGTGGCTTACCGCTATATAGCCGGCGGAAAATCAGAGCGCCTTGAAGTCCTGCATTCGCCAGGCGCTGCCGCCGGCCAGGCATACTTCGCCTTTGAACAGCGCGACGCCGTCGAAGCTCTCGCGCGACGCGGTGAAGCGACGGCATGTCTCACCGTTAGCCCTGAATTCTGCGAGCTCGGTGATGGAGCCGCGCGAGCCGGTGTCGGCATTCGCCCAGGGAATGGCCTGCCCGGCCAGTTGCTCGACGTCGGCGGAGGACACGGCGTTGCGGATCGTAGCCTGGTCGGAAGCGCGGTCCTGATCGAGCGGCGTGACTGAGGCCGGCGTGCTCGAGGTCAGTATCGAGCCGTCCACCTCCGCCTGCTCCAGGCTGAAGCCGCCCCCGCCACAGGCGGCAAGCGGCAGGATGATTGTCACGATCATGGCTTTGGCGCTGGCCGAAGCGATAACGCTCCATTGCCCACTGTCAAAAGCTTGCGCGATACGCGACAATCGGCAATCTCCCCAGCCGGCGACAAATTTGGGAAAACTATGAGCGAAACCGGGTTAACAAGCGGTGACTTTACCGAGGCGGCGGAGCCGTTCCGGCTTTTTGCGGCGTGGCTCGACGACGCTACGAAGAGCGAGATCAACGACCCCAACAGCGTGGCGCTGGCGACGGTCGATGCCGAGGGCATGCCGAATGTGCGAATGGTGCTGCTCAAGGGGTTCGATGAGGGTGGCTTTGTCTTCTACACGAATTTCGAGAGCGCCAAGGGCCGCGAGATCCTTGGCAGCATGAAAGCAGCGATGTGCTTCCACTGGAAATCTCTGCGCCGGCAGGTGCGGGCGCGGGGCCCGGTGGAGATTGTCACCGACGCCGAAGCCGATGCCTATTATGCGACGCGTCCGCGCGGCAGCCGCATCGGCGCCTGGGCCTCCAAGCAGTCGCGGCCGCTGGAAAGCCGCTTCGCGCTGGAAAAGGCGGTTGCCGAATATACGGCGCGCCACGCGATCGGCGAGATCCCGCGGCCAAAACACTGGTCGGGCTTTCGCATCGTGCCGCAGAGCATTGAGTTCTGGCACGACCGTCCGTTCCGGCTGCACGACCGTGTCGTGTTTTCGCGCAACGCCGAGGGCGGCTGGGACAAAATGAGGCTTTATCCGTAGGGCACGACGGTGGAGCGCCGATCTCCCCCTTGTGGGCCCTTGTGGGGCAGATCGGCAGCTTCCGCACCGGCGCCCATTTTTTCAGCCCTTCTTCCTAGTCATGAAGGCGGCCAAGGCCGGGCCGCTTCTGGCGGATTTCCAATTCCCACGATCACGATCTCGTGTGCGTGAAACGTTCCAGCTTGCCGGAACGAACCAGGAAAGGGCTCAACGCGCCGCTGGCGCAAATTCAGGAGGAAACAATGCATTCACTCAGGTTGGTCACGATGGCCGGTCTTGCCTGTCTCTTCGCTTCGCAGGCCTTTGCGGAGGATGCGATGGGGACAATGACGGTGATGAAGGGTGGGGAGGTCATGGCGATCATGCCCGATGGGCATATGGGCACCATGATGCCCGACGCGAAGATGAGCGCCGAAATGATGAAAATGGCGAAACCGATCAAGCATTGCATGATGTTGATGACCGACGCCAAAGGCAAGACATTCATGATCGACACGTCTTCGGCAAAGGCCCAGGCCGAATGTAAAAAAATGGCGATGTGACAAAGAGAGCATGGCAAGAAAACCCGCCGGTTGCTGCCGGCGGGTCCACGATGCGAGACAAGGCCAGAAGGTCTAGGCCTTCTTCCTGGTCATGAAGGCCGTCAAGGCTGCGCGGGCCTCGTCGGATTTGAGCCGCTCGCGGAAATGCTGGCTTTCTTGGCCGATGCGCTCGACAAGGGCGTCGCGCGAGCCGCGCATCAGGTCGCGCGCGATCTTCAGCGCTTGCGGCGGTTTGGCAGCGATCTGGCCCGCCGCCGCCAATACCGATGCTTCGAGTGCCTCTTCCTCGACCACCTCATAGATCAGCCCGGCGGCCTTCGCGCGCTCGGCCGAAAAGCCCTCGCCGAGGCCAAGCAGCGCGAAGGCGCCTTGGCGGCCGAGGATCTGCGGCGCGAGCAGGCTCGATCCTGCCTCCGGCACAAGGCCGAGATCGACGAAGGGCGTCCGGAACATTGTGCGCGGCGTGGCGAACGTCAGGTCGCAATGCAGGTTGAGCGTGGTGCCGATACCGACGGCAATGCCGTCGACGCCGGAAACCATCGGCTTTTCCACCTTGGCCAGCGCCATCAGGAAATCCCAGACCTCGGAACCGCCTTCGCCGCCCGAGGCGACGACCATGAAATCGGCAAGGTCGTTGCCGGACGAGAAGGCACCGGGGACGCCGAGAAAGACATGGACGCGGATCGCCGGATCGGCGTCGCCGCCGGCAAGAGCCGCCGACATCGTCGCGTACATGGCGCGGGTCAGGGCGTTCTTCTTGTCCGGACGGTTCATGCGGATGATCTGGATGGCGCCCTGGCGCTCGACGAGGATGTGCTCTGTCACGGATTGGTCCTTTGTGAATTTCGGGCCTTTGTGAATTTCGGCGCGTGCGAACGTCAGGCTGAAATCAGCGCCTTGCCGGCAACGGCAAGGCTGTCGGCGCCGCCGACGACGCGCTCTTTGAGCGCGGCCACTTCGCCAAGCAGGTTCTCGGCGAAGAACCGGCAAAGCGCGATGCGGTTTTGGTCGGCAAGCGCGCCGCGCGCCAGATAGGCCCCGCCCGCGGCAAGCGAGATCAGCCTGAGATAGGGTGTGGCGCCGGCCAGCGCCTCGTCCGATCGGCCTTCGGCTTGCAGGTCTTGCAGGAAACGGGTTGCCTGGGAGAGCTCGTCGAGCGCCTGGTCGAGGCGATCGGCGGTGCGGCCGAAGCCTTCAAGGTTCGACGCTCGCACCGCATCGGCGACGGCCTTGAGTTCGGCGATGTAGCCATGCACATGCCGGCCGCCGCCGAGCGGCAGCTTGCGTGTCACCAGATCGATCGCCTGGATGCCATTGGTGCCTTCGTAAATGGGCGCGATGCGCGCGTCGCGATAAAGTGCTGCGGCCCCTGTCTCCTCGATGAACCCCATGCCGCCATGCACCTGCAGCCCAAGCGAGGCGACCTCGACGCCGACGTCGGTCGAAAAGGCCTTGGCCAGCGGCGTCAACAGATTGGCGCGCTCCTGCCAGTGCTTTGCATCTTCGCTCTGCGACGCAAGATCGATGGCGTGGGCGCAGGAATAGCAGATGGCACGGGCAATCTGGGTCAGCGCCTTCATGGTCAGAAGACTGCGCTGGATGTCGGGGTGATGCACGATCGGCGCCATGTCGGCACCGCCATAGCTTGCCGCCTTGCCTTGCCGGCGATCGTTTGCATAGGCGAGCGCCTTCTGCGTCGCCGCCTCAGCGACCGCGACACCCTGAATGCCGACGGCAAGGCGCGCATTGTTCATCATGGTGAACATGCAGGCGAGGCCCTTGTTCTCCCCGCCGACCAGCCAGCCGATCGCGCCGGGCGCGGTGCCTTCGAAGCCATCGCCATAAATCATCGTGCAGGTCGGCGAAGCGTGGATGCCCAGTTTGTGCTCCAGCCCGGAGCAGAAGACGTCGTTGCGTGCGCCCAGCGCGCCATCGTCTCCGACCAGGAATTTCGGCACCAGGAACAACGACAGGCCGCGTGTGCCGGCTGGCGCGTCCGGCAGCCGCGCCAGCACCAGATGGATGATGTTGTCGGTGAAATCGTGCTCGCCATAGGTGATGAAGATCTTTTGCCCGAAGATGCGGTAGGTGCCGTCGCCGGCCGGTTCGGCGCGGGTTCGCAAGGCATTCAGGTCCGACCCTGCCTGCGGCTCGGTCAGGTTCATGGTGCCCATCCATTCGCCGGAGACCAGCTTTTCCAGATATCTGGCCTTGAGTGCCTGCGAGCCATGTTTGTCGAGTGCTTCGACCGCGCCCATGGTCAGCGTCGGGGCGATGCCGAACGCCATCGAGGCGGAGTTCCACATTTCGAGCGCGGCGACGCCGAGCATGGCCGGCAGCGCCTGGCCGCCATACGCTTCAGGCGCGGACAGCGCATTCCAGCCGCCGCCGATCCAGCGGCGATAAAGTTCCTTCCAGCCGGGCGGGGTGGTGACGGCAGCGCCGTCGAGCACCGCGCCTTGCTGGTCGCCGATCTTGTAGAGCGGCGCCACCTCCTCACTGGCGAAGCGGCCGGCCTCGGCCAGAATGGCGTCGACGAGGTCCTCGCCGAGTTCGCCAAAGATGCCGATATCGAGCGCCGGCTTCAAGCCGGCGACATGCTTCAGGGTGAAGGCGATCTCCTCGACCGGTGCCCGATACATGGCGCTCGCTCCTCCTCTGTCCGGCTCTCCTCAGTCCGGCAGGTCAACTCAAGATCCGTGCCGACGCTCCCCGTCCACCTTCGTTTTGCGTAAACGTCAAACTTTGTCACGCGGATTTTGCAGTTGCTGGCTCGTCTGCAAAATTATTTAGAGCCGGACGACGCACTTGATTTGTACGGCTATTTCCCGTACAAGGTAGCATCAGGGGTGACGATAATGCCAAACCAACAGACCCGCACCGCCCGTCTCGAAGCCCGTATTTCGCCGGATATGCTGGACGTGGTGAAACGTGCCGCCGAAATCCAGGGCCGCAGCGTCAGCGACTTCGTGGTCGCCGCCGCTCAAGAGGCGGCGCAGCGTACTATCGAGAACACCACCATCATGCGTATCTCCATCGAAGATCAGCGCGCCATGATGGAGGCGATTCTCAATCCGCCCGAGCCTAATGAGGCACTGCGCAAAGCTGCCGACGCCCACAAACGGCTGGTCGTCGAAACCCGGTGACTTTCGCCGTCATTATCGAACCGCTCGGCGGATCGCATGATCGCAAGGCGTTCAGCTGCGGGGTACCGGCGCTCGACCGCTACATTCGGGAGCAAGCCAGCCAGGATGTCAAACGCCGAGTCGGCAATTGCTTCGTTGCCGTGGATCGCGATGGCGGCGCGATCGCCGGATATTACACTTTGGCGGCGTCGAGCATACCAATCGCGTCCTTGCCTGACGAACAGACAAAACATCTGCCACGCTACCCGGTTCTGCCCGCGATATTGGTCGGCAGGCTGGCCGTCGATGCCCGATACCAGCGGCGGCGGGTCGGGTCGGCGCTGATCGTGGATGCGCTACGACGTAGCGTTAGCGCTGCCCCAGCAGCCTTCGCGTTGATTGTCGATGCCAAGGATGACCAGGCGGTCGCGTATTATCGCAGGCATGGCTTCACCTCGTTTCAGAGCCGCCCGCTATCACTGTTCCTGCCCATAGCAACAGCGTTGAAGCTATTTGGCTGACAATCGCAACCATCGCTTTGCTCTTGAGGAGCACCAAGGATCGCTTCGCCAGCGCTCCAACTCGCCCACTCGGCACCCGAAGCATTTCCTTAACCATGGCGGTTCAGGATTTGGCTTTGGCCAGCAAGGATCTGCTGTTTGAAAACGCCGGCGCGCCCCCTTGTCCGCTCAGCGCTTCTCGTTGTCGCGGCCGCGATGACCCTGGCGCTGACGCCGGCAAAGGCCTCGGATTTCTCCGAACCTTGGAAGGATGCCGACCGGGCGCTGGTCGTCGACGCCTACGAATACAATTCCATCGACTGGACCAGGCTTGCCACCGACAAGCGTCTTGTCGGCTTCATCAACAAGGCATCCGACGGAATGCCGCCACCCTATTTCTGTTTCGGCGACGAGACCGAGGTGCGGCTGTGCAAGACGCTTTGGAAGCGCCATGCGGTGGCGCGTGAGCTGTTCCAGACGCGCAAGGTTGTGGCCAAGGCGCTTGGCTTGAAATGGGGCGCCTATCACCTCGCCCGCCCCGGCAACCCGGTCGGCCAGGCCAATCATTTCATCGAGTTCGCCGAACCCGGGCCGGACGACCTGCTTGCCCTCGACATCGAGGACGACGACCCGACGCAGTGGATGTCGCTGGACGACGCCGAAGAATTCGTCCGTCAGGTGCATCGGCGGCTCGGCCGCTTTCCGGTGCTCTACACCAATGGAACGACCGCCCGGCACATCGCCGACAACAGATACAAATACCAGCTGCTGTCGCGGCTGCCGCTGTGGTATGCGCGCTACAAGCCAGACATCGGCGTGCATTTTCCGATGGGCAACTGGCAGGGTTATGCGCTCTGGCAGTTTTCGGCGCGAGCAAACTGCGGCCGGTTCCGCTGCCCTTACAGGGTCGCGGGCACACCCAACGATATCGACGTCAGCGCCGCGCCGATGAACGCCACGGAATTGCGCGCGCAGTGGCCGTTCGGCGGCCTGATCGACGTGCAGCCGGATTATCTCACCTCGATACCGGTGCCGCTCTCACGCGAGGCGGGGCTCGCCGGCGGCACCATCACTTACGCCAGCGTGACGCCAGCAAGCGTCGAGGAGATGGTCGCGGTATTCAGGGCGCGCCTGGCCAGGTTCAGCAGCGGCTTTCAAATGCCTGCGGCGAAGGCGGCGCCGGGCCTTCTGCGCGGGATTGCCGAATATGTCGCCTGGACGCGAAACGAAAAGCGTGCGGCATCGGTGCCAGGATTTGTCTCCACCGCCGATGCGGTCAGCAGCGTCTCGACCGAATTCGACCACGGCTTGCGCTGAGGCCGAAGGCAGCCCGAAGCATCAGTTCGCCTGCTCGCGCGCCACCGCCAGCCAGCCAATGTCGCGGCGGCAAAAGCCTTGCGGCCAGTCGATCCGGTCGAGCGCGGCGTAAGCCTTCTTCTGCGCCTCGCCGACGGTGCGGCCGGTCGCCGTGATGTTGAGCACGCGACCGCCATTGGCGACGAGTGCGCCGCCGTTGATGGCGGTGCCGGCATGAAATATCTCGACGCCCTCACCCGCCGCCGCCTCGACGCCGCGGATGACCGAGCCCCTTTCCGGCGTGCCGGGATAACCCCTGGCTGCCATCACCACGGTGAGCGCCGCCTCGTCGCGCCAGCGCACCGAAGTATGCGCCAGCTGGCCGTCGGCGGCTGCGTTGAGCAGGACGAGCAGATCGTCCTTCAGCCGCATCATCAGCACCTGGCATTCCGGGTCGCCGAAACGGGTATTGTATTCGATCAGCTTCGGCCCGCTGTCAGTGATCATCAGCCCGGCGAACAGCACGCCGGAAAACGGCGCGCCTGTTTCAGCCATGCCGCGCATGGTCGGCTCGACGATCTCGCGCATGGTTCGGTCGATCATTTCCGGCGTCATCACCGGGGCCGGCGAATAGGCGCCCATACCGCCGGTGTTCGGGCCGGTGTCGCCGTCACTGAGGCGCTTGTGGTCCTGCGCGGTGCCGAAGGGCAGCGCGGTGGTGCCGTCGCACAGGCAGAAGAAACTTGCTTCTTCGCCGACGAGAAACTCCTCGACCACCACTTCCGCGCCGGCCTGGCCGAAGGAGCCGTCAAAACAGGCGTCGAGCGCGGCCAGCGCCTCGTCAAGCGTCATGGCGACGGTGACGCCCTTGCCGGCAGCGAGGCCGTCGGCCTTGATGACGATCGGCGCACCCGTCTTCTCGACATAGGTCCTGGCCGAAGCCAGATCGTCGAAGCGGCCATAGGCGGCGGTCGGGATGCCGTATTTGGCGCAGAGGTCTTTGGTGAAACCTTTCGAGCCTTCCAGCCGTGCCGCTGCCTTTGACGGTCCGAAGACGCGGATGCCCTCGGCGCGCAGGTCGTCGGCAATGCCGGCGACCAGCGGCCCTTCCGGCCCGACCACGACGAGGCCTATTTCATTCTCGCGGCAAAACCGGACCACCGCTGCGTGATCGGCAGTATCGAGCCTCACCAGTTCGGCTTCGTGGCCGATCCCCGGATTGCCGGGCGCCGCGTAGAGTTTGGTCAGCAGCGGCGACGCCGCGATCTTCCAGGCAAGCGCATGCTCTCGTCCGCCGGAGCCGATCAGCAAAACACGCATGCCCAGATTCCTTGCCATTTCACGACCAGGACTGCGCTATTGCGCCGCGCGCGACGGGTCAAGACATTTGGCTGCCGAAGCGCCGATTGCGCGTGGCGAGCGTGCGGGGGCTGCTTGACGCTTGACGGCATTCGCCTCTGCTGCCACTCCAGCAAAATGGAAACCGTCCAGTCGAAAGCGGCCCAGGGCCGCGTCGCCGATGCGCCGAGCGGCCACTGGGTCTATCGCGTGCTGCCGCGGCGGTTGTGGCCCTATGCGCAGCTTGCCCGGTGGGACCGGCCGATCGGCTGGCAATTGCTGCTGTGGCCATGCTGGTGGTCGGCTGCGCTTGCCGCGAGCGCCTATCCGCGTCCGACGGACCCGCTTCTCTCTCTGCTGCCGTCGCCGTGGTATCTGCTGCTGTTTTTTCTTGGCGCGTTCGCCATGCGCGGCGCCGGCTGCACCTACAATGATTTGGTCGACGAGGACATCGACAACCAGGTGGAACGCACGCGCTCGCGGCCGTTGCCGGCCGGCAAGGTCACGCGCCGGCAGGCCTGGATGTTTGTTGTCGTGCAGGCACTGGTCGGCCTTGCCGTGCTTTTGCAGTTCAACAGCTTCGCCATCTTGCTCGGCATCGGCTCGCTGGTCATCGTCGCCGTCTACCCGTTCATGAAGCGGTACACCAATTGGCCGCAACTCGTTCTCGGCCTTGCCTTTTCCTGGGGAGCGCTGATGGGATGGGCGGTCGAGTTCGGCGATCTCGATGGGCCAGCAATCATGCTCTATATCGGCTCGATCCTGTGGGTGATCGGCTATGACACGATCTATGCGCATCAGGACAAGGAAGACGACGCCATCGTCGGCGTGCGCTCGACGGCGCGCCTGTTCGGCGACAATACCAAGGTCTGGCTGGCCGGGCTTTATGGCGGAGCGCTGGTCTGCTTCGCCATCGCCTTTGCCTCGGCACAGGCACCGGTGCCTGCACTTGCCGGGCTGATCGCCGCCGGCGCGAATCTGGCGCGGCAGATCGGCGTGCTCGACATCGACGATCCGGACCAGTGCCTGAGGCTGTTCAGATCGAACAACCAGGTCGGCTGGCTGATCTTCCTCGGCCTGATCGGCGGCGCGGTCTGGGTGGCGCTGAAGCCGCTGGTTTAGCTATTCCCGCGAAATAAGCTCTTCGCCGCCGATGACCAGCCTGAGGCCGAGGTCGCCGGCGCGGCGGCGGGCGAGGAAGCGCGGGCGGCGCATGGTCGAGACGCGACCCTTGCGGCGGTCCTGCGCCGGCAGCGCCTTGATGGCGGCGCCGAGCGATTCTTCCAGCGTGCGGGCGATGCCGTCGGCCTCGATCAGCAGCATCGGCAGGCGGTAGGCGTCGGCCCAGGCGCGCCAGTCGGCGGCGACGTCGTCGAGATCGTCGGCGACCAGCAGCGGCACCGACAGCATCGGATCATTATGCAGAAGCTCAAGCGTCACTGTGACATTGCCATCCGGATCCTCCATCGCGCGGGCGGCGACGCCGCGAAACGCGTTGGCGGGCAGAGCGATGATCGCCGGCACGCCGCTCATCTCCAGCGTGCGGCGGATAACCGCGCCGCGCTGGTCGATGGTGAAGGTAACGTCGCCATAGTCGTCGCGGGTGGCGTAGCTCACCACCTGCGGCAGGCGGAATGGGTCGAGACGCATATTGCGCCCGGCCCAGACTGGCTTCAGTCCAGTGTTCATATCGTGCCTTTCCTGTTTCTCCTGAGAGCCGGTGTTTCCGGTTCTCCGGGCCGGTTTTCCCAGCCTCGTTTGTGGAGAAACATTAGCGCGGGCTTCTTATCCTCGCGCTTAAGAAAGTCGGTTAAATTTTGCTGATCCGGGGCGGATGGTTATCGGAATGCCAACCGGCGCAGGCCGGCGAAAGGATCAGATAACCTTACCCGGATTCATGATGCCGGCCGGATCGAAGGCGGCCTTCACCCTGCGCATCAGCTCGATCGCCATCGGCGGCGCCGTCGCGATCAATTCGTCCCGCTTCAACTGGCCGATGCCGTGCTCGGCCGAGATCGAGCCATGAAACGCGCGCACAACGTCGTGCACGGCCTTGTTCATGACGTGGTAAAGGCCGAGAAACGCCTCGTCATCGCCGTCGGCCGGCCGGGAGATGTTATAGTGCAGGTTGCCGTCGCCCATGTGGCCGAAGCAGACGACGCGCGCGCCGGGACTGACCGATTGCACGGCGCCGGCGGCCTTTTCAATGAAGGGCGGGATTGACGCCACCGGCACCGAGATGTCGTGCTTGATCGAGGCACCTTCCGGTTTCTGCGCCTCGGGCAGCACCTCCCGGAAATTCCAGAACGCATCGCCCTGGGCCATGCTTGCCGCGATCACCGCATCGCCGACGATCGCTTGCTCGAGGCCTGCCTCCAGCACCTCCTCGATCAGCGCCCTTGCATCGTCGGCCGAACGGCCCGACGAGATCTGCATCAGCACATACCACGGCCAATCGCCGGCAAGCGGCCGCACCACGCCTTGTGCGTGGGCAAGCGTGAAGTCGTAGGGCCTCTGGCCGATCAGCTCGAAGGCGGTGAGCGCTGCCCCTGCACGGTCCATCGCCAGGCTGAACAGCGACAATGCCGCCTCCGGCGATGACAGGCCGGCAAACGCCACCTCGCGCCCCTTGGGCTTGGGGAACAGCTTGAGCACGGCGGCGGTAATGATGCCGAGCGTACCCTCGGCGCCGACGAACAGGTTCTTCAGATCGTAGCCGGTATTGTCTTTTTTCAGCTTGCGCAGATCGTCGAACACTTCACCGGTCGGCAGCACCACTTCGACGCCGAGGCACAGCTCGCGCGCATTGCCGTAGGCAAGCACGCCGGTGCCGCCGGCGTTGGAGGAGAGATTGCCGCCGATCTGGCAGGAGCCTTGCGCGGCAAGCGACAGCGGAAACAGCCGGTCGGCGGCATCGGCCGCTTCCTGCAGCGTCTGCAGGATGACGCCGGTTTCGACCGTCACCGTGTTGGACAGCGTATCGATCTCGCGGATGCGGTTCAGCCGCGACAGCGACAGCACGATCTCGCGGCCGGATGCGTCCGGCACCTGGGCGCCGACCAGCCCGGTGTTGCCGCTTTGCGGCACGATGGGCGTGCCGGTTTCGGTTGCCAGCCGCATGATGCGGCTGACCTCCTCGACGCTCCCCGGCCTCAGCACCAGCGCCGTCCTGCCGTGCCAAAGTCCGCGCCGCTCGGTGAGGTAAGGTGCGATGTCCTGCTGATCGCGCAGCGCATATTTATCGCCGACGATTGCCGCAAAGCGCGCGATGACGGCGGGGTCGAGATCGGGGGAAATGTCGTTCATGGGTGGAAACTATGGTGCTCAATCCATCTTGTCACGCGGGGCGATCTTGTCACGCGGGGCGGCGGCGCGCGAAAGCCGGTCATTGATCGCCTCGCCCAGCCCGTCGAACGGGATCGGCTCGACGGCGATGGTTTTGGCGCCGCTGCCATCGAGATCCTGCAGATGGGCGAAGAGATTGCTTGCCGCCTCGCGCAGGTCGCCGGTCTCCGACAAATTGCGCAGTGCGGCTGCATCGCGCCAGCCTTCGGCACGGCGGCGGCCGAAGGCCAGCAAGGCTTCGCCCGGCGCGACCTTCGCAGCATTGAGCCGCACTGCCGCACCTGGCGCATAGTGCGAGGCGAGCATGCCGGGCGCCTCGATGCCCGAAGCGCCGCGCAGCAACTTTGTCCCGGCCACTGCTTCGATCTCTTCGGCGGCAATGCCGCCCGGCCGCAGCAGCCGCAGCTTTCCAGCTTCGACCTTGACAATGGTCGATTCCAGCCCGACCGGCGTCGCGCCGCCGTCGACCACAAGCTTGATCCGGGGACCGAGATCGGCGGCCACGGCCTCGGCCGTCGTGGCGCTGATCCTGCCCGAGGAATTGGCGCTTGGCGCCGCCAGCGCGCGGCCGAACCTGGCGATCAGCTCGCCGCCAAAGCCTTTCGGCATGCGCAGCGCGATCGTTTCCAGACCGGCGGTGACCAGCGGATGAATGCCGTTGCCGGGCCGTTGCGGCAGCACCAGGGTCAGCGGCCCCGGCCAGAATGCGTGCGCCAATCTTTCCGACAGCGGATCGAACAGCGCGATGCGCTCGGCCATCGCCGGGTCGGCTATATGGGCGATCAGCGGGTTGAAGCGAGGGCGGCCCTTGGCTTCGAAGATGCGGGCCACGGCAACGCCGTTGGTCGCGTCGCCGGCCAGCCCATAGACGGTCTCGGTCGGGATGGCGACGACATCGCCGCTCTCGAGCAGCGCCAACGCCCTTTCCATCGCCTCGCCGACGGCACGAATTTCAGCCACTGTCGTCACCTCACGGATGCGGGTGCCTAATACGCTGACGCCGACGGAGCAAGTCCGGGCGTAGGCGAATCGCAAATCGCTAAAATGCTATGTTTCCCCGCAAGCCGGCATCAACTGCCCTCGGCTAGGGTGCCGCCTTGTTGGGCAAGGGGAATTATCATGCTTTCGATGCGTATCCTTGGAGCGCTTGGTCTGGCGTTTATGGCCGGCACGGCACAGGCCTCGTCGCTCGTTTTTCTCGGGCAAACGACGGCGACGCCTTCGGTTGTAAATGCCGGCGCGCTCGAACGGGCGAAAACACCGTCGATCGTCGCGCTCGGCGAGAAGTTGCCTGACGTCAATGAAAACGTCGCCGATGAAAAGGTCGCGGCAATCCCGAGCCAGCCGAGTCATGGCTTCGACGGAAGTCCGATGATCATTCGCGGCGGTATCGTCGGCGATGCCTTTGCAACGCCCGCGCCCAAAGCCGCGCCGGCCACCGCTGCCGCGCCCGCCGCGGACAGCAAGGCCGACCCAAAGGTCGCCAGCAAAACCCCTGAACCAGCTGCGCAGCAGCCTGCGCCGCTAGCAGCTCCCGACCAGCCGAAATAGCGCCACAAGCGATGATTTTTCCCGGACGTCAGCCGGCTATCTTGGAGAAATCCGCGACCCGGTCGGTCGCCGCGCGGATGCGGGCGAGCAATGCCAGGCGATTGGCACGCACGGCCTGGTCCTCATCGTTTACCAGGACTTTCTCAAAGAATGAATCAACCGGCTCGCGCAACACGCTAAGCGCCAGCATGGCGGCGGAAAAGTCTTCGTTTTGAATTGCTTCGCCGGCTTGCTTCTCGGCCTGATTGACCGCGGCGTACAAGGTTTTTTCGGCGCCCTCCCGGAACAGCGCCGGCTCAACACGGTCGGCGATCGTCGTGTTCTTCTTCTCCTCGGCAGCCACGATGTTGGCAGCGCGCTTGGTGCCGGCAAGCAGGTTCCTGCCGTCCTCGCTGTCGAGGAAGGAGCCAAGCGCTTCGACGCGGCGGACGATTTGCAGGAGGTCGTCATTGGACGATTGGCCGATCTCCCCCCTAGAGGGGGAGATGCCCGGCAGGGCAGAGGGGGGCGCGACAGAATGAGAGGCTGGCGGGACAGCGCCCCCCTCTGTCGGCTGCGCCGACATCTCCCCCTCTAGGGGGGAGATCGGGCGCGAACCTGCCGCGAGTACGGCGTCGATCAGGTCGTGCCGGGCGCCCTGGTCGCGCAGATAGACCTTTAGGCGGTCATGGAAGAAGGCGAGGACATCTAACACAATTGTGTCCTCGATCCGCCGTGACTCGCTGGCAAGATCGCGGGTCTCCTCATCATTTTTTTCACCTAGTATCCAAGCAACCACCAGTGGGCGGCGCTGGAAGAATATTTCATTGTATCGACGGTGTTGATTGGCAAATTCGAGCTCGTTTTCGAACTGGTCGGCAACAACAATTGCCTTATACAATCCGCCCCAATCCGTGATGCGATTGACTAGGGGCACAATTTCAAACGCGCTGCTAAACGCTCTCAAGTTTCGCGCTTCCCGGAGGAGCAACTGCCAATAGACCCGTTTTGACATTTGCAGAATGCTGAGCGAAAGCCTGTTCTCAATCACGATCCGCACCACCCCCAACGCTGCCCGTCTCAACGCATAAGGGTCCTTCGATCCCGTCGGCTTTTCATCAATCGCCCAGAATCCAACCAGCGTATCCAGCTTGTCGGCAAGCGCTACTGCGATCGAAACCGGATCGGTCGGCACGTTATCGGACGGGCCTTGCGGCTTATAATGCTCCTCGATCGCCGCGGCGACCGACGGATGCTCGCCCTGCAGCAGCGCGTATTTGCGGCCCATGGCGCCTTGCAGTTCCGGGAATTCGCCGACGACTTCGGTGGTGAGATCGGCCTTGGCCAGAACGGCGGCGCGACGCGCCAGCGCGGTAATCTCCCCCCTTGAGGGGGAGATGTCGCCGAAGGCGACAGAGGGGGTCGGCTCGCGTGGAGCGCCGACTTCCTCTTTCTTCGAAAGGCCAGATCGCGTCGCGCCAGCCGAAGCGACCCCCTCTGGCCTGCCGGCCATCTCCCCCTCAAGGGGGGAGATTGAACTCGCCACGACCGGCGCCTGTTCTTCCGCCAGCCGCTTGATGCGCTCCACCCGCTCGCCCTGCGTGCCGAGCTTGGCGTGGAAGGTGACGCAGAGATGGTCGAGGCGGGCCATGCGCTGGTCAAGCGGTTTGTTCAGATCGAGCCCGAACTTTTCCGCCGATGCCTGCAGCTGGTCGAGATCCGGCAGGTCGCCCTGGTCGGTCTTCCAGAAATAGAGCGCGTCGGACAGGCGCGCGCGCACCACCTTGCCATTGCCATGGGCGATCTCCTTGCCGCCATCCTTGGCCTCGATATTGGCGGTCAGGATAAAGCGGTTGGAAAGCTCTTCGCCCGCGCCATGTGGCCGCGTCACGAAGCACTTCTGGTTGGCGCGGATGGTGAGCCGGATTACCTCGGCCGGAATGGCGAGGAAATCCTGCTCGAATTCGCCCATCAGCACGACAGGCCATTCGACCAGGCCCGACACTTCCTCCAGCAGCCCCTCGTCCTCGACGAGGTCGAGCCCGCTGGCGAAGGCGAGGTTCCTGGCATCGGCAAGGATGATCTCTTTGCGCCTGTCGGCATCGAGCACGACCTTGGCCGCCTCAAGCCTGGCGACATAATCGTCGAAGCGGCGCACCGTGATGGCGCCAGGCGCATGGAAACGGTGGCCGTAAGTGATATTGCCTGAGCGGATGCCGTCGATCTCGAAATCGACGACCACCGGCTCCTCGGTTTCGGGGCCGAAGGTGCACAGGATCGATTGCAGCGGCCGCACCCAGCGCAGCGAGCCGGGCTTGGCCGAAGCCGGCCCCCAGCGCATCGATTTCGGCCAGGGGAAGTTGCGGATGATGCCCGGCACCAGCTCGGCGATGATCTGCTCCGCCGGCCTGCCCGGCCTGGAAATATGGGCGACGTAGAAGTCGCCCTTCTTCGGATCGGAATGAACATGCGCCTCGGCAATCGAGGCAAGGCCGGCCTTGCGCAGAAAACCCTGCACCGCCGGCTCGGGCGCCTTGGTCGAGGGCCCTTTGATCTCCTCGCTGATGTCCTTCGAGCGGGCGGTGAGGCCGCGGATGTCGAGCGTCAACCGGCGCGGCGTCCAATATTCGCGCGCCGCCTCATAGGTCAGCCCGGCGTCGACCAGCCCGTCGGTCAAAAGCTTTCTGAGATCGCCGGCAGCCTTGCGCTGCATGCGGGCGGGAATCTCTTCCGAACGGAGTTCTAAAAGCAGGTCGGGCATCGAAGGAACTCATGGACAAAAATAGCCGCCGCTTCGCGGCGACCTCCCCCGTCGAGGGGGAGGTAAGCGGGGGCATAGCAACTCGGCTGGCCGCTGTCACCCTTCCCCGCTCGATCGGGACATCTAACGGCGATTTCCGAAAAAATTCAGCCGCCTGTCGGACACGCGCCGGCCCGCCCGTCCTTGGATCAAAGATTTCCCTGAACCGAACGCAGCGCTGAAGCGACCAACGCTCAGGCAGAGAGCTATTGGCTGACCGACCATGAGAACGGCATCGACATTCCTGCAGATCCTCGCGCTCAGCGCCTGTTTTACAGCGCAGGTGCACGGCACGTTCTCGATGCCCGGCGTCAGGCAAGCGCTGCGGACAATAGCCGGTGCAAGCGGCCTAGGCACGTTGCCAATCAGCACTCCTGCCGAATTCGCCCTGAGCTAGGCCGCCAGCCCGCCCGCCTGCGTCAGCAGAAACGCCTCGCCGCAGGCTTTGGCCAGATTGCGCACCCGCAAAATATAACTCTGGCGCTCGGTGACCGAAATCACGCCGCGTGCGTCGAGCAGATTGAAGACGTGGCTGGCCTTGATGCACTGGTCGTAGGCGGGGAATACAAGGCGGTGGTATCCCTCCCCCTTGAGCGGAAGGTGGCCAGACAAGGTCTGGCCGGGAGGGGTCGCCCGTGCAGTGCTCGACGTTTTACTTGTGGTGCCTTCTAAGGTGACCCCCTCTGCCCGCTTCGCGGGCATCTCCCCCTCAAAGGGGGAGACAGGCGCGCCGGCTTCGAGCAGCGCCTTGCACTCGGCTTCGGCGTCCTGGAAATGCCTGAGCAGCATTGCGGTGTTGGCAAATTCGAAATTATGGCGCGAATATTCCTGCTCGGCCTGCAGGAAGACGTCGCCATAGGTCACCTTGTCGGCGCCTTCGCGGCCGTTGAAGTTGAGGTCGTAGACATTGTCGACGCCCTGCACATACATGGCAAGCCGTTCCAGCCCGTAAGTGAGCTCGCCCGCCACCGGGGCGCATTCGATGCCGCAGACCTGCTGGAAATAGGTGAACTGCGACACCTCCATGCCGTCGCACCAGCACTCCCAGCCCAGCCCCCAGGCGCCCAGCGTCGGGCTTTCCCAGTCGTCCTCGACGAAGCGGATGTCATGCAGCAGCGGATCGATGCCGATCGCGGCCAGCGAGCCGAGGTAAAGCTCCTGCAGATTGGGCGGATTGGGCTTCAGGATCACCTGGTATTGGTAATAGTGCTGCAGCCGGTTCGGGTTCTCGCCATAGCGGCCGTCCTTGGGGCGGCGCGAGGGCTGGACATAGGCCGCGTTCCAGCGTTTTGGGCCGAGCGCGCGCAATGTCGTGGCCGGATGGAATGTGCCGGCGCCGACTTCCATGTCGTAAGGCTGGAGGACGACGCAGCCATAGTCCGCCCAGTAATTATGCAAAGTCAGGATCAGCCCCTGGAACGAGCGGCTGGGATGCATGTGGGCAGGGATATCAACGGTCACGGCGGCCTCCGGCTGGATGCGGCACCTCGTAGAGTGCCGCTCCGCGACCGTCAAGGCGATGGGGTCACCCCTTCGGGGCGGGCGCCGGCTCGGCCTTCACCTTGGGGGTTTCCTGCGCCGTGTTGGATTCGATCGGCGGCAGGCCCTTCATCAGCTTTTGCTGCAAGGCGGCAAGCACATCCGGGTCCGGCTTCAGGTCGCGGGCCTGGTTCCACTGGAAGGTGGCTTCCAGTTTGCGGCCGACGCGCCAGTAGGCGTCGCCGAGGTGATCGTTGAGCACCGGATCCTCCGGCTTCAACGAAACGGCGCGTTCCATTTCGCGCACCGCGTCGTCGAACTGGCCAAGGCGGTAATAGGCCCAGCCCAGCGAGTCGACGATGTAGCCGTCGCTCGGCCTCAGGTCGACGGCCTTCTGGATCATCGCGAGGCCTTCCTTGAGGTTCATGTTCTTGTCGACCCAGGAATAGCCGAGATAGTTCAGGACCTGCGGCTGGTCGGGGTAGAGCTCCAGCGCCTTGCGGAAATTCGGCTCGGCCTTCGGCCATTCCTTCAGCCGCTCATAGGCGATGCCGCGCTGGTAGAAGATGTTCCAGTTGGCGGCGGTCGGCGTCTTCAGCACCTCGACTGCCTTGTCGTAAAGATTGGCGGCGGAGCGGAAATCCTCCTTCGCGGAATAGACGCCGCCGAGCGCCAGATAGGCGCGCATGTCGTCTGGATGCGCATCGACGATGGCCTTGAGGTGAGCGATCGCCTCGTCATTGCGGTCGAGATCGGCAAGGTTGAGGCCAAGCTGCAGGTCCGAAAGCTCCTTCAGCGGCGAGCCGGCGGGAATGCGGCGATAGAGCGCGATGGCGCCCTCGCCGTCTTTCAACTGCTCGGCGACGGCGGCAAGCTGAACGAGCGCCGCGTCGTTGCCGGGCCGCAGCGCCAGGGCATATCGCAGATAGAGCCGCACGAACGGCTCGCCCCCGCCGCGGTTGAGCGCGGTGGCGAGATCGAGCAGGATCTCCGAGGCGCCGTCCGACGGACCGGCAACGAATGGTTCGATCTTCTCGCCCTTGTTGATCTTGTCGCGAAGCGCTGCAATCTCGACCTTGCCGGGCGCAAACGCCTCGGCCTTGTCGAGCACCGACAGCGCCTTGGCCTTGTCGCCTTTGCGGGCGAGGAAAGAGGCGTAGGCCTGCGCGTTGCGCATCCATGTTTCGGGGGCCGCACCGCCAGCGGCCGTGTCTTGCAGGGTGGCGGTGTAGAGCGCATCCGCCCTGTCGGGCAGGCCCGAGACGTCGGCAATCAAGGCACGGTGGAACGACTTGAATGGGCTAAACCAGTCGGGGCCCTGCAGCTTGTCGATGGAAGCCATGGCCTCGCCGGCGTCACCCGCACCTTGCTTGGCCCAGCCGGTCATGACGCCGGAGATCAGCCGGTCGAGATCGGATTCGAGCGAAAGCTTGAGCCAGTATTCGGCCTTGGAGAAATCCTTCTTGTGGAACGAATCGATGGCCAGCGCCAGGCGCGAGAAGCGCTCGACGTCGGGAACCGCCTTGAGTTTGTCGGCATAGACCAGGGACTCGTCGAAGCGCCCCTGCGCGATCAGCGACAGCATCAGGCTTTGCTGCAGTCCCGTATCGTTCGGATCGAATGCAAGCGCCTGCTTATAATAGGAAATGGCGCTGTCGAGGTCGTTGTCGCCTTCGGCAATCCGCGCCGCGAGATAGGCTCCCGAGAAGGATGTGATCCTGACCGGCTCGGCGGTCTGTCTGGCATGCGCCGGCAAAGCCGAGATCGCCATGCCCGTCGCGATTGCCAGCCCCGTCAGCCAGCGCGCATATCCTTGCCGCATCATATCCCTTTCAGCCAAACGCCATCTCCGCGTCAGCGGGATCGCCGTAGACTCGATCTTTACAGGTAAAGCATGGCCTTTTTGGGGTCACGCTTCAACCCGGCCCGAATTCACAATCGAGTAAAGCAACTAATAAACCATGCCGAAAGAGGTCGCACGACCGCATTGCGACAATCCGACCATGGGAAACCGGCGTCACGGCCCGGAACTCAGGACGTTTGCGAAAGGCTTGCGTCGAGCGCCTGCATGGCGACGGTGACAAGATCGTGCAGCCGCTTTTTCGGCACGCCGTCGCGTGCCTGCACCGAAAGGCCGTGCATCAGCGTGGCGTAATAATCACCCAACGTCTCGGCGTCGGTACCCGGCTTCAATTCGCCTTCGCGCACCGCTTGCTTCAACCGCTCGACGATCGATGCGGTACGCGCCAGCCGATGCTCCGCCAGCCATTGCTGCACGGCGTCGTTTTCGACGGCGCAATTGGTGGCGGCCGTCACCACCATGCAGCCCTGCGGCTGCCCCGGCCGCGTATAGATTTCGACGGCGTCGCGAAGCATGCGCTCGATGACGCCCCGGACGTTTGGTTCTTCCTGCAGCGCGCGTGTGGCAAAGCCGCCCTCATTGGCCTCGTAAAGTGCCACCGCTTCGCGAAACAGATCCTCCTTCGAGCCGAAGGCGGCATAGATGCGCGCCGATGCGAGGCCAAGCGCCGAAACGAGATCGGCCATCGAGGTGCCCTCGTAGCCACGTCTCCAGAAAGCGTCCCGGGCTTTCTCCAGCGCCTGATCGCGGTCGAACTCCCTTGGCCTTCCCGCCATTGCGACCTCCAATTTTTGTCGATCAACAAATAATACGCTTGACTTCGGATTGCAAATCTCAATTCTTTGTTGATCATTAAATAATTGTCGACAAGGAGACCGACATGAGTTCACTGGATCAGGGTGCGCCGCTCGGGGCAATCGCAACGCAAGAGACGACCGGTGTGAAGCGCGGCGCAACGCTGGCGCTGCTCGCCTTCGCGCAGCTCATCATCTCGCTCGACCTCAACATCGTCTTCGTGGCGCTGCCGGAGATCGGCGCCGGCCTCGGATTTTCCGGTCAGACCCTGCAATGGGTGGTGAGCGCCTACACGGTCTTTACCGGCGGCTTCCTGCTGTTCGGCGGCCGGGCCGCCGACCTGATCGGCCAGCGCCGCGTCTTCATCTTCGCACTCTGGCTCTACGCGCTTTCTTCGCTTGTCGGCGGCCTGGCATGGTCACCGGAAATCATCATTGCGGCACGCGCGGTCCAAGGCATCGGCGCCGCATTCCTGTTTCCGGCGACGCTGTCGCTGATCAACCGTCTGTTCGCCGAAGGACCGGAACGCAACCGGGCGCTCGCCGTCTGGGGCGGCGCAGGCGCCAGCGGCCTGACGTTCGGTTCGCTTGCCGGCGGGTTTCTGACCAGCGCCTTTGGCTGGCCGTCGGTCTTCTACGTCAACGTGCTGCTGGCCGGGATCGCCATCATCGCGGCTTTCGCCATCATCCCGCGCGATCGCAAGCGGCACGAGCACCGTAGCTTCGATCTGCCGGGCGCATTGACCGTCACCGCCGGGGCGACGCTGCTTGTCTTCACCCTGGTTCAGGGGCCTGAGTATGGCTGGGGATCGACCGCAATTATCGTCAGCGCAGCACTGGCGGCATTCTTCCTGATCGCCTTCACGATGATCGAGGCGAAGAGCGCCGATCCGCTGATGCCGCTGCGCCTGTTTTACAACCGCAGCCTCGTCGCCGGCATGACGATAACCTTCCTCTACATGGCGACTTTCGGAGCGCTGCCCTACTTCCTCACCGTGCTGCTGCAGAACGTGCACGGTTTCACTGCCTTGCAGACGGGCCTCGCCTTTCTCGTGCCGTCGGTCGCCATCGCCGCCGGCACGCAAGCCGGCGAGCGTCTGGCGACGCGCTTTTCCACGCGCAGCACGCTGGTCGGCGGCATGATCGTCGGCGCGGTCGGCACTGCATTGATGGTATCAGGCGCAACCGCGGAGAGCAGCTATCTGTCCCTCGTACCCGGCCTGATCGTCTCCGGCGTCGGACAAGGCATCGTCTGGACCGCAATGTGGATTGCCGCCGCTTCCGGCGTTGCCCATGATCAGCAAGGCGTCGCCTCGGGCATGGCTTCGACGACACTCAATGTCGGCAACGCCATCGGCATGGCCGTGCTGATCGCGATTGCGAACAGCCAAATCGGCGAATTGTCCGGCGATGCGTTGAAAATTGCCGTCGCCGACGGCATCCAGGTCGCCTTCTGGTTCGCGGCGGCGGGCATCGTCGTCAGCCTGCTCGCAGCAATGGTTCTTCCGGCAAAGGCGCGATGAGAACGGCGCGGGCGCCGATGGCTGTCAATTCACCCGGCTGATGCAGAAATCGATGACGTCGATCAGTGCAGACTTCTGCGGCGTCGCTTCGAGCGGCGCCAGGGCGTCGCGGGCGATCTCGCCGAAATGGCGGGCGCGCCCGATGGTGTCGGCAATCGCCCCGTGGCGGAGCATCAGGCCGATTGCCTTTTCCAGCCCGGCATCGTCGGCGGCATTGTCCTCGATGGCGCGTTTCCAGAAGCTGCGCTCGGCCTTGGTGCCGCGCCGATAGGCGAGGATCACCGGCAGCGTTACCTTGCCCTCGCGGAAATCGTCGCCGACATTCTTGCCGAGATCCTTGCTGGTGCCGCCATAATCCAGCGCGTCGTCGATCAGCTGGAAAGCAAGGCCGAGATTCATGCCGTAGGAGCGGAGTGCTGCGCGATCGTTGCGCGTCGCCTGGGCGATGACCGGGCCGACCTCGGCGGCAGCTGAGAACAGCGCCGCGGTCTTGGCCTTGATCACGGCGAAATGCTCGTCCTCGGTGGTTTCGAGGTTCTTGGCGGCGGCAAGCTGCATCACCTCGCCTTCGGCGATCACCGAGGCCGCACTCGACAGGATGTCGAGCGCTTCCAGCGAGGCGACATCGACCATCATGCGAAAGGCCTGGCCGAGCAGGAAATCGCCGACCAGAACACTGGCCTGGTTGCCCCAGATCATGCGCGCCGTTTTCTTGCCGCGCCGCATGCCGCTTTCGTCGACAACGTCGTCGTGGAGAAGTGTCGCGGTGTGCATGAATTCGACCGATGTGGCGAGCTTGACATGGCCGTCGCCGGAATAGCCGAACATCTGGGCGGCGGCGAGCGTCAGCATCGGCCGCAGCCGTTTGCCGCCGGACGAGATCAGATGGTTGGCGATCTCCGGGATCATCTCGACATCGGAGCCGGCCTTCGACAGGATCAATTTGTTGACGCGCCCCATGTCGGCCGCGGTCAGGTCGATGAGGTCCTTTATCGAGGCGGCTTCGCGCTTCCCGTTTTCAATGTTGAGAACGACACCCACGGCAAAACTCCCAACCTCGATATGCACGACGGCAACATGGTCCCTGGACAGACTCTAGGGTGTCACCCACCGGTGCGGCAAGAGGCGAATTGGCGCGCCGGCTCTGGTACATGATCACGCCTACGTTTACATCAACGCCGCAAACTGCGAGTTTCATCCGATGATAGAGCTCATCCGCACCAACGACGCTGTCATCATTTCGTTTGTCGAATCGCTGATGCGCGATGCCGGTATCGGCTGTTTCGTCGCCGACCAGAACATGAGCGTGCTCGACGGCTCGATCGGCATCCTGCCCCGCCGTGTCATGGTGGACGCCGACAAGGCCGATGCGGCACGGCGCATCCTGACGGATGCCGGCATCGCCAACGAGATCCGCCAAAAATAATGTCCGCGTCGCCCGCTGCCCTTGTCCCGGACATGCCGACTCACACGGTCGATGCCTTCCATCGTGGTCGCTTCTGGCTGGTGCAGCCGAGAAAGGCCGGCCACCGCGCCGGCATGGATGCGATGATGCTGGCGGCTGCCGTGCCGTCCTCCTTCGCCGGGCGGCTGGCCGACTTTGGCGCGGGTGCCGGTGCCGCGGGCCTGGCGGTGCTGTCGCGCTGCCCCGCTGCCGCGGCCGTGCTTGTCGAGCGTTCCCCGGAAATGGCGGCCTTCGCCACCACCACGCTTGCCCATCCCGGCAATGCGCATCTCAGCGACCGCGCCTCGGTGCTCGTCGCCGATGTCGCGCTGTCGGGCCGGGCGCGAACGGCCGCCGGCCTCGAGGACAACAGCTTCGATTTCGTCATCATGAACCCGCCGTTCAATGCCGCCGAGGATCGCGCGACGCCCGATCCGCTGAGAAAGGCCGCGCATGTCTCGGAGGATGGATTGTTCGACAGCTGGATCCGCAGCGCGGCCGCGGTGGTGAGGCCGGGCGGCGGGCTGGCCGTCATCGCCCGGCCGGAACAGCTCGGCGCCATCCTCGATGCCGTTGCCGGCCGCTTCGGCGACGCCGAGATGCTGGCCGTCCATCCTCGCCCCGAGGCGGCAGCGATCCGCATCGTCGTCCGGGCAGCACTCGGCGCACGCGGCAAGCTGTCGATCCAGCCACCGCTGATGCTGCATGCCTACTCAGGCAATGGCCCTTCGGAGCGGGCAGAGCTGATCAATAACGGGCTGGCGTCGCTGTTCGGAGACTGATCCATTCTGATTGCCGGGGTGACGGCATTGCCGTTGGCCGGCGAATTCCTACATGCCTCAAGCAAATCGACCGGAGACCGCCCCCTCGTGAAACGCCTTTTCAACCGCCTGCTGCCGAAATCCTGGCGCTCCACCGTCGTCACCATTCCGGTCATCCGGCTGCACGGCACGATCATGCCCGGCGGCGGCCAGTTCCGGCCGAGCCTGTCGCTCGCTTCCACCGCCGGTCTTCTCGAAAAGCTGTTTTCCTTCGATGCGCCGGCGGTCGCCATCTCGATCAATTCGCCAGGGGGCTCGCCGGTGCAGTCGCGGCTGATCTTCAGGCGCATCCGCGACCTGGCGAGCGAGAAGAACAAGAAAGTCCTGGTTTTCGTCGAGGACGTGGCGGCATCGGGCGGCTACATGATTGCGGTCGCGGGCGACGAGATCTTTGCCGACCCGTCCTCCATCGTCGGCTCGATCGGTGTGGTGTCGGCCTCGTTCGGCTTTCCGGAGCTGTTGAAGAAGATCGGCGTCGAGCGCCGCGTCCACACCGCCGGCCAGAACAAGGCGGTGCTCGACCCGTTCAAACCGGAAAAGAAGGAGGACGTCGAGCGCCTGAAGGCGCTGCAACTGGAGGTCCACGAGACCTTCATCGACCTCGTCAAGGACAGGCGCGGCAGCAAGCTCAAGGACGATCCCGACCTGTTCACAGGCCTGTTCTGGACGGCCAAGAAGGGGCTTGAACTCGGGCTGGTCGATGCGCTCGGCGACATGCGCAGCGTGCTGAAGAGCCGTTTCGGGCCGAAAACCCAGCTCAAGCTGATCACCGCGCCGCGCGGCCTGTTCGGCCGCTTCGGCCTGTTCGGCTCGAGCTTGTCGGCGCCCGACATCGCTGCCGCCGCGGCAAGCGGCGTCATCGATGCGGCGGAAGAGCGCGCGCTGTGGGCGCGCTTCGGGCTTTGAAAAGCCGGTGAAAGCGTCTAGCATAAATCATCAACCGACCCGACCGGCGGCCTTGCCGGCCTTGCGAGGGAGGAGTTTGACATGCCGCAGATCATTTTCTTCGCCGTCGTCGGCATTGCCGCCTATTTCGGCTACCGCTCCTTCGTCAGGGAAGCCGAGCGGGTGACCGCCAAGGTACGTCGGGCCGAAAAGCAGACGGCCAACGGGACCATGGGAACACTGGTCAAGGATCCGAAGACCGGCGAATACCGTCTGGCCAAGGATTGACCGTCGTCCCCCTCGCGGCCGAGCCAATCAACGCCGAGGCCAGCCTCCGGGCATTGCATGCGCACGCCAAGATAAATCTCGCGCTGCACGTCACCGGCCGGCGCGCCGACGGTTATCACATGATCGAAAGCCTGGCTGTGTTCACGCGCTTCGGCGACCGCATCGAGACAGAACTTGCCGACAGCGATGGGTTTTCCGTGTCCGGCAAATACGCCTCCGCGGTGCCGGTCGACGACAATAATCTGGTGGTGAGAGCGCGCGACGCACTGCGTCGCGAGGCCGGTTCCCAACACGCGCCGGCTGTCGCCATCCGGCTCGAAAAGAACCTGCCGGTCGCGTCCGGTGTCGGAGGCGGATCGAGCGACGCGGCGGCTGTGCTGCGCGCCCTGATCCAGACCTGGGGACTTGATGTTGACGATGCCGAACTGGCGCGGATCGGCCTGTCGCTCGGCGCCGACGTGCCGATGTGCCTCGCTGCTAAGCCACTGATAGCCCGCGGCGTCGGCGACGAGCTGACACTCGTGCCGGATTTCCCGGCGCTGGGTCTGGTGCTCGTCAATCCCGGCACTGCCGTCTCGACGGCCGACGTGTTCGAGGCGCTTGGCCGCCGCGACAATGCGGCGCTGCCGCCGCTGCCGCACAGCCTCGACTTCCACAGCATCCGCAACTGGCTGGAGATCACCCGCAACGATCTCGAACCTGCGGCGCGTGCAATCCAGCCCGCCATCGGCAAGGCGCTTTCCGTGCTTAACAAGGCCGGAGCCGGTTTTGCCAGGATGTCGGGTTCCGGCGCCACCTGCTTCGGGCTGTTCGAGACCGGCAACGTGGCCAAGCGCGCGGCCGTCGATATCCGCGGCCGCCATCCCGACTGGTTTGTCGCGGCGACGCGAAGCGTGAGATCGGAGGCTGATGCCCATGGCCAGGATTGACGTGAGCCGCCCCTTTGTTCCCGTGCGCATCGCGGTACTGACCGTTTCCGATACGCGCAGCCTCGTCGACGACAAATCCGGGCAGACGCTGGCCGACCGTATTGCCGAGGCCGGCCACATCCTCGCCGCCCGCGACATCGTCACCGACGACCGCGACAAGATCCGCGACAAGGTCCTAGGTTGGTCAAGGGACGAAGCGATCGATGTCGTCATCACCACCGGCGGCACCGGCTTCACCGGCCGCGACGTGACGCCGGAAGCGCTGGAGCCGATCTTCGAAAAGCGCATGGACGGCTTTTCCGAAGTGTTCCACCGCATATCCTACGACAAGATCGGCACCTCGACGATCCAGAGCCGGGCAACCGGCGGCGTCGTCAACGCCACCTTCGTCTTCGTGCTGCCGGGCTCGCCCGGCGCCTGCAAGGACGCCTGGGACGGCATCTTGAAGCCGCAGCTCGATTACCGGCAAATGCCCTGCAACTTCGTCGAGATCATGCCGCGGCTGGACGAGCATTTGCGGCGCGGCTGAG
This sequence comes from Mesorhizobium sp. M0910, assembly GCF_040319465.1. Lineage (NCBI taxonomy): Bacteria > Pseudomonadati > Pseudomonadota > Alphaproteobacteria > Hyphomicrobiales > Phyllobacteriaceae > Mesorhizobium > Mesorhizobium sp. M0910. The sequence goes on from NZ_JAMYNZ010000003.1 coordinate 334,789, forward strand.
GCGAGCCAAGGTATCAGCCAAGCGACCTCGGTTTAGCGAATGACCGGCTCGCCGTGAAAACGGCGGCGCGAGGGCGGCGACACGCCGAAGCCGACCTCCATCATCAGCCGCGGCGTGCGCGTCGGCACGGTGCCCATATGGAAGCCGAACGGGTCCTCGACAAAGCCGAGGCCGGCCGGCCCGGTCAGCGTGACCGGGCTCTGCTCGCCATAGACGCCCAGCACCTCCTCCGCCGAATGGCCGACAAGCAGCGTCAGCTGATGCTTCAGGATGCGGCGGTTGTGGGAGCCGCGGACATAGACATGCGGCCCGGTGTCGTTGTCGACCGGCACCAGGTAGAAAAAGAACTTCAGCATCCGCCAGTCATCGAGGTCGAAATGGTATTTGCCGAGCGAGGCCATGTTCTTGTCGGCGTCCGAGACGCCACCGGTCGGAAAGCTCCACCAGACGCGGGTGGTGATCAGCTTGGCCTGGCTGCCGAGATAGTGCGCTGCGATATCGAGAAGCAGCGGATCGCGCTGCACGGCGACCGCAGCGTTGCAGTCGAGGACCCGTTCGAAATAGTGACCGCTGAGCAGCGGGCGGCCGAAATGCTTTTCGGCATCGGCGTGTTTTTCGGGCAGGAATTCCAGCCGGCGGTCGAAATTGCCGAAGCATGGCGTGCGCTCGGCGAAGCGGGCAATCTCCTCATGGATGGCGGCCGGCAGCATCAGGCCCGAATAGAGCCCCTCCGTCCGCAGCGCGCCGACGACGGCATCGCGATCGACGCCGGCGAACATCATTTCACCGACATTGCGCGCCGGCGGGACGGGCTTTGCACCGCGCCAGTGCAGGCGCCGCGCCGGCATGGTGCGGGCCAGCATGAACATCGGCAGCCATGCCGGATTCTCGCGAAGGTCGGAAAGATAGGTCGGGATGCGGGCGGCGATGCGGCGCAGCGTACCGCCGTTGCGTGCGATCGCCTCGAGGCTTGCAGCGCCGGACTTGTCGGGGCTTGAAAGGGTCATCGGGGTCCTCAAATGTCGATGGAACAGCATCGACGATAGTCGTCGCCGCCGCTCCGGCACACCCCAAACCCATTCGCCCGTTTCGCAGGGAATGGTAACCCCCGGCCAGATTTTGTGCAATGCACAATAAGCGACGACCCGCCAGAAAATTTGCTTGGGCGGCATTCCCTAGGCCGGGATGGTAAGCCGTCACTTCCGCGGCGCCACCCAGATCTCGGCGTGGAGCCTCCTGGTCGCCAGGCCGCGGGCGATCGCTTCGGCGCTGCGGGCGCTCTTTGATAGCGCGGCGGCCTGACGCTTGCTGATCACCAAGCCTTCGGCGAGAGCGCGATTTCCGGCAAAGACGCGTGACAGGAAGGGCGCGCGGCTGCCGCGTGCCCGCGAAAATCGCGCCGCCATGGTTTGCCTGGCGGTATGGGCGACGACCTCGTCGATCCAGCCCTCCCCCAGCCGCGCGCCCGGTTCCAGCAAGAGCAGCCAGTCGCCCTTGGCCTGCCTGATGCCCGCAGCGATGCCGCCGCTGACATAGTGGCAGCCGGCATGTTCGGCGACGCGGTGCGTCTGATCGGTCGAGCCGGTGTCGCAGACGAGAACGTCGCGCACCACGCCCTCGACCGCGCCGCCGATCAGCGAGGCGAGCGTGCGGGCAAGGCCCTCCTCGTCATTCAGGGTTTCGATCAGGACGCTGAGCATGTTTAGCCGAATAGCGGAAAGCGGTGGGCAGCGCCAGTTTTTGCGGCGCGCCGCGAGAAAGTTCTTGCTTTGTTCTCATCGATGCGATAGGAATACATTCATGAGCAGAGCGATTCGACAGCGGGCGGACAGTCCCTGGGAAAGGGCCAAAATGGAACAGATCGTGCGTGCCGACATTGCCGCCTTCGGCGCTGGCAGGGCCGAGATGGCGAATGCGATGATCGAGCAGAGCGGCATGCGCGTTCGTCCGGACCGCAATCGCGGCCGGTCGGCGGGCATCAATCCGTCCGGCCGTTTCGAGCCGGTCAGCCGGCATGTGTTCGATGACGGCTGGAATTCGCTGGAGGAGCTGCCGCCCTTCAAGGCCGAGGTACAGGTCGAGAAGCCGCGCACCATCATCACCCGCAACGAATCGCCCGATATCTCCTTCGACCGCTCGATCAATCCCTATCGCGGCTGCGAACATGGCTGCGTCTATTGTTTCGCGCGGCCGACGCACAGCTTCATGGGCCTGTCGCCGGGGCTGGATTTCGAATCGAAGCTGTTTGCCAAGCCGGATGCGGCGCGGTTGCTCGACAAGGAATTGTCCAGGGATAATTACCAGCCGCGCACCATCGCCATAGGCACCAACACCGATCCCTATCAGCCGATAGAGAAGCAATACCGGATCATGCGTGAGATCCTCGAAGTGCTGGAGGCGCGCGGCCATCCGGTCGGCATCGTCACCAAATCGGCACTGGTGACCCGCGATATCGACATTCTGTCGCGCATGGCCGAGCGCGGGTTGGCCAAGGTGGCGCTGTCGGTGACGACATTGGACAGGATGCTGGCCAGAACGATGGAGCCGCGCGCGTCGACGCCGACCAAGCGGCTGGAGGCGATCAGACAGCTTTCGGACGCCGGCATTCCGGCCTCGGTGATGGTCGCGCCGATCATCCCCGGACTGACCGACCCGGAAATGGAGCGCATCCTCGATTCGGCGCAGGCAGCGGGCGCGCGTGAAGCAGGCTATGTGCTGCTGCGCCTGCCGCTGGAGGTCGCGCCGATCTTCAAGGACTGGCTGCTGCGCCACTATCCCGACCGCTATCGCCACGTCATGTCGCTGATCCGTTCGATGCGCGACGGCAAGGACTACGATTCGGAATGGGGCAAGCGCATGAAAGGCTCCGGCCCCTATGCCTGGCAGATTGGCCGGCGTTTCGAGATCGCCGCCAAACGGCTCGGCCTCAATGCCGAACGGCGCTCGCTCAGGACCGACCAGTTCGTCCCCGCTGCCAAGGCAACCGAGCAGCTGATGCTGCTGTGACAAAGCGTCTCGCGCCAGCCGCTTTGAAGCGGCCGCAGCAGGCGAAAAATCCCGTCCGGCCTGTCCTGTCCCCGGGCTTGCAGACGGTAGCTCCCTCCTGGTCCGGTGCCCCGCCCGACCCGGAGGGGACTTGCGGAGAATCGGAGCCGATGCGAACCTCGCCGCACCATGGCTCGCCCGCGTTCCGATTCTCCGCTTCTCTTCGAAATCGTCGAGAAACCCGACTTCTCGTTCGAGACGAGAGCGATGGCCGAAGGCCTTTGGCCGGTGGCGGGGATGGACGAGGCCGGCCGCGGCCCACTCGCCGGGCCGGTGGTGGCGGCAGCGGTGGTGCTCGATCCCGCCAACATCCCCGACGGCCTCGATGATTCCAAGCGGCTGACGCATTTGCAGCGTGAGGCGCTGTTCATGAAAATCCTCGGCTCCGCACTCGCCGTGTCGATGGCCTCGGTCAGCGCCGAAGGCATCGATGCCTCCAACATTCTCAGGGCCAGCCTGGAGGCGATGCGCCGTGCAGTGGCCGGCCTGTCAATCCGGCCGAAGCTGGCACTGGCCGACGGCCGCGACGTGCCGCCCGGCCTGCCCTGCGAGGGCAAAGCGCTGATCAAGGGCGACCAGCGCTCGCAGTCGATCGCCGCAGCCTCGATCGTCGCCAAGGTGTTGCGCGACCGCATGATGTGCGGCTGCGGCAGCCATCATGCGCGTTACGGCTTCGAACTGCATATGGGCTACGCCACTGTGCGCCATCGCACGGCGATCGATCTGCACGGGCCGGTGGCGCGGCTGCACCGCGCCTCCTTCGCGCCGTTCCGGTTCGGCGGCACCGAGGTGCTGGAGGAAGAGGTTTTTTCGGGTTTGGATTGAGATTGGCGAAGCGGCTAGGCGCGTAATCTCCCCCCTTGAGGGGGAGATGGCCGGCAGGCCAGAGGGGGTCGCCTTCGTGTGAAGCGTCAACGTTCTCTTTCGTCCCAGTGGCGTCGCGCCAGGACGTACCGCCCCCCTCTGTCGCCTTTGGCGACATCTCCCCCTCAAGGGGGGAGATTATGCGCTCTGCCGCTTTCGCCAACAAAAAAGCCGCCAGGTTTCCCCGGCGGCTTCCGATGAATTTCTCGACGAAGTCGCTTAATTCAGTTTCGACTTCAAATCCTGCAGGGAGGCGTTGAACAGGTCGGCGCCGGCCTTGGCGTCGATCTTGCCGGCCAGCAGCGCGCGCGCGGCTTCGACCGCAATGTCGACAGCGCTGGCACGCACTTCGCCGATCGCTTCGCGCTCGGCCTGGCCGATCTTCTGCTCGGCCAAGGCGGTGCGCCGGGCGACATAGTCCTCGGTCTTCTGGTGCGCCTCGGCGGCAAGCATGTCGGCTTCACGCTTGGCGGCGGCAACGATGGCCGCCGCCTCCTGCTCGGCTTCCTTGCGCTTGCGCTGGTATTGGCCAAGCAGCTGCTGTGCCTCTTCGCGCAACCGGCGCGCCTCCTCGAGCTCGGAGCTGATCTTGTCGGCCCGCGCATCGAGCGCCTTGGCGATCATGCCCGGCACCTTGATGTAGATGGCGATGCCGAGGAAGATTACGAGGGCAACCGTTGCCCAAAGCGTCGCGAGAGATGTGGCGTCCATGATGCGCTCCTCACCCGGCCACGGATTTGACCGCGGCCGCGATTTCGGCCTTGCTGGCCTTGCCGCCGACAAGCGCCTCGACGATGGCCGAAGCGGTGTCCTCGGCGATCGCGCCGACTTCCTTCATGGCATTGGCCTTGATGGAAGAAATACGCGCCTCGGCCTCGCCAAGCTTCTGGTCAAGCGCTGCCTCGATCGTCTTGCGGGCAGCTTCGGCTTCCGCCTTGGCCGCATCGTTGGCCTGCTGACCGATCGCATTGGCCTTGCCCTTGGCTTCCGCCAATTCCTGCTCATAGGCGGCAACGGCGGCATCGGCCTCGCTTTTCAACCGGGCAGCATGATCGAGATCCTGCGTGATGCGGTCGTTGCGAACGTCGATGATGCCGCCGACGCGCGGCATCACTACCCGTTTCAAGAAGAGGTAGAACAGCCCGAAAGTGATTGCCAGCCACACCAGCTGTGACGGGTACGTTGCCGGATTGAATGGCGGGAACGTGCCGTGCGCCTCGGCAGGCACGCCGGTGGCGGCGTGCGCGTCGGCTTCCGTTGCGGCGGGCGCGGACTCTTGCGCAAAGGCAGATGTCACGAACATGGACTATCCCCGAAATTCAGGCCCGCCGCAGGATCGCGGCCGGCCTGTTCAATTCTTCCCAATGTTCAGCCGAACAAATATTCAGCCGAACAGGGCGAGAAGCGCGATGAGAAGCGAGAAAATACCCAGCGCTTCGGTCACGGCGAAGCCGAAAATCAGACGGCCGAACTGGCCGTCGGCGGCCGACGGGTTGCGCAGCGCGCCCGCCAGATAGCTGCCGAAGATGTTGCCGAGGCCAACGCCCGCGCCGCCCATGCCGAGGCATGCGATGCCGGCGCCGATGTACTTTGCTGCTTCTGCGTCCATTTGTTCAACTCCTTTGGATCTAAAATTCCGTTGCGGTTCCATCCGGCGGCAATGCCGGAAACTCTAAATCAGTGCGAAGGGTGCAGGGCGTCGTTCAGATACATGCAGGTCAGCACGGCGAAGACGTAGGCCTGCAAAAGCGCCACGAGCAACTCCAGAGCCGTCAAAGCCACGGCCATCGCCAGCGGAAGGACCGAACCCGCAATGCCAAGCGTGCCGAGCGCGCTCAGGCTGACGACGAATCCCGAAAACACTTTCAGCGTGATGTGGCCGGCCAACATGTTGGCGAACAGACGAACCGAGAGGCTGACCGGACGTGATACGAAGGAAATCACTTCGATCGGAACGACAAGCAACATCATCACGATGGGCACGCCTTTCGGCACGAACAGCTTCAGGAAGCCGAGACCGTGCTTCATGAAGCCGTAGACGACGACCGTTCCGATCACCAGCGCGGCGAGGCCGAAGGTGACGATAATATGGCTGGTGACGGTGAAGAAATACGGGAACAGGCCAAGCAGGTTGGCGACAAGCACGAACATGAACAGCGAGAACACGAACGGGAAGAACTTCATGCCCTGCGTGCCCGCGGCGTCCCTCAGCATGTTGCCGACAAATTCATAGGCCATTTCCGAGACCGACTGAAGGCGGCCCGGAACCAGGCTGCGGCTCGACGTGCTGAGGTAGAGAAACGCCGATGCGACAGCGACCGTCGCAAGCATGAACAGAGCCGAATTGGTGAAAGACAAGTCGTAGCCGCCGATGTGAATCGGAACGATCGGATGGATCTGGAACTGGTGGATCGGATCGACCTTGTCAGCAGCCACTTTAAATCCCCATCAAAGCCGCAGGCGGCTTCAGCATTCTGTTCAATGCGCCGGCATGCGGCGCCTCAATTCATTCTTTCGGATCGCGCGGTTTGTCGCCCGTTCCGAATTCCGACACAAGCCCGGCTGAACGCAGGACATTGAGCACGCCGGCGCCAAAACCCAGCAGCAGCCCGACTATCAAACCCCATGGCGATGTCCCCGCCACGCGATCGATAAACCAGCCGAGAGCCGCACCGACCACTATCCCGGCGATGAACTCGCTGGACAGCTTGAGCGCCTGGCCGTACCCGGCCACACTACCCGCTTTCGCGTCGTCTTTCCCCTCGAGCCGATCCGGCCGCCTTGTCGCAAGCGATGCTTCAAGGTCGCGCCGGCGGCGCTCAAGATCGTCGTCGCGGATGTCGGCTTCATGCTGCTTGCCGCGGCCGGTTTTGCCGGTTCCGTCTGGCCCATTCTTATCGGCCACGCAACCCCCCTGCCCGGTCAGACCGTTACCGTCCGTCCGCTTCTTAAAGTCGCCGGCAACATAGTTAGAGGGTCCGCGCCCGTCAAGCCACGGGCGGACCTTCGAGCTCAAGTATTTTTTCGTTATGAATCAGCTACTTGCCTGGGTGCGACATCGTGCCCGACGCGGTCTCCGGCGGGCTGCGGCCGAATCCCCACAGCGATGCGTCTTCCATCGGCCGCTCTCGCGGGAGAGATGCAAGGGCCGCCAGAGCACTTAGCTCCAGCCGCCGCCATAGGTGCGGTAGAAGATATGCAGGCCGATCCTGGTCATTTTCTGCATCGTCCGCGCCCAGCCCGGATGGACGTAGTTGGCGTAATAATGGGTCGACGAGCCGACTTCCGGAATGAAGATCTTGCCGGCTGTGACGGCCATGGCGACATCCTGAGCGGTCTTGTAGGCAGCGGGGTTGTCGATCCGCTTCTTCCTGCCGTCGCAGGCGAAGGAAAACTGACAGCGGTTGAACCAGTTGTCGTTCTGGTAGACAACGCCGCAGATCGAGTTCGGATAGGCCGGGTTTCGGACACGGTTGAGGATGACCTGGGCGACGGCGGCCTGGCCGCGCACGGACTCGCCGCGCGCCTCGAAATAGATGCCGTTGGCGAGACAGGCCTGCTCCGGTTTGGAAAAGACGCTCGCCGGCAGCGGCGTCTGCATCCAAGAATGATCGCCCTTGCTCAGCGGCGGAATGAAGCGGCCATCGTTCGGGTCCTCGTCCTGCAGCAAGGCCTCGAAAGGCGATGCCTTGGCGTAATCGGGGGCAGACGAGGCGTAGGCGGTCGCCAGCACGTCGGGATGATCGTTGTTGACCAGCGCGGCAAGCATCGCCGGCACGCCGGAATCCGGCTTCTTGTCGACGCGCGTGTGGAAGGAGGCGGCGATCTGGATTTCCTTGCCTTTGATCTCGGGCTTGGCGAAGGCCATCCTCAGGCCGCTGTCCATGCTTGGGCGCAGCAGCGAGGAGGTTCGCTCGAAGATCGAGCCGGCGTTGAAGTTCTTCGGCGGCGAGACGGGCGAGACCTGGATGATGCGGCCCTTCTTGTCGGCACGCGTGATGCGGTTTTCGTCCGGCGTGGTGCCGGCGATGCCGCCCTTGCCGCGAAACGAGACGGCGCCGATGCCGGGCAGTTGCACGCCGGAGCCGGACAGCGAGCCGGTGCTGCTGGAATCGAGGAAGGGCATTTCGGCGGCGTGAACCGAGCCGGCGACGGATTTCTCGACATAGGCGTTCCAGCGGACGCTCGGCGCCTCCAGGCCGGAGACCAGGCTTGTCATGTCCTGATAGGCAGCGACCGTCGGAAAGCCGATCCAGATGCCAAGGCCAATAATAAACGGAGACAGGAAGGAACGCTTTTTCTCACCGGCGGCGGCGACAAGCCGCGTCAAAACACGTCGATGCACGGAACTCTCCAGAAACGCAACGGACCCCACTGGAGAGCTACAATGATGCATTAACCTTGATGGGGCGTTAACAGCTTAGAACGTTGTTTTCCCATCTCGTGTCGAAGTCAGGCGCTTTTGCGGCTGTCCGTTGGCGGAAGAAAGATCGGCCAGGCGATCAGCGCGCAAATAGCCGCACCCAGCCAGACGCCTGCCCACGAGCAGAGCACGAGAAGCCCGGGAATGGCGATCGGCACCAGGAAGAAGGCGATGAAGACCAGGCTGTTGGCAAGGCCGAGCGCCGTTCCGGCCTGGCTGGCGCCGGCCAGCGTCGCAAGCTCGGTGTAGGCGACGCCATGCCAGGAGGAGACGCAGATGCCGGCCACGACGAGCATCGCAACGATCGCCGGCGACAGCATCGGCGCTTGGCCTGACAAGAGTTGGGCCGAAAACAAGACGAGCGCCGCAAGCACGGCGAAGGCGGCCACGCTCAGCATGCTGCACAGACGCAGGAACGACCGGCGGTTGCCGTGACGGTCGGTGTAGCGGCCGCTCCAGACGCGCATGACCATGGCGCCGACCTGCACGGCAGCCAGGCTGGCGCTGATCACGGCCGTTCCCATGCCGGCAAAATCATGCAGGAAGACGGAAGCAAAGGTGAGCACGGCCACCTGTGGGAAGCACAGCAGGCCGATGGCTGTCGCGATGCGCCAGACGGCCGGGTTGCGCAGCGGTGCCGGGCCGGCCGGCTTTGCCGCGCTGCTCGAATGGGCATGGTCGTGCGCCGGCGGCTGATGCAGCCAGCGCCAGGCGAGCGAGGTCGAGACGGCGGACGCAGCCGCCAGAAGTCCGAAGACCGCCGTGAAGCCATGGGCCGAAGCGAGCGACGGCAGCACCAGCGCGCCAAGCCCGCCGCCAAGCGGCACCGCCGTCTGCCTGGATGCTCATGGCAAAGCCACGCTCGCCTTCGCCAAACCAGGCCATGATGGCGCGGCCGCTGGAGCCGTTGACGCTGCCGCCGAGCAATCCGGTGACCAGCAGGGCAGCGGCGAGAAGCGCGACGCCGGGAATTTGGGCTGGTGACGGCACGACCAGCGCGGCCATGACGAGCAGCCACACCGCGGTTGCGCCGAGCCCGGTCAGCAGCACGCGGCGGTCGCCCCAGCGATCGGTCAGCAGCCCCCACGGCAATTCGCTCAGCGCCACGCCCAAGCCGAGAAGGCCAAGCGCCAGACCGAGCTCGCCATTGGAGAGATGATAGCCCGAGCGCAGGAACACGGCCGTGGCCGGAATGCCGGAGAATGTCGCGGAGAAGCAGGCATTGGCGGCGACGCCGATGCCCAGCACCTTCCAGCGATGATTGGGTCGAAGCGCCGCCTGCTCTGACAGGCTGGTAACGGCGGCCGGGCGACGCGGTTTGCAATCTGCTCGTGTGGCGACAGCGGACATGGTTCAGCTCCTGCATGGGCTGGTTGCGTTCGGTTCTTGACGCGCTGTCTCTACCGCCATAACTTCGTACTGAAAATCAGGAAGTTTTTCACGTAATGTCCCAAATATCAGGATTATCGCTATGCGACGTGTGACATTCGATCTCGACGTTCTGCGCAGCTTCGTTACCGGCATGGAGCTGGGCAGCTTCGCCAAGGCCGCCGACCGGCTTGGCCGCTCGACCTCGGCAATCAGTGCGCAATTGAAGAAACTGGAGGAGCAGGCGGCGACGCCGATCTTCCGCAAATCTGGGCGTGGCCTGGCGCTGACGGACGCGGGCGAGACCATGCTCGGCTACGCGCGCCGGCTGATCGAGCTCAATGACGAGGCCGCGTCCGCCATCCACGATGTCGAGCTGGAGGGTTGGGTGCGGCTTGGACTACAGGAGGATTTCGGCGAGGCGGTGCTGCCGGAGGTGCTCGGGCGCTTCGCCCGCGCCCATCCCAAGGTCAAGATCGAGGCCAGGATCGCACGCAGCCATGAGCTTGCCGAAAGGATCCTTTCGGGCAGCCTCGATATCGCGCTTGCCTGGCACAATGGCGCGACGCTGCCCTACAGCCGGCATGTCGCCGACGTCCAGATGCGCTGGATCGGCCCGGCAAAACAGATCGAGACCTGCCTGCGCGATGGCGAGCCGTTGCCGCTGGTGGCGCTCGAAGCGCCGTGCCTGCTGCGCAGCGTGGCGACCGAGACGCTGGACCGCGCCGGCCTGGCATGGCGGATGGCCTTCTCCAGCCCGAGTCTTGGCGGCATCTGGGCAGCCGTCGCCGCGGGGCTCGGACTGACGATCCGCACCGATATCGGCCTGCCGGCCAGCGTCAGGGCGATGACGCCGGAGATCGCCGGGCTTCCCGCCTTGCCCAAGATGGCGCTGTTCCTGCATCGCAAGGAGGCCGAGCCCGACCCGATAGCGGCGCGGCTTGGCGACATCCTGCTGCAGGCAGCACTGGAAGCGTTGCCGGGAAGTGGCGACGCGGATGGTCTGAGAAAAGCGGCTTAGCGCAGACGAGCCGAAAGGGCCGCAGGGCGCTCCATAACTTAGTCAGTCGAAGAAGCAGTAATGCTGGCGATCCCTCGCGCGCCCCTCTGTCCTGCCGGATATCTCCCCCTCGAGGGCCGCTCGAGGGGGAGATTAGCAGCTTCGCCGTCCCACCCGTCTTTCGGCGTCGGAGCTTGGCTAAAAGCGGAGGGAACGGCCAATCTCCCCCTGCTGGCGAACAGGTGTCCGAGGTGCGCAAGCGATGCGGATCGGCGCGCCGGGCATGTCGAAAGCCTCGCCTCTATGCTACCAACATGCTTACTTAACGCCCGTCATCGGCGAGCGGTCTCTTGTTTCAATGAGGTTTTTCGGTGACGTGCTGGTCCGGTCAGGGGATAATTCCCCGAGGGCCCCGGCGTAGCTGAATCTGGCGGGTACCGCAGCATTTCTTGAACTTCATACCTGAACCGCAAGGACATTGATCATTGCCGCCGCGCTGCAGCCGGCCGACCAGGGGCAGCAGCGCCGCGGAAGGCAGGAGCGCTGCCGCGAGGGCAGCCAACTTACCCGAGATTCCCGGTACGACGAGGCGACGACCGGATTTGAACGCTCGCCACGCCTGTTCGGCCACATACTTCGGATCCACCTTGGGCAAGATGTTGAAGAGCACCGTCTGATTGGCGCCTGATCTTGCGAGAAACTCCGTGGACACCGGGCCTGGTGCAACGCATGTGACCGTCACACCGGTTCGGCGCAATTCCTGGTGAAGCGCCTCTGAGAAGAAGCGCACGAAAGCTTTGCTAGCGAAGTACAGAGCCATATAAGGCCCGGGAACGAACCCGGCCACGGAACTGAGATTGAGCACCCCGCCCCGTCGGCGCGCCACCATTCCCGGCAGAAAATGAAGGGTCAGTTCTGTAAGGGAATGTATATTGAGATCGATGATGCCGAGTTGACCATCAACAGGCAGCGCCGTCGTCGCGCCCCGCAGGCCATAGCCGGCGCTGTTGACCAGGACATCACAGACTAGGCCGTGTGCGGACAGAAAGCCCTCCAGGCGCGTTGGCGCATCGCCTGCCACGAGATCCAACTCGAGCGTGAATGCCTCGCCGCCCGCCTCCCTAACCTCAGACGCCGCGGCGGCCAAACCCTCAGGCGAGCGGGCAACCAGCACAACCGCACCGCGCTCCCTTGCAGCGACGCTCGCAATCGCCCGGCCAATTCCACCCGAGCCGCCAATCACGACGATAGCTGGCCGGAATTCACCGTGCGAAATCACGTCGCGTTCCTCTGTCTTGCAGGAGCGGAAACACCTTGACCGAGCAGCACCACTTCATTGGCGACAGTGCCGTTCAGAATCTTTTCGAATCTCTCCAGTGCTCGTGCGACGTTCGCTCCATCCATGACCCGGTGATCGTAGTGGATGCGGACATTCACCGATCCGTCTTTGCCGATCGGACCGTAGTTTAGAAGGGTGGTCAGTGGTGTCAGCGGGTTGAGTGATTCCGCACCGAGACCAGAATAGACGGACAGTTGGAAGGTACCGAAGTAATTTGCCCTTTGCCGGGCGATGTTCAACCCTAGCCACATAAGCAGCCACCTGACTGGCGCGGGCGCACCTGCCATCCGCAAGGCACGCCGAAACTCCGGGACCTCCTGGATCGGCCGTGATCGAGCCGCGTGGATGGATCGCTCAAGTTCCGTGATGGAGTAGCGCTCCGGGCATTTGATGCAGCTCAGCAGAACGGCCGGCTCGCCATCATACTCGCGCTCGTGGGCAATCGAGGCTACGCTTGCCGGATACTCGTAAAGCTGCGGCCAGGGCAACTTGACATAGGCGCGCCGCAACTCCGGGGTCTCTAGGGCAAGAAGCGCATACCCTTTCAGGAAGATCGCGGTCCACGAGGGCCTGGTCTGCTGCGCCATTCTAGCCCTTACGAGTGGGCCGAGATTCATCTGACGCTGCACCGCGACCCGTGGCACGCCGATCGAAAACCTCATCAGATCGCCAACAAGGCGCCGGGGCGCGGAAAGCTTGAGGGCTCGGCCTCGCATAAAACGACCTCTAATAAAGATAAGGGAATATTCGCTTGGTCCTTTCCATATAGACACGGTATTGCGAGCCTAAATTCTCCAGCATCATACGCTCTTCCTTATCCACTCTCAGCAGGAAAAGGACTGCGAAACCAACCAAACCCGATATGCCCGCAACCCAGTTCGGCAGCAGAAAGAGCTGGCCGAGCCCCATAAGCAGGAAAGAGGTGTACATAGGGTGACGGACCAAGGCATATGGCCCGGCGCTGACCAGTTCATGCCGTTCGCGAATCTCGAGCGTAATCGACCAGTTACGGCCAAGTTCCTTGTGGGATAAGCGAAAAATCCACAGCGCCGAGCAGAAGATGATGGTTCCGAGCGCCACCGACCACACGCTGGCCGGATGATCAGCCGCTGCGGGGATGCCGGTGGCGACATAGAAGCCAGGCAGGATCGCCAGGCCAAGGAGAGCCGATGCAAGCCCGACCGTGTCGGAACTTGAGCGGCCGCCAGCTACTATTCGCACGCGCCTTGCCCGGCGCTCGAAGGGATACCGGATCACGTACCAAGCGACGATGCCGATCACCCATATGATCTCGCCAAGTGAGGCTAAAGCAATGGTCACTTCAGGTCACCAGCGCCCTTTCTGCGATCGCGACTGTAGCAGCTGCCCCTGAGTATGGCCACTTCACCCATCGCCTCGATTTCGTCACCGGCCTACCTTCAGGCGCAGCGATCCTCTCCGAGTTAGTCCGCACACGCGAAAGCCGGAGGGGCAGTACCGATCGCATTCGGTCCCATTCATCCCTCGAATCTTGGTTATGTATTCATCTCCCGAAGCTCGGTTATGAATTGTTGCGGCCGGAGCTGAATGGCGGGAGTCTTATATCCCATGGAATGAGCGATGTCCGCCACGAAGCCGTTGCAGTTCAAGACCGTCGCCTGCCAGACATGCGAGCTCGCCTGCAGCTTGCGGATGTAGGCAACGACTTTGTCGTATTCGGCCCGGGTCAATATGATTCGCCAGCTTGCGGATCTGTATGGTTCTTCCAGATCACCGTCGCTCCACCCGGTTTCGGCTGGCACCGGCACGATATGGCCCAGAACATAGGGAACCGCACTGTTCGAAGCCGGGTGAAGGCCCGCGACTTGGGGATCGATCATTCTCCCGGCCCGGTCCAGGCGCCCAAAAACTGCGTAGGTGTGGCCGTAGCTTAGGGCGTAGCGGGAGCGGAACTCGATGAAGTACCGCTCCTCGTTTTTTTTAGGCGCAGCTCCGCCATCGGCATAAGATACGAAATTCGGCTGGGGCGGCAGGTCTTTCGTCTGACATGCCGCTGCCGGGAGGGCCACCAACGCCACAAGCAAGAGACGGCTACTTACAAGCGTCATCGCCGCGTCCATTCCCGAACTTCACAATGCACAGACCTAATAACGGCCTATGCCCGCCAACCGCGCCGTACGCTATGAAGCCGGCCAAAGCCCCGGCTGCGTATGTATGGGGAAGGGCTTGGCACCCCTTCCCCATACAAGCCGGTCCTTACTTAATCACTGGTTCCTCTACCGGAGCGGGTGCCGGAGCCTTACCCTTTCCTTTGCCGATCCAGTCGTTCGCGCAGCCGCTCAGGCTGGCAACGGCGAGCACAGCAACCATTGCAACCAATATCCTGTTCATCAAGCAATCCTTTCCCCGGGGGCGGAATAGCCTATAGAATCGCCACAACTAAAACGATATGCAGCCCCACCAAGTTAGCTGCGATCTACACCAACGCCTAGTGCAGAAATGACACAGTTGGCATCCAGTTGCCGGCGGCACCTTTGCGGTGACGTGCTGGCAGGGTTCACCATCCAACGGAGATCAGGCCTGCCCACCATCAAACAACCACCACCGTCGTGCCCAAAGGAGTACGGTCGTAGAGGTCAATGACGTCGTCATTTATCATACGGATGCACCCGTTCGATACCGCTGTGCCTATCGTCCATGGCTCGTTTGTACCATGTATCCGGAAGTGGGTGTCGCGCCCGTCTTGATAGAGATAAAGGGCACGCGCACCAAGCGGGTTGTTTGGTCCGCCAGGGACCCCCCCTGCATACTTCACCAGGCGCGGCTTGCGCTGCATCATGCTGGCGGTGGGTGTCCACGACGGCCAGTCCGCCTTGCGGCCGACGGTCGCTGTACCCTTGAACGAAAGTCCCTGCTCGCCGACGCCAACGCCGTAGCGCGTCGCCCACCCGTCCGTCTCGACGGCATAGAGAAAGCGTTGCGAAGTATCGACGACGATCGTTCCGGCCGGCTCGTTTCCGTCGTACCGCACGTGCTGTCGTCGGTAACGAGGATTCAGGCCACGCCTTGGTCCGAACGCGGATGAAATCGACGTACATCCGGAGACCATCAGAGCCAGACTACCCAGCACGAGCCCCCGGCGCGCAATGTGGTGTTCTTCCATTTGTACCTGCTAGGAAACTGGTCATCTACCGCCGCCCTCGTCTCTACCATTCCAAGGCCTGCGCGCCAAGTCTCGCTGTGTGGTGGCAAAATGAATTCACAGGATTGACAAGCGAATTGGAGCGAAACTTCTTGCGATAACCGTCTGCCTCTGTTCGGTTATGTCAAAATTGGCATAGGACAGAGACGATGAAGCCTGACTTCCATGGTAAAGTCGCGATTGTGACCGGCGCAGGCTCCGGAATAGGGGCGGCTGTTTCACGGCAACTCGCGCAAGAAGGAGCCGAGATTGTTGTCGCCGACCTTGATGCCGAGGCCGCGCACTGCAGAGCCGCCGAAATAAGCTCGCAAGGCGGCAGGGCCTACGACTTTGCGGTAGATGTCACGGATGCGGCAGCCGTGGAAAAGCTGATCGAGTTCACTGTCCAGAAATGCGGCGGACTGGATATGGCGGTAAACAATGCAGGTATCGACGGCATTCGAAAAGCCACGGCAGACTATCCGCTCGACAACTGGCACAAGCTGATAAACGTCAATCTAAATGGCGTTTTCTACAGCATGAAGTACGAAATCGCCGCGATGCTGGATCGAGGCGGAGGCGCCATCGTGAACATGTCCTCCGTCCTCGGTTCCGTCGGCTTGCCAACTGCGTCCGCTTACACGGCAGCGAAACACGGGGTCGTTGGACTAACCAAAGTTGCGGCGATCGAATATGCCAGGATGGGCATCCGGATCAATGTAGTCGGCCCCGGCTGGATCGAAACGCCTCTTTTATCGGAGCAAATGGAGGCATTAGCCAGCCGGCGCATGGCAGGTCTTCAGCCGATGGGCAGGCGCGGGAAACCGGAAGAGGTAGCGGCTCTTGTATGCTTCCTCTTGTCCGACCAGGCCAGCTTTATCACTGGGAGCTACCATCTGGTGGACGGAGCCTACACTGCCCATTAGGTGCAGAGGCTGCCCCCACTCGCGCCGGCCACCCTCTGGGCGATGACGCGCCGGAGATCGCCGGGCTGCCCGCCTTGCCCAAGATGGCGCTGTTCCTGCATCGCAAGGAGGCCGAGCCCGACCCGGTAGCGGCGCGGCTTGCCAACATCCTGCTGCAGGTGTCGGTGGAATCGCCTCCCCGAAAATGTGCAGGCGCTGCCCGCGAGCGGCCTGCGGAGCGTAGCCTGATGCTGGCGCCCAGAGGACCCGCAGCTCAGCGGCGCTTCTTTGCCCTGCTGGCGAACGGGTTGTCCGAGGTGCGCAAGGCGATGCGGATCGGCACGCCGGGCATGTCGAAAGCCTCGCGCAGGCTGTTCGAGAGATAGCGGACATAGGATTGCGGCATCGCATCGGGGCGTGAGCAGGAGACGACGAAGCCGGGCGGCCGCGTCTTGGCCTGGGTGACATATTTGATCTTCAGCCGGCGTCCGGCAACCGCGGGTGGCGGATGATGCGCCAGAATGCCCTCCAGCCAGCGGTTGAGCTTGCCGGTTGAGACGCGGCTGTTCCAAACTCGATGCGTCCTGATGACAGCATCCATCAGCTTGTCGAGCCCGCGCCCGGTCTCGGCTGACACCGGCACCGCCTGCATGCCGCGCGCCTGGGGAAGAAGCCGCTCGGTTTTTTCGCGTAGCTCGGCCAGCAGCTCCTGGGGATGATCGACAAGGTCCCATTTGTTGAAGGCGATCACCGGGGCACGGCCCTCGCGGATGATCAGGTCGGCGATCTGCAGATCCTGCTTCTCGAAGGGAATAGTCGCGTCGAGCACGATGATGACGATCTCGGCAAAGCGGATGGCGCGCAAGCCGTCCTGCACCGACATCACCTCGAGCTTTTCGTGGATCCTGGCCTTGCGGCGCATACCGGCGGTATCGAACAGTTTTAGCCGGCGGCCATGCCAGTCCCAGTCGACCGAGATGGAATCGCGAGTGATGCCGGCCTCAGGGCCGGTCAGCAGCCGCTCCTCGCCGATCAGCGCGTTGATCAGCGTCGACTTGCCGGCGTTGGGACGGCCGACGACGGCGATGCGCATCGGCTTGGTATCGTCATAGCTCGGCTCGGCGTCCGGGTCGGTGATGTCTTCGCCGATCAGCACCTCGCTGGCGGCGATCTCCTCCTCGCTGGCCTCTTCGTCCTCGCCGAAGGCGCGCGCCTCGCCCAGTGCGGCGATCACCGCATCGCGCAAATCGGGCAGGCCCTGGCCATGTTCGGCCGAGACCGGGATCGGCTCGCCAAGGCCGAGTTCCCATGCCTCCAGCATGCCGCCTTGGGCGCCGCGCGCCTCGGCCTTGTTGGCCACGACGACAACCGGCTTGCCGGACTTGCGCACGATCTCGGCGAAAGTCTTGTCGTCGGGCATCAGCCCGGACTTGGCGTCGATCGTGAAAAAGATCAGGTCGGCCTCGCGGATGGCGATCTCGGTCTGGGCGCGCATGCGGCCGGGCAGCGTCGAGGCGGCCGCATCCTCCAAACCGGCAGTGTCGACGACGTCGAAATGCAGATCGTAGAGCTTTGCGGCATGGACGCGTCGATCGCGGGTGACGCCGGGCGTGTCGTCGACAAGCGCCAGCTTCCTTCCCACCAGCCGATTGAAAAGGGTCGATTTGCCGACGTTAGGTCGGCCGATGATGGCGACTTTGAAGGTCATCCGGCCCTACATCTGCCATGCATGTCGTTGTCCCAAAACCGCTGCGCACTTTTGGGCGACATGCATTACGATACACCGCCCGAGCCGCGGATCAGCTCGGACATCAACGTCGCCCGCTCGCGCGTGTTGCGCGGGGCGCCGTCGTCCGCGGCGATCTGGTCGAACAGCTTCAAAGCATCCGCCGCCTTGCCTTCCTTCCAGGCGGCAAGGCCAAGCGCCTCGCGCGCCGTATGGCGCAGCGTATTGGTGTCGGCGGTGAGCGCCTCGACGCGGCTGGAGACATCGGCGAAAGAGCCGTGGTCGACCAGCAGCAGCGCAGCCCTGAGCCGCGCCATGTCGCGAATGCCGGAAGGGATCTTGGTGTCGGCGGCGACCTCGTCGAAGTCCTTGACGGCGGCATCGACGTCGCCCTTGTCCGCCTTGACGGTTGCCGCGCGCATACGGGCGAGCAGCGGGTAGGCGCCGTAGCCGTCCTTTTCCAGCGCCTCCAGAGCGGCAAGCGCCTCGTCGTTCTTGCCCTCATTGGCGAGCTTGAGCGCCTGCGAAAAAGCATCGCCCGAGCGGTTGGCGCGGGTCTCGTCCCAATAGCGGTAGCCGACGACAGCGGCAGTGCCGAGCACCACCAGCACGGCCAATACGAGCAAGACGGGACCGAAACGGTCCCACAGCGCATGCGCCTGGTCGCGACGAATCTCTTCGTTGACTTCGCGGATAAAACTGTCGTCCGACATGGATCAAAACCATTCATGCCCCCGGCCGGGGCGGTTGATGAGCCCGCGTTTTAGCGAAATTTTGCCGGCATGGAAGGGGTTCCGCAGGAAAATCGCCTATTCACGAGGCAGCCGCCGCCACCGGCGGCCGCGCAGGTCGATCGTATCCGTGCCATATTTCGCCGGTAGGCGGTGCTTCTACATTCCTTGATCCGGTCAGATGCCTTTGCCCCGTTTGTCCCGCGTTGTTGCGTTTTCGATTGCCGCGCTTGCTACCGGCGCGGCTTTTGCCGACCCGCCGGCGGCGCCGGCAAAACCGAAGCAGACGGTCATCATTTCGTTCGACAGCGCCCGCGATATTTCGCAGTGGCAGCGCAGCCGGGCGCTGGCCGCGCGCACCGGTGCGCATTTCACGTATTTTGTCTCCTGCGTGTTCCTGCTGTCACCCGAGACGCGCAAGGAATACACCGCGCCGGGCAAAACGGCCGGCAAATCGAATATCGGCTTTGCCGCCTCCAAACAGGAAGTTGCCGAGCGGCTCGAGCAGATCAACCTCGCCGCCAGGGAAGGCCACGACATCGGCAGCCATGGCTGCGGTCATTTCGATGGCAAGGACTGGAGCAAGGCCGACTGGCTGAGCGAGTTCGGCTCGTTCAAGCACATTCTCCAAAACGCCTATTCGATCAACGGCATTGCACCCGAACCAAAGGGTTGGCGCGATTTCGCAGGCAGGGCAGTGGTCGGGTTTCGCGCGCCCTACCTGTCGGCAAACAAGGCGCTTTACGAGGCGCTGCCCGCGGCCGGTTTCCTGCTCGACGCAAGCGGCGTTTCCCGTGGGCCGGTCGAGCCGCCGACCGTCAACGGCATCACGCGCTTTTCGCTTCCGCAGATCCCGGAAGGGCCGAACTCAAGGCGGGTGATCGCCATGGATTACAATCTCTATGTCAGGCATTCCGGCGGCTTCGAGCGGCCGAGCATGGCAGAAGCGTTCGCCGACCGGACCTATCAGGCCTTTCGCGCCGCCTTCGATGCGCAATATCAGGGCAAGCGCATTCCGCTGGAGCTCGGCTTCCACTTCACGCTGATGAACGACGGCGCCTACTGGAACGCGCTGGAACGCTTTGCCGGCGAGGTCTGCGTCAAGGCGGAAGTCGAGTGCATCAGTTTTCGCGACTACGTCTCGCGGCGAGGCGAAAGACAGGCGGCGGTGGGCGGCTGAGCCGGAAGCGATCGCCGCCCGATTTTCTTAGCTTGCTGGCTGATCCTCAGGGCGCAGGCCAGCTTGCTCCCGTTCCAGATAGTGCTGATCGATTACCGGCAGCGGTGCCCCTTCAAGGGTCGCTTCGAACGCGCGCAGACGTTTGTAGATAGAAATCAACTCGACGATAGTAGGCCAGGAATTGACGAGATACTGGAACGAACTGGCGACTTGGGAAAAGGCGGAGACGACCTGCTGAAAAATGCCGAAGCTTATCTTGCCCACAGCGAGAGTCGGAACAAGAATAAGTGTGGCGAAAACATTGTCTACCTGGAGATAGAGATACCGGACCATGTCGAAGTAGACATAGTGAGCGTAGAGGGTGAAATAGTTCTTCCGAACATTCGCGAACAGCTCAGCTAGGGTTAGCGGTTGCGCTCTTGCCATATCGTCCTCACCAAGGACAAGTTCCTTGCGCAGAGCGGCTTCAACCCGTTGATTCCGAAATTCCAGGCCAGGAAGCTTGACCCCGACGACGGCCAACAACCCAGTGCCGAACAACGACCACACGATTGCGGCGATGACCAATGGATAGGGAATCGCTCCGACGATGGGAAGGGTTGGGACATGACGAGACAGAGCTGCCAGCAAGGGCAGGAATGCGATGAGGGTCATAACGGAATCGATGAAGTTCACTCCCAGCCCTTGCATTGTGCTCGAGAAGCGCATCGTGTCGTCCTGAACGCGCTGCGACGCCCCTTCGATATGACGTAGCCTCGGCCAATAGGCGGTAAAATAGTCGTTCATGGCCGTCCGCCAGCGGAAGACATAGTGTCTGACGAAGAAGACGTTCAAAACCGCGATGGTCATATAGACCAGCGCCAAAGAGAGGAACTGCCACACTCCGTAGTAAAGCTCGGCAGGCGTGACGGAGCTGGGCGTGGTCAGGGCCCTCTGCACCATATCGTAGAACATGCCACGCCAATCGTTCAGCGCCACACTTATCTGGACGATGAAATTAGTGACAAAAACAACCAAACCAGAACCAAGGATCGACCAGTTCTGCCAGGGATGGGGGGCGTACAGCGCCCAAAAAAGGTAAAATATGCCGATACCGGCGAAGAAATATCCGTAGAACCAGAGGAATGACGGCGTCAGGAATCTCACTGGGCTTATGACAGGCGCGGCCTGCGGATCGACTGGCGGCATGCCAAGCATCGTGCCGAGGTGTTCGCCGCCGAAAAACCAAAGAACAACGAGCAGAAGACTCCAGACGGCCGCCGAGGTGAAAAACAGCTTCGGCTGCGGAAAAAACGATACAAACACTGTGGCGAAATCCTCGGTCGGCGCAAATCAGCGGCGTTGGTCAGCGGGCATAAAGTCACACATTAGTGGGAAAGAAAATGCCCGTGTCCCACGCCCGGCCCCGAGCAAGACCACAATCATGGCGATTTTGGCGCAGCCGACCAGGCGATCGCGCCGGAAGCGAGCAGGACGGCGGCGGCCACGATCGAGGCGAGGAAAAAGTTACCCGAGGCCTGCGCAAGCAGACCGGCGACGATCGGGCCGACGATCTGGCCAAGGCCGAAGGCGGCCGTCATCACCGCCAGCATCCGGCGCGGCGCTTGCGGAGCAAGCTGCCTGCCGGTCTGAAGGCCAAGCGCGGTGATGGCGATAAAGGTGCCGCCGACGAGCAGGCCGCCGAGCAGCGGCCCGGTGCGTCCGTCGATGACGACACTGGCGCTGACCCCGACCACCTCGACCAGACACCCCAGGGCATAGGTGGCATAAAGCCCGATTCTGGCCGCGAGCTTCTGCCACAGCCAGACCGACGGGAAACCGGCAAGGCCGGTGACCATCCAGACCACGGCCTCGAAGACGCGGCCGTCGCCGCCCTGGCGGACGATCGCGACCAGGAATGTTGCCGTGACGATGTAGCCGAAGCCGAACAGGCCGTAGGCGACAATGACCTTCACCAGTGAAGGGTTTTTTGGCAACGCCGGCTCGGGCCCGGCAACGCTGTTCGCGGTCGAGGTGCCGGCAGCCAGCAACGCGACGACGGCAAAGCCGCAGGCCGAAATCACCGCGGACCACAGCCACCCCGCCGCCCAGCCGGCGTGTTCGGTGACGAGGAGCGCCAACAGCGCCGAGGATGCCGCGATGCCGAGGCCGACACCGCCGAAATACAGTGCCTGCAGGTCGTTTCGCCCGGCCGCGGCGAGATGGCCGAAAGCGATGCTGGTCATGAAGACCAGGACGAAGGCACTGGCGAGGCCAGCAAGGAAGCGGATGAGGAGGAAGGCGGCCATCGTGCCGGTCAGGCCCATCAGCCCGGCGAGTATCGCAGTGGCTGCAAGGCCGGCCAGCATCAGCTGGCGTTCGCGGCCTTGCGCCCAGCCGCCGGTGGCGGCAAGCGCGCCGACGAGGTAGCCGAGATAATTGGCCGATGCGATCCAGCCGGCATCAGCCGGCGACAGGCCGAGCTCTTCCATCATGCCAGGCAGGATCGGCGTATAAACGAAGCGGCCGATTCCCATGGCGACGGCCAGGGCGATCATGCCGGCGATTGCCAGGCGCAAGGGCGAAGCGATGTTCATCGCGGTGCACAATAAGTGCGCCTGCCGGCGAGACAATCCGCCTTTTATTGGCCCAGAAGGGCTGCGCAGCGGCGTCGGCGGCCGGCTCACCTGAAGTGTCAGCAAGTCCTTGTTCAGCCGCAGCAGGTCCTCGTCGAGGCCGTCTCGTAGCGGGTACGATGCGCGGTCAGCCTGAACGGCATGTCGGCGAGTTCGCGCTCCGACATGGTGTCGAGCACCGGATGCGACAGCGGATCGGTCACCCAGCTGGTGGCATGCCGGTGTGGTTGCGTTCCGATCGGCGAAAAGGCGCCGAGCCATGACAAAATCTTCATCGGATTTGCCTCGTCACTCTGAGTAACCCACTTAGAATCCGGCATCCTGCAGTGTTTGGCAATTGAGATTTCCGCCGTTCGAGTTTAGAAAAACTGTATGGCTACTTTGAACCGCGTCCATCTCAACGGCTTGCGCGCCGTGGAAACCGTTGCCCGCCTGGGCTCGCTCGCGGCGGCGGCCGGCGAGCTCAACGTTTCGGTCAGCGCCGTGAGCCAGCAGATCAACCGGACAGAAAAGCAGCTCGGCCGGGCGCTGTTCGAACGAACGCCAGCTGGCCTGGTGGCGACCGAATTCGGCACCGTCTTTACCGCGCGGCTCAGCGCCGGGTTTCGCGAACTCGCACAGGCGGTAGCGCTTGCCGATGAAAGCTCGGAGTGCACGCTGGTGGTTTCGGTGGCGCCGGCGTTCGCCTCGAAATGGCTGCTGCCGCGGCTATCGCGGCATTTTGCCCGGCATCCGAACGTGCTCCTGCGCATCGATGCCTCGGTGCGGCTTGCCGATTTCGATCGTTCGGACATCGACGTCGCCATCCGGCTCGGCGACGGCAAATGGCCGGGCGGGCGGGCCGAATTGCTGCTGGCGCAAGAGGTGTTTCCGGTCTGTGCACCGGTGATCGCCAGCAAGCTGAAATCGATCGAGGACCTTGCTTTGACTTGTGCGATCACAGACGAAAGATCGATGATCAGTTGGGAGAGCTGGTTCGAAGCGGCCGGGGTGGAGCCGGTCACCTTCATGAAAGGCGCGCGCTTCACAGATCCGATGCTGTGCCTGGAATCGGCGATTGCCGGTCACGGCGTCATGCTCGGCTGGCAGTTGCTGGCCGCAGACGCGCTGGCCGACGGCCGTCTCGTTGCGCCGTTCGGCATACGCGCCCAGAGCGGACTCGGCTATTGGCTGGTGACCTCGGCCAGCAAGGGCGAAAGCCGCAAGGTCAGGGATTTCAAGATCTGGGTGCGCGAAGAGATCGAGGCGACGATGGCGCAGTTCAGGTCGCTCGAGAGCGTCAGCTAGACCTGCCGGCGTCATCAGAGTGGAAAGGTCGGTAGCGCCGGTCTATGTAAGACACAGTCCCCAATCACGGCAGGCAGGATCATGACCACACATTCGCGCGGCGTTTCCGCAACCATCGACCCGGTGAAGCTCGACAGGCTGGCGGAGGTCGCCGTCAAGGTCGGGCTGCAATTGCAGCCGGGTCAGGATCTGGTGCTGACCTCGTCTATCGCCGCGCTGCCTCTGACGCGGCGGATCGTCGAGCACGCCTACAAGGCAGGTGCCGGCCTGGTGACGCCGATCTTCAACGACGACGAGATCACTCTCGCGCGCTTCCGCTACGGCGCCGACGCCGGTTTCGACCGCGCCGCCGGCTGGCTCTATGAAGGCATGGCAAAAGCCTTCGCCGACAATGCGGCGAGGCTTGCTGTGCGCGGCGAGGATCCGTCGCTGCTTTCTTCTCAGGACCCGGCAAAGGTGGCGCGTGCCAATAAGGCGAATTCGATGGCCTATCAGCCGGCGCTGGAGAAGATCACCGGCTTCGACATCAACTGGAACATTGTGGCTTATCCTGATCAGGCGTGGGCGAAGCAGGTTTTCCCGGACGATGCCGAAGACGTCGCCGTGGCCAAGCTCGCCGACGCCATCTTTGCCGCCTCGCGGGTGGACGTCGAAGACCCGATCGGCAACTGGACGGCGCACAATGCGGCGTTGAAGAGCCGCACCGAATGGCTGAACGGCCACAATTTCCACGCGCTGCATTTCACTGGTCCCGGCACCGACCTGACCGTCGGGCTGGCCGACGGCCACGAGTGGATGGGCGGCGCCTCGACCGCCAAGAACGGCATCACCTGCAACCCGAACATCCCGACCGAAGAGGTTTTCACCACGCCGCATGCAAGGCGCGTCGAAGGCCATGTCACCAGCACCAAGCCGCTGTCCTACCAGGGCACGCTGATCGACGGCATTGCGGTGCGTTTCGAGGCGGGCCGCATCGTCGAGGCCAAGGCCTCGAAAGGTGAGGATGTGCTGCAGAAGGTGCTCGATACCGACGAAGGCGCGCGCCGTCTCGGCGAGGTGGCGCTGGTGCCGCATTCCTCGCCGATCGCCAAGAGCGGGCTGCTGTTTTTCAACACGCTGTTCGACGAGAACGCGGCCTGCCACATCGCGCTTGGCCAGTGCTACTCGAAGTGCTTCGTCGACGGCGCCTCGCTCAGCCAGGACGAGATCGCGGCGCGCGGCGGCAACAAGAGTTTCATCCACATCGACTGGATGATCGGCTCGGACAAGATCGATATAGACGGCGTCCACAAGGACAGCAGCCGCGTGCCGGTGATGCGCAAGGGCGAGTGGGTTTAAGAGCGCCAGCACGCAGCCGCGCCTGTGACGCATGCGGGGTTGGCAATGGAACTCGCGGTCAAGCGCATCTATGAGCCGCCGGCGCCCGATGACGGGCAGCGGGTGCTGGTGGACCGCATATGGCCGCGCGGCATCGCCAAGCAGGACGCGGCGCTGACGCTATGGCTGAGGGACATCGCGCCAAGCGACGCGTTGCGCAAATGGTTTGGCCATGAGCCGGCGCGCTGGGCGGAGTTCCAGCGGCGATACAGCGATGAGCTCGACCGGAACGGCGAGGCGCTGGCGGAACTGCGCGCCTTGCTCCGTGAGGGCAAGGTGACGCTGCTCTACGGCGCGCACGACGAGGCCCATAATAATGCGGTCGCGCTGGCGAGCTATTTGCGTGGGAAAACCACAAGCATCTGATACGATCGATATGCATGCCGGCAGGACAGAGGGGGCGCGACGGATCGCGGTGGGTCGGTTCTACTTCCTACCGATCGCCTGTTGATAAACATCAGGCTTGAAGCCAACCAATATGCGATCGCCAAGTTCCAGCACCGGACGCTTGATCATCGTCGGCTTTGCCAGCATCAGCGCCTTGGCCTTCCTTTCATCCAGGCCCATCCTGTCCTCCTCCGACAGTTCGCGAAACGTCGTGCTCGCCTTGTTGAGCAGAATTTCCCAACCGACTTTGCCTGACCAGCCGTTCAGCCGATCCGCATCCAGCCCGTCGACTCTGTAGTCATGAAAGCGATAGGCAACATCATGGCTCGCCAGCCAGGAACGGGCCTTCTTGATCGTATCGCAATTGGTGATGCCATACATGGTGATCGTCAAAAACGGATCCTCGGACCGGTCGAATCTGACGGCACCCTAAAACCGCACCTCTCAGTTTTCCAGCGGCTTGCCGGGCATCCATGATTTTCGCCATTGCCAATAGTAAGGAATTTCCCTAACTGTTTCTAAGCCAACTCTGGTCACGCGGAATGGCCGAGGCAAGGAAACGACTATGACGAGCCTGCAGACCGAAAGCCCCCCGCCCGTCGACGGCATTTTCCGGGCACTCGCCGATCCGACCCGGCGACGCGTGGTCGAGCGACTGAACCGAAGCCCCGCCTCGGTCGGCGAGCTTGCCCAGCCGTTCGAGATGGCCCTGCCATCCTTCATCGAGCATCTCAGGGTTTTGGAAGGCTGCGGGCTGGTGCATTCGGAGAAGGCAGGCCGCGTCAGGACCTACCGGCTCGCGCCGGAGCCGCTGAAGCTCGCGGAAAACTGGCTGGCCGAGCAGCGGGCGCTGTGGGAGCGCCGTCTCGACCAGTTCGACGACTACGTGCTGAAACTCAAGGAGAAAGACAGATGAACATGGCTCCGTTGTTCCAACCCGATCCGAAGCTCGACCTCGTGCTCGAACGGTCGATCGAGGCGCCGCGCGAACTGCTGTGGATGGCCTTGACGAAGCCCGAGCATGTCCGCCAATGGTTCACGCCGAAGCCGTGGATCATCACCGATTGCGAGATCGACCTGCGGCCCGGCGGCCTGTTCCGCACCCGCATGCAGTCGCCCGACGGCAGGCAAGTCAACGACAGGCGTTGCTGCTACCTCGAGATCGTCCAGGATGAGCGGCTGGTGTGGACCGATGCGCTGCTGCCAGGCTACCGGCCGTCAGGCGACCCATTCATTACAGCCGTCATATCGCTGCAATCGCGGGGCGAGGCGACGCGCTACACCGCGACCGCCATCCACCGCGACGAAGCCACGCGCAACAGCCACGAGGAGATGGGCTTCTACGACGGCTGGGGCACGGTGGCGGATCAGTTGGCGGGCTACGTCAAAACGATCTGAGCTTCTCGAAGACGGCCAGGTCATCCTCCGGCCGCCATGCTTATTGTTCAACCTTGCAGCGGCTCCCGGAAGCCGGTGGTATTTCCGGCCTCAATAGTAGAACCGCTCTTCGGTGATCTTGCCGTTCTTGACCGTGTACAGACCAACCTCATCTATGGTGGCACGTTCGCCGGTAGCTTTGGGCGTTATGTCAAACTTGAAGCGCACTGCGAACTGGTCGCCGTTGACATATGGGCCCTCGACCGAACCGCCATGCACTTCGTTGTTCTCTTGCCACCACTGGTTCTTTTGCTTCAGAGCTTCCTTGCCACGGGAGACGGCCATCGGCCCCTCCATGGCTTCGTAGCTGGCGACGTCGTCGGCATTGTACTTCTCAGCAGCACCTTGATGATCGCCCTGCTTGAGGAGCTCGGTGAAATCCTTGGCAATTTCCGTGATCGTCATGGGGTTCCTCTTGTTAAGACGCATTGGAAGTAGCGGGTCGCGTGCTGGCCTGCCATCGTCAATCCCGAGACAGCTGACATGCCATGTCAGGATGATGAATATCGTGCGGGCTATGACGACGGCTTGGGCCTCTACATCCCGGCCAAGGCATCGTCTTGGCCGTTCAATTGCCAACGTGCGCTCTCGCGCTAAATCCCCTTGCCGATTACACTGTGGATCAGCACAAAATCCCGGACTGTCCAGCCAATTGGATCAATCGACCGTTCGCGAATCCTGGGGACACGGACTTCGTCACGAAGCAGCGTAACATGCGGTTCAATGGACTTCGTGAGAAAGAGCTTTAGCGGGCTGTCGGAAATCAGAGGGTGAGATTGCGCCAGAATTCTTGGAGCGCTGGATTGCTGTCACCGTTGCGCAGAACCAGCGAACCACCACCAAAAGCCGTCAGGCGATCGAAAGAAATATCGAACGGTTTTGCAACGATCATCGAGCCGATATGCCGAGCGATTTCAACCAGCTTTTCCGGATACCCATCATGGTCACCGAGGCCGACGAGCGAGATATGGATGTGGTTCTCCGGAACAAACCAGCCTTGCAGCCTTAACTCTCGATTCAAGGCGATAGTCTTTCGCGCCAAGGGACCAGCGACCGCGCTCTCAGCCAAGATGGCAAGAATATGCGGTCGTCGAAACGTCGCTTGGTCCCCTGCCATCGGAAAAAGATCTGGCCGTTGTTCGGGGTTCCGAATGCAGGTTGCCCACTCATAATTGATCTCTCGTCCGGCAAAATCGTATCCGACCGAGAAATTTAGAACAAACAGAGAACTCGTCAAATGGAAACGCAACGGGCGCTGAATGCTTTCCGCGCCAACACCCGCGATTTCAGCGGTCGAGGAAGCCCTGCCGAGCAGGAATTCGAAGTCTGCGCCCCGTTGCCGATAATGTGGGAACACTCCAGTTTTCTGGAAGTTGAAAATCAGACTAGCTGGGCAGCATAGGGCAGTTGGCGCCGCGGCGCAGGCTGATATGCGCCACATCGCCGACGCTGAATTGAAAACCCTCTGTCGGGCGTGGCGCGTCGATCACGACCTGTGTCCCCTGCCCCAGCTCTGCATGAAGGCGCAAGGTGCGGCCGTGGAAGACGATGCTGTTCACCCGCACCGGTACAGTGCCGGCCGTGGCCTCGGTCGTCGCCAAAAGATCCTCCGGACGCACGCCGATGGTGCGCACCGTGCCCTCGCCAGGCAGTTCGCCCGTCTCCGAAACCGCTTCCAGCGGCAGGGCGCCGGCGGCGAACCGCAAGCGCTCGCCGTCGCGGCCGACAAAGCGCGACTGCAGAAGGTTCATCGTGCCGATGAAGCTGGCGACGAATTTGGTGGCGGGCCGGTCGTAGAGAGTCGCCGGCGGCGCGATCTGCTCGATGCGGCCTTTGTTCATGACAACGATGCGGTCAGAGATCGACAGCGCCTCGGTCTGGTCATGCGTGACCATGACGAAAGTGGTGCCGAGGCGCGACTGCAGGCGCTTCAACTCGGCCTGCATCTGTTCGCGCAGATGCGCATCGAGCGCCGACAGCGGCTCGTCGAGCAGCAGCACGCGCGGTTCGCAGACTATGGCGCGGGCAAGCGCGACGCGCTGGCGCTGGCCACCCGACAATTCGGACACGCGGGCGCCGAGCTTGTCGGCAAGGCCGACCATGTCGAGCGCCGCGCCGACGCGCTTTGCCTGTTCGGCACCCGCGAGCTTGCGCAGCGACAAGCCGAAGCCGACATTTTCGGCGACGTTCATGTGCGGAAACAGCGCGTAGTCCTGGAATACGGTGTTGACCGGGCGGTCGAAGGGCCTGAGCCCCGTGATGTCGCGCCCTTCGAGCAGGACCCTGCCGCTCGACGGGCCTTCGAAACCAGCGATGACCCGCAGGCTGGTGGTCTTGCCGCAGCCGGACGGTCCGAGCAGGGTCAGGAACTCGCCGCGCGAAATATTGAGATCGACAGTGTCGAGCCCGACGATGCCGCCGGGGAAAATCTTGGAGACCTTGTCCAGCCGGACGAGCGGATCAGGCGCCATCGCGAACCTCGGACGGCTTGGTGGTGTTGACCCACAGGATCTGGCAGCGCTCGCTGCCGGGATTGCGGAAGGCATGCAGCAAGGTGCTCTTGAAGGCGAAGCTGTCACCGGCCTTCAGCCCGTATCTGGTCGAATCGACCACCAGTTCGACCTCACCCGACAGGACGAAGCCGAATTCGTGGCCGGCATGGGCGTAGGCTTCGGCGGTGCCGCCGCCGGCCTCCACCGTCACCAGCATGCCGGTCAGCGTGGCGGCCGGCGGCGACAGCAGCGCCTTGGCGATGCCTTCCGACTTGACCGGGATCTGACGCCGGCTGTTGGCGCGCACGCAATAAAGATCGTTGCCGGCATCGTTGCCGTCAACAATCAGCGCCGACGGCTCGATGTCGAGGGCGGCGGCAAGCGGCCAGATCACTCGCACCCGCAATGATGACATGCCGCGCTCGATCTGGCTCAGCGCACCGATCGAGACGCCGGCTTTAGCGGCGAGTTCGGCCAGCGAGAGATTGCGCTCCAGCCTGAGCGCCCGCACGCGCCGGCCGACCCTGACGTCGGCGTCGTCCTTCGGCTTCTCAGCCGCTTCGTCCAGCATGTCCATTCGTTCGTCCTTGTTTGGTAAGGTTTTCCCTCCCCTTGTGGGAGAAGGTGGATCGACGCGAAGTGCCGAGACGGATGAGGGGTGTTGGCCCGAGTGCCGTCTGTGCCATCTGGAACACCCTCATCCGTCGCCTTCGGCGACACTTCTCCCGCAAGGGGAGAAGGAAGTGCGAACTCAGCCGCCTGCCTTGACCTTCTCGAACATCTTGGCGAGTTCGTCATTCTGTTTCATCGGCCCGGTAAAAATCGTGGTCTTCAGCATCACCTCGGGATCGGAAGGTAGCTGCAATTTCTCCAACTCCTCCTTCGGCACGGCGGCGAAAGCCGAGCTGATCGAGCTGCCATAGCCGTAGGCCTGGATCAGATACTTTCCGGAATCCGTCTCCAGCCGGCTGTTGATGAAGTCATAGGCTAGGTCGACGTTCTTGGCGTCCTTGAGCATGACGAAGCCGCAAGCCCAGGTCAGCATGCCTTCTTTCGGCTTCATGAACTCGACGGGCACGCCCTGCTTCTTCAGCGAGGTGGCCGAGGCGTTCCAGGTCATGGCCGCGACCAGCTGGCCGCTGGCCAATGCCTGTTCGACCGAGGTCATGTCGGTGGTGTAGTTCGAGAGCAGCGGGCGCTGCTCGCGAAGTTTTTCTGCCACGTTGTCCATCTGTTCCGGTGTCATGTCGAATGGATTGACGCCGGCGAGAAGGGCCGCCACCACCGGTGTGTCGTGGACGGCATCGATGGTCGCCATACGCCCGGCATATTGCTTATCCCAAAGCAGGTTCCAGCTGGCTTCCGGGTTCTTCACCAGATCGGTGCGGTAGAGGATCGAGGTGTTGCCCCAGTCCCACGGCACCATCCAGACCTTGCCGTCGCCGGCCTGCAGGTCGGGCAGGTTCTTGAAGACCGGGAAGATCGAATCCCAGTTCTTGATGCGCTTGGTGTCGATCGGCTGCAGCAGGCCTTCCTTGTTCCAGCGCGCCACCTTGTCATAGCATGGGTGCGCGACATCGGGGCGGAAGCCGGCCTTGACCTTGGTGAAAGCGTCATCGTCGTCGCCAAACATCGAAGCTTCGAGACCATCGGGGTGCGCGGCCAGGAAGCTCTTGTTGAAGTCGGGCAGTTCATAGCCCGACCACGTGAAATATTGCAGCTTGTCGCCGGCAAAGGCGACAGTCGACGCAAGCGCCAGCGCGAACGCAGCCAGTCCGGTTTTCGCTGTCTTTGCCGTTATCGATTTCAGGTCGAATGCCATTGCAGTTCTCCTCTTTCGGTTTCTTCTGGTTTTGACAGGTTGGCGGGCGCTGACCGCCGGGTGGCAGCAAGCCCGTGATGGCGCAGGATTTCGGCGAGCGCGGCGATGAGGAACGACACGGCCAGGATCGCGGTGCCGAGCGCCATGACGGTCGGCAGCGATTTCGGGAAGCGCAGCTGGCTCCAGATATAAAGCGGCAGCGTCGGCTCGGTGCCGGCAAGGAAGAAGGCGACGATGAACTCGTCGAAGGAGGTCAGGAAGGCCAGCATGAAGGCCGAAATAATGGCCGGCAGGCTGAGCGGCAGCATCACCCTTCTGAAGGTCGTCCAGTCGGAAGCGCCGAGGTCGAGCGCTGCCTCGCGGATGGTCTTCGGGATGGCGGCGAAGCGGCTGCGCATGACCACCACCGTCGTCGGCAGCGCCACCAACACGTGGCCGAGCACAATGGCAATGCGCGACGGCCCAACGCCGGCGAGGTTGACCAGGATGAGCAGCGATATGCCGACGATGACGCCTGGGATCAGGATCGGCAGCCGCGCTATAGCACTGATCGTGGCGGCCAGCGGCGAGCGGCCGTAGAGGTCCATATAGGACACGGTCACGCCGCAGAGTGTTGCGCCGGTGGCAGCAATTGCGCCGATGACGAGGCTGGTGGCAAGCGCGCCGGAGAGCGCCGAATTGCCGTAAAGCGTGCCGTACCATTCAAGCGTGAAGCCTTGCAGCGGAAACGCCGCCTGGATTGAATTGTTGAAGGAAAACAGCGGGATCAGCAATATCGGCAAATACAGGAATATCAAATAGGCAAGGACATAGGCGCCGAGCCAGCCGCCGCCCTGTTTTGCATCGATACGCGCCGCGTTCATGTGCCGCTGCCGTATCGGCGGTCGGCGAAGCGCACCACCAGCACCACGGCGAGGATGACCAGCATGACGGCGACGGCGAGTGCGGCGCCGAACGGCCAGTCATTTGCCTTGCCGAACTCGGCCTGGATCAGCGTACCGATCATGGTGCTGGCCGGGCCGCCGACCAACGCCGGGGTGACATAGTCGCCGACGGTCGGCACGAAGACGACGAGGGCCGCCGCCAGCACGCCCGGCATCGAATTGGGCAGCACGATGCGGCGGAAGCTGGTGAACGGTTTTGCGCCGAGATCGGAAGCGGCTTCGAGCAGCGATTTCGGGATCGTGTCCAGCGCCACATAGATGGGCAGGATGGCGAACGGGGCATAAGCGTGGGCAAGCGTGACGACGACCGCTGCCGGTGTGTTGAGAAAGGCCAATGTCGGCTCCGACCAGATGCCGCTTTCGATCAGCGCCGAGTTGAGCACGCCATTATAGGCAAGCACGATCTTCCAGGCGAAGACGCGCAGCAGATAGCTGGTCCAAAACGGCAGGGTCAGCAGGAGCAGCAGCAGCCCGCGTCGCCGCCCGGCATGGAAAGCCAGATAATAGGCGACAGGATACGCCGTGACGACGGTTGCCAGCGTCACCAGGCCGGCGATGCTCAGCGAGCGCAGCGTCACCGTCCAGTACAGCGGATCGGTGGCCACCGTGACGAAATTCGCAAGGGTGAAACCAGTCCCGAGCAGCGAGCCGTCATTGCCGCGAAAGGCCAGGAAGAACACCAGCCCCAAGGCGAAAAGGATCAGCACAAAGGTGACGAGCCCGCCCGGCAGCAGCATGGCGAAGCGGAAACCCGGCGAAGACCGGGTTTCCGGCAGCGGCTGCGTTGCGGCGATGGTCGACATCGACTGCCTATGGTATTTGAAATCGACTAAGCTTTTTTCATATTCGTGAAGCTGTCAAGCTGTTTGACGTTTGGGAATGAACGTCAGCGTTCGAAGGCGTCCAGCATCCGGTACCAGGCGATGGTCGCGGCAACGCCGACCTGCCGAAAGGCGTGAAACGGAATCGGCCGGATCGGCGAGACCGGGAACGGCAATTGCCTGGTGTCGCCACTCGACAAATAGGAGGCAATGCGCTCGCCAAGCGCGGTCATCAGGCCGATGCCGCGGCCCTGGCAGCCAACCACCGCCAGCAGACCCTTCTCTGGCTCGTGGATATGCGGGAGATGGTCCGGCGTCATTGCCACCCGGCCGAACCAGCGCTTTTCGATGACCACGTCGGACAGCGCCGGGTAGAGCCGCAGCAGCGCGCGTTCCAGATGCGCCCAGTCGGCCGGGCTGTTCGGCAAGGCCATGCGGCCGCGTCCGCCAAGCACCAGCCGACCATCGGCACTCTTGCGGTAATAGACGAGGATGCGGCGCGAATCCGAAACCGCCTGCCCCTCCGGCAGGATCGCCGCCGCGAGATTGGACGATAGCGGCGCTGTCGCGATCTGAAAGGAATGCAGCGGGACGATCGTCTCGGCGAGGCCGGGAAGCAGGCCGCCGGTATAGGCGTTGGTCGCCAGGACAATCGCCTTGGCCTTGAGTTCGGCGCCGCTTTCCGTAAAAACGTGCCAATTGCCGGCATTCTTGCTGATCTGCATCACGTTCTGGCGCTCGGCGATCTTCACGCCTGCCGCTGCAGCGACGCGCGCCAGTTCCGACGTGTAGGCGAGCGGATCGATGACGCCGGCACGGCGATCGAGCCAGCCGCCGAGATAGCCTTGCGCGCCGGTCATCGTCGCGATCTCCGTCCCGCTCAGCAACCGGACATCGGCGCCGCGGGCGCGCCACTGCCGATCCCGATTCGCCGCCGCTTTCAGCGCGGTCTCGGTGTGTGCGGCCTGGATCCAGCCATTGCGGACGAACGGCACCGCCAGTCTTTCGTCGCGGATCATTTCGAAGACGGCGTCCGCCGTCGAGGCGGCAAAGTTGACGAGCGCCTCACCGCGTTCGAGACCAAAATGCTCCAGCAGCCAGTCCGGATCGTATTTCAGGCCAGGAATAACCTGACCGCCGTTCAGACCGGACGCCCCATTGCCAATTTCGCCGGCCTCCAGCACCTGGACCGCAAGGCCGAGCCGGGCAGCGTGCAAGGCCGTTGACAGCCCCATGATGCCGCCGCCGACGATGACGACATCGACGCATTGGCCGGCTGGAAAAAGCGACTGGAACGCGGTGGCTGTCCGCGGCTTTTGCCAGATCGGATCGGAAAACCGTAAGGACAAGGGTCACCTGGGCTGCGCTTTTCAGTGAAAATCCTAGTGACGATTTCATGGATTTGACAGCCTGTTTTCGGCTCGCCATTGGCGCAGGGCGAAATCGATTACGATCCAGCAGCGCAAGACGACCTTAACAGATTGACAAAGCTGGCCTTCGAAACGGGATAGACCTTTGCCGGGAATTTGTTGAAAGTGCCGCGGCCGAAGGACAAGACAACAGGAAATACAAGCCATGACGAACGCCACACATTTGCCCGCCGAAGGCCTCTTCGTGGGCCGCGCCCGGGCGAGCGATGCTTCCCATCCGCTGGTGGTCACGGTGCGTGACGGCACGGTCTTCGACATCACGTCAAATGTGGCACCGACCGTACGCGACGTTTGCGAATTGCCGGATCCGGCAGGACACGTCCGCTCGGCAAAGGGGCGGCCGATCGGCCCGCTCGACGCCATTGCGGCCAACAGTTTCGAGACAGCGCGCGATCCGGGGAAACCGTACCTGCTGTCCCCCGTCGACCTGCAGGCGATCAAGGCGTCTGGCGTCACCTTTGTCGTCAGCCTGCTCGAACGGGTGATCGAGGAGCAGGCGCGCGGTTCAGCCGACAAGGCCGACGCCATTCGCGCCGACATCGCCGGGCTGATCGGCCACGATCTGTCGAAGCTCAAGCCCGGCTCGCCGGAAGCGATGGAGATCAAGGCCAAGCTGATTGCGCGCGGCGCCTGGTCGCAATATCTGGAAGTCGGCATAGGCCCCGATGCCGAGATCTTCACCAAATGCCAGCCGATGGCCTCGGTCGGCTTCGGCGCCGATGTCGGCCTGCATCCGGTTTCGACATGGAACAATCCGGAGCCGGAGATCGCCATGATCGCCGCGAGCAGCGGCAGGATCGTCGGGGCGACGATCGGCAACGACGTCAATCTGCGCGACGTCGAGGGGCGCTCGGCGCTGCTGCTCGGCAAAGCCAAGGACAACAACGCTTCGGCAGCACTTGGCCCCTTTATCCGGCTGTTCGATGAGACATTTTCCATCGGCGACGTGAAGCAGGCGATCGTACGGTTGAAAGTCGAAGGCGAGGATGGATTCTCGCTGGAAGGCGCCAGTTCGATGGCCGAGATCAGCCGCTCGCCAGAAGAGTTGGTCGCCGCCGCCATGGGGCCACATCACCAATACCCGGACGGGCTGGCGCTCTATCTCGGCACGATGTTCGTGCCGTCGAAGGATCGCGGCGAAACAGGCAAGGGCTTTACCCACAAGGTCGGCGACATCGTCACCATATCGTCGGAGAAGTTCGGTGCCTTGGTCAACCGCGTGCGGCTGTCACCCGACTGCCCACACTGGACCTACGGCGCCAGCCATCTGATGCGTGACCTCGCAAGGGCCGACCTCATCTAGTCCCCCAGCCTAACATCCGATAGATCTAGAATTCTCTGATTGGAAATTACCTGCTCGTCGGCATTCGGGAGAGTCCATTGATCGTCGCTCTTGAGGGCAAGACCCTTGTCGTTACCGGCGGGACGCAAGGGCTTGGCGAGACCATCGCCCGGCTGGCCTCAGCCGGCGGCGGCGAAGGGATCGCCATTGTCGGCCGCAATGCCGAGCGTGGCGCACGCATCGCCGAAGAGCTTTCACGACCAAGCCGGCCCGTCGTCTTCATCCAGGCCGAGCTTGGAGATCCGGCCGCGCCTGCAGCTGTCATGGCGGAAGCGATCAAAAGACTCGGCCGCATCGATTGTCTGGTGAACGCTGCGGCCCTCACCGACCGGGCCTCGCTGGAAACTGGCACAATCGACGACTGGGACAGGTTGTTTTCCGTCAATGCGCGCGCGCCGTTCTTCCTCATGCAAGCGGCCGTAGCCGACATGAAGACACGGCAGGCGGCGGGCGCCATCGTCAACATACTGTCGGTGAATGCGCATTGCGGTGCGCCGGACCTTGCCATCTATTCCGCCACCAAGGGCGCGCTTTCGACGCTGACCAGAAACATTGCCAACGCGCATCTTTCCGATCGCATCCGCGTCAACGGCATCAACATGGGCTGGGTAGCGACGCCGGCCGAACAAGAGATGCAGGCGCGCACGCTGGGCAAGGGCGAAAACTGGGCAAAGATCGCCGCCGCCGGCCTGCCGCTTGGTCGATTGCTGACCATGGACGAAGTCGCCCAGCTAACGCTGTTCCTGCTCAGCGACGCCTCCGGGCTGATGACCGGGACGCTTATCGACCTAGAGCAATCCGTGCTCGGCGCGCCGCCGCGCGGCATTGCGTGACGGTCGCAGGGCCGATCGTCGGCCGCCTGGAAAATATCAGCCAAACTGATGCAATCTGATGGGATTGCTGATGGCGTCGTGCATTGCGCCAACGTCCATTGGCGGATGGAGGCTTGCCATCGATCGAAAAAGGGAATGCTCTAATGCGCCCAGGTCGACGCTGGCAAAATGCGACCACCGTTTTGGCCGCGCACGGCCTTTCGCGGTGATCGTCGTCGGAGGAGGAGTTCGGTTCAAATGGGAGGAAATCACATGCTGACGAGGCTAAGACTGCTTGTACTTGGCTTGGTAGTGGCGCTGGCCATTCCGGCCGCGGCACAGGCCAAGACGTTCTACTGGATTTCGCATGGCGGCCCGGCCGATCCGGTCTGGACCTACTTCCTTGCCGGGGCCAAGCAATGGGCGGCGGACACCGGCAACACTGTCAACACATCGTTCCACAATGGCGACGTGGCGTCGCAGCAGGAGGCTATTCGCGCCGCGATTTCCGCGAAGGCCGACGGCATCACCACGACCAGCCCTGATCCGGGCAGCCTTGTCGAGATCGTCAAGGAAGCGCGGGCGGCGAACATCCCGATCATCAACTTCAACACGCCCGACCCGAAGGCGGACTTCAACGCCTATGTCGGCGGCGACAACGTCACCTTCGGCAACCACTGGGCGCAGTATCTGGTCGACAAGGGCCTGGTGAAGAAGGGCGACTTCGTCTGGATGCCGGTCGAGATTCCCGGCGCCACCTATGGCGTCCAGGAAGAGGAAGGCATCAAGAGCGTGTTCGAGCCGCTCGGCATCACCTACGAAATCACCGAAGCGACGCTCGACCAGGCCGAAGTGATCAACCGCATGGTCGATTACCTCACCGCCAACAGGGCCAAGGTCAAGGCGGTTATCGGCCTCGGCGACCTGGTCACCGGTTCGATCAAGCGGGTGTTCGACCAGGTCGGCGTCAAGCCGGGCGAAATCCCGGTCGTCGGCTGGGGCAACTCGCTCGACACCACTCAGGAAGTGCTGAACGGCTACGTCAATGCCGCGCAGTGGCAGGATCCGCAGGCGACCAGCTACGTCGCGCTCTCGCTCGCCAACATGGCGGCAAGCGGTATCCCGCCAGGCTTCGACGTGATCACCGGCGCGCTCTACGAGAAGGACACCGCCGCGGTATACGACAAGATCCTGTCCGGCAAATAGGTCCGCGATCGAGTTGGTCACGGCCGCTTCGGCGGCCGTGACCGTCTCATCATTCCGCCGAACCGCTTGCGGTCTCGGCCAAATCCAATCCTATCGCGGGTCCAAGGTGGAAAATCGTTCTCTTATCCAACGCTCGATCGCGCGGCCTGAGTTCGGGCCGTTCGTGCTGCTCGTCATCGAGATCGCCGTGTTCTGGGGCATCAACCACGACTTCCTGTCGCCGCAAAACATCTCGAACACGCTGGCCTTCACGGTCGAACTCGGGCTGATCGCGCTGGCGATGACGCTGTTGATGACATCAGGCGAATTCGACCTCTCGGTCGGCTCGGTGTTCGGCTTCTCGCCGGTCCTGATGTGGACCTTGTTCAACAGCGGCGTCGCCTCGCTCGAAGCCGCCTTCGTCGTTGCGCTGGTGGTCGCTGCCTTCATCGGACTGGTCAATGGCTGGTTCGTGACGCAGCTCAAGATCCCGTCCTTCCTGGTGACGCTTGGCATGCTGCTGGTGGTGCGCGGCACCGCTTTGTTCGTCACCAGCGGGTTTCCGCAGCGGACCTGGAGCGCCGAGGGCAGCTGGCTGGCGGAAGCCCTGGTCGGCGATTTCTTCATCGGGCCGTTCCGTATCTATATGTCGCTGTTCTGGTTCATCGCCGCCGCAATCGCGCTCGGCTACGTGCTGACGCAGAGCCGGACCGGCAACTGGATCCAGGCGGCCGGCGGCAACCCGAGTGCTGCAAGGGCGCGCGGCGTCAATGTCAGCGGCGTCAAGATCGGCCTGTTCATCCTGTCGTCGATCCTGGCCTCGCTCGCCGGCGTCATCTCCTCGCTGCGTACCTCGGCGGCCAACCCCAACAGCGGCACCGGCTACGAGCTCGAAGTCATCGCCATGGTGGTGATCGGCGGCACGGCGCTGACCGGCGGGCGCGGTACAATCATCGGCACGGTGCTCGGTATCCTGATCCTGCGCGTGATGCGCAACGGCATCGTGCTGATCGGTGTGCCGGGCCTTGCCTACAACATCTTCATCGGCGCCATCATCCTCGGCATGATGGCGCTCCACTCATGGCTGGAACGCCGGCATCAGGCAGGGACTTGAGACGATGGTCGAGCCACTGATCCGCATGACGAAAATCCGCAAGTCCTATGGGCGCGTGCAGGCGCTGATTGATGCCAATTTCCATGTCAACGAAAGAGAGATCGTCGGACTGCTCGGCGACAACGGCGCCGGCAAGTCGACGCTGATCAAGGTGCTGTCGGGCGCGGTCCCGCTGACCAGCGGCGACATCTTTATCCGTGGCAAGAAGGTGAATTTGCGCAGTACCAGCGACGCCATCGCCCATGGCATCGAGACGATCTACCAGGATTCCGCGTTGGTGACGCAGCTGTCGATCGCCCGTAACCTGTTCCTCGGACGCGAGCCGATCAAGCCGCCGCGTTTCCTCAACCGCATGGACCAGGAGGCGATGAACGTGGTTGCCCGTGACCTGCTCAAGCAGGTCGGCATCTCGAAGAACATCCCGCCGACGACGCCGATCGGCTCACTCTCCGGCGGCGAGCGGCAGGCGGTGGCGAT
Organism: Mesorhizobium sp. M0910; assembly: GCF_040319465.1. Taxonomy (NCBI): domain Bacteria; kingdom Pseudomonadati; phylum Pseudomonadota; class Alphaproteobacteria; order Hyphomicrobiales; family Phyllobacteriaceae; genus Mesorhizobium; species Mesorhizobium sp. M0910. Next base: position 374,072 of record NZ_JAMYNZ010000003.1, read on the forward strand.
TGCGCGCGCCATGCATTTCGACAGCGACCTTATCATCCTAGACGAGCCGACCAACAATCTCGGCGTCGCCGAAACGCAAGGGGTGCTGAGCTTCGTGCGCAGTGCCCGCGATTCCGGCCATTCCTGCATCTTCATCGCCCACAACATCCATCATGTCTTCCAGGTGGTCGACCGCATCGTCGTCATGCGCCGCGGCAAGGTGGTCGCCGACGATATCGACCCGAAGAAGACCAGCGTCGCCGAAGTCGAGCGCGTCATCACCGGCATGTCGGACAAGGAGATCCGTGACGCGCTGGCCGAGGGCACGCAACGGCCCGGGTGAGCAGCCGGGCCGGGCTTATCGTCGAGGCACTGGATCGCATCGCCACATGGTTGCGACATGAAAGCCACCGTTTCGGATATTGCCAGGAGCTGCGGCCTGTCGACCGCGACGGTCGACCGTGTGCTCAACAACCGGCCGGGGGCGAGTGCCGCCAACCGGCAGCGCGTGATGGAGGCGGCCAAGCAGCTCGGCTATCTGCCGGTCGTCGACCAGGTCGCGTTGCCCTCGCGGCCGGCACATCTCGAATTCTTCCTGCCGATGGGCAGCAATGCCTTCATGGCCGATCTGGCCAGGCACATCGAGGATTATGCGGCGCGCCTGCCGCTGGTCGCCTCCTGCCGCATCCACAAGCTCACCGGCATCTCGCCGAGTGCCTTGCAGATGGCCGTCGAAGACCTCTCTCTCAAGGCGAACGGTGTCGGCGTCATCGCCATCGACCATCCGAGAACGCGCAACATCTTGCGCGAGATCGTCGAGGCCGGCATCCGCCTGGTCACGCTGGTTTCCGACGTTCCCGGCGCGCCGCGCTCAGCTTATGTCGGCATCGACAACAGAGTGGCCGGCCGCACCGCGGCGCTGCTGATGGGACGGTTCCTCGGCGGCCGCCAGGGCCATCTGGCGATGGTGGTCGGCTCACGCTCCTATCGCGGCCATGAGGAACGCGAGATGGGCTTTCGCTCGGTGCTCGGCGAGGAGTTCCCCAATCTGACCGTCACCAGCGCCGTCGAGATCAACGACGAGCCGGAGGTCAGTTATACCGCGACCATGAAGGCGCTGCACAACGAGCCGGAGCTGCTCGGGATCTACTGTGTCGGGGCCGGGCGCTCGGGCGTGGCAAAAGCATTGCTCGAAGCCAGGCCTCGGACGAAGCCGGTGTTCATCTGCCATGACCTGACGCGCGAGACGCGCGGCTATCTGGTCGACGATCTGCTCGACGTCGTCATCGACCAGAATGCGCGGCTGATCGCCGAACAGTCGGTCATTCGCCTGCTCGGCTCGATCGCCTCGTCGGCGCCCTATCTGACGCGGAAATTCATCGAGCCGCGCCTGATCTTCAAGGAAAATGTCCCGGTGCAGTGATGTCGTGCGGGGGCGATGGTCGCTCGGGCCTTGATCGTTAAAATTCGGTTGATACCGCAAATCTGCACATCACCTATGCAACTTTTTTGGTTGCCGAATCATTGGGCAATTGATAGTTTCGCAGGTGTCGGCCATCTACTCCTCCCAGATGCGATGCCGACGCTGAGTGCGGTACACCTCCTCCCGTGCCGTATTCGAAATCGAGCCCGCTGCCACCTCCTCCCGGCAGCGGGCTTTTTTTGTTCCGGCGCCGGGATAGCGGGCGATGCTGGGATCGTGACTGACACCGGACACGATTGCTGATCCGCGGATCGATGAGCTTCGCTGCGACCGCCGCGGCTTATCGGGCGAAATCCTGTCACACTTGTCACTCTCACCGGTTCGCCAACGGCCCTATCCTGCCTGACGACCAGCAAACAACGCCGCGCCAGCAATGCTGTTGCGGCAAGGGCGACGCGAGATGGAACATCGCGATGGGACGAGACATCACCCAGCGGCACGGCGCGCAATCAAAACGCCGCGGATCGTTTCGCCGCTTGCGAGATTATCTGGCCCTGAAAGAAGTGATCAGGCCTTCCGCCATGCGGACGAACTGCGCGCTCGGGCCCTCGGCGCCGACGCTTTGCAGGCTGACGCGGGCGCCCTCGAGCAGAAGCGACAGCGTATCGGCGAGAAGCTCGGCCTGTCCGATACCCGCATCGCGACACAGCGAGACCAGACGCTCGCGCTGCGCTTCCTTGAGTTCCTTGATCACTTGCCTTGCCGGATGATCGGCCTCGCTCAGCTCGATGGCGGCGTTGGCCATGTCGCAACCGCGGCGATCCGACATCAGGCAATCGGCCGCCATCCGGACCCAGGCGTGCAGCTGCGCCAGCTTGTCGCCCGGATTCTCCGCCTCGAACTTCTCCCACATCGCGTTGGCGCTGCAGGCGGTCGCCCGCAGACATTCGATGATCAGGTCGTCCTTGGACTCGAAATGCCGGTAGAGCGTCATCTTGTTGGTGCCGGCGGCCTCGGTGATGGCGTCGATGCCGACGCCGCGAATGCCATGCTTGTGAAACATGTCCCGTGCCGTCTCAAGGATCCTGTCCCGGGGGCGAACACGCTCCACAACACCGTCTGTCATCAAAACCTCCGTGATTGCGTTTCCGAAATTCCCTCGGTGCACCTCTTGACTAGGGTGTTACCGGTCTGTAACGGTAGCGATGTTACTTACCTGTAACACCCGCATTGCATCATGTCAAACTCGCAAGTGCCGGCCATCAGCCCCGCCCCGATCGGCAAGGGCACGAACCGCACCGCACGGCCTCGGCCGGCGAGCAAGAGAACACCCGATCCGCGGCTCGCCGCGGATCGCCAAAACCAGGAGCCGCTTCGATGTCGCAGTGCAATGATCTGACGATCGATGAAGTCGTGAGGGATCCGATGATCCGCATGCTGATGAAAGCCGACCGCGTCGACCCGCGGTCTTTCGAGGCGATGCTGCGTACGCTGGCGGACGAGCAGGCCGAGCGCCGCAATGCGCCGCGTCGCCCCCTGCAAGATTTCGGCTTTCTCGAAGATTCCGGCTCGACGCGCAGCCGGCGACTGTCCAGGGTGGCCAAGGCCTTCGGCCGGGCCAGAGCATCGGGCGAGGCGTGCATCTCATGGTAAACTTCTTCATCCATCGTCCGATCTTTGCGTCGGCGATCGCCATCATCATGGTGCTCGCCGGGGGAATCTCTTATTTCCTTCTGCCGGTCTCGCAATTTCCCGACATCACGCCGCCCCAGGTCGTGGTCAGTGCTCACTACCCGGGCGCCAGCGCGCAGGTCGTCGCCGACACGGTGACGACACCGCTCGAACAGCAGATCAACGGCGTCCAAGGCATGATCTATATGTCGTCGTCGAGCTCCAATGACGGCTCGTCGACGATCACCATCACCTTCGACGTCGGCTACGATCTGAGCACGGCGGCCGTCGACGTCCAGAACCGCGTTTCGCAGGCGGCTTCCTCGCTGCCGGCCATCGTCAATCAGGGCGGCGTGACGATCAAGAAGCAGAACCCGAACTTCGTCCTGATCGTCGACCTCACCTCGCCGGACGGTTCCGTCAATCCGGTCGCGCTGAGCAATCTCGCCTATCTGCAGGTGGTCGATCCGCTGAAGCGGCTGCCCGGCGTCGGCGACGTGCAGATCTTCGGCGAGCGGCGCTATTCGATGCGCATTTGGCTCGACCCCGACAAGCTCGCCAATCTCGGCATTACCGCAGTCGACGTGCAGAACGCCGTCGCCGAGCAGAACGTCCAGGTGGCGGCCGGCAAGATCGGGCAATCACCGGCTCCGGCCGGCACTGCCTTCGAGATGCAGGTCAACGCCGTCGGCAGGCTGAGCGATCCCAAGGAGTTCGGCGACATCGTCGTGCGGGCCAATACCGCCAACGGCTCGCTGGTCAGGCTGCGCGACGTTGCGCGCATCGAACTCGGCGCGCTGCAATATTCGTCGTCGGCCTTCTTCGGCAAGGACCCGACGGTGGTGCTCGCGGTCTACCAGATGCCGGGCTCCAACGCGCTCGATCTGCAGCAGCGCGTCAAGGACAAGATGCAGGAGCTGTCGGGCCGTTTCCCGAAGGGCGTCAGCTACGCCATGCATTACGATACGACACGTTTCGTTTCGGCCTCAATGCACGACGTGCTGATCACGCTCGGCGAAGCGCTGGTCCTGGTCGTCGCCGTGGTGTTCATCTTCCTGCAAAGCTGGCGCACCACGATCATCCCGACGATCGCAATTCCGGTGTCGCTGGTAACGACGCTGGCCGTCATGCATATGCTTGGCTTCTCGCTGAACATGCTCAGCCTGCTCGGCATGGTGCTGGCGATCGGCCTCGTCGTCGACGACGCCATCGTCGTCGTCGAGAATGTCGAACGCCAACTTGAGGCCGGCCTCAAACCTCTGGCCGCCACGCGCACGGCGATGGCCGAGGTCACTGGCCCGATCATCGCCACGACCGCCGTGCTGATGGCCGTGTTCGTGCCGGTCGCCTTCATTCCCGGCGTGTCCGGCCGACTCTACAACCAGTTCGCCCTGACCGTGGCGATCTCATTCGGCATCTCGGCCTTCGTCTCGCTGACGCTTACCCCGTCGCTCAGCGCCGCCTTCCTGCGCCACCGGCCGGAAACACAGTTCGTGCTGTTCCGCTGGTTCAACATGGGCTTCGAACGGCTGGCGCATGCCTATGCGAATGGCGTACGCATTCTCATCCGCCTGCGCTGGATCATGCTCGGCGTGTTCGCGGCCGGACTTGTCGCGACCTATTTCGTCTGGCAGCGCCTGCCGTCGACCTTCCTTCCGGTCGAGGACCAGGGCTATTTCTTCGTCGTCATCCAGCTCCCGGACGGGGCCTCGCTGGAACGCACCGATGCGGTGGCGCAAAAGGCGCGCGACATCCTGCAAAACACGCCCGGCGTCGACATCGTCGGCTCGATCAGCGGCTTGAATTTCCTGACCAGTGCCGCGCAGTCGAACTCGGCGGTCGAATTCGCGATCCTGAAGCCATGGGACGAACGCGGCCCCGACCAGAGCGCCTCGAAACTCGTCGCCGACGTGCGCAACAAGCTGCTGCAAATTCCGGAGGCTTTTGCGCTGAGCTTCGACCCGCCGTCGATCCCGGGCATCGGCGCCACCGGTGGCTTCGAGTTCCAGGTCGAGGACCTGACCGGCCGCGGCAGCGTGGCGCTCAACGATGCGACGCAAGCCGTGATTGCCGAGGCGCGCAAGCAGCCGGAGCTCAACCCGCAGCAATTGTTCTCGTCGTTCTCGACCTCGACGCCACAGTTCAACTACGATCTCGATCGCGCCAAGGCGAAGCTGCTCGGGCTCAACCTGCCGGACGTCTTCAACACGCTGCAGATCTATCTCGGCTCGCTCTATGTGAACGATTTCAACCTGTTCGGCCGCACCTTCCGGGTGACGATCCAGGCCGACAAGGACTCTCGCGCCGGTCCGGCGGACATATCGCGGCTCTATGTCCGCAATGCGTCGGGTGGCATGGTGCCGTTGGGCACGTTGGGCAAGCTTGTGCCGATCGTCGGCCCCGAGACCGTGCCGCATTACAACAACAATGCGTCGGCGCTGATCAATGGCGGCGCCGCCCCCGGCTTTTCGTCCGGCCAGGCGGTGGCGGCAATGGAGCGTGCCGCTGCCACGGCATTGCCGAGAGATTTCGGCTACGAATGGACCGGCATCACCTATCAGGAGCTCAAGGCAGGATCGATCGCATCCGTCGTCTTCGGCCTTGCAATCGTCTTCGTCTTCCTGATCCTGGCCGCGCAGTATGAGAGCTGGGCGATGCCGTTCATGGTGCTGCTGGCGGTGCCGCTCGCATTGTTCGGTGCGTTCGTCGTGCTGTGGCTGCGCGGCATGCAGATCGACGTTTATTCGCAGATCGGCTTCGTCATGCTGATCGGACTGGCGGCCAAGAACGCGATTCTGATCGTGGAGTTTGCCCGGCGCCGGCGCGAAGAAGGCCTCAGCATCGTCGACGCCGCGATGGAAGCGGCGCGGCTTCGGCTGCGACCGATCCTGATGACCGCCTTCGCCTTCATCCTCGGCGTGCTGCCGCTGATGTTCGCCACAGGTGCGGGTGCCGCAAGCCGGCAGTCGATCGGCACCACCGTCTTTGGCGGCATGGTCGCGGCGACGATCCTGTCGCTGGTGTTCGTGCCGGTCTTCTATGCGGTGATCGAGCAGCTGCGCGAGCGCCGCAGCGAGAGCGAACCGGTTTCCGAAGCGACCGAACAACCAACTGCCGAACCCGCCTTCGAGCCATTGGCCGAAGCGGCTGAATAGGACTGGAGAATTGATCATGCGTAAATGGAAAATGGCGCTGGGAACGGCCGTCGCCCTTGGGGCGATTTCGGTGGCGAGCGTTCACCTGCTCGACATGGGCAGCCTCAGCCTCAACGCCGGCACAGCCGGGGCGGCAACACCCAAGCCGGAAGCCTTCGTCATGCCGGTGCCGGTGGTGAGCGTCGTCAAGAAGACGATCCCGATCTATCTCGACTATGCCGCCCGGGTGGAGCCGATCCGCAGCATCACGCTGCAGGCGCGCGTGCCGGGCTACCTGCAGGAGCAGGTCGCCATCGACGGCAGTGACGTTGCGAAGGGCGACCTTCTCTACAAGATCGCCCCTGAGGATTTCCAGGCTGCCCTCGAGCAGGCGAAGGCGCTTATCCAGCGCGACACGGCAACACTCGACTATGCGCGCTCCAATCTCGGGCGCGGCAGCGAGCTCGCCAAGAGCGGCTATCTCGCCAAGGACGTGTTCGACCAGCGCACCAGCACCTTGCGTGAGGCTCAGGCCTCGCTCGCCGTGAACCAGGCCGCCTTGCGGACCGCCGAGCTCAATTTGAGCTATACCGAAATCCGCGCCCCGTTCGCGGGACGCATCGGACGCAGCCAGGCATCCGTTGGAACGCTGGTCAGCGTTGCCGGCACGGTGCTCAATTCGCTGGTGCAGCTCGATCCGATCTACGTCACCTTCAATCCGAGCGAAACGGACCTGACACAGATCGAGGAAGCCCGGGCCGCAGGACCGATCAGTGTCGATGTCCTGCTTCCCGGTGAAACGGAACCGCGCCAGAAGGGCGATCTTACCTTCATAGACAACTCGATCGATCGCTCGACCGGCACGATCACGGCACGGGCGACGATCGGCAACGCCAAGTTCACGCTGCTCCCCGGCCAATATGTCCGCGTCCGGCTGCACGTCAAAGAGCAGCCCGATGCGCTGATGGTACCGCAGACGGCACTCGGCTCAGGCCAGCTCGGCAAATACCTCTATGTCGTCGGCAAGGACAACACGGTCGACCAGCGTATCGTTTCGCTCGGACCGACCAATGGCGATCAGGTCGCCATCTTGAGCGGTGTGGCCGAAGGCGACCGGGTCATTACCGGCAATCTGCAGAAGATCGGCCCGGGAATGCCGGTCTCGCCGCTGCCCGAGAAACCGCCCACCTGATAACCCCCATCAGGTCCGGTCCCGCGGCGCCCTCGGCTCCCACGCCAAGGGCGCCGTTTTGCTATGTTTCGTTTTACGCAATTCCTTGGGGAAAGCGCTACATACGCCAGCTTCGAGAAGCCGGCGTGATGTTCAGCGGGGTCGGTTCTGCGGCCGTGCGGCCTGACGGCCTTGCCTGCGCCGCAAGCCGCCGGCCAAGCGGAAGTTAAGAAATCCACAACCAGCCTCTTGTAAGATTGTCGACAATCTGTTTTTCCTTCCGGTTTGCTGGAGCAGCCGGAATGGCGACGCTGGATTTCAGTCCGATCGCCGACACGACAAGACGCGCCGAGATCGTGGCGCTGCTCCGGCGGGCGATCCTGACCGGCCAGTTGGAACCTGGGCAGAAGCTCAACGAACTCAGGATTTCCGAGCAGATGCGGGTGAGCCGCGCGCCGCTGCGCGAGGCAATGCGCGAATTGGTGCAGGAAGGCATCCTGACCAGCATTCCTTACGCCGGAACCTTCGTCATCGACGTTACCGCGAAGGATATCGACGATGCCTATTCGCTCAACAAGGTGCTCGACGAATTCGCCATCGCGCGGACCTGGCCGCTTCGCGACGAGCGCTTCTTCGACGAGATCGACCGACGCCATGCGGCGGTGAAGCAGGCGACGCGCGAACTGGACACGACGCGGCAGATCGAAACCGCGCTGCAACTGCATGGCCTGATCCATGAATGGGCCGACAATTCGGTGCTGCTTGAAACGTGGCAGCGGCTGACCAGCCGGCTGCAGATGTATTTCGCGCTGCACCAGCGGGCGCGCAACGAGCCGGTGCCTGCCGAAGATGCTCACGAGACCTATGTACGGCTGCTCAAGGGCAGCGACATGCGCGCTGCCCAGCGCCACGCCAAGGAGCACATCGATTTCGATTTCGAAGAACTGCTCGCCTATGCGCGCGGGCTGGAACAGCGCGGCTCAAAGGGTGCTGGCGCCAATCGTGCCGGACCGCCTGAAGGCGGCTGAGCCAGACAATTCTGGTGGTCATCCCGGAAAATAGGCAACGGACAGAAAACGTGCAGATCAAAACCATCAAGGCCTATCATGTCGTGCAGCCCTTCGTTGACGGGCCTTATCGTATGTCCAAGGGGCGCGTCGCCGATGCGTTCGACGCGGTGATCGTCGCCGTCACCGCCGATAGCGGGCTCACCGGCTGGGGCGAGATGGCGCCGCTCGGCAACTTCTATTCGCCTGCCTTCGCCGCCGGCACGCGCGCCGGCGTCGTCGAGATCGCACCGCATCTCATTGGCCATGACCCACGCGGGCTTGCCAGTATCAACAGGCTGATGGACACGGTGTTCAAGGGCCATCCCTACATCAAGTCGGCGCTCGACATGGCATGCTCGGATCTCGCGGCGCGCGCCGCCGACGTGCCGCTGGTCACCCTGCTCGGTGGGCGCGAAAGTGAGACGGCCGAACTCTACAAGGTCGTCACCCACGGCACCGTCGACGCGATGGCCGCACTCGCCAAGCGCATCCTCAACGACGGCTTTCACCGGCTGCAAGTCAAGGTCGGCGGCAACGTCCATGACGACATCGAACGCGTCACAGCCGTCGCCGCCGCCGTGCCGAAGGGCACCGTCATCTTCTGCGACGCCAATGCCGGTTGGACGCCTTACCAGGCGCGCCAGTTCGCCGATGCGACGCGCAACATCGACTACACGTTCGAGCAGCCCTGCACGACGATCGACGAATGCCTGTCGGTGCGCCGCTCGCTCGACAAACCGATGGTGCTCGACGAATCCGTCGCCTCGCTTGACGATATGCTCGACATCCATCGCAAGGGCGCCGCCGACGGGCTGACGCTGAAGATCTCACGCCTTGGCGGCGTCACCAAAACGCGCCAGATCCGCGACCTTGCCGTCGACCTCGGCTTCATGATCACGGTCGAGGACACTGGCGGCGCCGAGATCGACACATCGGCCATGGCGCATCTGTCGCTGTCGACGCCGGAGGAGCGCCGGCTGCACGCTATCGCCTTTCACGAATGGGTGACGGTGCGCACCGCATCCAACATGCCGCCGGTTTCGGGAAGCCGTATGGGCATTCCGGATGGGCCGGGCCTCGGCATCGATGTCGTTCCCGGCCTGCTCGGCGCGCCCTTCTTCGAAATCGGCAGCTGAACTGCAATAAGGCTGCACCGAATCAACCTGAATATGCCGCGTCCTTCTGACTGCGGAGGCACGGCCGTGTGGATTGACCGCTCATCCAATCGTCCTCGACCGATTGCAGAGCGGCAATGCCCAATTGCCGGTTGAAATATTTTTCATTTGCAAATAGAAATGTTCAAAACGTTGATTTGGACGCTGCGGCGCGTCAGGAACTGGAGGAAGCGACATGTCCCATCCGCAATTTGCAGCGGAACTGCTGAAGCGCGCTGAACAGCAGGGGCCGATCACCATCGGGCTTGCCGGCGCCGGGCAGATGGGCACCGACATCGTCGTCCAGGTCGCGCTGATGCCGGGCATGCGGATCGGCGCCATTTCCGAAGTCAGGCCGCAGGCAGCGATCGACGCGGCGCTGCTCGCTGGCCATGACCATTCCGACATCGTTCAGGCCGGCAATGCCGCGGCGATCGACCGCGCCATCGAGGCGGGCAAGATCGCGGTGACCGAAGATTTGCATGCGCTGGCGGCGGCCGGCCGGATCGACGTCATCATCGACGCAACGGGCAATCCCAATATCGGCACGCTGTTTGCGCTCGAAGTGATGAAGAACGGCAAGCATATCGTCATGCTCAATGTCGAGGCCGACATCACCATCGGCCGCTTCCTCAAGGAGGAGGCACGCAAGGCCGGCGTCGTCTATACCGGTGCCGCCGGCGACGAGCCCGCCTGCACGCTGGAGATCATCGGCTTTGCCAAAAGCCTCGGCTTCAACATCATCGCCGCCGGCAAGGGCAAGAACAATCCGCTGAAGATCGACGCCATGCCGGCCGACTACGAGAAGGAGGCGGCCGAGCGCAACATGAATGCGCGCATGCTGGTCGAATTCGTCGACGGCTCGAAGACGGCGATCGAAATGGTGGCAATCGCCAATGCGACCGGCCTGGTGCCCGATGTGCCGGGCATGCACGGCCCGACCGCGACGCTAGAGGAGCTGGCAAGCGTGCTTTGCCCGCGCGAGGATGGCGGCGTGCTGCACCGCAAGGGCGTTGTCGATTACTCGATCGGCAAGGGCGTGGCGCCCGGCGTGTTCTGCATCATCGAAACCCGGCATCCGCGTGTGCTGGAGCGCATGATCGACCTCAAGGTCGGCCAAGGCCCCTATTTCACGATCTTCCGGCCCTATCATCTGACCAGCCTGGAAGTGCCGCTGTCGGCGGCGCGCGCGGTGGTCTACAAGCGTGCCGACATGGAGCCGCTCGACCATCCGGTCGCCGAGGCGGTGGCGGTTGCCAAGAGCGATCTCGGCGTTGGCCAATCTCTCGGCATGATCGGCGAGAACGACTATCGCGGCTTCGCCATGACCTGGGAGGATGCGCGCGCCCGCGGCGCCCTGCCGCTCGGCCTTGCCGAACGCGCCAAGGTGGTCAAGCCGCTCAAGACCGGCGACTTCCTGACCTATGAAAATTGTGTACCCGACGATTCGATGGTGATAACCCAGATCCGCCGCCGTCTTGACCAGTCAGACGGACGGTTCGCTACCAACGCGGCCTGACCCCGCCGGATCTCCGCCTGATGGAAGATGTCGTAATCGGGATCGACGCCTCGACCACGGCCGTGAAGGCAATTGCCTTCTCGCGCGACGGCGAAGAGCTGTTCCAGGCGCGCGAACCGTACCCGCTTTCAAATCCGAAGCCCGGTCATTTCGAGCAGGACGCCGAACATTGGTGGACGGCGCTGCTTGGCGCATTGAAGCAGGTCACCGAGGCGGTCGGCGCTGCGCGGGTGGCGGCGATCTGTATCGCCCATCAGCGCGAGACCTTCACGCTGGTGGACAGCGCCGGCAAAGCACTGATCCCGGCGATCCTGTGGCTGGACGAACGCGCCCGTCCGCAGGTTATCAGGCTTTCGGCCGAACTCGGCCGCGAGGCGATCCGCGACTGGAGCGGCAAGCCGCCGGACCCGACGCCGGCACTCTACGCCATCGCCTGGCTTGCCGAGCACCAGCCGCAAGTGCTTCGCCAGGCAGCGGCGCTGGTCGACGTGCATGGATTCTTCGTCCAGCGGCTGACCGGGCGATTGGTCACCAGCACCGCAAGTGCGGATCCGCTCGGGCTGCTCGACCTCGAGAAGGGCACTTGGCGTCCAGAGCTCGTTGCGGCGGCGGGGCTGCAACTGGAGCAATTGCCCGAGCTGGTCGCGCCGGGCGTGGTCTGCGGCAGTCTTTCCGCAAGCATAGCGCAGCTGACCGGCCTGAAGGCCGGCACGCCGGTTGTTGCCGGCGCCGGTGACGGCCAAGCTATGGGCCTTGGCATGGGCGTTTACGGCGAGGGCAAGAGCTATCTCTCGCTCGGCTCGGGCGTGGTCAGCGGCTGCTATTCCGGCAGGGTGAAAACCTCGGACGCTTTTCGAACGCTGGTCTCGCCGACCGGCTCCGGTTTCATGCTCGAGACCGTGCTGCGCTCGGGCATGCAGCTGGTCGACTGGATCGTTCGCACGACCGGTTCGCCGTCGGCGGCAGCGCTGGAGAAGGCTGCGCTGGATGTTGCCGCGGGCAGCGACGGCCTGCTCATCATGCCCTATTGGGCCGGCGTCATGAGCCCCTATTGGGACGGTGCGGCGCGCGGCGCCATTGTCGGCCTGTCGCTGGACCACCGGCCGGAGCATCTCTTCCGCGCTGTCCTGGAAGGCATCGCCTTCGAGCAGGCCGTCGCCACCGAGGCCATGGAAGCCCGGGCGGGCGGACCGGCGGCGATGATTGCCGCCGGCGGCGGCACCAATTGCGCGCTGCTCATGCAGATCATGGCAAGCGTGCTCGAGCGGCCGCTCTCGGTTTCGCCGGTCAACGAAGCCGCTGCACTCGGCGCTGCGATGCTGGCGGCAGCGGCTATCGGCTGGTTTGCCTCGCCGGAAGCCGCAGCAGAGGTAATGGCTGCCGCTCCCACCAGGCATGTCGATCCGGTCGACGGGCTTGTCGCCGCCTATCGCGACCGCAAGGCAATCTACCGCGACCTTTACCAGGCGACGCGCGATATCCATACCCGCCTCGGCGCTCTCCGCGAAATCTAGCGGTTGAGCAGCCCCTTGGCCGCGTCTTCGTCGGTGATCAGAACCGATACCTTGGTGTTGGCGAGCGCAGCCCGCATCACCGCAACCTTCTCGCTGCCTCCCGACACCAGGATGATGCTCGGGATATCCGACAGATCCTGCAGCGGATAGGCGCAGACGCGGCGGTTGACCTCGTGGTCGACCGGGCGGCCCTCGACGTCGATGAAATGACACAGAATATCGCCGACGGCACCGGCCGCCTGCAATTCCTCGAGTTCGCTTGGCTTGATGAAGCCATAATTGGCGATCGGGCTGTCGTTGGAAAACGAGCCGACGCTGAGCACGGCGATGTTTGCCCGGCGTGCGCGGAAGACGACGTCCTGAACGCTGCGCTGGCTCATGAAGGCGTCGCGCTGCTCCGGCCTGTCGGCATAGACCGGCACCGGCAGCAGGAAGCATTCCGCACCTATCTTTTCGGCGAAATCCCAGGCGCTTTCTGTCGGGTTGAGCGGCTGGGCATGGGTGAGGCCGCCAAGCATCGAAACCACCGTCGTCCTGGCGATGGGCCGCCGCGGCAATTCATTGATGGCGAATTTCAGTGTCCGCCCCCAGCCCAGCGCGATGACATCGCCGGCATTCACATGGTCGGCCAGGTAGGCGGCAGCGGCGTGGCCGATCATCAGCGGCGCATTGCTTCGGTCGGCTGCCGACGGCACGACCACGGCCTGGCTGAGCCCGAACCGCTGCTTCAGGCTTTCCTCCAAAATCACGCATTCGACGACGCTGTCACGGATGCGAAACTGGACGACCCCCTCTTCGCGGGCGGCGGAGAGAATGCGATGCACCTTGATGCGGCCGACGCCAAGAATTTCGGAAATCCGTTCCTGTGTAAGACCCTCGACGTAATAGTGCCAGGCGGCGCGGGCCTTGAGTTCGGCGTCGGGGAAGCGCGAGGCTCTTTCGTTCTCTACGATCGTCATCTGTTTGCCTTGCCGCAGCCGCCGGCTCTGCTCATGAAATTCCAATGCGGCGACTTCGAAATGTCCAAGATTTCGGAGACCTTGCGTAAGCCAAACCGGCGGACAGCGCAAACCCGTCCTCGAATGAAGCGGCAGGCCTTGACAATTTTCCGACGAACAGTTTAGCTGAACAAAATTGCATGTTAAAGATAAATTGTTCACAGGGAGGAGCCTGGTGAGCAAAGTGGCGCGGTGATGCAGCGCCGGATTGCTGTGGAGGAGACAAAGTGGCTGTGAGCAACGACACAAGCAATTTGAAGGCAGGCGAGTTGAAGGCAGGCTCTGGCGCGCAGGCTACGGCGGGCGCAAGGTTTTCAGCTGTCTTTGCCGGAACCATGGGTCCGCTGATCGGGCTGGTTCTGCTGTGCCTGGCGCTCTCGCTGACCACCGACACGTTCCTGACCATCCGCAACATCCTCAACGTGCTCGACCAGGTCACCGTGCTCGGCATCATGGCGATCGGCATGACGCTGGTCATCCTGATCGGCGGCATCGACCTGTCCGTCGGCTCGGTGCTGGCACTGGCTTCCATGGTGATGGGCTTCGTCGCCCATCCCGACTATCTCAATCTCGGCCTGCCCGCCGGCATCGCCGCGGCCCTCGTCGTCGCCGGTCTTTGCGGCCTGGTTTCGGGCCTGCTGGTCACGATCACCAAGCTGCCGCCCTTCATCGCCACTTTGGCGATGATGTCGGTGGCGCGCGGTCTCGCCAACATGATCACCGACGGCTCGCAGATCGTCGGCTTTCCCGACTGGTTCACCAGCCTGTCGATCATCCGCCATTTCGGATTCCTGTCGGTCACCGTCGGACTGATGATCGTGCTTGCCGTCATTTTCGCGATCTTCCTGAATTATCGCGCTACCGGCCGTAGCCTGTACGCAATCGGCGGCAGCGCCGAAGTCGCCCGGCTGTCCGGCATACCAGTCAAGTCGCTGACAAACTGGGTCTATGCGATCTGCGCCGTGCTGGCCGGTCTCGCCGGCATCGTGCTTGCCGCCCGGCTCGATTCCGTCCAGCCGAGCTCCGGCCTTGGCTACGAACTCGACACCATCGCGGCGGTGGTGATCGGCGGCGCCAGCCTGTCGGGCGGCGTCGGTTCGATCGGCGGCACAGCCATCGGCGTCCTCATCATCGGCGTGCTGCGCAACGGGCTGAACCTGCTCGGTGTCTCGCCCTTCATCCAGCAAGTGGTTATCGGCGTGGTGATCGCGCTGGCGGTGGCCACCGACACCTGGCGGCGCCGAGCACAATGAAGAATGGGGCACAACGAAGAATTGGGCTCAATGAGATTCACCCGGATATTCGGGCGAAAACGGATCGGTGATCCGAAACTGGGAGTTGTTCGGCCAAGGGGCGCCGCGATGCGCGGGCAGGACAGATTGAACATCAACGGAGGAATAAACATGCTGACCAAACGTTCATTGCTGCTTACCGCCGCGGCCGTCATCCCGCTGCTTGGCCTTTCCGACATGGCCTCGGCCAAGGAGGCCAAGAAGCTCGGCCTCGCCGTCGCCAATCTGCAGGCCGACTTCTTCAACCAGATCAAGCAGTCCGTCGAAGCCTACGGCAAGGAAAAGGGGATCGAGGTCGTCACCGTCGACGCCAAGGGCGATTCGGCGACCCAGGTCAGCCAGGTGCAGGACCTGATCACGCAGAACATCGATGCGCTGATCTACATTCCAGCCGGCGCCACCGCCGCCACCGTGCCGACCAAGACCGCCAAGGCTGCCAGCATCCCAGTCGTCAATGTCGACCGCAACGCCGATGGCGCGCCCGGCGATACCTTCATCGCAACCAACAGCGTGGCATCGGCCAAGGCGGTTTGCGACTACATCGCCAAGCAGGCCGGCGGCAAGGGCGAGCTGATCATCATCCACGGCCAGAAGGGCACGACGCCCGAAGTCGACCGCTCGAAGGGCTGCGGCGAAGCGCTGAAAGGCTATCCCGACATCAAGGTTGTCGGAGAATTGTGGAGCGAAGGCTGGCATCAGGACGAAGGCTTCAAGCTGACGCAGGATCTGTTGCAGTCGCACCCCGACGTGTCGATCGTCATCGGCCAGGCCGATGCGCTGGCGCTCGGTGCGGCGCAGGCGGTCAAGGTCGCCAATCCCGGCCACAAGGTCTGGGTTGCCGGCTTCGACGGCGATGTGGCGGCGCTCAAGGCACTGAAGGACGGCGTCTTCGACGTGACCGCGACGCAGCAAACCCAGGGCATGGGCCGGCTCGCCGTCGATGCGGCGATCAAGCTGGTGGCCGGCGAGACCATTCCCGCCGAACAGCTGCAGGATGCGACGCTGACCACCAAGGACAATGTCGAGCAGTTCATCGCCAAGCATCCCTGATTGAGACCAGTCCGGCAGTCGACGAGCGCAACGATGTCCACCGATCCTCGCCACACGCACCCCCATAACGGGCTCGTCGTCAGCGGCCTCTGCAAAAGCTACGGGCCGGTGCAGGTCCTGGCCGATGCGAGCTTCGAGGTGCGGCCGGGCGAGGTCGTGGCGCTGCTTGGCGAAAACGGCGCCGGCAAGTCGACTGTCTCGAACATCATCGCCGGGTCGACGAAACCCGATGCCGGCACCATCACCTGGCGGGGGAACGCTTATTCCCCCGCCAATCCTGCCGCGGCGATCGACGCCGGCATCGGCATGATCCACCAGGAGCTGAAGCTCTTGCCCGATCTGTCGGTCGCCGAAAACGTCTATGTCGGGCGCCTGCCGATGCGTGGCGGCCGCATCGACCGCGCGGCAATGAACGCACGGGCATCGGCCCAGTTGAAGCGCCTCGGCCTCGATGTCTCGCCCGAGCGCAAGGTGCGCACGCTGCGTATCGCCGCCCAGCAGCAGGTCGAGATCGCCAAGGCGCTGACGCTCAATGCCGAGTTGCTGATCTTCGACGAACCGACGGCCGCCCTTGGCGGCGAGGAAACGGAGCTCCTGTTCCAGCAAATCCGCAAGCTCAAGGCGGAAGGCATGTCCTTCATCTATATCAGCCACCGGCTGGACGAGATCGCCCAAATCGCCGACCGCGTGGTGGTGATGCGCGACGGGCGCATCGTCGCCCGGCACGAGCGCGCCGACATTCCGGTGCGCACTGTCGTCGAGCAAATGGTCGGCCGCAGTGTCGAGCGGATGTTCCCTACGATATCGGCGCCGGGCAACGACACGCTGCTCGAGGTCGAGAACCTGTCCTCGCCGGAACGCAGCTTTCAAAATGTCAGCTTTTCAGTGCGGGCCGGCGAAATCCTCGGCATTGCCGGGCTGATCGGCGCCGGACGCACGGAGCTGGTGCGAGCGATCGCCGGTGCCGATCCGATCTCATCGGGATCGGTGCGCGTCGCCGGCAAGCCGGTGCATCTCCATGGCCCGGCGGCGGCGATCAAGGCCGGCGTCGTCCTGGTGCCCGAAGATCGCAAGGCGCAAGGCGTGGTGCTCGACCAGACGATCGGCGAGAACCTGGCGATCGGCAATTTCGACCATGTCGCGCCGAATGGCTGGGTGTTCCCGAAGGCGGTGCAGAAATTCGCCGAGGCCGGCATTCGCCGGCTCGGCGTCAAGGGCCGGCCGAACCAGGCGGTCAGCAAGCTCTCCGGCGGCAACCAGCAGAAAGTGATCATCGCCAAATGGGTGTCGCGCCCGCCCAAGGTATTCATCCTGGACGAGCCGACGCGCGGCATCGACGTCGGTGCACGCGCCGCGATCTATGATGTCATCGCCGACCTTGCCCGCTCCGGCATGGCGGTGGTGGTGGTGAGCTCCGACCTCGAGGAAGTTCTCGGCCTGTCGCATCGCGTTCTGGTGCTGAGCCGCGGCCGGCAACGCGGCATTCTCGACCGCAGCGAAGCAAGCAATATCGCCGTCATGGAACTCGCCACGAGCTAGGAACAGCCCATCGAAACAAAGCGCAGCAGGTGGTATCCTCCCGGGCACCAGACCGCGCGGGGCGCCAGCAACAGAGTTGGCGCCCCTTTATTTCCGGAGGACGGCGGTTGGAGCAGAGGGACCGACGATGAAATTATTCGACCTTCATGGTGACGTGGCACTTGTGACAGGCGCCGGCAGCGGCATCGGGCAGGCAATCGCCATTGGGCTGGCCGAGGCCGGCGCCGACATCGCCTGCTTCGGCCACGCCTCGAAAGGCGGGCTGGAGGAGACCGCGCACCGGATCACGGCACTCGGCCGCAAGGCGCTGGTGCTGACCGGCACGGTGACTTCAGAGGCCGATCTCGCGGCCGCGATCGAGCGTACGGAGATGGAACTCGGCGCGTTGACCATCGCCGTCAACAATGCCGGCGTCGCCGGAGCTGAGCCGGCAGAGACGCTGTCGCTGGAGAAATGGCAGAAGCTCTATGACGTCAATGTCAGCGGCGTGTTCCTGTCCTGCCAGGCCGAGGCCCGCGCCATGCTGACGCGGCGCAAGGGCTCGATCATCAACATCGCGTCGATGTCGGGCTCGATCGTCAATCGCGGCCTGACCCAGGCGCATTACAATTCGTCGAAGGCCGCGGTGATCCACATGTCGAAGAGCCTCGCCATGGAATGGGCCGATCGCGGCCTGCGCGTCAATGTCGTCAGCCCCGGCTACACGCTGACGCCGATGAACAAGCGGCCGGAGGTCGCCGACCAGGTCAGGATCTTTGAGCGCGACACGCCGATGGGCCGCATGGCGGCGCCGGAAGAGATGGTCGGCCCGACCGTGTTCCTGGCCAGCCGCGCCTCGAGTTTCGTCACCGGCATCGACCTGATCGTCGATGGCGGCTTCGTCTGCTGGTAGGAGAAAAGATGCAGAAGCGATTCCAGGGAAAAACGGCGGTCATCACCGGCGCCAGCGGCGGCATCGGCGCGGCAATGGCCAGGCGCTTCGCGGCGGAAGGTGCCGCGGTCGTCGTCAGCGCCATCGACGCGCGCGTCGAAGAGGTCGCCGCCGATCTCAAGGCTACGGGCGCCAAGGTCGCATCGCTGCGCATGGACGTGACCAAAAAGGACGAGGTCGTCGCCCTCTATGACCTGGCCGAGCAACAGTTCGGCCGCGTCGACATCTCCGTACAGAATGCCGGTGTCATCACAATCGCCAGGATAGAGGCGATGACCGAGGCCGAATGGGACAAGGTGATGGCGGTCAACACCAAGGGCGTGTTCCTGTGCTGCCAGGAGGCGATCGCGCGCATCCGCAAGCATGGCGATGGCGGCCGGCTGATCAACACCGCATCCGGCCAGGCGCGGCAGGGCTTTATCTACACGCCGCATTATGCGGCCTCGAAATTCGGCGTCGTCGGCGTCACCCAGAGCCTGGCCAAGGAAGTGGCCAAGGAGAAGATCACCGTCAACGCGATCTGCCCCGGCATCATCGACACCGATATGTGGGCCTATAACGACGCCGCATGGGGCAAGTTGATGGGCGACTACAAGCCCGGCGAGCTGATGGCCGAATGGGTGAGGAACATCCCGATGGGCCGCGCCGGCAGCGGCGAGGATGTCTCCGGCCTGGTCAGCTTTCTAGCCAGCGACGATGCGGCCTACATCACCGGGCAGACCATCAATGTCGATGGCGGCCTGATCATGTCGTGAGGATACTCGGGCGGCAGTGCCCTGTCCGAATTGCATGACCGTGACGGCATTACGCGTTGCGAGACATGAATGTTGGTATATATAATTTCATCCCATGAAACGGCTCTGGCGAGATGGGTTCGCCAGGCCGACAGCTGAGATCATGGGACCTTGATGGCTCGCACCTTTCATAGCGCCGCCAGACCAGCGATCGATCCGCGGACTGCCTTGGCGGCAATCCATCGGCAGCCATGACACGGTCCCCTCCGGCACATTTTCACAAAATTGGGCACCATCCGCTCTGCGCCGCTTCAGCGCCGGCAGCAATCTGGCGCCAACGCCCTTGCGCAACGACCAGCTTTTCCAACACAATCAAAAAAAGACGCAAGAAGGGAACGAACGATAACTTCACCAGAGCTTGACAGGAGAACAAGCATGTCACTTCGGAACATGATTTCGAGTTTCTCAATGGGAGCCTTAACACTTGCCGCAGCCGCACTGACATCTTCGGCCTATGCGGCAGCGCCGGAATCCAACGACCCGATCAAGATCGCGCTGTTCGACTGGACCAGCGTCAATCTGAACGCCAAGATCCTCGGCGGCATCCTCGAAAAGCTCGGCTACACCGTCGAGTACCCGACCGCCGACTATCTCTCCAGCCTGACCACCGGCCTGACCAATGGCGACATCGATGTCGGCCTGGAATTCTGGGACACGACGGCCGGCGAGGCGATGAAGGCCTCGGACGCGACGGGCCAGACCGAACGCCTCGGCAAGCTCGGACCCAAGGCCAAGGAAGAATGGTGGTTTCCCGAGTATATGAAAGAGAAATGCCCCGGCCTGCCTAACTGGGAGGCGCTGAAAGACCCGAAATGCGCCGAAGCGTTCTCGACCGCCGAAACCGCGCCGAAGGGGCGTTATCTCGGCGGACCCGTGACATGGGAAGGTTTTGACGACGAACGCGTCGAGGCGCTGAAACTGCCCTTCACCGTCATCCATGCCGGCACCGATGCGGCGATGTTCGCCGAACTGGACTCGGCCTATCAGCGCAAGGCGCCGATCATGCTGTGGATCTATTCGCCGCATTGGGCGCCGGCCAAATACAAGGGCGAATGGGTCGAATTCCCCGACTATACGCCGGAATGCTACAACGACCCGAAATGGGGCGTGAACCCAGATGCCAAATATGACTGCGGCAAGCCGCATGGCGAGATCTGGAAATATTCCTGGGCCGGCATGAAGGACAAATGGCCGGTCGCCTACAAGGTCGCGAAAAACTACACGGTCGATACCGACGAGCTCAACAAGATGAGCGGCGAGATCGATCTCGAAGGCAAGACGCCGGAAGATGTCGCCGCCGCCTGGATCGCCGCCCACGAAGCCGACTGGAAAGCCTGGGCCGAGTGACCGTCTGACTGGAAACGCGACGACCCGGCCATTCAGGGCCGGGTCTCGATCCCCTATTCCAGAAGGACGGTTGAATGAGCGATACGATTGAACAGGCGGCGAAAGCCGGCAACGATGCACGCCCGATAAAGCTTGCCTGCCGCAATGTCTGGAAGCTGTTTGGGGCGGACGCGGCCAATTTCATCCGCCGGCGCGACGGCAAGGCCAGCCTGGCGGACATCGCCGCGGCCGGACTGGTCGGCGCGGTGCGCGGCGTCGATCTCGAAATCCGACAGGGCGAGATCTTCATCATCATGGGACTTTCGGGGTCAGGCAAGTCGACGCTGGTGCGCTGCATGTCGCGGCTGATCGAGCCGACCCACGGCAAGGTCGAATTCGAGGGGAAGGACCTGCTCAAGATTTCCGATGCCGCGCTGATCGAGCTGCGACGCCATCGCATGGGTATGGTGTTCCAGAATTTTGCCTTGCTGCCGCATCTCAACGTACTGGAGAACATCGCCTTTCCCTTGGGCATCCAGGGGCAGGACCGGCCGACGCGCGAGAAGCGAGCCCGTGAAGTCATCGAGCTGGTTGGCTTGCGCGGCCGCGAGCATTTCTATCCGCGCGAGCTTTCCGGCGGACAGCAGCAGCGTGTCGGCATCGCCCGCAGCCTCGCCACGAAGCCGGAAATCTGGTTCCTCGACGAGCCGTTCTCGGCCCTCGACCCGCTGATCCGCCGTGAGATGCAGGACGAGCTGATGCGGCTGCAGACCATGCTGCACAAGACCATCGTCTTCATCACCCATGATTTCGACGAGGCCATCCGGCTAGCCGATCGTATCGCCATCATGAAGGACGGCGAGGTCATCCAGATCGGCACGCCGGAAGAGTTGGTGGTCAACCCGGCGACCGACTATGTCGCCGAATTCACCCGCGACGTCGACCGCGCCAAGGTGATCTCGGCGCGCAGCCTGATGCGCGCCTGCGATGGCGCCGAGTACGGCGGCACGGTCGCGCCGGATGCCAAGATATCAAGTTTTTCGGCTGATATCGTCTCTGCCGGCAAGCCCTTCGCGGTGGTCAACGGCGCCGGAAAGCCGATCGGCGAGGTCACGCCGCAGGCGGTGATCGATCTTCTCGCCGGCATAGAACGTCGTGGGGTCGGCGCATGACGGTCACGGCAAGCGCCAGCGCAGCGAGGCCCCGGCCGATTCAAACCTGGCTGGCGATCTGGGCCTGCGCGCTCGCCGCCGTGCTTATCGTTTTCCTGCTGCAGGAAAGCCTGCCCTGGGCGGTCAATTACCCGGCCGGCGCGATCGTTCCTGTCGCAGACTGGGTCGGTGCGCTGATGAACTGGGTGAAGTCGAATTTCTCCTGGCTGACCCGTTCGATCACCGCGGTGCTCGGCGTGCCGCTCGATTTCGCGCTCGCTCTTCTGGCCAAAAATTTCAAGATCGGCCATGGCGCCGATATGGTCGTGTTGCCGCGCCTGTCCTGGGTCGGCGTCTGCGCTGCCGCCTACCTTGCCGGACGCGCGGCCGGCGGCTGGAAGCTGGGTGCGCTGGCCGGCGGCTGTTTTCTCTACATCGCGCTGTTCGGGCAGTGGACCAGCGCCATGCTGACGCTGGGCTTAATCTCGATCGCCGTGCCGTTTTGCATTGTCACCGGGCTGTTCGCCGGCATCTGGGCATGGCGCAAGCCTTGGGTGGAGAGGCTGTTGATCTCCCCTGCCCTCGATCTGATGCAGACGATCCCGACCTTCGCCTATCTCATCCCGATGCTGCTTCTTTTCGGCAACAGCCCGGTCTCGGCAATGATCGCGACGGCAATTTTCGCGACGCCGCCAATGGTGCGGGCGACGATGCTCGGCCTGTCGCGGGTGCCGTCGGAGATCGACGATTTCAGCGAGATGGCCGGCTGCACGGCACGGCAGAAGCTGTGGCGAGTGCTGTTGCCGTCGGCGCGGCCGACATTGATGGTCGGCGTCAACCAGGTCATCATGCTGGCACTCAATATGGTGATCATCGCCTCGATGATCGGCGCCGGTGGGCTCGGCTATGACGTGCTTTTGGCGCTGCGCGCGCTCAAGGTCGGCGAGGCGATGGAGGCTGGCCTCGCCATTGTCGCACTGGCAATTGCACTCGACCGGCTGAGCCAGGCGATCGCCCACAATCACGACAAGGGCAATGTCCGCCATCAGGCCGGCACCAGCTTCTGGCGGCGTTATCCCAACCTGACGCTGGCCGTCGCCATTCTCGCCGTCACCACGCTGCTCGGCCTGTTCGTGCCGGCCTTCGCCGCGGTGCCGAAGGCGATCACCTTCACCACCGCGCCTTTGTGGAAGGCGGCGGTGAACTGGATCACCATCAACTTCTTCGACACGATCGAAGCGTTCCGCGTGGCGCTTATCCTCAACGTGCTGAACCCGGTGCGCGCCTTCTGCGAGGGCTTTCCGTGGCTGGGCGCGGTTTGTCTCCTCGGCCTTGCCGGATACCAGCTCGGCGGCTTCCGCCTCGCCGCCCTGGTCGCGGCATTGACAGCGTTCTGCGCCGTCACCGGCCTTTGGGAAAAGACCATGGCGACGGTCTATTTGTGCGGCATCTCGGCCTTTATCGCTTGCCTCATCGGCATCCCGATCGGGCTGATGGCATCGCGCAGCGACCGCTTCGAAAAGACCGTCACGCCGGTCATCGACACACTGCAGGTGCTGCCGTCGTTCTGCTTCATCATTCCGGTGGTGATGCTGTTCAGGGTCGGCGACGTCACCGCGATGATCGCCACCGTTGCCTTCGCCGTGGTGCCAGCGATCCGCTACACCAATCACGGCATTCGACAGGTGCCGCCGGCGCTGATCGAGGCGGCGAAGGTTTCGGGCTGCACCAGGCGCCAGACCTTCTTTTGCGTGCAGCTGCCGCTGGCGCTTCCAGAGATCATGCTTGGCGTCAACCAGACAATCCTGATGGCACTGGCGATGATCATCATCTGCGCCATGGTCGGCACGCGCGATCTCGGCCAGGAGGTGTTCATCGCCCTGTCCAAGGCCGATTCCGGCCGCGGGATCGTCGCCGGCCTGGCCATTGCCTTCATCGGCATCGTCGCCGACCGGCTGTTCAACGCCTGGACGGCGAAGGCTCGCGCAAGGCTGGGATAGTCCGGAATAGGACGGCGTCAGGAAGCTGCCGCCAAGCGCGCCGTTAACGAGGCACCGATCCCTACGCCTAAAGATATAGCCATTCGGGATGATTGCTCGCTGTTACCTCAAATCGTACGGCTGTCATCGGACGGGCAGGCTCAACAGGAGAGCGAACAATGGCTATACGCGTTCCCTTTACTCCCGGTGATCTAGTAGATCGTCAACGGGGCACCGATGACGTCCTCGCAGGCGATCTAAATACAAACATCTTAATCGGCGATGCTGGCGGCAGCCTGCTCGATTTCTCAAGAGGCGGCAACGACACCTTCACGGGGCCGCCATCCTCCACCACCACTGCCTACGGAGATGCCGGCGAGGATGGCTCGGACCACAGCAAGGGCGGCAACGACAGTTTCACAGGCGCCTCGCTAGGCACGTACATCTTCTACGGTGACGTCGGCGGCAACATGTTCGTCCATGCTCAGGGCGGCGACGACAGTTTTACCGCCGAGGGCGACTCCTCCAACACTTTTTACGGCGATGCCGGCGGCGATATGTCGGACCACAGCAAGGGCGGCAACGATACGTTGAGCAGTGAAGTGGGTAGACGGGTAGACAACACATTCTACGGCGACGCCGGCGGCAACATGTTCGGCTTTGCTCAAGGCGGCGACGACATTTTCGTGACCAGCACTCGACAAGGAGCCGATCACATCTTTTACGGTGACGCGGGCGGCGAGATGTCCGATCATGGCAAGGGCGGCAACGACACCTTCCAGGGCTCGATAGAAGCCAATAACATTTTCTACGGTGACGCGGCCAGCAACATGTCCGGCAATGCGCAAGGCGGCGACGACAATTTCACGAGCAGGACCGACTCCTTCAACACTTTCTACGGCGATGCCGGCGGCGATATGTCGGCCTACAGCAAGGGTGGCAACGATACCTTCACGGGTAGCTTCTTTTCCACCAACACCTTCTTCGGTGACGCCGGCGGCAACATGTCTGACCATGCTCAGGGCGGCGACGACCACTATACGGACCTGGGTGGGGAGATCGGGAGCAAAACTCTTTATGGCGATGCGGGCGGTGATCTTTCCGGTTTCGCCGCGGGCGGCAACGACACTTTCACGAGCGCGGGTGGCTCGGAGATAACGTTCTACGGGGACGCGGGCGGCAGTATGTTCGATCACGCGCTTGGGGGCGACGACGTGGCCGTGCTGCAAGGCACTCATAATTTGGGGTATGGCGATGCGGTCACGATGCTCGGCAGCGCTGTGGGCGGCAATGATACCCTGACTGGCGGGGACAAAAGCGCCTTTCCTGATGTTCTAAACGAGTTATACGGCGACGCGCGCTCTATGTCCGGTTCCGCCCAGGGCGGCAACGACATTCTTACTGGGGGCCAGAACAGCGAAAGCGGCCAGGTCCGTAACTTCCTGTGCGGCGACGCTCTGCAAATGTCCGGTTCGGCCAAGGGCGGAAACGATACCCTGTACGCCGGGAGCGCGGCACCCGGCTGCACGGTCATCAATGACATGTGGGGCGACGGGCAACTGAGCGAGTTGGCTCAGGGCGGCAGAGACCAATTCATGTTCAAGGACGATGGTTCCATGACGGTCGGAACCCAAAACACCATCTACGATTTCAGCCAGACCCAAGGCGACACTATCGTGTTTAGCGGCGTGGAGCGCGTGCAATCGTTCGATGATCTCACTATTGCGCAAACTGGAACCGACACCATCATTACCGCGGGAGTCGATCAAGTTACTCTCGCAAACTTTACGAACACGCTGACGACGAGCGACTTTTTGTTCGTCTGAGAGCGAAACTCTTATCCTATTCGAAGAGGCGGAATGCGGTGAGAGTTCGTTGATAGTCGCGCGGCCGGTCGCCCCAATTCTGCTCGACCGGCCGATCGACAATCCAAGCCGCAGATGTGAATCAAATGGCCAGGAATCTCTCGGTCAGTCGAGCCCAGAGCGCTGCGCCGACGGTCAGATTGCCGTCGTTGAAATCGTATTTCGGGCTGTGCAGGATGGCTGAATCCTCGCCGTTTCCGAGGCGCAGGAAGCAACCGGGTTTGTGTTCGAGGAAATAAGAAAAATCTTCGCTGCCGGGGATCAACGGGCAGACGGACACCTTGTCCTGACCGACGAGCTCGACAGCGACGTCTGTCGCGAAGGACGTCTCGCCCTGGGAATTGATCACCACCGGGTAGCCGCGCTCGTAATCGATCTCGACCGTTGCGCCATGCGCCTGCGCCACAAGTGCTGCGATATTGCGAATTCGCTGCTCGAGCGTGTCGCGGATCTCGGCCGAGAAAGAGCGGACGCTCAGCGCGATCTCGGCGTGTTCCGGGATGACGTTGGAGGCCGTGCCGCCGTGAATGGTGCCGACGGTAACGACAGCCGTCTCGATGGGGTTGACGTTGCGCGACACCACCGTCTGCAGGGTCATGACGATGTTGGCGGCAGCGACGATCGGGTCGACCGTCAGGTGCGGACGCGAGGCGTGGCCGCCACGCCCGGTTATCTTGATCGTGACGGTATCGCTCGCCGCCATCAGCGGCCCGGCGCGCATCAGGAACGAACCCGTCGGCGCGCCCGGATGGTTATGCAGCCCGAATATCGCATCGCAGGGAAAGCGCTCGAACAGGCCGTCGGCGATCATCGCCTGCGCCCCGCTTCCCTTGCCGGCTTCCTCGGCCGGCTGGAAGATGAGGTTCACCGTGCCGTTAAAATGCCGCGTGCGCGCCAGGTATTCGGCGGCGCCGAGCAGCATCGTGGTGTGGCCGTCATGGCCGCAGGCGTGCATCTTGCCGCTGGCCTGGCTGGCATAAGGGAGATTGGTCGCTTCGGTAATCGGTAAGGCGTCCATGTCGGCGCGGATGGCGATGCTGCGGCCGCTGCCCTGGCGCAAGCGGCCGACGACGCCGAGCCCGCCGACATTGCGCGTCACCTCGTAGCCCCAGCCTTCGAGCCGTTCGGCAACATATGCAGCGGTTTCGTGCTCCTGGAATGAAAGCTCGGGATGGGCGTGCAGGTGCTGGCGGGCCGCTGCAAGCTCGGCGGCCTTGTCGGCGAAGTCGGAAATGTCGGCGAACTGGTTGGAGGTCTTTGGCATCGAAGGTCCTTTGCCGGCCGAGCACGTAATCGTGCCGGCTTTGCTGTCAGATGAAACGGCTTAAAAAGGCCCGCGTGCGCGGGTGCCTGGGGTTAGCCAGAACCTCGTCCGGAGGCCCGGCCTCGATCACATTGCCGTCGTCCATGAACACCACCCGATCCGCGGCTTCGCGCGCGAAGCCGATCTCATGCGTGACCACGATCATGGTCAAGCCCTGCCTGGCGAGATCGCGCATGGTGGCGAGGACCTCGCCGACCAGTTCCGGATCGAGCGCCGACGTCGGCTCGTCGAAGAGCATCAATTTCGGGCGGATGGCGAGCGCGCGGGCGATGGCGACGCGCTGCTGCTGGCCGCCTGAAAGCTGGCGCGGATAGGCGTCGATCTTGTCGGCGAGACCGACACGGGTCAGCAGTTCGCGGGCGTAGCCGATCGCCTCCTTGCGGTTCTCCCGGTGGACGCCGACTGGAGCCTCGATGACGTTCTGCAGGGTCGTCATGTGTGGATAGAGATTGAACTGCTGGAACACCATGCCGATCTTGCGCCGCTGCGCGGCGATCGCCCGGTCGGAGAGTTTGTCGAGCCGGCCGTTGTGCAGCCGGTAGCCGATCTGCTCGCCGTCCACCTCAATCGACCCTTGATCGATCGCCTCCAGATAATTGATGCATCGCAGGAAGGTCGATTTGCCGGAGCCGGACGGTCCGAGAATGACCACCACCTCGCCAGGCGCGACGTCCAGGTCGATGCCCTTCAGCACCTCGAGCGGGCCGAACGCCTTGTGAACGTTGCGCGCCCTGACCAGGGGCGTGTCATGCGCGCTCATTGGCGGCCTCCAGTGTGGCGGTCGCCGTCTTCTCACGCGCGCCGCGGTCGCCGCGGCTGTAGTGGCGTTCGATCGCGCCTTGCGCGACATTGAGGACCGAGGTAATCAGTAGGTACCACAGCACTGCAACCATCAGCAGCGGAATGATTTCGAAGGTGCGGTTGTAGATCGACTGCACCGAGTAGAGCAGGTCGGCCATGGCGATGACGCTGACAAGCGACGTCGCCTTGATCATGCTGATTAGCTGATTGCCGGTCGGCGGCACGATCGACCGCATGGCTTGCGGGATGATGATTCGCCGCAAGGCCCGCGCGCGCGTCATGCCGAAGGCTTCAGCCGTTTCGGCCTGTCCCTTGTCCACCGACAGCAGCCCGCCACGAATGATCTCGGCCATGTAGGCGGCCTCGTTCAGCGCCAGACCAAGAACGGCGGCCGTCAAAGGCGTGATCAGGTCGTTGGTATTCCAGCTGGCGAAGCCGAGGGAAATGCGCGGAAACAGCGTCGAAAGGTTGTACCACAGGATCAATTGCACCAGCAGCGGCGTTCCGCGGAAGAACCAGATGAACAGGCCGGAGAGAAAGGATGCCAGCCTGTCGTTCGACATGCGCGCGATGGCGAGCAGCAGGCCGAGCACGATGCCCAGGATCATCGCCACGACCGTCAGGCCGAGCGTTACGGAAAGCCCCTGCATGACCGTCGGATCGAAGAAATACTGGGCGACCACGGGCCAGCCGAAATTCGGGTTGACCGCGACGATATAGGCGAAGCCGGCGGCGACGGCGACGGTGAATGCCCAGAGCGCCAGCCGGACGAGCGGGAATGGCCGGTGGGCTCGTTTGACGTCGCGCAGCGCGTCGTCGGGACGTCGCGGCAGCCCGGCCGCGTAGGCAGCGGTCGCGTCGGTCATGGCAGCCTCTACTGGCCCTGGTTGATGCCGGGCGCGTCGATCATGTTCTTCTCGAGGCCCCACTTCTTCATCACCGCGGCGTAGGTGCCGTTCTTCATCAGGATCTTGAAGGCGTCGAGCAGCACGCCGCCCAGCGGCGAACCCTTCTTGACGACGGCGCCTTGGTAGATGTCCTTGAAGCCGTTGGCCTGGCCGACCCCGGCGAGTTCCAGTTGGCCCTTCGCCTGCTCGACGAAATAGGTCAGCGGCGCCTGCGAGGAGAAGAATGCGTCGGAGCGCTTCGACCGGACGGCCAGTATCGAGCTTGGCTGGTCGGTGAAGGATTGCACCTCGACGGCCGGCTTGCCGCCCTCGGTGCATTTCTGCGCCTGTTGCTTGATGACCTTTTCGGCCGAGCCACCCGACATCACGGCAATGCGCTTGCCGCACGCGGTGTCGAGCGAGGTGATGCCTTGCGGGTTGCCCTTCTCGACGGCGAAGACGACGTATTCGCGCACCCAATCGATGAAGTCGTTGGACTTCTGGCGGTCGGGATAGTCGCCGACAGGCCCCATCGCGAACTGATAGCGGCCGGCGTTGATGCCGCTCAGCAAAGCCGGCAGGCCGGCGACCGAGGCATGGTCGACCTCGACGCCGAGCAGCTGGCCTATAGCGTCCGAAATGTCCTTGGTCGCCCCTGTCAGTTCGGTGCCAGTGACGATCTCATAGGGCGGGAACGAGCCGTTGTTGACAGCCGTGATCTTTCCCGCCGTGCGGATCTCTTCCGGCAGCCGGGCGCGCAAGTCTTCGTTCACCGATTGCTTTTGGACGTCCTGGGCAAAGCTGGCCTGCGCCAGCATGGTGACGAGCGAGGCGAATATGAAGCTGATTGTCCTCATGGCATTCTCCTTCGTGTTCTTCGTTGCGTTGTCAGGTGGCCCGCGACCCGGCCTCGAAAGGAAACAAGGCTTCGGCGGAAATCGGTTCCGTCAGAATGCCCTGGGCATGGAGCTCGATGACGAAATCCTCGATCATGCGCCGGTTGGCAGGCAGGCCGCTGGCGTTCCAGGAGGCAGGCAGGTCGCGCCCCGCATGAAGCAGCTCCTCGAGGATCCACGGCGAGGTGTCGGCATATTTTCGGCGCTTTGCCGTCCAGACGCGCTGGCTTTCGTCGATCAGCCTGGCGAGTTCCTGCGGCAGCCAGGGATGTTCCCTGGCCATTGCAGCCTTGACAGCGACCAGATGCATGCCCGGCACATAACGGACGTCGGCGAAATAGGCGCGTTCGGCCGCGCGAAAATCGCGCAGCACTTGCCGGAAGCCGGAAGCCGGGCCGAAAAAGCCGTCCGGCATGAAGGGCGTGAAAACGGCGTCGAGCTCGCCTTGCGCCAGCAGCTCCATCATCGGGCGCTCGCCCGGTGCTGCTTCGATGCGCCCCGGCCTGCCGAATCCGTCGAGGCGGTCGGCGATCGGGTGCTCGGATGTCAACCGGCCGGCAAACCAATAGGCATCCTCGATGCCGACGCCCTCCCGGCGAAGCGCCCCGCGCGTCCACGTGTTGCCGGAATCGCGCCAGCCGGTGACGCCGATACGTTTGCCGGCAAGGTCGGAAAGCTGCTCCAGCGGACTTTCCTCGACCGTGATGATACAGCGATGGCGAAAGCCGCGCATGATGAAGCACGGTATTCCAACCACCGTATCCCGGCCCGACGCCATGGCCGACACATAACGGCTGAACGAGACCTCCGCCGCATCGTAGTTCGGATCGGTGCCGAGATCCGCGATTAGCGTGGCGACACGATCAACCTTCACCGACAGGCGGCTGGAGGCGACGTCACCCAGGACCAAGGGAGTGAGATAGTCCCAATCGCGGGTGGCTATAGTGATGGAAACGGCCATCGGCATGAACTTCAAAGCTATGTTTGACCGGCGATTGGTAAATGTTTATTTTCTGCCGATCAAATGTTATTACGTTATTGAACATTAGCTTTAGCGGTCGCCGATGCGGATGAATTTCGATGCAGGATGGTTCGCTGAACGCCTTGGCGACCGCACGATGCGCGGCATCGCGCGCGAGACCAGTGCGCTGATCAGAAGCGGCGCGCTGCCCGTCGGCGCAAAACTTCCGCCGGTGCGCGATCTGGCCTATGTGCTTGGCGTCAGCCCGGCGACGGTTTCGCAGGCGTGGAGCGAGTTGCGGCGCTACAAGATCATCGGCGGCCGCGGACGCAACGGCACCTGGATCATGGGCAACCGCTTTGCCGCCCGCCCCGAGCGCCACATGAGCGGCGGCAATTACGGACAGGATGTTCTGAACCTGGCGATCGCGGAGCCCGATGTGAGGCTCTTGCCGCCGCTCGACATCGCGCTGGCGCATGGCGCGCGCGCCGAAAAGCTCAACAGCTACGAGCGGGTGCGCATCCTGCCCGAGCTGGAGGCCGCAGTGCGCCCATCATGGCCGTACGATCCCGGCGCGTTCCTGGCCACCAATGGCGGTTACAACGCCATCTACACCTTGCTGCATGCGCTGGTCCCGCCGGGAGCGCCGGTAGCTATCGAGAACCCGACGGCGCTTCGCCTGCTCGACATCCTCGAAGATCTCGACGTACCGATCATTCCGGTGGATTGCGACGGTGACGGCCCCTTGCCGGACGCGCTCGCCAGCGCACTGCGGCAGCGGCCGGTGGCGTTCCTGTTCCAGCCGCGCGTCCATTCGGTGACCGGCGCCTGCATGTCGCCGGCGCGGCTGGAAGTCATCGGCGACCTGCTCGCCGGTACCGATGTGCTGATTGTCGAAGATGACGGCGTCGGCGATATTGCCTCGGCGCCGCGCATCTCGCTTGGCCGGCGTTTTCCCGATCGCGTCATCCATATCCTGTCCTATTCCAAGACCCACGGCCCGGACCTGCGGCTCGCCGTCCTGTCCGGATCGGCGACGATCGTCGAGCAGATCCAATCCTACCGCAGCTTCAGCTCGGGATGGACCAGCCGCATCCTGCAGGCGGCCACCGCCTGGCTGCTGCAAGACCCGGCCACAACCGCCCTGGTGGAGCGGGCGAAGCAGGTCTACCGCCGCCGCCGCGAACGGCTCGCCTGCGAACTGGCCAAACGCAATGTCGATATCGACGCCGGGCACGGTCTCAGCGTCCTCATTCCGGTTGCTTCGGAACCTTACGCGATGGTCACGCTGGCCGCCCACGGCATCGCGGTCCATGCCGGGGCGAAGTTTTCGACCGGAAAAACGAACGCCGTCCGCGTCGCGACCAGCATTCTGGACGAGGAGCACCTCGAGCACGTCGCAAATTCCCTGGCGCTTGCAGCCGACCCGGCGCGGGAGGTTGTCTGAGGCAAGTCATCGCCGTTCTGACTGCTACTCCGCCGCCACGCCCTTCACCTCGAGATAGCTCTCCATCGAATCGTCCATCGCCTGCAGCCACGGCGTATGGTGCAAAGGCGCCATCGTTCCGGTCATCAGCGAGCGATAGGCATGGTCGCGGAAGCCCATAATGTCTTCCGCCTTGTGGTGCTCCCACTCCATGAAGGTCCGATTGACGGCCTCGACGTCGAAGCCCGGATAGTCGGTCTGCTCCATCAGCTCCCTGGTGTAGTCGCCCTGGAACCAGATCATCTGCTCGGCGTCTTCCAGCGTCTCCTCGCGTGCCCGCCATTTCCGGCCGTGCTCCGCCATCGCTTCGGCCGAGGGCAGCTCGACACGGCCCATGATGACGTCGCGGGCGAACCAGGCCTGCGCGTCGAACATGTTGAAGGTGTAGAACTGGTCCTGCATGCCGATATAGGACAGCTTCGGGTTTTTCTCCCAGACGACGCCCTCGTAGAGCCCGTCCGGCCACATACGGTTGGCGGTCTTCAGCTTCAAATCCTCGGTGAGGAACGGGAAGGAATGGAGATAGCCGGTGCACAGGATGATGGCGTCGACGTCTTTGGTGCTGCCATCCTTGAAATGCGCGGTCTTGCCGACGACCTTCTGCAGCAGCGGCACTTCCTTCCAGTTCTCCGGCCATTTGAAGCCCATCGGCTTCGAGCGGTAGCTCGAGGTTATCGATTTGGCGCCGTATTTGTAGCATTGCGAGCCGATGTCCTCGGCCGAATAGGAGCGGCCGATGATCAAGATATCCTTGCCCTTGAATTCCATCGCGTCGCGGAAATCGTGGCTGTGCAGGATGCGACCATTGAAGGTCGAGAAGCCCTCGAAATAGGGAACGTTGGGCACGGAGAAATGCCCCGAAGCGACGACGACATTGTCGAACTCTTCCGAATAGGTGACGTCGTTGGTGCGGTCATGCGCGGTGACGGTGAATTTTTTCGTCGTGTCGGAGAAGGTGACCATGCGCACCGGGCTGTTGAAGCGCACCCATTGACGCACACCCGATTTTTCGACGCGGCCCTTGATGTAGTCCCACAGCACGGCACGGGGCGGATAGGAGCCGATCGGCCGGCCGAAATGCTCCTCGAACGTGTAGTCGGCGAATTCGAGGCATTCCTTCGGCCCGTTCGACCAGAGGTAACGGTACATCGAGCCATGCACCGGGTCGCCGTGCTCGTCGAGGCCGGTGCGCCAGGTGTAATTCCACAGGCCGCCCCAGTCGGACTGCTTTTCGAAGCAGACGATCTCGGGAATATCGGCGCCCTTGTCGGCGGCCGACTTGAAGGCCCGGAGCTGGGCCATGCCGGACGGCCCGGCTCCGATGACGGCAACACGATCTTTCATGCGGGCCTCCCAATCTCATTTCTCTAACGAAACAAATTTCACTGACAGGACAGTAATTGCCCCTTCGATGCTGTCAACAGGGCTTGTCGCGAAACCGCGCTTCGCCGAGCTGGATTTCTAAACGACGTGGAAGCTCGGGCGAAATCCGGTCATTGCGCAATTCGACTTGTCGTGAGAGTTGCGCTTCTGTATCGGCACCGAATATGTTCACCGTGAGTGAAATGAATCGGCAAGGTCCGGGGTGGCGAAATGGCGAAAAGAGCGTCCAATCTGAAGCAAGATGCCAGCGCCGCGGCGGGCAAAGCCAAACCCGCCGCGATCGAGCCGCGCAAGATACGCGTGCCGCTCACCCAGAACCCGCACGCCATTCGCGACACCCGCGAAAAAGTGCTTGAGGTCGCGATCGGCCGCGAGGTGCGGGCATTCCGCAAAAAGCTCGGCATCACCGTCGCCGATCTGGCTGCCGCCACCGACATTTCGCTCGGCATGCTGTCGAAGATCGAGAACGGCATCACCTCGCCATCGCTGACCACGTTGCAGGCGCTGTCGCGGGCGCTCGGCGTTCCCGTCACCGCCTTCTTCCGCCGTTTCGAGGAGGAGCGCAGTGCCGTCTTCGTCAAGGCCGGCGAAGGCCTCGACGTCGAACGCCGCGGCACGCGCGCCGGCCACCAGTACAATTTGCTCGGCCATATCGGCTCCAACACCAGCGGCGTCGTCGTCGAACCCTATCTGATCACGCTGACCGAGGATTCCGACGTGTTCCCGACCTTCCAGCATGAAGGCATGGAATTCCTCTATATGCTCGAAGGCGAAGTGGTTTACCGGCATGGCAGCAATCTCTACCCGATGAAGCCCGGCGACAGCCTGTTCTTCGACGCCGATGCGCCGCACGGACCGGAAGTGCTGAGCGTTCTGCCGATGCGCTATCTGTCGATCATCTGCTACCCGCAGAGCGCGGGGTGAGTTGGCCAATCTCCCCCCTCGTGGGGAGATTAGCAGCTTCGCGGGCAGCTTTACTCCGGCCCGAAGCCCGGCGATGTCGGGCTGCCATCATCCAATTTCGACAGCCATTCGACCAAAGTCGGCCGATAACGCGTCAGGCCCTTGTAGGCAGCGAGTTCGTCGGGCAGGTCGCGGATGACGCGGTGCAGGCGGCGTGCCCATTTCGGCTGCGTCACCAGTTCGTCCATCTTGATGAGGTAACAGCGGATCGGGAAGACGATCGCATTCGAGCGTGGCAGCCGCCAGAAACTCTGCAGTTCGACGCGCAGATGCACTTTTTCGCCAACGTTTTCCGGCGTCACCGTGGCGCGGTCCGGACCCCATTTGTGGTAATTTTCCGGGCTGGTGTCGAGGCGCGGATTGATGGTCATCGTCCAGTTCAGCCGGCGCGCCGGCTTACCCTGCTGGATGTTGGTGAGGAATTTCAGCGCCCGGACGAAGATCCCCTTCTCATGCGCCAGCGGCACCGGCGCGTGCCATTCGAAGAAGTTCATGCCGATGTCGAAATCGAGCGACCAGTCGGCCTGGGTGGTGACCATGCCGGCATCCATCCACAGATTGCCGTCGCGCTGGTCGAGAATGCAGAAATCGCCCTGGCTCTGGCGGGTGATGTATTCCATTGGCCCATAGGGCAGCGTCGAGACGTCGCCGAAGGTGAAGCTGTCGTCGATGCCGAGCGGCCGGTTGATCCAGCGCCAGCGATCGCCGTCGCGGATCAGCGTGAAATGCTCGGGGTAGCCCAGCGCCTGCTGCTCCATCAGGAGTTCGAGCAGGTCCCAGCCGGCCAGCGTCATGTGCGGCAGCGACTGGCAGCGCAGCGGATCCTCGGCCAGCACCAAAGCGCGGTCCTGCATCTCGGCGACATAGTGCTCGTCGACGTCGATCAAATTCTCCAGCACGCTGCCCTTCGGCCCGACGACATGCGGCTCGATGTTGACCGCATACATGTAGCTATCTTCATGGAACGGGAACGGGAACCGCCTGATGTGCTCGGGGCTGTTCCTGAAGGTGAAGTCGTCGCGGAACGTTTCCTTGCGAAAGGTGATGCCCAAGCTCGCCTCCTATCTTTCCAGCACCAGCGACCTGCCCTCGAAGCGCGACACGCAAGGCATGATCTTGCAGCCCGACCGGTGGTCTTCCTCGCTCAGCCAGTGATCGTTGTGGATGAATTTGCCGTCATGCGAAATCACGTTGGTCTCGCATTGGCCGCAGACGCCGCCGCGGCATAGATAGGGCGGATCGACGCCGGCCGCCTCGATCGCCTCGAGCAGGCTCTGCTGCTCGTCGACGCGGATCGTCTTGCCGCTGAGCGCCAGCGTCACGTCGAACGGCGCGCCGGGCTGCGGGGCCGCGAAATGCTCGAAATGCACGGTCTCTGGCGGCCAGCCGAGGGCAGCGGCGCGTTCGCGCACCCAGCCGATCATGCCGGACGGCCCGCAGACATAGAGATGCGTGCCGAGCGGCTGCGACGACAACAGCCGGTCGAGATCGACGCGCTCGTCGCGGTCGTCGTGATAGAGCCTGACCCGGCGATCGTAGCGCTCTCTCAGCAGGTCCGCATAGGTGCCGAGCGAGGCGGTGCGGCAGGTGTAATGCAATTCGAAATTGCCGCCTTGCGCCGCCAGCTGCGCGGTCTGCGCCATAAACGGGGTGATGCCGATGCCACCGGCCAGCATCAGATGCTTCCTGGCCCGAAGATCGAGCGAGAACAGATTGACGGGGTAGCTCACCACCATCTCCGTGCCCGGCCTGACCTGCCTGTGCATGAACAGCGAGCCGCCGCGGCCGGCGTCGTCGCGGCGCACCGAGATGGTGTATTCGCGGGTGTCGAGCGGCGAGCCCATCAGCGAATAGGGATTGAGCCTGGTGCGTTCGCCATCGCGCATCTCGACGACGACATGGGCGCCGCCGGAAAAGGTCGGCAAAAGCTGGCCGTCGCGCCTGCGGAAATGAAAGCGCGTCACCAACTCGTTGACCGGGACGACATCGCTGACGACGACATCGAGTTTGGTGGTGCCGGTGCTCATCGAAAGACCTCCTCGATCGGAGGAATTTCGCTGCGGTCCTCGGCGTTGATGCAGACGCCCTGGAAGGCGGCGAGGCGCCGCGAATAGTGGTCGCGCACCAGAAGCAGCAGGCCGCAATGCGAACAGGTTGCCGGCTGCGTCGTGACGTTCTCGGTGATGCCCTTGCAATGGACGCACTGCACGCGGCGCGCCAGCGAGCCGCGATGCTCGGTCTGGATCGAGGTGTG
Organism: Mesorhizobium sp. M0910; assembly: GCF_040319465.1. Taxonomy (NCBI): domain Bacteria; kingdom Pseudomonadati; phylum Pseudomonadota; class Alphaproteobacteria; order Hyphomicrobiales; family Phyllobacteriaceae; genus Mesorhizobium; species Mesorhizobium sp. M0910. The sequence goes on from NZ_JAMYNZ010000003.1 coordinate 410,566, forward strand.
GTCGATGCCGGCTTCGAGCGCCGCCTGCATGGCCTGGCCGATCAGCCCTTCGGTGCCGGCAAGGTAGAGCCTGAGGCCCATATGGGCGTTGGCCAGCGTCTGCTTCAGCCGCGGCAGGGCACTGGCGAAGGAATGGCCGAGGTAGAGCTGCGCCGGCTTCAGTGCTTCGACCGCCTCGGCGTATTTACCGTCGCGGCCGGGAATGAAGATGATGTGGGCGCCGCCGAAGAAATCCGCCGGTGCCTTGGCAGCCAGATCGGTAATCGCCAGCGCTCCCTCTGCGTCCGCTACGAAAAGATGGTGCTTGCCGGGCTGTGGAGACAGGGTCCCATAGACCGGGCGGCTGATGATGCTTTTCGCTGCCATACCCGCAGTATGCCTCAGCCTTTCGCCGTGCGCTTGGTCTTCTTCGGGTCGTCGAACGGAAGCGGCTCGGCGGTTGCGCTGATGGCGCCGCTCCTGTTGCGGATCTCGAGCCGGGTGCCCTGGACCGCGCAGTCAACGTCGAGCCGGGCGATGGCCATCGATTTCCTGACCAGCGGCGAATACATGGCGCAGGTCACCACGCCGACCTTCTTGCCGTCGCGATAGACCGGTGCGCCCTCGTCGGCCGGCTCCCTGCCTTCGAGCAGCACACCGAATATCTTGAAGCGCTCCTTGCCCTTCAGGCGGTAGTGCTCCTCGGCACCGCGAAAGCCCGTCTTGCCCGGGCTGACGGTGAAGTCGAGACCAAGCTCCCACAGCGTGTCGCCGGGCCCCTCATTCTCGAACGGATATTTCTGCGAATTGTCGTAGGGGTAAAACAGCAGGTAGCTCTCGACGCGCAGCATGTCGAGCGTGGTGAAGCGGCACGGGATGATGCCGACGCTCTTGCCCTCGTCGAGGATCCTGTCCCAGATCGTTCCGGCGTCCTGGCCACGGCAGAAGATCTCGTAGCCGCGCTCGCCGGTGTAGCCGGTGCGCGAGATCATCACCGGAAAGCCGAACAACTGCGTCTGCATGTGGTGGAAATAGTTGAGGTCGCGAATGCCGGGCACATGCTTTGCCAGATAATCCACGGCTAGCGGCCCCTGCAGCGAAAGGTCGTGCAGATTGTCGTCGAAGCGCAGCGACACGTCGCGACCGACGGAAGCACGCTGCAGCTCTTCATGGCCGGTGCCCGAGCCATGCACGACCATCCAGGAATTCGGGCCGGTGCGGTAGAGGATGCAGTCGTCGGTGAACTTGCCGGCCTCGTTGAGCATGCAGGCATAGGCCGACTTGCCGGGATAGATCTTTTCGACGTCGCGCGTCGTCGCCAGGTCGATCAGGTGAGAGGCGTGCGGCCCGGTGATGTGGACCTTCTTCAAGCCGGACACGTCCATCAGCCCGGCCTTGGTGCGGATGGCGATGTACTCTTCGTCGGCGTCCTTGTCGTAGGTCCAGGCGGTGCCCATGCCGCTCCAGTCCTCGAGCTTGGAGCCGAGCGCGCGATGGCGGTCCGCAAGCGTCGAAAATCTCCAGGATGCCGTCATCCGCTGTCCTCCGTTTCGAAAAACGTTTGCTTTCCCTGCTCCCTGCACAGCGGCGGGAGCGTTGCCCGAATATTGATCGCAAACGCCGGGAGCCTGCAATACCCGCAAGCAAATAATTTCATTGTCAGGCAAAATTCGGCGGATCAAACAAACGGTTAACGTTGCGTAAAATCGTCTTGACAATTGCGGAATTCGGCTTGAATTTATGAAAAAAATTTCACTCTCTTGAAAGAGAGCGATGGAGGGGAACCGATGTCCGACATGCAGCAGCGCATTGAAGCCCTGTACCGTTCCGACCTTCGTGGATCGGTGCTCCTGATCGTCTGCCTGTGGGCGACGATCCTTTTCGTCCTGTTCATGACATGGCCATACATCCCCGATGCCGGCATCAAGCTCGTCGTCGCGGTCGCCGCGGCCGCCGTGCTGATCTTCAACACGGCCGCGATCCTGGCGATGGTCAACCACTACAAGGAAGACAAGGACTTCATCTACGGCCTCGACATCAAGAACGCCGACGCCTACCGCAACCGCAAGTCCTGAGGGGAAGACGCATGGCCCGCTATACACCGCCCGAACAGAGCAAGGCCGGACAGGTTTTCGATATCGCCGTCGTCGTGGTCGCGATTTTCGTCGCGCTGTGGCTGCCGCTGAAACTAGGCCTGGCAGGGGCGGCAAAATCCATCGACGCGCTCGACGCCAAGACGTGGGAAGCGCTCGGCCAGAACCCGACCATGGCCTCGATCTGGGAAAAGCTCGGCTACACGCCGGAAACCGCGCACGACATCATCCAGAACCGGTTCCACTACATCATCGACTGGCCGACGCTGATCATCATGGCCGCGGTGCTGATCGGCTATTTCATCTTTCTGTTCCGCGCATCGGACCGCGAATACCGCGACGTCATCGACGAAAAATTCGGCGACAAATAGATAGGGAAGCATCGTCATGTGGGTGGCACTCTCTTACGCATGCTGGGGCATCTCGATCGTGCTCGCGCTGTGGATGCTCTACGACTGGTTCAAGATCGACACGACCTATTCCGAAGAGATGCTGACCTCGTCCAGGGAAGGCGAACTTGAAGCCGTGTCCGAAAAACACCGGATCTGAGTGGGGGATTGAACGATGACGATCGCGGCTGAACCAGCGGTGCAAGTGCAAGGCGACAGGGTTTCACTGCTCAGGGTGCTCGGCCCCGCCCATGTCTGGGCGCTCGGTGTCGGCATCGTTCTGGTCGGCGAATTCACCGGCTGGAATTTCGCGGCGGACAAGGGCGGCGCGCTGGCGGCGCTGATAGTCTGCTGGATCGTCGGACTGCTCTACACCTCGGTCGCGATGATCGATTCCGAAGTCACCTCGACGGTTGCCGCCGCCGGCGGCCAATATGCCCAGGCCAAGCACATTGTCGGGCCGCTGATGGCCTTCAACGTCGCGCTTTTCCTGGTCTTTGCCTATACCATGCTCGAAGTGTCGGACTGCTCGGCGACACCATTGTCGCCAAGGCCGGCGTCGAGGGCCTCAACCACAATTCCTTCATCGCCGCGACCATCGTCGTGCTGGCATGGCTGAACTATCGTGGCGTGCTGATGACGCTCAACGTCAATTTCGTCATCACCGCCATCGCCTATGTCTCGATCGTCATCCTGTTCTTCTCGGTCAGTCCGTGGACGCAAGGCGCCGTGCTGAAGCTGAACGAGTTGGTCACCCCCGGCAACGCCCTGCCCTATGGCTGGATCGGCGTCATCGCCGCCTTCCAGTTCGGCATCTGGTACTATCTCGGCATCGAGGGCACCACGCAGGCCGCCGAGGAAGTACGCTCGCCGGCGCGCTCGCTGCCTTACGGCACGATGGCCGGGATGATCACGCTTCTGATCGCGGCCGCCATGACCTGGTATGTCTGCGCCTCGCTGATGCCCTGGGAATATCTCGGCATCACCTATTATCCGCTGTGGGACGCAGGCAAACTGACTGGCAGTGCGCTGCTGGAGAACCTGTTGTTCATCGCGACGCTGCTTGCTGCACTTGCTTCCGCCAATGGCTGCATCAACGACGCCGCGCGCGCCTGGTTTTCGCTCGGCCGCGACCGCTATCTGCCGACCTGGTTCTCGGCGGTGCATCCGAAATACCGCACACCCTACCGCTCGATCCTGTTCCTGCTGCCGATCGCGCTCGCCTTCGCCTTCATCGCCGACCTCAACCAGGCGATCACCTTCTCGATCCTGTCGGGCGTGCTGCAATACACCTTCATGAGCATCAACATCATCATGTTCAGGAAGAAGTGGCCGCTCGGCTCGATCCGCCGCGGCTACACCCATCCCTTCCATCCGCTGCCGGCGATCGTCTTGTTCTGCCTTTGCGTGGTGACCTTCTTTGCGATCTTCCTCGGCTTTGGTTCGCAGCTGATCGCCATGGTCGCCTTCTACTTCCTGATCTCGCTGTGGTTCCACTTCTACCGCTACAAATTCGTACGCCGTGGTGCCCAGTTCACCATGCCGTGGCCGAAGCCGCAGGGGTACTGACGGCGCGCCCGGTCTGGGCGGGCATTTGCGTGACGAGGTGCGCTAGGTGATCTCAGCATTGCTCGCCGGGGCGGTTGCCCTGGCTCTCGTCCTCCACATAGCCTGGCTTGCGCGCGCCAACCGCGCCAAGGCTTCGACTGCGCTTGCTGCCGACGAAGCCGGCGTCCGCGCCGTCATCCCCGACGCGGCCAACGTCTCGGACGGCGTCGCCGGCGTCGTCACCTTCGCCGGCTCGTGGAACGGCCGGCGGGTGCAGGTGCGGACCATCGTCGACACGCTGGCGATAAGGAAGCTGCCGGCGCGCTGGCTGAGCGTTTCGATCACCGAAAAGGTCGTGATACCAGGCACTTTCGACATGATGATGCGGCCGGGATCGCCGACGACTTTTTCCAATTTCGATCATCTCGTCCATACACTGCCGAAGGCCGCCGGATTTCCAGCCGAGGCGGTGCTGCGGAGCGACCGCAAGGGCGTGCGCTTCCCCGAAGCCGTCATCGCCGATCACCTCGATGTCTTTGCCGAGGAGCGCGCCAAGGAACTGCTGATCACACCGAACGGCGTGCGCATCGTCTGGCTGCTGGCCGAGGCCGAGCGGGCGCGCTACGGCGTATTCCGGCAAGCCGAATTCGGCACGGTCAGGCTCGATCCGGGGCTGATCGAGCGGCTGCTGTCGTCGGCTTCGGCGCTGCGCGATGCCATCAATCAAAGCGAACGGCAGGCGGCATGACCAGCCAGATCACCACCTCCCCCGCACCATTGAGCCCCTATCTGGTTCTGGGCGCTGCGATCGTTTTGCCGGCGAGCGGGCATGTCGTGCTCGGCGTGCCGGTGCGCGGCCTGCAATTCCTGTTCTTCATGGTGGTCCTGGCCTGGGTCACCGCCAAGATCGCGCCGCCCGATGCCAGCTTCATCGGCCGCCATGCCGGCGGCGTCCTGATCTATGCCCTGTCGATCCTGGATGCCTACAAGATCGCCCGGATCCGCTATGCCAAATGGGTTCACAATGGCGGCCAGCGCAGCAATAGTGCGGCCGGCGGCGCCTCAGCCGATATATAACGACAGGAAAATTTTTTTCATACCAATTGAATTCCCGGGACTCATTCGATACATCTCGGAGGAACAAACTCGCGGAGCCTGACATGTGCGGAATCGTCGGACTGTTTTTGAAGGACAAGTCGCTCGAGCCCCAGCTTGGCGCGATGCTGTCGGAGATGCTGATCTCGCTCAGCGATCGCGGTCCCGACAGCGCCGGCATCGCCATCTATGGCGCGCCCTCCAGTGAAGCCAAGATCACCATCCAGTCGGCCAAGCCGGAGCGCGATTTCCGCGGCCTCGACGCCGAACTCGCCAAGGCAATCGGCGCGCCGGTGAGCATTGCTGCGAAGTCGACGCATGCCGTGGTCCGGACGATGCCTGCCAAGATCGACGAAGCCCGCGAGGCGATCCAGACGCTGCGCCCCGACATCCGCATCATGGGCGCCGGCGACGTCGTCGAGATCTACAAGGAAGTCGGCTTGCCGGAAGCAGTCGTCGACCGTTTCGGCGTCCGCGAGATGACCGGCACGCACGGCATCGGCCATACCCGCATGGCGACCGAATCGGCGGTGACGACGATGGGCGCGCATCCGTTCTCGACCGGCGCCGACCAGTGCCTGGTGCATAATGGCTCGCTATCCAACCACAACAATGTCCGCCGCGAACTGATCCGTGAAGGCATGACGTTCGAGACCGAGAACGACACCGAGGTCGCTGCCGCCTATCTCTCCTCGCAGATGGCGCATGGCAAGAACCTGGGCGAGGCGCTGGAAGGCACGCTGAGCGATCTCGACGGCTTTTTCACCTTCGTCGTCGGCACCAAGAACGGCTTCGGCGTGGTGCGCGACCCCATCGCCTGCAAGCCCGCCGTGATGGCCGAAACCGACCAGTATGTCGCCTTCGGCTCGGAATATCGTGCGCTCACCAAACTGCCCGGCATAGACAATGCGAACGTCTGGGAACCCGAGCCCGCAACCGTCTATTTCTGGGAGCATTGAGCTGATGCCGGCAATCAACCTCTCCAAGGCAGCGCGTGAGCCGGGCCAGGCATCGCGGGTCTTCGACCTGGCCGAAATGTCGCTGCGCGAGCTCAACCAGGCGCTGCACGATCTGGCGCCCGGTTCGAACGAGACCGCCTGGGAGGTGCTCCACCCGCGAGGCAGCCATTCGGTCGCCGTCGGCGTCGACCAGCCGGTCGCCATCGATGTGCGCGGCAGCGTCGGCTACTATTGCGGCGGCATGAACGACGGCGGCACCATCACCGTGCATGGCTCGGCCGGGCCCGGCGTCGGCGAGAACATGATGTCGGGCCAGATCGTCGTCAAAGGCGATGCCAGCCAGTATGCCGGCGCCACCGGCCGCGGCGGGCTGCTGGTCATCGAAGGCAACGCGTCATCGCGTTGCGGCATTTCGATGAAAGGCATCGACATCGTCGTCCATGGCAAAATCGGCCACATGTCGGCCTTCATGGCGCAGTCCGGCAATCTGGTGGTGCTGGGCGATGCCGGCGATGCGCTCGGCGATTCCATCTACGAGGCGCGGCTTTTCGTGCGCGGCAAGGTCGAAAGCCTCGGCGCCGACTGCATCGCCAAGGAGATGCGGCCCGAGCATCTCGAATTGCTGCAAGGCTTACTCGACCGCGCCGGCGTGACCGGCGTCAAGGCGGCGGAGTTCAAGCGTTATGGCTCGGCTCGTACCCTCTACAATTTCAATATCGACAACGCCGACGCGTATTGAGGCTCAATGACCTATCGCAACCCGCCGACGACGCCGCGCAAATCCGCGACCTTCGACGACTACACGCTTTCCGAGATCCGCCGCGCCGCGGCGACCGGCATCTACGACATCCGCGGCGCCGGCGCCAAGCGCAAGCTGCCGCATTTCGATGACCTTCTGTTCCTCGGTGCTTCGATCTCGCGCTATCCGCTCGAAGGCTATCGCGAACGCTGCGACACCAGCGTCGTGCTCGGCTCGCGCTATGCAAAAAAACCGATCGAACTGAAAATCCCGATCACCATTGCCGGCATGAGCTTCGGCTCGCTGTCCGGGCCGGCGAAGGAAGCGCTCGGCCGCGGCGCCACGCTGTCGGGCACCTCGACGACCACCGGCGACGGCGGCATGACCGAGGAAGAGCGCGGCCATTCGAAGACGCTGGTCTACCAGTATCTGCCGTCGCGCTACGGCATGAACCCGCGCGATCTGCGCCGTGCCGACGCGATCGAGGTTGTCGTCGGCCAGGGCGCCAAGCCCGGCGGGGGCGGCATGCTGCTCGGCCAGAAGATCTCCGACCGCGTCGCCGAAATGCGCACGCTGCCGAAAGGCATCGACCAGCGCTCGGCCTCGCGCCACCCCGACTGGACCGGGCCGGACGATCTCGAGATCAAGATCCTGGAACTGCGCGAAATCACCGACTGGGAAAAGCCGATCTACGTCAAGGTCGGCGGCGCCCGGCCCTATTACGATACAGCCCTTGCGGTAAAGGCCGGTGCCGACGTCGTCGTCGTCGACGGCATGCAGGGCGGCACCGCAGCAACCCAGGAAGTGTTCATCGAGAACGTCGGGCAGCCGACGCTTGCCTGCATCAGGCCGGCGGTGCAGGCGCTGCAGGACCTCGGCATGCACCGCAAGGTGCAGCTGATCGTCTCGGGCGGCATACGCAACGGCGCCGACGTCGCCAAGGCGCTAGCGCTCGGCGTCGACGCGGTGTCGATCGGCACGGCAGCGCTTGTCGCGCTCGGTGACAATGATCCGCGCTGGGAGGCGGAATACAACGAGCTCGGCACCACGGCCGGCGCCTATGACGACTGGCACGAAGGACGCGATCCGGCCGGCATCACCACGCAGGATCCCGAGCTAATGAAACGGGTCGATCCGATTGCGGCCGGACGACGGCTGGCGAATTATCTTAAGGTGATGACACTTGAGGCTCAGACGATCGCCCGCGCCTGCGGCAAGAATAGCCTGCACAATCTCGAGCCCGAGGATCTTGTGGCCTTGACGATCGAAGCCGCAGCCATGGCCGGCGTGCCGCTGGCCGGCACCAATTGGATACCGGGCAAGAACGGCTTCTAAAACAAACCAAATGCCAGTAAGCGAGGAACTATAATGGGGAACGATCTCGCCGCCTTCGCCAAGGAAAAGGGCGTCAAATATTTCATGATATCCTACACCGACCTGTTCGGTGGGCAACGCGCCAAGCTGGTGCCGGCGCAGGCGATCGCCGACATGCAGCGGGACGGTGCGGGCTTTGCCGGCTTTGCCACCTGGCTCGACCTGACGCCGGCGCATCCCGACATGCTGGCGGTGCCGGATCCGGCCTCGGTGATCCAGTTGCCTTGGAAGCCGGAGGTCGCCTGGGTCGCCGCCAACTGCATCATGGACGACAAATCGGTCGAGCAGGCGCCACGCAACACGCTGAAGCGGCTGATCGCCGAGGCCGCCGGCGACGGCATGCACATCAAGACCGGCGTCGAGGCCGAGTTCTTCCTGATCTCGCCGGACGGCAAGACGATTTCCGACGAATACGACACGGCGTCGAAGCCCTGCTACGACCAGCAGGCGGTGATGCGCCGCTACGACGTCATCGCCGAGATCTGCGACCATATGCTGGCGCTCGGCTGGGGCGCCTACCAGAACGACCATGAGGACGCCAACGGCCAGTTCGAGATGAACTGGGCCTTCGACGATGCTCTGGCGACCGCCGACAAGCATTCCTTCTTCAAATTCATGGTGAAATCCGTTGCGGAAAAGCACGGCCTGCGCGCGACCTTCATGCCGAAGCCGTTCCAGGGCCTGACCGGCAATGGCTGCCATGCCCACATCTCGGTTTGGGACAGGGACGGCAAGACCAATGTCTTTGCCGATAATGCGATGGAACTCGGCCTGTCGGCCAAGGGCAGGAATTTCCTCGGCGGCATCATGAAACATGCTTCCGCGCTTGCCGCCATCACCAACCCGACGGTCAATTCCTACAAGCGCATCAACGCACCGCGCACCATCTCCGGCGCCACCTGGGCGCCGAACACCGTGACCTGGACCGGCAACAACCGCACCCACATGGTGCGCGTGCCCGGCCCCGGCCGCTTCGAGCTGCGCCTGCCCGACGGCGCGGCAAACCCCTATCTGCTGCAGGCCGTGATCATCGCCGCCGGCCTCGACGGCGTCCGCTCGAAGGCCGATCCCGGCAGGCGCTACGACATCGACATGTACCAGTTCGGCCATACGGTCGAGGGCGCGCCGAAGCTGCCGCTCAACCTGCTCGACGCATTGCGCGAGTTTGACAACGACAAATCGCTCAAGGCGGCGCTGGGTGAGGAATTCTCGTCGGCCTATCTAAAGCTCAAGCAACAGGAATGGAATTCCTATGCTTCCCACTTCACCCAGTGGGAGCGCGACCACACGCTCGACATCTGATCCGGAAGCACGCCCGGCGCGAAACAGGTTCATGAAATACTCGATCTTCTCCCTCGCCCGGGCGGCATTTTCCGGCCACAAGAACTGGCAGCGCACCTGGCGCGACGCCAGCCCGAAGAGCCACTACGACGTGGTGATCATCGGCGGCGGCGGCCATGGACTGGCGACGGCATGGTTCCTCGCCAGCGAGTACGGCATCAGGAATGTCGCGGTGCTGGAAAAAGGCTGGATCGGCTCCGGCAATGCCGGCCGCAACACCACCATCATCCGCTCCAATTACGGGCTGCCCGGCAATACCGGCTTCTACGAGCTTTCGATGAAGCTGTGGGAACGTATGGAGCAGGACCTCAACTACAACACCATGGTCAGCCAGCGCGGCGTCATCAATCTCTACCATTCCGACGCGCAGCGCGACGCCTACGCACGGCGCGGCAACACCATGCGCATCAACGGCATCGATGCCGAACTACTCGATCTGGCGGCGGTCAGGAAGATGATGCCGTTCCTGAACTTCGACAATGCGCGCTTTCCGGTGCAGGGCGGGCTTTTGCAGCGACGCGGCGGCACGGCACGCCACGACGCCGTGGTCTGGGGCTATGCGCATGCGGCGAGCGCGCTCGGCGTCGACATCATCCAGAATTGCGAGGTGACCGGCTTTGTCCGCGACGGCAACGGCAAGGTGACCGGCGTCGAGACGAGCCGCGGCAAGATCGGTGCGGCCAAGGTCGGCATGGCGGTCGCCGGCTCCTCGTCGCGCGTCGCGGCGATGGCCGGCATGCGGCTGCCGATCGAAAGCCATGTGCTGCAGGCCTTCGTCTCGGAGGCGATCAAGCCGCTGATCCCCAATGTCATGACCTTCGGCGCCGGCCATTTCTACGTCAGCCAATCCGACAAGGGCGGCCTGGTCTTCGGCGGCGACATCGACGGCTATAATTCCTACGCCCAGCGCGGCAATCTGCCTGTCATGGAGGACGTCTGCGAGGGCGGCATGGCGCTGATGCCGATGATCGGCCGCGTGCGGCTGCTGCGCCAGTGGGGCGGCATCATGGACATGTCGATGGACGGCTCGCCGATCATCGACAAGACGCCGGTCGACGGGCTCTATCTCAATGCCGGCTGGTGCTATGGCGGCTTCAAGGCGACGCCCGGCTCCGGCCTGGTCTTTGCCCATCTGCTGGCGCGCGACGAGCCGCACAAGGAGGCGGCGCGCTTCCGCCTCGACCGCTTCCGGCGAGGTGCGATGATCGACGAAAAGGGCCAGGGCGCCCAACCGAACCTGCATTGAAGGCTGGCTGAAGAGCATGCGCATTGTCTGTCCCTTCTGCGGCGAACGCGAACTCGGCGAGTTCACCTATCTGGGCGACGCCAGGCCGGTGCGTCCGGCGGCCGGCTCCTCCGAAGACGAGGTCTTCGACTATGTCTATCTGCGCGACAATGTCGCCGGGCCGATGAGCGAATACTGGTACCATGGCGGCGGCTGCCGGGCCTGGCTGAAGGTCGCCCGCAACACGCTTACGCATGAGATTTCCTCCGTCGAGCCGGCGGCCGGCGTTGGTGCGAAGCAGGCTGCAAGATGAATTCTGTCCAGGTCAGCGCTCATCAGGCCACAGCGACGGAAGGCGGGCGATCGTGACCTCCAGCCAGCCCTATCGTCTCGTATCAGGCGGTCTCATCGATCGCGCCGCGCCACTGGGCTTCCGCTTCGACGGCAAGAGCTTTGCCGGCTTCCAAGGCGACACGCTGGCCTCGGCGCTGATCGCCAATGGCGTCAAGCTGGTCGGCCGCTCGTTCAAATACCATCGCCCACGCGGCATCCTGACCGCTGGTTCGGAGGAGCCCAACGCGCTGGTCGAACTGCGCAGCGGAGCGCGACGCGAGCCCAACACCAAGGCGACCACGGCCGAGCTTTATGACGGTCTGGAAGCGGCCAGCCAGAACCGCTGGCCGTCGCTGCGCCATGATCTGATGGCGGTCAACCAGCTGTTTGCGCCGATCTTCGTCGCCGGCTTTTACTACAAGACCTTCATGTGGCCGGCGAAATTCTGGGAAGCGGTCTACGAGCCGGCGATCCGCCGCGCCGCCGGCCTCGGTCGCGCTGCAGGCGTCGCCGATCCCGACCATTACGACAAGGCGTGGGCGCATTGCGACGTGCTGATTGCCGGGTCCGGCCCGGCCGGGCTGGCTGCGGCACTGGCGGCCGGGCGCGGCGGCGCCCGCGTCATCCTGTGCGAGGAAGATTTTGCGCTTGGCGGCCGCCTGCTCGCCGACGGCGGCATGGTCGACGGCGAGCCGGCAGCCGAATGGATTTCACGCACGCTGGCCGAACTCGCCGCACTGCCCGATGTCCGCATCATGAACCGCACGACGCTGTTCGGCGTCTATGATGGCGGCACCTATGGCGCGATCGAGCGGGTCAACGACCACCTGCCCTCGCCGCCCGAGCACCAGGTGCGCCAGCGGCTGTGGCGGATCGTGGCCAGGCACTGCGTCGTCGCCGCAGGCGCCATCGAGCGGCCGATCGTCTTTGCCGGCAACGACACGCCCGGCGTGATGATGGCTTCGGCGATGCGGACCTATGTCGCGCGCTATGCGGCGACGCCGGCAAAGCGGATCGCGCTGTTCACCAACAATGAGGACGGCTGGCGCACGGTCGAGAGCGCGCTCGCCGCCGGATTGCAGATCGCGGCGGTCGTCGATGCGCGCCCGGACGTCTCCGCCGCGCATCGCGTGCTTGCCGCCAAGGCCGGCTTTGCCGTGCTCAACGGTTCCGTCAGCGGGGTCGAGGGCGGCAAGGACGGCGTTAGGAAAATTGCGGTGGCGCTCACCGGTGGCTCCCGGGCGGAAGTCGAAGCCGACGGGCTTACCGTCTCCGGCGGCTGGAATCCGGCGGTCGGGTTGACCTCTTATCATCGCGGCCGGCCGAAATGGCAGGACGACATCGCAGCTTTCGTGCCGGACGGTGCGCCGCCCGGCATGGTGGCTGTCGGCGCCGCCAACGGCGCCTTCGGGCTGGGCGACTGCCTGCGCCAGGGATTTGCCGCGGGTGTTGCGGCAGCGCAGAGCGCCGGACGAAGCGGCAATGCCGGCACGTCGCCGGTCGCCGACAGCGAAGCGTTTTCACTAACGCCACTCTGGCATGTCGCCGGCAAAGGGAAAGCCTTCGTCGACTACCAGCACGATGTCACGGCTTCCGACATTGAACTGGCGCAGCGCGAGGGTTTTGAATCGGTCGAGCATCTCAAGCGCTATACGACGCTCGGCATGGCCACCGACCAGGGCAAGACCTCGAATGTCGCCGGCCTCGCCATCATGGCGGCTGTGTCAGGCAAGTCCATTCCCGAGACCGGTACGACGATCTACCGGCCGCCCTATGTGCCGGTCGCCATCGGCGCCTTCGCCGGCCATCATCGCGACGAGAACTTCCATGCGACGCGACTGACGCCGTCGCATCACTGGGCCGCCGAACAGGGCGCGGTGTTCGTCGACACCGGCCTGTGGAAGCGCGCGCAATGGTATCCGCGCGCCGGCGAAAAGGACTGGCTGGAATCGGTCACGCGCGAGGTCAAGGCGGTGCGCTCCGGCGTCGGCTTCTGCGACGTCTCGACACTCGGCAAGATCGACGTGCACGGCCCGGATGCCGGCGCCTTCCTCGACCGCGTCTACATCAACACCTTCTCCAGTCTTGCTGTCGGCAAAGCCCGCTACGGGCTGATGCTGCGCGAGGACGGCATCGTCTATGACGACGGCACGACGTCGCGGCTGGCCGAGGATCACTATTTCCTGACCACCACCACCGCCAAGGCCGGGCTGGTGATGCAGCATCTCGAATTCTGCCGGCAGGTGCTGTTCCCGGAATTCGACGTGCAGTTGACCTCGGTTTCCGACCAGTGGGCGCAATTCTCGATCGCCGGGCCGAGCGCGCGGGAGTTGCTGAAACAGGTCCTTGATGAATCCGAGGACCTGTCGAACGAAGGTTTCCCGTTCATGGGGGCGCGGGAAGTCGCGCTGCACGGTGGCATCAGAGCGCGGCTGTTCCGCATCTCCTTCTCCGGCGAAATGGCGTTCGAGATTTCGGTTCCCGCGCGCTATGGCGACGCGCTGGTGCGCAATTTGATGCTGGCTGGCAAGCCATTCGGCGTTACGCCCTACGGCACCGAGGCGCTCGGCGTCATGCGCATCGAAAAGGGCCATGTCGCCGGACCGGAGTTGAACGGCACGACGACCGCCGCCGACCTCGGCCTCGGCAAGATGATGTCGACCAAGAAAGACTTCATCGGCCGCGTCATGGCCGGGCGCGAGGCGCTGGTCGCGCCGGACCGCCAGGTCGTCGTCGGCATCAAGCCGGTCGACAAGACGCGCGGCCTGCGTTCCGGCGCGCATATTATCCCGAAGGGCGAGACGCCCGGTCCCGACAATGACCAGGGCTATGTCACCTCGGTCTGCTTTTCGCCGATGCTCGACCAGTGGATCGGGCTTGGGCTGGTCGAGCGCGGCCGCGAGCGCATCGGCGAGATCGTCCATGCGCACGATCCGCTGCGTGGCGAAGATTACGATGTCGAGCTGTGCAGTCCTGTCTTCTACGATCCGGATGGAGGGCGCCAGCGTGGCTGAGTTTTCCTGGATTGCCCGCAGTCCGCTGGAGAAAGCGCTTGTTGTCGGCGGCTACGGCGCGCGCGGCACGGCGGCCGGCGTATCGCTCACCGAGATCCGCAATTTCGACCTGATCCAGGTGATGGCGCGGCGCGGCAAAGCGGCAGAACTGGCGAAGGCTGCCGAAACCCGCTTCGGCGTTGCCGCCCCGAATGCGCCCAACGCGGTCCGAGTTCCCGACGCGACGCTGATCTGGTCGGGACCGGATCAGTTCCTCGTCTTGTCGAAGGGCGGCATTCACGCGATGGAGAAGCTGAGCCAGGCGTTCTCGCAGTCCGCCTCGCTTTCCGATCAGTCGCATGCGCGCGCCCTGATCAGCGTCTCTGGAGCCAAGGCGCGCTCGATGTTGGCGAAATTGTTGTCACTAGACCTGCACCCGGCGGCGTTCCCGCCCGGCACCGCTGCGGCGACCGCGGTCGATCACACCAGCATCAATCTCTGGCGTGGCAGTGACCGGCCGGATGGGCAGGCGGTGTTCAATCTTCTGGTGTTCGCCACATTCGCGGAAAGCCTGTGGCACACGATGCTCGACGCTGCCGCCGAGTATGGCGTCGAGATCAGCCACAGCGAGGCGTTGGCATAGCCTTGTTGCGCCTTCCCTTCTCCCCTTGTGGGGTGGATCGGCGCGCAGCGCCGGGACGGATGAGGGTGTTCCAGCGGAGTGAGAGGCCGGCGTTCCCTGGAACACCCCTCATCCGTCGCCTTCGGCGACACCTTCTCCCACAAGGGCGAAGGGGGAGCTTGTGCCACCTTCACCTTGCCAAACCCGATCCCCCTGCTATTCTTCCCGCTAAAATAATTTCACGCACAGGCAAACTTGTTTCTCGAAACCAGGGTTGAGATGAGCCAGTCGCCCTACCCCGCCGTCGCCGCCGGACCGCCGCGGCCGAGCCTGATCCTGCGGCCAGGCCAGATCGCGCTGCCGGCCGGGATGGAGCGCTACACCGTCCAGGGCAACGGCGCGGTGCTGATCGAGGTCGAGGCCGGCGATACGATCAGCGTGCGCAATGTCGAGGGCGGGCAGGCTTGCGAGCTGCTGGCATGGGACAGCAGCGGCGCGACCGATCCCGGCATTCTCGGAGAGAAATCGAACAGCAATGCCGCCGGCATCAAGGCGATGCTGGCCGAGGGCGACGATAGCCTCGCTTCCTTGCGCCGAGGCCTCGAGCGGCGCGAGGTGCAGCTCGATCAGGCAAAGGCGGTTCGCGTTTTCGGCGGCGCCACCCCTGCCGGTACCGAACAGGCTTTTGCCGTCGCCCGCGACGGCTCAATGCTGATTGCCGCGCCCGGCGGGCCGATGCTGGTCGACGGCCACGATACCGCGACGCCGCTTAGCGTCGTCGTCCGGCGCGCCACCATCCGCCCGGCGGCGAAATCCAGGCTTGCCGACCCGCTGGCCGATCCCGTGCTCGACCTGCGCGTCCATTCGGCAACGGCGGAGGCCTACTTCGTCAAGGCGGGCGACTATCTGCAGATCATTGATGTCGACGGCCGCCAATGCACGGATTTCCAGTGCTTTTCGGCGCGCAAGCTGGACAAGGGCCGCGATCATCCGCTCGACGTGACGACGACGCGCACGCTGATGGGCTCGAGCTATCCGATGCCCGGCCTGCATTCGAAATACTACGACCAGGACATGGAGCCGCTGGTCGAGGTGGTGCAGGACACTTGCGGCCGGCACGATGCGTTCGCGCTCGCCTGCGCCGCCAAATATTACGACGACATCGGCTATCCCGGCCATCCCAACTGCTCGGAGAATTTCAACCGCGCGCTGGCCGACAAGGGCGTCACGCCCCGCGCCGGCTGGATGGCGATCAACTTCTTCTTCAACACGGCGATCGACGCGCATGGTGTCGTGGTTTCGGACGAGCCGTGGTCGCGGCCGGGCGACTATGTGCTACTCAGGGCGCTCACGGACATCGTCTGCGTTTCGTCTGCCTGCCCCGACGACACCACGCCGGCCAATGGCTGGGACCTGACCGACATCCATGTGCGAACCTATTCCGGCCAGCACAAATTCTCGCGAGCGATCGCCAGACGCATGACGCCCGATTCGGAACCTAAAATGACCCGCGAGACCGCCTTTCATTCGAGCTTTGCCAAGCACACCCGCAACTTCGTCGAGTACAAGGGTTATTGGCTGGCCAATTCCTTCGCCAGGCAAGGCCCGATCGACGAATACTGGGCCTGCCGGCAGGACGCCGTGATCATGGACCTGTCGCCGCTGCGCAAGTTCGAGGTCACCGGGCCGGACTCCGAAGCGCTGTTGCAATATACGCTGACCCGCGACATCAAGAAGCTCGGCGCCGGTCAGGTGGTCTACTCCGCCATGTGCTACGAGCACGGCGGCATGATCGACGACGGCACGCTGCTTCGGCTCGGCAAGGATAATTTCCGCTGGGTTGGCGGCGACGATCTATCCGGCGAATGGCTGCGGGAAACGGCGCAAAAACTCGGCCTCACCGTGCTGGTGCGCTCGTCGACCGACCAGATGCACAATGTCGCGGTGCAGGGACCGAAAAGCCGCGACATCCTGCGGCAGATCATCTGGACCTCGCCGCTGCAGCCGTCGATCGACGAGCTTGAGTGGTTCCGCTTCGCGGTCGCCCGCATCGGCGGCGGCAACGGCATTCCCGTCATTGTCTCGCGCACCGGCTACACCGGCGAGCTCGGCTACGAGATCTGGTGCCACCCGCGCGACGCCGACAAGGTCTTCGACGCCATCTGGCAGGCCGGCCAGCCGCACGGCCTGAAGCCGATGGGGCTGCAGGCGCTCGATATGGTGCGCATCGAGGCCGGGCTGATCTTTGCCGGCTACGAATTTTCCGACCAGACAGATCCGTTCGAGGCCGGCATCGGCTTCACCGTACCGCTGAAGACCAAGAGCGACGATTTCATCGGCCGCGAGGCGCTGATCCGGCGCAAGGAAAATCCGCAGAGGAAGCTGGTTGGCCTCGACATCGACGCCAATGTCGCCGTCGGCCACGGCGATTGCGTGCATGTCGGCCGCGCCCAGATCGGCGTGGTCACCTCCGGCATGCGCTCGCCGCTGCTAAACAAGACCATCGCGCTGGCCAGGCTCGACGTCGCGCATTCGGCGGTCGGCACCGAGGTCGAGATCGGCAAGCTCGACGGCCACAGCAAGCGGCTGCCGGCGCGCGTTGTCGCCCTTGCCCATTACGACCCGCAAAAGACCAGGCCGCGCTCCTGATCGACGCTGTCTGGTTCTTCCCTTCTCCCACAACAAGGGGAGAAAGACCGCACCCGTTGGCAGCGCCAGCGAAGCTCGACTGTTTCACAAACGCAATGTGCACAGCGTCACAAACCACTTGACGTGAAAGCGCCTTGGGTCAATCTTCACTGCTAAGAAAAAAATACTACTGAGCGGAAAACGCCTGGGGCCGTTCAACGTGAGCGTCGATGACGCCTCGCGAGATTGCGGCTGTTGCCGATGGGGAACATCAAAAATGGGGAATCCACGTAAATGAGCACGATAGTCACCACCTTGGTGCCGCCTGCCGAAGGGCAGCTGCACCGGAACATCGATTGGCGCGGCGCCTTCTGGGTGGCAAGCGGCGTTCCGGCCCTTGTCTTGTTTTCGATCGGCGGCATCGCCGGCACCACCGGAACACTGGCCTTCCTGATCTGGGCCGTATCCATGGTCATGGGCTTCCTGCAGTCCTTCACCTATGCGGAGATCGCCGGGCTGTTCCCGAACAAATCCGGCGGCGCCTCGGTCTACGGCGCCACCGCGTGGCTGCGCTATTCGAAATTCATCGCGCCGCTTTCGGTGTGGTGCAACTGGTTCGCCTGGTCGCCGGTGCTGTCGCTCGGCTGCTCGATCGCCGCCGCCTATATCCTCAACGCACTGGCGCCGGTGCCGCTGTTCACCGACACGTCGCCGGAGGTCGCCGCCTATATCGCGGCCCATGCCGGAACCAGCGCCGCCGACGCCATCACCGCGGTCACCGCGGCGGCGACGCCGGCGATCCGTAACTGGACGCTCTACGGTCACACGCTTGGCCCGGTTTCCTTCACCTTCAACGCCACCTTCTTCATCGGCGCGGTGCTGATGCTGATCATCTTCTCGATCCAGCATCGCGGCATCCTGGGCACGGCCAACGTGCAGAAATATATCGGCCTGCTGGTCATCATCCCGATGCTGATCGTCGGCGCGGTGCCGATCGTCACCGGCCAGATCAACTGGGCAAACTTCTCGCCGCTGGTGCCGCTCGCGGCAGCCTATGCGCCGGAGCCCGGCGCGTGGAACATCGCCGGCTGGACGCTGGTGCTCGGCGGCATGTTCATCGCGGCGTGGTCGACCTACGGCTTCGAGACCGCGGTCTGCTACACCTCCGAGTTCAAAAACCCGGGCACCGATACCTTCAAGGCGATCTTCTATTCCGGCCTGTTGTGCATGCTGCTGTTCATCCTGGTGCCGTTCACCTTCCAGGGCGTGCTCGGCTTGAACGGCATGCTGGCGACGCCGATCGTCGACGGCTCCGGCGTTGCCGATGCGCTGGCCGGTATGGTCGGCGGCGGACAGCTGATCCACAGCCTGCTGGTGATGCTGATGATCCTGGCGCTGGTGCTCTGCATCATGACGGCGATGGCCGGCTCCTCGCGCACGCTCTATCAAGGCTCGGTCGACGGCTGGCTGCCGCGCTATCTCAGCCATGTCAACGAGCACGGCGCCCCGACGCGGGCGATGTGGACCGACCTGATCTTCAACCTGATCGTGCTGGCCATCGCCTCGGCCGACGCAACAAGCTTCTTCTTCATCCTCGCCGTGTCGAATTGCGGCTACATCATCTTCAACTTCCTTAACCTCAATGCCGGCTGGATCCACCGCATCGACAATGGCCACATCGCGCGGCCATGGAGGGCGCCGAGCTGGCTGCTCGGCCTCGGCGCCATCTTTGCCTACGTCAACGCGGTCTTCATGGGCGCCGGCGCCAAGGTCTGGAACCCGATGGCATTGTGGGCCGGGCTGATCACGGCAGCCTTGATCATCCCGGTGTTCTGCTTCCGGCACTACATCCAGGACAAGGGCAAATTCCCCGACCACATGCTGGCCGATCTCGGCATGAGCTCGTCCGACCTTGCGGTGAAAAAGGCGGGGATGCTGCCCTATCTGACGCTGGTCGCCGGCGTCGTGGTGATGCTGCTCGCCAACTGGCTGTTCGTCATCTGACGGCTGCGTTGAGGGATCGGGCACGCAAGGCGCGCTCGATTCCTGCATTTTGTTCTTGCTTTGTGCCGGCAGCTATGCTAATAATTTTGGTATGGTGCTGATTCGCCCCGAGACCCGCCGCTGAGGCGGGTTTTTCTTTTTAGGGGCTATTCGGCAGCGGTGCCGGCGCGGGAGCGACCGCCAAGCGCTGCACCGATATCCTCGAGGACCTGTCCGACGCGCGCCTGGATCGTCTCGGACGCAAGCACGCCGTCGATGAAATCCCTGTCCGAAGCGTAGATCGCGGTCGGCAGCGTAAAGGCCTCGAAGAAGCCGAACAGCGGTCTCAGCTGGTGCTCGATGATCAGCGCATGCCGGTCGCCGCCGCCGGTCGCCAGCAGCACCACCGGCTTGCCCCTGAGCGCCGTTGGGTCGACAAGATCGAAGAAGTGTTTGAACAGGCCGGTATAGCTGCCCTTGTAGGTGGGCGAGCCAACGACGAGCACGTCCGCCGCGACGACGCGCTTGAGGATATCGCCCGCTTGCGCATCCAGTTCACGCGCCCATTTGGCGCCACCGAGGCTGGGGCCGAGGTCGACGACGTCATGCGTGCTGGCGGCCAGGCCATATCTGCCGGCTACCTCGTTCACGATACGATCGACGAAGCCGCGCGTCTTGGACGGCCGGGTGAAATTGCCTGAGAAACCGACAACGGCCGGATTGGTCATGATGCAAAGCCCTCGCGATGATTTCGGGCTGCCAGCCCGCTGCTGACCCTATGGACATTCGGGCCGAACGAAAAGAACGGATGCTTGCCACGGTCTAAAATCATTACCGGTTCTAGCCAGCTTTGCGGATCGCTGCCGTCTCAGGTTGGAAGAACCGGTTTGGCGGCCGCTTCAGGCCAAGATTTTCGCGCAGGGTCGATCCTTCGTATTCGCTCCTGAAAATGCCGCGCCGCTGCAATTCGGGCACGATTTTCTCGACGAAATCATCCAATCCGGCGGGAAGATAGGGGAACATGACGTTGAACCCGTCCGAGCCTTCGGTGACCAGCCATTCCTCCATCTCGTCGGCGATGGTTTTCGAAGTGCCGACGAAGGCAAGACCGGAATAGCCGCCCAGCCGCTGCGCAAGCTGCCTGACGGTCAGGTTTTCCTTGCGCGCCAGTTCGATGACGCGCTCGCGGCCGCTCTTGCTGGCGTTGCTTTCCGGGATTTCGGGCAAGACTGAATCCGGATCGAACCGCGACGCGTCGTGGCCGAGCGCGATCGACAGCGAGGCGACGCCGCTCTCGTAGTAGACGAGGCTGTCGAGCTTGGCCCGCTTCGTCTGCGCCTCCTCGACGGTCTCGCCGACAATGACGAAGGCGCCGGGCAGGATCTTGATGTCGTCGCGCGACCGGCCAAGTTTTTGCGCACGTTTCTTGACGTCGGCAAAGAAGCGCTGCCCCGAGGCGAGATCGGCATGGGCGGCGAAGATCACCTCGGCCGTTTCCGCCGCGAGCTGCCGTCCGGCCTCCGACGCGCCGGCCTGCACGATGACCGGCCAGCCCTGCACCGGCCGCGCGATATTGAGCGGTCCCCGCACCGAAAGATATTCGCCCTTATGGTCGAGCACATGCAGCTTCGCCGGATCGAAATAGAGCCCGCTTTCGGCGTCGCGGATGAAGGCATCGTCGACAAAACTGTCCCACAGGCCGGTGACGACATCGTAAAACTCCCGCGCCCGGCGATAGCGCTCGTCGTGCTCGACATGCTCGTCGAGGCCGAAATTCAGCGCGGCGTCGGGATTGGATGTGGTGACGATATTCCAGCCGGCGCGCCCGCCGCTGATATGGTCGAGAGAGGCGAAACGACGGGCGATGTGGTACGGCGCGTCGAACGTCGTCGAGGCGGTTGCGATCAGCCCGATACGATCGGTGACGGCGGCAAGCGCCGACAACAGCGTGAACGGCTCGAAGGACGTGACCGTGTGGCTGCGCCGCAGCGCCTCGATCGGCATGTTGAGCACGGCCAGGTGGTCGGCCATGAAGAAGGCGTCGAACTTTGCCGCTTCCAGCCTTTGCGCGAAGTGCTTGAGATGCGCGAAATTGAAGTTGGCGTCGGGATAGGCGCCCGGGTAGCGCCAGGCGCCGGTATGAAGGCTGACGGGCCGCATGAAAGCGCCAAGCCGCAATTGTCGATTTTCTGCCATGGAAAAATGCACCGATGACGACGAGCGTAACGCTCCAATTGCTCGAGCATGGGATGGCTTTGCGGCCATGGGAAGGAATTCTGTTTTGCAAAACCGGCGTCGGGGAGCATTTTTTGTGCGGGCGGCGGACCGATCAATCGATCTTGATGAACACGCCCTTGGTGTTAAGATATTCGGCGAGGTGCTCGGCGCCGCCCTCGCGGCCGTAGCCGCTCATCTTGTAGCCGCCGAAGGGCACGGCCGGATCGATGGCGTGATAGGTATTGACCCAGACCGAGCCGGCGCGGATCTTGCGCGACAGCTGGTGGGCGGTGGCGAGATTTTGGGTGAAGACCCCTGCAGCCAGGCCGTAAGGCGTGTTGTTGGCCCGCTCGACTGCCTCGTCCAGCGTATCGAACGGCAAGGCTGAAATTACCGGCCCGAAGATCTCCTCACGGGCGATCTTCATGTCGTCCGAGACGCCGGCAAAGACGGTCGGCGCGACGAAATTGCCGGCGCCAAGCGCGCCTTCCACAAGCCGGGTGCCTCCGGTGACGAGTTTCGCCCCTTCCGCGGTGCCGGCCTCGAGGTAACCGGTGACCCGTTGCAGCTGCTTTTCGGAGACGAGCGGACCGATCTCGGTCGCCGGGTCGATGCCGTCGCCGACCCTGAGACCCTTGGCGTATGCCGCGAGCCGCTCGACGAACTCGTCATGGACGGGCCGTTCGACGAAAAGGCGCGAACCGGCGATGCAGATCTGGCCGGAATTGGCGAACACCGACATCGCCGCCACCGGCACCGCCTTGTCGAGATCGGCATCGGCGCAGACGATGACCGGCGACTTGCCGCCGAGCTCCAGCGAGACGCGCTTGAGATTGCCGGCCGAGGCCCGCACGATCGACTGGCCGGTCGCCGTCGAGCCGGTGAAGACGATCTTGTCGACGCCCATATGCTCGGCGAGTGCGGCACCTGCCTCGGTGCCGGTGCCGGTGACGATGTTGACGACGCCTTCCGGAACGCCGGCCTCGTTCATGATGTCGGCGATCAAAAGCGGCGTCAGCGGCGCCTCTTCCGATGGTTTCAGCACGATGGTGCAGCCGGTCGCCAGCGCCGGGCCGATCTTCCAGATCGACGCCGCCGTTGGCGCGTTCCAGGGAATGATGGCGCCGACGACGCCGACCGGCTCCTTGCGGGTGAAAGAGACGATTTCGCCGGGCAGCGAGTTGTCGATCGTCTCGCCGTGCAGCGCCGTCGCCATGCCGGCATAGTAGCGCAGCATGCCGATGACCCGGTTGCGATTGGCGCGGGTGCGTATGATCGGCATGCCCATGTCGGTGGTGTCGGAGCGGCTGATCTCTTCCCAGTGCTTTTCGAAGAGGTCGGCGATCCTCAGCAGCAGCACCTGGCGCTCATAAGGCTTGAACCGGCTCCACGGGCCCTCGAACGCCTTGCGCGCAGCAGTCACCGCCAAGTCGATGTCCTGGCGGTCGGCGCGCGGCACCGTGGCGATGACCGCGCCGGTGGCGGGATTGCGGCTCTCCGTGGTCCGACCGGAGCGGGCATCGACCCAGCCGCCGCCGATGAACATCCGGCGATGGCGCCCGTCGATCGGCAGCCGCAGCGGTGCCTTTGTCTGAGCTATGGTCATGACTGTCCTCCAACCACGCGCTAGTCTTAATAGCGGTGTCGTCCTGTGTTCGGTAGCGAATTTGTCACCACCCAACGGGCGTCAATGGCATGCCGCTTGTTTATTGACGTTCAGCACTTATGTAGGTATCACCATGATAGATGAAGCACCGGAAGGAATGCCATAGAAGGGGGATTTGTGACGATCACGCAACCTTGGGATGCCGGCCGTGCGACGATTGAAATAAGATCTATCGCGAGAAATCTGAAACTAAACATCTCGTACAAGCTGCATGCGCAGGATCGGCTTTCCGAACGCGGCTTGATCATGTCTGATGTGCTGCATGCGCTCAAGTTTGGAAATGTGTACCAACCACCTGTGCCCGCAACCCGGCCGGGTCATTTCCGTTATCGCGTGGAGTGCAAGACACCGAACAGCGGGAGTCGATCCATCGGGGTCGTTATCATCCCTTCCAAGAACGGATGTCTCGTCAAAGTTATTTCGGTTATGTGGATCGATGAGTTCGAGCGAAAAGCGGGCTCGATAATTGGAGTTGAAGCTGATGAATAACGCACACCACTACACAGAAAGCGGTCTGCTCAACGTTTACATCGAAGGCATCGCCGTTGAGGTGGATGACGATGGCGACGACATCATCACGATTCCTGCTGTGAATGAACTGCATCAAGTAATCGCGCTTGGGATCGTAAGCCATGCCAAGGGCATGAGCGGGGACGAGCTTCGTTTCCTGCGCTCCGAAATGGGTCTGACCCAAGCTGAATTGGCCGCCATGGTCCACCGTGACAAGCAGTCGATTGGCCGATGGGAGCGCAACGAAATCGACATTGACAGCTCGGCTGAGGCCCTGGTGCGTCGTTTGGCAATCGAAAAGCTGGGGCTGCCTGTTGACGCGGGAATCGATGAGTTGTCGCGTCGGAGCGTTCCTACCGCGGACGAGCAACCGATCAAAATACAGAAAATGAATAACGATGCTCGGCCGTACGAACTGATTGCGGCCTGACCCGACCCTGATAACCCCGCCTCGGCGGGGTTATCTATGGAAGACGTTCGCTCGACCGCTATTCGGCCGCCAGGGCCAGTTGCGGCCTTTCGTTCTTTTCTTCCGTCTCGGCCGGCTGCTCCACCACCTTCTTGGGCTCCCTGCCGAAGAACAGCGCATAGGCTGCCGGCAGGACAAGGATGGTCAGCACCGTGGCGACGAGAATGCCGCCCATCATGGCGTAGGCGAGCGGCCCCCAGAAGACGCCACGCGAGATCGGGATCAGCGCCAGCACCGCCGTCAGCGCCGTCAGCACGATCGGCCGGAACCGGCGCACCGCCGAGCCGATGATGGCCTCGGAACGCTCCACGCCGGCGGCGATGTCCTGGTCGATCTGATCGACCAGGATGATCGAGTTGCGCATGATGATGCCGAGCAGGGCGATGACACCGAGGATGGCGACGAAGCCGAACGGCGCGCCGCTGATCAAAAGTGCCGCCGCCGCGCCGATGATGCCGAGCGGACCGGTCGCCAGCACCAGCATGGCCTTGCCGAAATGCTGCAGCTGGATCATCAGCAGCACGACGATGACGGCCAGCATGATCGGCGCTTTCGCCGCAATCGAGGCCTGGCTTTCGGCCGCATCCTCGGCGCCGCCCTGGATCTCGATCTTGTAGCCGGGTGCGAGGCTGGCGCGCAGGCCCTGCATGTCGCTGTACATCTTCATGGCGACATCGTTCGGCTGCACGCCGTCCGGAAGCGTGGCGCGTACGCTGATGGTCGGCAAGCGGTCGCGCCGCCATTCGACGCCTTGCTCCAGCACCGGGACCACCTTGGCGACCTGCGACAGCGGCACGGAGCCGCCGAAATCGGTCGGGATGTAGACGGAGTCGACCGCCGACAGCAGGTGACGGCTTGCCTCCGGCTCACGGGCGACGATCGAAACCGTCTCCTCGCCGTCGCGGAAGTCATCGAGCGGCGCTCCCGACATGGCCGCCTGCAGCGTCTGGCGGATGCGCTGCGAGGTGACGCCGAGCGCACGGGCGCGATCCTGGTCGATCACCAGCTTCATCGTCGGCACCGGCTCCAGCCAGTCGTCGTGGATGGCGCCGAGCAGCGGATTTGCCTGGAACTTCGCCTTCACCTCGTCGGCGATGCGGCGCACCTCCTGGCGATCCGGACCCATGACGCGCATCTGCACCGGCCAGCCGGTCGGCGGACCAAGGAACAGGCGGTCGACCTTGGCGCGGATCGATGGGAAATCATTGGCCAGGATGGTGCGCAGCTTGACAATCAGCCGCTCGCGGGCCGGTTCGTCATTGGCCATCACCAGAAGCTGGGCGAAATTCGGGTTGCGAAGCTGCTGGTCGAGCGGCAGGAAGAAGCGCGGCGCGCCTTCGCCGACATAGGTGGCGATGAAGCGCTTGTCCTTGTCGTCCATCATCCTGGCTTCGAGCGCCTTGGCCTGGGTCTCGACTTCCTTGATGCTGGTGCCTTCCGGCAGCCAGAGGTCGACAAGGATTTCCGGGCGCGACGATTGCGGGAAGAAATTCTGCGGGATGAACTGGAACGCCCACAGGCTGGTGGCAAACGTCATCAGCGTCATCACCAGGACGATGATGCGGTGGCGCACCGCCCATGCAACGGTCGAGCGAAGACGGCGGTAGAAGCGCGTGTCGAAGACATCGTGATGGTTGCCGGCGTGCTTGCGCTGCTTCAGGATCATGTGGCCGAGCCATGGCGTGAAATAGACCGCCGCGAACCAGGACACGACCAGCGCGATGCCGACGACGTAAAACAGGGTGCGCACATATTCGCCGGCGGTCGAGGCCGCGAAACCGACGGGGATGAAGCCGGCCGTGGTGATCAGCGTGCCGGTCAGCATCGGGAAGGCGGTCGAGGAATAGGCGAAGCTCGCCGCCTCGACCTTGACCAAGCCTTCCTCGAGCTTTCGCTCCATCATTTCGACGACGATCATCGCGTCGTCGACCAGGAGGCCAAGGGCGATGATCAGCGCGCCGAGCGAAATGCGCTGCAGGTCGATGCCGAGCTCGTACATGATGGCGAACGTGGCGGCCAGGACCAGCGGAATGACGATCGCGATCACCAGGCCCGAGCGCCAGCCGATCGACAGGAACGATACGAAAAGCACGATCAGCAGCGCTTCGCCGAGCGCTTCCATGAACTCGCTCACAGCCTCCTTCACGACATGCGGCTGGTCGGAAATCTGATCGACCGAAACGCCATAGGGCAGCGCCTCTTCGAAGCGCTTATAGGTCGCTTCGACGTCCTTGCCGACGTCGGTGACGTTGAAGCCCTTGGCCATGACGACGCCGAGCTGGACGCTGTCGTGACCGTTGAAACGGTATTTGCGCTGGTACGGATCCTCGAGGCCGGAGGTCACGGTGGCGATGTCGCCGAGGCGCGTCACCTGGTTGCCGGCGCGCAGGCGAAGCTCGCGGATGTCGGCCGCCCTGGTGACATCGCCCTCGACCGAAATGCGCACCGAACGCTGGCCGGTGTCGACCGAACCTGCCGGGTCGACATTGTTCTGGCCTTGGATCGCATTCTGCAGGTCGGTCAACGTCAGGCCGCGTTCGGCAAGCACCTTGGATGAAACGTCGATGTAGAGCTTTTCCGGCTGGTCGCCGATGATCACGGCCTTCTCGACACCGGGCGTCGTCAGCAGCATGTCACGCGCCTGGATGGCGAATTTCTTCAGCTCGGGATAGCTGTAGCCGTCGCCGCTGATCGAATGCAGGGTGATGAACGTGTCGCCGAATTCGTCATTGAAGTAGGGCCCGAGCAGCCCTTGCGGCAGCTCATTGGCGATATCGCCGACCTTCTTGCGCACCTGATAGAAAGCATCGGCGACCTGCGCCGGATTGGTGTCGCCCTTGACCTGCAAGGTGATGATGGCGCTGCCGGCGCGGGTGTAGGAGCGGACGAAATCGAGGTGCGGCGTTTCCTGCAGCTTGCGCTCGATCTTGTTGACGACCTGGTCCTCCATCTCCTTGATCGAGGAGCCTGGCCAGATCGCCTGGACGACCATGACGCGGAAGGTGAAATCGGGGTCTTCCTTCTGGCCCATGCGCATCAGGCCGAGTGCACCGGCGACGATGATCAGCCCGAACAGGAAGCGGGCAATGCTCGGATGGCCGATTGCCCAGCGCGAAAGATTGAAAGACCGCTTTTCATTGGTGTCGATGGTCATCGGCGTCAGTCCGTTTCAATTTGATCAACAGAGCACGCGCTTTCGCATGCCCAAGGAACTTCCGATGTGGGCTTCCGGGCGGCGTGGCTTTCCGAGTTGAGAGATCTACATCGCGGTGGGACGCGAGGATCGACGTGGGGGTTACATCGACCTGAGATCTCGAAAATCGGGGGCGCCTGCCGCCCGGAAACCGTGAATTGCCTGGCCGTCAGCGCAAGCGCCTTGCAGCGTCATCGGCCGACGCCGACTGTTGCGCCGCATCACCGGTCAGCTTGACTTTCAGATTCTCGGTCATGAACTGCGTGCCGGCGGCGACGACGACGTCACCCGGCTTCAGCCCATCGGCGACACTGACGCCGTCGGGGGTGAAGGCGGCGACCTTGACCGGATGCGCATGGACGGTCCCGCCGTTGCGGTCGACTGTCCAGACGATCGATTGGCTGTCCTTTTGCGCCAACGCGGCCAGCGGGATCGACACCAGCTGCTGCCGGTTGTCCGCCGCGGCTTCGATGGAGGCGGTCATGCCTAGCAGCACGCGAGGATCGTTGGGCAGGCTGACGCGAACGGCAAAGGTGCGCGACTGCGGATCGGCGCTGCCGGCGACTTCGCGGACCTTGCCGTCGAGCGTCAGCGCCTCATCGGACCAGAAGCCAGCCTTGACGGTCTTGCCCGGCTTGAATTCGGCGATATCGGTTTCCGGAACAGCGATCAGGACTTCCTTCTCGCCGTCGATGGCAACGGTCACCACCGGTGTCCCGGAGCCGACCACCTGGCCGACATCGGCGGCAACTGATGTGACGATGCCGTTCTTGTCCGCCTTGAGATCGGTATAGCGGACCTGGTTCTGTGCCTGGGCAAGCTGCGAGCGGGCGGAGTCGCGCGTGGCGACCGCCTGATTGTAGCTGAGCGTCGCCTGCTCGAGCTGCGACTTCGGCGCGAAATTCTTGGCGTAGAGTTGTTCGGCCCGCTTGCGCGTAAGCTCGACTGTCTCGACCTGACGGTCGGCAGCATCGAGGCTGGCCTGAGAGCTTCTCACCGAAAGCTCGTAGTCGGTGGGATCGATGCGGGCGAGAACGTCGCCCGGCTTGACGCGGTCACCGATGTCGACAAGGCGCTCGGTGATCTTGCCGTTGATGCGAAAGCCGAGATTCATCTCGGTGCGGGCGCGCACCGATCCGGAATAGGAAAGCTGACGGGTATCGCTTGCCTTGGCGATCTCGACCACCTTGACCGGGCGGATGATCTCGGTGACCTCGGCTTTCTCCTGCGAGCAGCCGGCGAGGCCGAGAGCGGCAACGACAATCAGTGCCAGGCCGGCGGCCGGTCGCCTGTAGGTGATGGACTTGGACAAAGACACTTTTCGTACTCCCGAATTGTGGAGATGAATTGCCGACATCACCGCCCGACGGGCGGCAATGGTCATTTCTTCAAGGCTCTGATGGCAAACTCGGTAAGCTCGTCCGGCGTCGCCCGGTTCTTCTTGGCGAGGCACTGGGCCATCATCTGTGGATGAGAGAGGCTGATAATGGCAGCACCGAAACACCGGGAAGCGACTACCGGATCCTGATCGACGAACTCGCCGGTGGCGATGCCCTCGCGGATCACGTCAGCGACCAGGTCGTGGATGCGGTCGATGTGCTTTTCGATGACATGCCAGTCGCGCTCGATGGCGACGATGACCATCTCGTGCACCTTCTCCTGGTCGATCATGGTTTCCAGCGTCCACTGATAGTGCGTATGCACGTAGCGGCGGAGCTTTTCGCTGGCGGTGCCGGAACCATGGCAGGCTTCGTAGCTCAACCGGTAGCAGGTCTCGAGCATACGGCCGCAAACCGCCTGATGGATTTCCACCTTGGAGGCGAAGAAGCGGTAGATGTTGGCAGTCGACATGCCGAGTTCGCGCGCAATGTCGGCGACGTTGGTCTTGCCGTAGCCGTAGTGGCGGAACAATCGCTCCGCGCAATCCAGGATGCGCGTGACATTTTCCTGGCGGGCGGAATCGGCGGTGGTGTCTAGGGTTTCAAGCATCTCGTTGGCCAAATTTACGACTGACGAATTTAGAATTTCGTCACTCGTAAATTGAAAACCATCACCTGTCAAGGCACGATTTTGGCTACTAGTGACAGATGGTGACATCCCCCGACGGAGTTGGCCCACGAAACGCATGTGGTTTCCGCCGGGCGCGCCTGCAACGCCGCCCCGTGTTTTTTTGCGAAGGATCTTGAAAAGATGCTTTCCGAAATCGGTTCCGTTTTCGGATCAGGCCCTAAGGCTGCTTTGCCATCTCCCGCAGCCGGAACTTCTGGATCTTGCCCGTCGAAGTCTTCGGGATTTCCGCGAAGATCACCGCTTTCGGCACCTTGAAGCGGGCGAGCAGCGCGCGGCAGTGCTCGATTACCTCCGCCTCGGTCGCCGCCTTGCCCGGCTTCAGCTCGACATAGGCGACTGGCACCTCGCCCCATTTGTCGTCGTATCTAGCGACAACGCCGCAGGAGCCGACTGCGGGATGCTTGTACAGCGCCTCCTCGACCTCGATCGAGGAGATGTTTTCGCCGCCGGAGATGATGATGTCCTTGGAACGGTCCTTGAGCTGGATGTAGCCGTCCGGATGCATGACGCCGAGGTCGCCCGAATGGAACCAGCCGCCGGCAAAGGCCTCGTCGCTCGCCTTGCGGTTCTTGAGATAGCCTTTCATGACGATGTTGCCGCGGAACATCACCTCGCCGATGGTCTCGCCGTCGGCCGGCGTCTCTTGCATCGTCTGCGGGTCCATCACAGTCAGGCCTTCGAGCGCGGCGTAGCGCACGCCTTGCCTGGCCTTCTTCGCCGCCCTCGCCCCTTTCTCCAGCCGGTCCCACTCGCCGTGCCATTCGTTGACGACGGCCGGGCCATAGGTTTCGGTCAGGCCGTAGAGATGGGTGACGGCAAAGCCCTCATCGGCCATGCCCGACAGCACCGCCTCAGGCGGCGGCGCTGCGGCGGTGTTGAAGGTGACGGTCTGCGGGAATTGCCGCTTGTCCTCGTCCAAGGCGTTGATCAGCACCGACATGACGATGGGTGCACCGCACAGATGGGTGACGCCGTGATCGGCGATGGCGTCGTAGATCGGCTTCGGCCGCACCCAGCGCAGGCAGACATGCGTGCCGGCCTGCACGGCAAGCGTCCAGGGAAAGCACCAGCCGTTGCAGTGGAACATCGGCAGCGTCCACAGATAGACCGGGTGCTTGCCCATCCCGGCATGGATGGTGTTGGCATAGGCCATCAGTGCCGCGCCGCGATGGTGGCAGACGACGCCCTTCGGATTGCCTGTGGTGCCGGAGGTGTAGTTGAGCGATATGGCGTCCCATTCGTCGTCCGGCATCGACCAGGCGAAATCCTCGTCACCGTCGGCGACAAACGCCTCGTAGTCGAGCGTGCCGATCCGCTCGCCCTTGGCATAGGGCGCATCGGCGGCATAGTCGGGATCGTCGTAATCGATCAGCAGCGGCCTGACCTTGGCCAGCGTCAGCGCTTGCCGAACCACGCCGGCGAATTCGCGGTCGACGATCAGCACCTTGCTTTCGGCATGATCGAGCTGGAAGGCAATGACGGCGGCGTCGAGGCGGGTGTTGAGCGAATGGAGCACCGCCCTGGTCATCGGCACGCCGAAATGCGCCTCCAGCATCGGCGGTGTGTTGGACAGCATGACGGTGACGGTGTCGCCCTTGCCGATACCGCGCTTCGCCAGCGCCGAGGCAAGCCTCAGCGAGCGCTTCCAGAAAGCGCGATAGGTC
Source organism: Mesorhizobium sp. M0910 (assembly GCF_040319465.1). NCBI lineage: Bacteria > Pseudomonadati > Pseudomonadota > Alphaproteobacteria > Hyphomicrobiales > Phyllobacteriaceae > Mesorhizobium > Mesorhizobium sp. M0910. The sequence goes on from NZ_JAMYNZ010000003.1 coordinate 441,656, forward strand.
GTGCGCTGGCGGCCATGGATGATGGCGGTCTGGTCGGGAAAGGTTTTTGCCGCCCGCTCAAAATAGGTCAGCGGCGTCAGCGGCTGGTGGTTGGCCGGATTCCTGTCGAGGTCCTGTTCGTAGGGATTGCCCATCCCGTCCTCCGCAATGTCTGGTCGAGCCTTCTTACCACCTTCGCCCATTACTTGGGACGCCCCTCCCCGCCCTCACCCTCCGGCCACAAAGCGTCGATGTCCCGATGCCCTTCCACGATATTCGCCACTTCGAAAAAGTCGCCATTATAGCGGAAGAAAATCACGTATCCCCTGAAAGCGAAACTTCGGACGTCCGGCCGGAGTTCGGGACGAGCACGACCAATCGTCGCCGGCAAGCTCGCCAGATCACGGCATTTCGGGCGCAGAGCATCCACAAAACGCCCGCCAATAAACAGGCTGCCGCTTTCACGAGTGAGGTATTCAAGGATATTGACCAAATCTGCTTGTGCCGACGGCAGCATGCGCAGCCGTGGCACTCCTAAAAGCCTTCCCTTGCGAGTTGCTTGGCCTTGGCTTCCAAGGCGGCGTCAATATCCTGCTCGGTGGCTTCGCCGCCTTCAGCAAACGACTTGTCCACCATGGCGCGGAGCGCCTTCAGCTTTTCCTCGCGCTCTTCGACAAGGCGCAGGCCCTCGCGCACGACTTCGCTGGCAGAACCGTAGCGGCCGCGCTTGACGATGTTGGAAACAAAGGTTTCCCAACGCTCTCCCAGTGATACGTTCATTGTCGGACCTCCTGATCGGTTTATTGTACCGAGATAACAATAAATGCGCAATTACTGACATCCGGAATGCCAGGTGTCGGATCAGATGCGCAGCCTAAGGTTTGACTTTTGTCGAGAGCCGTGAATAATGTCAGCGAGGAGATGGCATGGCGATCCGACCGGCAGAACAGCTTATCCACAAGGCCGCCTGGCTTTACTATGCACACGGCCTGCGCCAGGACCAGGTGGCCAGCCAGCTCAAGATTTCCCGTGCCTCGGTGGCGATGTATCTACGCAAGGCGCGCGAGACCGGCATCGTCAACATCTCGACCTCGACCCAGCTTTTCACCGACGACGTGCTGGCGCGCAAGCTCGAAGACGCGCTGCAACTCGACGCCGTCTGGATAGCACCGGAAAACGGCTATGTCGCCGACCCCTCGACCGACATCGCGGTGCTGGCGGCGAGCGTCTTTCTCGAGCTGGTCAGGAAGGGCGACCGCATCGGCGTCGCCTGGGGGCGGACCATCTACACCATCGCCGACATCATGTCCTATGCCGATCTGCAGGACGTCACCGTGGTGCAGCTCTGCGGCAATCTGGGCGCCCCCTATTCGTACCGGCCGGACCAATGCACGATGGAAATCGCGCGCCGGCTCAACGCCAAGGGGCTGAATTTCTACGCGCCGCTGGTGCTGACGACGGAAGAACTGGCACGCGGCCTGCGCGCCGAGCCGGTGATCCGCGAGCAATTGTCGGGCATCGGTGAGTGCGACCTGGCGCTGTATTCGGTCGGCTCGGTGGACACCGACAGCCATCTGGTCAAATGCGGCGCGCTGACCGAGAGCGAAATGGCTGCATTGCGCAAGGCGGGTGCGGCCGGCGTCATTGCCGGGCAGATCATCGACGCCCGAGGCCAGGCGCTCGACTGCAGCTACAACCGCCGGCTGATTTCGGCAGAGCTGTCATCGCTGCGCAGCATCGAAAAGCGCCTGGTGGTGGTGCAGGAGGACAGCAAGTTCGAACCGCTCGTCGCGGCGATCGCCGGCGGGCTCTGCACCCATCTGGTCGTCGGCGCGCGCATGGCGCGACGGCTGCTCGACCATGCCGGAGCAGCAGCAAAAGAGGTCGCCTGATACCTAGAGCCGCCGACGCATTGTCATCAAGGCGTCGCGGTATTCCTGTTCACAACAAAAGAGAAATCGGACGAAGCTGACATGAAGAACCTGTGGAATGACGGCGAGGCGGAGAAGCTGGTCGCCGACTATGCAAAGAAGGGTGTGGCCCGCGACCTGGCGCTGCGCGTCTATACGACCAGGCTGCTGGGCGGCGAGCCGCGGCTCGTCCTCCATGGCGGCGGCAACACATCGTGCAAGATCAAGGCCACCGACCTTGTCGGCGACGAATGGGACGTGCTCTGCGTCAAGGGCAGCGGCTGGGACATGGGCGTCATCGAGCCGCAGGGCCTGCCGGCGGTCAAGCTCGGCGCGCTGTTGAAGGCGCGGTCGCTCAAGAAGCTCTCCGACGAGGACATGGTCGCGCTGCAGCGGGCGAACCTCATCGATCCGTCGTCGCCCAACCCTTCGGTCGAGACGCTGCTGCACGCCTTCCTGCCGCACAAATTCGTCGACCACACCCATTCGACGGCGATCCTGGCCATCGTCGACCAGGAGGACAGTGAAGCGCTGAGCCGGAAGGTGTTCGGCGCGAAAATGGGATTCGTGCCTTACATCATGCCGGGCTTCGATCTGGCCAAGGCGGCCGCCGATGTATTCGACGCCGATCCGACGGTCGAAGGTCTGATCCTCGACAAGCACGGCATCTTCACCTTCGGCGACGATGCCAGGCAGGCCTATGACCGGATGATCCATTATGTGAACGTCGCCGAGGATTTCATCGCTGGGAACGGCAAGCCGCGCACCGAAAAAGTGGCACTGCCGGCCAGGCTGGCCAAGCCCGCGGAGATTGCGCCGATGCTGCGCGGCGCGGTGGCGGTGGCACGCGGCGAAGGCCGCTTCGACCGGATGATCAGCGATTTCCGCACCTCGGATGCGATCGTGGATTTCATCAATTCGGCAAAAATTGCCGACTATGCCGGCCGCGGTGTGTCGACACCCGACCTGTCGATCCGCATCAAGACCGGACCGATGGCATTGCCGGCGCCCGACGCGGACAAGGTCGGCGACTACAAATCCGTCATCCGCCAGCATGTCGAGAAATTCGCCAAGGACTATCGCGCCTATTTCGAAACCAATGATGCGCTCGACGACGTGAAGCGCACCATGCTCGACCCGATGCCGCGGCTGACGCTGGTGCCCGGCCTCGGCATGTTCGGCCACGGCCGCACGCTGAAGGATGCGAAGATCGCCTCCGACGTCGGCGAAATGTGGATCGAGGCGGTACGCGGCGCCGAAGCCGTCGGCGATTTCCGCCCGCTCTCCAAAGCCGACCTGTTCCCGCTCGAATACTGGTCGCTGGAACAGGCCAAGCTCGCCGCCAACAAGCCGAAGCCGCTGACCGGCCAGGTGATGCTGGTCACCGGCGGCGCCGGCGCGATCGGTGCTGCCACCGCAAAGCTGTTCGCCGACAACGGTGCCCATGCCGTCGTCGTCGATCTCGATGCGTCAAGGGCTGCCGAGGCGGCAAAAAAAGCCGGCAACGGTTCGATCGGCATTGGCGCCGACATCACCGAACCGGTGCAGATGCGCGCCGCCTTCGACAAAGCGGTCGAGGTCTACGGCGGCCTCGACATTCTTGTCTCCAATGCCGGTGCTGCCTGGGAGGGCCGGATCGGCGAGCTCGACGACGCCACCTTGCGCAAGAGTTTCGAACTCAATTTCTTCGCCCACCAGTCGGCGGCGCAGAATGCCGTGCGCATCATGCTGGAACAGGGCACCGGCGGCGTGCTGTTGTTCAATACCTCCAAGCAGGCGGTCAATCCGGGGCCGAAGTTCGGCGCCTATGGCATTCCCAAGGCGGCAACGCTGTTTTTGTCCAGGCAATATGCCCTCGACTACGGTGCCCATGGCATCCGCTCCAATGCCGTCAACGCCGACCGCATCCGTTCGGGGCTGTTGACCGACGCCATGATCGCCAGCCGCTCGGGCGCGCGCGGCGTGTCGGAGAAGGAGTACATGTCGGGCAACCTGCTCGGGCAGGAAGTGACGGCAGAAGACGTCGCCCAGGCCTTTCTGCATCAAGCGCTGGCCGAGCGGACCACCGCCGATGTGACGACGGTCGACGGCGGCAACATCGCGGCTGCGTTGAGATAGCCCCTGATCGGGATCACTCTTGCGAAATTGGTATTTTGTAGCTACATTGTGGCTCAGACCTCAAGGAGTCACAACATGGCAACGGATACCGTGGTCCGCGCTCGGATCGATACGGCGACAAAGGATCAGGCAACGGAGGCCTTGGCGGCAATGGGATTGTCCGTTTCCGACGCCATTCGCCTGCTGCTGGTCCGCGTCGCCGCCGACAAGGAATTTCCCTTCCCGGTGAAAGTGCCGAACGCAACGACTCGAAAGGCCATGACCGAATTGGAACGTGGCAAGGGCAAGCCTTTCGCCTCGGCCGATGAGTTGTTCAAGGATTTGGGAATGTGACGTGCTGACGCCCGTTCGCTCTGGGCAATTCCGTCGCGACGTGAAACGTGCGGAGAAGCGGGGCAGAGATCTTGGCAAGTTGCGCGAACTGCTAGGCCTCCTGCTCGCCGGAGATGAGCTACCGGCGAGCTATAAGGACCACTCGCTGAAAGGCGATTGGAAAGGCTTTCGTGACGCTCACATAGAACCGGACTGGCTCTTGATCTACCGAGTTGCCGGCGATGAACTCCAGCTAGCTCGCACCGGCTCCCATTCCGATCTGTTCAACGAATAGCCGAGACAGGTGCGCATTTGAGAATTTTGCTAAAGTAGTTCTCGGATGCCTTCCCAAGCCTTTCGGCCCAGCTTTGAATCGGCCTCGTCATTGCCTCCGTGTGGATGCAAAGTCGAGCGTGGTGTGTTCTCGCCTGGCAAGAGAATGCGGTGACCGGCATCCGGCGACGAAATGAGATGCGTGACCTTGCCTGCTTCGCCGCGCCGCCCAACAATATCTCGGGCGAACGATAGGGAAGGCCACAGTGCATCGCCCCCACCGGCGACGAGCAGAAGCTCGGCCGATGCGGTCTCAACAGGGATGGTCGCCGCATTCGCTTCCCGCTTGAACGTTTTCAAACAACTTTCGAAAAGCCCCCTATAGGACACCTGGCCATCGACATACTCTGGTGTCCAATCTGGATCTGTCGGCACAAACGGCAGCGCGATGCCGTCGAGCGACCATGAGGATCGTTCAGGCCAGCTGACACCATCGCGGCCCGCACCGACATTTCCCCAAACTACGGATGACGGGCTAATCGCGACCACCGCATCAATTCGCTGGTCATGGACGGCGGCAAGCAATGACGCCTCGGCACCCTTAGACGTGCCCACATAGACGATACGACGGCATCCTGTTTCAATGAGATAATCGGTTGCCGCAAAGAACGTTTCCAGGGGAATCTCACATATTCCGGGAACCTGGCCTTCACCGCCAAACCACTGCAGAGCCAAGGCCGATGCACCCGCATTTGCAAAGAGCCGCGCGCGACCGACGTCAACACGGCCGCTCGATCCACCCAACACCACAACGCCCGTGGTGGCCTTCAAGCATCGAAAACATGTTCCGGCGACGGCGCCGGTAAGACTTTCCTCTACCGCCCGCATCTCCATGTACCCGTCAATCCTGGGTTTCGATTGTCCAATCGGCCCACAAAGCCGGCGGCTGCGACAATTGCAATTCGGCGGTCCGGCACGCCAGACATCTTCGACAAAAAGGCCGCCTGCAACAAGCTGCTGCAGACGGCTATTGTTTTGCTCGTGCCGAAAGTCACTTCGCGTTCGGGTTCGGCATCCAGGTCGGCATCGCGACATCGGCATGGGCGAATTGCGGCAGCTTGGCCGAGAGGTCCTCCATGTTCTTGATGTCCTTGTCGAGCAGATCCTTCTGGGTGATCAGCGTCGGCGGCACGATGACGTTGTGGCCGGGATCCTCGCCGGCCAAGAGCTGCGCCAGCGCACGCACCGAGACCTGGCCGACGACGGCCGGGTTGGTGGCGGCGGTTGCCGCCCAGGCGCTGTCCGGCTCGCGCATCGCGGCGATATCCGAGGTCGAGATGTCGGCCGAATAGATCTTGATGTCCTTGTTCAGCCCCGCCTCGTCGACCGCGATCTTCACGCCCTTGGCGAATTCGTCATAGGGCGCGAACATCACCTTGATGTCGGGATGGGCCGATAGCACCGAACGGGCCTGGTTGGCGACCGAATTGGCGATCGGATTGTCGAGCGTGCCGAACATGGCGGCTTCGTTGATGCCCGAATATTTCTTCTTGAATTCGACCCAGGTCTCGTTGCGGCGGTCGAGCGGCGCGATGCCGGCGACATAGACATAGCCGGCCTTCCAGCTCTCGCCATTGTCCTTGACCGCCTGTTCGAGCGCCAGGCGCGCGAGGTCGCGGTCGGACTGTTCGATCTGCGGGATCTTGGGGTTTTCGACATTGACGTCGAAGGCGACAACCTTGATGCCGGCGTCGACCGCACGCTGGGCGGCGTCCTTCATCGATTCCGTCAGTCCGTGCTGGATGATGATGCCCTGGACGCCGAGCGCGATAGCCTGGTCGACCATGTCCGCCTGAAGCGCCGCGTCCTGGCGGCTATCGAGCACGCGCAGGTCGACACCGAGCGCCTTGGCCTGCGCCTCGACGCCGGAAAGGTAGGCCTGGAAGAAGTCGCCGGTCGAGAGATAGCGGACCAGCGCTATCTTGACGGCACCCGGCTTGTCGAACGGCGCCGGCCTGTCCTGCGCTATTGCCGGCATCTGCATCAGCAATGTTGCGCCGGCAAGCCCGAGCGCTGCCTTCCCCAAAAGCCTTCTTGTGATGTTCACGTCGTTTCCTCCACTTGTTGAACCCAAAATATGACCCGGTCGAACCCTATCTCCTGCCCCTGCCGGAAAGGGCGAAGGTAAAGACAAGGGCGACCACGAGAACCACGCCCTTGACGAAATCCTGCGTGTAGTAAGGCGCGTTCATCATCGTCAGGCCTTGCAGCAGCACGCCGACAAACACCGCGCCGACAGCCGTGCCGAAGGCGTTCGGCTTGGCGGCGCCGAGAACCGCGTAACCGATGAGTGCCGCAGCCACCGCGTCGAGCAACAGATTATTACCCGAGGCGATGTCGCCGCGTCCAAGCCGGGCAGCGAGCAAAATGCCGCCGATCGAGGCAAAAACTCCCGAAATAACGTAGGCCCAGATTTTGTATGCCTTGACAGGCGCGCCGGCGAGTTCTGCGGCGCGTTCGTTGCTGCCGACCGCATACATCATGCGCCCGAAACGCGTGTATTCGAGAAAAAACCAGATCAGCACCGCCAGCACGAGCAGAACGACGACCGACACCGGAATGAGGTTCGGGATGAAGAAATCGAAGCGATGGCGGCCAAGCGCCAGGAACGCGGCGCCGAAGCTGCCGTTGGCGACCGAGCCGTCGGGCATGGTCATGCCGGTGGCGATCGAACGGCCTTCGGTCGGGATGCGCTGCAGGCCGACAAGCAGGAACATCATGCCGAGCGTCGCCAAAAGGTCCGGAACCCGCATATAGACGATCAGCCAGCCATTGATCAGGCCGACCACGGCGCCGATCACAAGACAGACGACGACCGCCATGACGGCGTTCTGCTCCAGCACCACCATGACATAGGCAGCCGCCATCATGGCGCTGGTAGCGACCGAGCCGATCGACAGGTCGAAGCCGCCGACGACCAGCGTGGCGGTGACGCCGAGCGCCAGAACGCCGGTGATGGCGACCGACTGGAAGATGAAGACAGCACTTTGCGGCGAGACGAAACCATCGGCAGCGACGGCGAAATAGGCGATCAGCCCGAACAACAGAACGATGAAGCCGTAGCGAATAGCATTGTCGCGCAGGATCATTCAGCGCTCCCGCACGCCGGCACCGTCTTTATCCAACCCGAATTCATGCCCTCTCCATTCCAATTCTCATCGTCATCCCGCCGTCAGGCTGCGCTGTGCAACGGCCCGCCCGCCACTTCGGCCAGCAGACGCTCGAGATCGACATCGGTATTGCGGTGCTCGCCGACGATCGTCTGCTCCGACATCACCAGGATGCGATCGGCCGTCTCCAGGGCTTCGTCGAGTTCGGTGACGAACAGCAGCGTCGCGCGGCCGTGGGCGCTGGCCCGCAGCTTGGCGGCGATGTCGCGCCTAGCCGAAATGTCGACGCCCTGAAAGGGCTCGTCGAGGATGAAAAGCCTTGCCGCCTGCGACATCCAGCGGGCGACCATCACCTTCTGCTGATTGCCGCCGGAAAGCGACGCCATCTCGTCCCTCTCCGAGCGGCAGACGATGCCGAGCTCCTGGATCTGCTGGCGGGCAATGGCGCGTTCGATACGGCGTTTGAGAACACCGAGACGCGACATGCGGCTGTGGAACGGCAGGCTGATATTCTCCTGGATGTTGAAGTCGCCGACGATGCCGTTTTCGCCTCGGTCCTTGGCGACGAGAAACACACCGGCGGCAATCGCTTCGCCGGTCGATGCGGGAGCATAAGGTTTCCCGTTCAGCACCATGGTCCCGGCCAGCGGCTGGCGCAGGCCGAACAGCGTCTCGGCGAGCACGGTCTTGCCGACACCGACAAGGCCGGTGATGGCAACGACCTCGCCATCGCCGAGGGTCAGCGAGATCGGCCTGGCGCCTTCAGCAATCCGCAGCGCGTCGGCAGTGAAAATTGCTTTGGCCGAATTCCTGGCGACGATCCGCTCGAGCTGGATCTTGCGGCCGAGCATGGCGTTGACCGCACCTTCGTAATCCAGCGGCTTCTTGTCGAAGATACCTGAGATAACCCCATCGCGCATCGAAATGATGCGATCGGCAAGCCGTCTGATATCCGACATACGGTGCGAGATGTAGAGGATGGCCACGCCTTGCTGGCGAAGCCGGTCGAGCAGCGCGAACAGCCGGTCGGCTTCGGCGCTGGACAGCGAGGAGGTCGGCTCGTCGAGGATCAGCACTTTCGGCCGGTGCGCCATGGCGCGGGCGATCGCCACCATCTGGCGGTCGGCCAGAGAGAGATCGCTGATCCGGGCCTTGAGGTCGATGGCCAGTCCCATGCGGTGGGCCACCGCCTTTGCCTCGCGACGCACCCGGCCTGGATTGAACAGGGTCGGCACGCCGCTGCCGCTCAGCCTGTCGAGGGTAAGATTGGTGGCGACGTCGAGGTCGGCGACGACGCCGTCATTGATGTTCTGGTGGACAGTAACGACGCCGGCGCGGATCGCCTCCGCCGGCGTTTTCGGGTCGAACTCATGCCCGGCAAGCGACATCGAGCCGCCGCCATGGTCGTAAACGCCGCTGATGATCTTGACGAGGGTGGATTTGCCGGCGCCGTTGGCGCCCATCAGCACGGTCACTTCGCCGGCATGCAATTCGAGCGAGACGCCGCCAAGCACCTCGATATGGCCAAAGGATTTCCTCAGGCCGTCGACGCGGAACACGGCATCATTGCCCATTCGTTCCTCCCTGACCGTGACGCTATGGGCTATATCGGCAATTGTCAACACGATTGACAATTGCCAGAAGGCTTCCTAGCTTGGCCCGGCCGCCATGGCTCCGCTATTATCGGAGCACATGAGCGGGAGGTGAGGATGACTGGGAAATCGCCGTTCGAAGCACTGTCGGTCGAGACACTGGCGGGCCGTCTCGGTGCCAACGAGGCCCTGTGTTCGCAGATCGGCAAGGATACGAGCCAGTGGAAGGTTCGTGAAGTCGGCGACGGCAATCTGAACCTGGTGTTCATCGTCGAGGGTGCTCAGGGTGCGGCCGTCGTCAAGCAGGCCCTGCCCTACGTCCGGCTGGTCGGCGACAGCTGGCCGCTGCCGTTAAAACGCTCCTTTTTCGAATACCATGCGCTGACGCGGCAACAGGCACGGGCGCCGGGTTCGGTGCCTGAGATCTACCACTTCGATGAAGGCCAGGCGCTGATCATCATGGAGTACCTGTCGCCGCACATCATCCTGCGGCGGGCACTGATCGAAGGCCGGCAATTGCCGAACATCGCGAAAGACATCGGCTTGTTCATGGCCCGCACGTTGTTTCGCGGCTCCGACCTGCATATGGCGACCAAGGATCGCAAGGCCGATCTGGCGCTGTTCGCCGACAATGTCGAACTCTGCGACATCACCGAGAACCTGGTTTTCTCGGATCCGTATTTCGATGCCAAGATGAACCGGCACACCAGCCCGCAGCTCGACGGCATTGTCGCCGAGCTGCGCGCCGACCGCGACCTCAAGGTCGAGGCGCAGCGCATGAAGCACATCTTCGCTGCCAATGCCGAGACGCTGCTGCATGGCGACCTGCATTCCGGCTCGATCATGGTCACCGACACCGAAACGCGGATGATCGATCCCGAATTCGCCTTCTACGGCCCGATCGCCTTCGACGTCGGCATGCTGCTCGCCAATTTCTGGATGGCGTTCTTCTCGCAGCGCGGCCATGAACAGGGCGGAAGCCGCGATGCCATGCGCGACTATCTGCTCGGCGTTACGGTCGAGACATGGTCGGTATTCCGCGTCGAGTTCTCGCATCTGTGGCGAACCGAGCGTACCGGCATGCTCTACCACAAGAGTCTGTTCGAGGATCAGGGCGACAGGCTTGGCGCCGAGCAGGCGCTAGACCACATGCTGCAGTCGATCTGGACCGATCTGCTCGGCTTTGCCGGCGTCGAGGTTCACCGGCGCATTCTCGGCCTTGCCCATAATGCCGATTTCGAGACCATTGCCGATCCTGATCTGCGCGCCAGATGTGAGGCAAAGGCGCTGAAATTCGGCCGTCACCTCGCCGTCAACCGGCGCCAGATCCACAGCATCGACGAGGTCAACCGGTTGGCCGCGCTGATCGAACGGGAGAGCAGGATTTGAACGTCGGCGACCGCCACTACCGCACCATCTGGCCGAGTGACGACGGGCGTTCGGTGGAGATCATCGACCAGCGCTGGCTGCCGCATGAGTTCCGCACCGAAAAGATCGATACCGTCGCCGGCATCGCCACGGCAATCCGCGACATGTGGGTTCGCGGGGCGCCGCTGATCGGCGTCACCGCTGCCTATGGCGTCGCCATGCAGATGGCCGATGATCCGTCGGATGCGGCACTCGACGCCGTCTGGGCAACCTTGCACGAAACGCGCCCGACGGCGATCAATTTGCGCTGGGCGCTGAACGAAATGCAGCGCTTCCTGCTGACGCTTCCCCTGGCAGAACGTGCCGCGGCGGCGTATCGGCGTGCCGGCGAGATCGCCGACGAGGATGTCGGCCTCAACCGCGCCATCGGCGCCCATGGGCTCGAAATCATCAAGACGATCGCGGCGCGCAAGCAGCAGGGCGAACCGGTCAATATCCTGACCCACTGCAACGCCGGCTGGCTGGCCACCGTCGACTACGGCACCGCCACCGCGCCGATCTATCTGGCGACGGAAGCCGGCATTCCAGTCCATGTCTATGTCGACGAAACGCGACCCCGCAACCAGGGTGCCCAATTGACCGCCTGGGAGATGGCCGGCCACGGCGTGCCGCATACGCTCATCGTCGACAACGCCGGCGGCCATCTGATGCAGCGCGGCCAGATCGACATGGTCGTCGTCGGCACAGACAGGACCACCGCCGACGGCGATGTGTGCAACAAGATCGGTACCTATCTCAAGGCACTGGCCGCGGCCGACAACGACGTGCCGTTCTATGTCGCGCTGCCGTCGCCGACGATCGACTGGACCGTGGGCGACGGGCTGGCCGAAATCCCGATCGAACAGCGCTCGCCCGACGAGGTCTCGCTGGTCTGGGGCAAGACCGCTTCCGGCGAGATCGCCCAGGTCCGCGTGTCGCCGGAAGCCACGCCGGCGGCCAATCCGGCCTTCGACGTGACGCCGGCGCGGCTGGTCACCGGTTTGATCACCGAACGCGGTGTCGCTACGGCCTCGCGCGAAGGCCTGAAGGCGATGTTTCCCGAGCGCGGATGATCGGCTTTTCCGGGAGGGCGCTCTGGATTGCCTCATCTCACGATTTCTTGACCACGGCACGGTTAAAAACGCCCGTTGCCTGTCCCACATGGACGGCTGTATGCGTAGCGGCGGGGCGGCGCCCAACGCTCGAAGCCGGGGTTGACCACGGCCCGGCGAGTGAACAAGCGGGATACCGCGATGTCATTCAGACCATTGCTTGGTGACGGACGGGTTCGGAGCCAAGACGAGAAGTCGGAGCCCCTGCAAACCGCGTCATGGGTCAGCTCCTCGATCGTGTTCGACAACCGGCGGTGGGCGTGCCGGGAGGCGGAGCTCCGCTGGACAGCCCCTCATCATCTGATCGTGCTGACCGAAAAAGGCGGCACGTCCCATACATCCATCCGGCACGAGGCGCGATCCCTTTACGATGGGATGGACCGTCCCGGAGCCCTCACCTTCGTCCCGGCAGGCGCGGAACGACAGGGCTTCTATCGCGATGTAAACCTCTCCTATTCAGCCCTGTGGATCGATCCCGATATCAGGCTTCCCGGATGCCAACGCCTGAGGAACCTGCCTCTACTGGTAAACAAGAAAGACGCGGTCGTCGCCACGCTCCTGAGTTCGCTTCGCGACGAGATGGCACTCGGCCACAAGCCAGACACTGCCTATGTCGAGCATCTGGTCGCCCTGGTCAGCCTCCGCGTGGCCAACCTGAGCCGGGAGCAACAGCGGTTTGTACGTCACGGCTGTCTCAGCCGCCGAGCACTTGGTCGCGTTCGGGATTACATCGATGCGCATATGAATTCCGACATTTCGCTAAGCGAGCTGGCAGCCGTCGCGGGCATGGCCGTCGACAGCTTTGCGCGTCGCTTCAAGGCGACGACCGGCCTTGCACCCTATGCCTATGTGATCGAGGAACGGGTGCGGCGAGCGGAGGTGTTGCTGCGCGAAACGGGTTTGTCGATCGGTATCATTGCCTTTCGGCTCGGCTTTTCAAGCCAGAGCCACTTCACCACGACCTTCCGACGTCTAAGGCGCACGACGCCTCGTGCCTATCGGATGAATTCTTCTCCAGAATCCTGATAGTGCCGCCGGTTTCTTGAAAGAAAGGCGCCGCGCGCACTCCCACCTCCAGTGTCGTTGGGTGACAGAACCCGAGGGTTGCTCGGGTCAAGTTGCCGTCTGCGCTTCATTGCGACTGGGAGATCATGCATGGCCAAAACGGACAACAGGAGCGGGCCGACGCGTCGGATGGTGTTGGAAGGCGGTGTTGCGACCGGGGTGCTCCTGGCTACCGGAATACCGGTTGACGCCGAGCCGGCCGAGACCGTCACGGCGGCGGCATCGGCCACGCCGGTACCGACGATGACGATATCGTTGCGGATCAACGCGAAGGATCTTGCCATCGCGCTCGACCCGCGGACGACGCTGCTCGACGCCCTGCGCAACCATCTCGGCCTCACCGGCTCGAAGAAGGGCTGCGACCACGGCCAGTGCGGCGCATGCACGGTGCTCGTCGATGGGCGCCGGATCAATTCCTGCCTGACGCTTGCCGCAATGCATGAAGGCGACGAGATCACCACGATCGAGGGCCTTGCCGAGGGTGACCGGCTGCATCCGGTCCAGGCTGCCTTCATCGCCCGCGACGGTTTCCAGTGCGGCTACTGTACGCCAGGCCAGATCTGCTCGGCGGTTGGTATGCTGGGCGAAGCGCGGGCCGGCTGGCCAAGCCATGCGAGCGCTGACGTGGCAGCGGCTTCCGTCGGTCTCACCGATGTCGAGATCCGCGAGCGGATGAGCGGCAACATCTGCCGTTGCGCCGCCTATCCGAACATTGTCGCTGCAATCCGCGACGCGGCAGAGGAGGCATGAGCAATGCAGTCCTTCACTTATGAACGTGCGACGAGTGCCGAGCAGGCGGCCGCCGCGGTTGCGGCCCGGCCGGACGCCAAGTTCATCAGCGGCGGCACCAACCTGCTCGACCTGATGAAGCTCGAGATCGAGCGCCCAGCGCATCTCGTCGACATCAGCCGGCTGCCTCTTGATCGGATCGAGGAGACGGCGGAAGGCGGGCTTCGGGTCGGCGCCCAGGTCCGCAATAGCGATCTCGCCGCCGACCCACGGGTAAGGTCGCGCTACCCGATGCTCACGCAAGCGCTGCTGGCGGGAGCGTCTGGACAGATACGCAACAAGGCCTCGACCAGCGGCAATCTCCTGCAGCGTACGCGCTGCCCCTACTTCTATGACCGCAACATGCCCTGCAACAAGCGCCAGCCGGGTTCGGGCTGCGCGGCGCTTCAGGGCTTCAACCGCATGCACGCCGTACTCGGCGCGAGCGAAGCCTGCATCGCGGTACATCCTTCTGACATGGCGGTCGCCATGTCCGGGCTCGACGCCTGGATCGAGACCGTCTCGCCCGGCGGTGAGACCCGCACGATCACGATCGGCGATTTCCATCGATTGCCCGAGGCGACGCCCCATGTGGAGACCGTGCTCGGCCACGGCGAAATGGTCGTTGCGGTTACCCTGCCGCCGCCACCACCCGGCCGGCAGCTTTACGGCAAGGTGCGCGACCGTGCCTCCTACGCCTTCGCGCTGGTGTCGGTGGCAGCAATCGTCGAGAAAAGCGGCGACCGTATCCGAAGCGCTCGGATCGCCATGGGCGGCGTGGCAGCGAAACCCTGGCGCGCGACGGAGGCGGAGCGCGCGCTGGCAGGCGCGGCGGCGTCCCACGGTGCCTTTACCGACGCGGCCGAAGCCGCGCTCGCCGGAGCCGTCGGGCATGGCGCCAATGATTTCAAGGTCCCGCTGGCGAAACGGACGATGCGGCACACGCTCGCTGCTGCCGCCGAGAGTGCATGAGGTGATGCGATGACAGAGACGAAGACCAGCGAGAACCATCCTTCCGAAACGCGCAATGCCTTAATCGGGCGGCCGATCGACCGCATTGACGGTCCGCTCAAAGTGATGGGCGGCGCCACATACGCTTACGAGAATGTGCTGGATGGTACAGTCTATGGCTACATTCTCGGCGTCTCCATCGCCAGGGGCCGCATCGCCGAGATCGACACGACCGATGCCGAAGGGGCGCCGGCGGTGTTGCTCGCCATGACGCACCGGAATGCGCCGGCCCAGCCGGATTTCGGCCCAGCGGTCACGCCGACGGTGCCAGAGGTCTTCACCCGTGCCCGGCCCGCGCTCAACAGCGAGCGGGTGCGGTATTACGACGAGCCCGTCCGCTGATCGTTGCGGAGACGTTCGAGGCGGCACGCGCTGCTGCGGGCCTCATCAAGGTGCGCTACGACGAGGAGCCGGGCGTCTACGATCTACCGGGCCATAAGGCCGACGCCTATGCGCCAAAGCGGACAAATGCCGGCTTCGAGACCGACAGCGTGATCGGCGACTTCGAGAGCACCTTTGCTGTGGCTCCGGTCAAGATCGATGCCACGTACCGGACGCCTTTCGAACATCACAATCCGATGGAGCCTCATGCGACGCTTGCTGCCTGGTCAGGCAACGAGCTGACGATCCATACATCGGCGCAGACCCTTGCGAACTTCCGGGCCGGGGTCGCCAGCACGCTTCGCATCCCGCCCGAGCGAGTGCGCGTCGTCAGCCCCTTCATCGGCGGAGGCTTCGGGTCCAAGCTGATTGTCCATGCCGATACGATCCTGGCCGCGCTTGCAGCGCAGGTCCTGCGGCGCCCCGTGAAAATCGCGCTGACGCGACAACAGATGTTCGCCAATGCCGGTCATCGTGCAGAGATGATCCAACAGGTGCGTCTCGGCGCGGGCACCGACGGGCGGCTCACCGGGATCGCGCACGATGTCTGGTCGGCAACGTCCAGCTTCGAGGAGTACTGCGAACAAACGGCAGTTTTTGCGCGCTCGCTCTATGCGGCGCCGAACCGTCTCACCCGCCATCGCCTGGTTCCGCTGGACATCAACCGCGGCGAATGGATGCGCTCGCCCGGCGAAGCGCCCGGCATGCTGGCCTTCGAATGTGCAATGGATGAACTCGCCGAGCGGGTCGGCCTGGATCCGATCGAACTCAGGGTCCGAAACGAGCCGGCACAGGATCCCGAGCGCGGCGTGCCGTTCTCCACCCGCAATCTCGTCGCCTGCATGGAGGAAGGCGCCCGCCGTTTCGGTTGGGAGCGGAGAAACCCGACACCTGGCCGCACCCGAGAGGGCCGCAAGCTCATCGGCTACGGCATGGCGGCGGCGATCCGTCCGAACTACATCGGCGCGGCGACGGCGCGGGTTGCGATCGACCGGGACGGTCGGGTGACGGCGCGGCTCGACATGACCGATATTGGGACCGGCACCTATACGATCCTGACCCAGATCGTGGCGGAGAGCCTCGGCCTGCCGATCTCGTCATCAAAGTGGAGCTTGGCGACAGCCGCTTCCCGCGTACCGCCGGCTCCGGCGGGTCCTGGGGCGCAGCAAGCGCGGGTTCGGCGCTGCACAACGCCTGCAACGCTCTGACGGAACGCATCCTGGAGGCGGCGCAGTCGAACGAAGCCTCGCCGTTGCGCGGCGCGAACGCCACCGAGGCAAGCTTTGCCGACGGCGAGGTCAGGGTCGGCCAGCGATCGGCGAGCCTAGCCGATCTTATCCGAGGGATCTCTCCCGACGGGCTCGAAGCCGAAGGCTCCGTAGCCGCGGGCGCCACTACCCAGTCATACAAGACCTATTCGCAGCATTCCTATGGCGCGCATTTCGCAGAGGTCGCTGTCGATTGCGATACCGGTGAAATCCGCATGCGCCGGATGCTGACTTGTGATCGGCGCGGGCCGTATCCTCAACGCCAAGACCGCGCGCTCGCAAATCATCGGCGGCATGACCTGGGGATCGGTGCAGCGCTGATGGAGCAGACGGTGCTCGATCCGCGCTACGGCCACTTCGTCAATCACGATCTTGCCGAGTATCATGTGCCGGTCAATGGCGATGTCCCCGATATGGAGGTCGCCTTCCTCGAGGAAGATGACGACAAGGCCAACCCGCTTGGCGCAAAGGGTCTCGGCGAGCTCGGCGTGTGCGGTGCCGGGGCAGCTGTCGCCAACGCCATTTACAACGCGACCGGCGTGCGAGTGCGTGAATTTCCCATCACCTTGGACAAGGTGCTGCCTGCCTTGCCTGTGATCGCCATTTGACGCTGCAAGTTGTCAGCGCCTCCTCGCCCTCAAGGGTGACCGCGACGCCGGTGGTTGACAGCGTCATCCAGCCCTTTCATACAAACGCCGTCAATGTTCTCAGGGCGGGGTGAAAGTCCCCACCGGCGGTGAAGGGTTTCGGCCCAAGCCCGCGAGCGCCTTCCAGATGATCGGAAGGGTCAGCAGATCCGGTGTGATTCCGGAGCCGACGGTCAAAGTCCGGATGGAAGAGAACGAATGGAAGACGGTCCGCTCTCGCGGTTCGGATTCCCTATCGTGCGTCCTGATTCTGGTTCGAAACGGAAGGATGGACCCATGAATCAGCATTCCCGGAAAAACTATGAAATGATCCGCGTTGCCGTCATTCGGGCGCGCTGGCACGCCGACATCGTCGACCAATGCGTTGAAGCGTTCGAGGCGGAACTGGCGGCTCTCGGGGAGAAACGCTTTGCCGTCGATGTCTTCGACGTGCCGGGTGCCTATGAGATTCCCCTGCATGCAAAGACCTTGGCCCAGACCGGTCGCTATGCGGCGATCCTCGGCGCGGCGTTTGTCGTCAATGGCGGCATCTACCGCCATGAATTCGTGGCGGGCGCTGTCATCGACGGCATGATGAACGTGCAATTGTCGACTGGCGTGCCCGTGCTTTCGGCGGTGCTGACGCCGCACAACTACCATGACAGCGCGGACCATCACCGCTTCTTCTTCGAGCATTTCAAGGTCAAGGGCAAAGAGGCGGCCAGTGCCTGCGTGCAACTGCTGGCGGCACGCGAACGCATCGCGGCATGAAATCTCCGTCGCGGGTGGAAATCCCGGTAAGGCGCTGTAGTATCTCACGAAAACCAGGGAGGATGCCGGTGCAGACCAAGAAGATCATCAATGACGGTAACCGCTCCGTCGACGAGATGCTGGAGGGCATCCTGGCTGCGCATCCGCGCCATCTCAGCAGTGCGGAGGGAAGTCCGCGCTCCATCATCGCCCGCGACGGCCCACGCCCCGACAAGGTCGGTCTCGTCATCGGTGGCGGCTCGGGCCACGAGCCGACCTTCCTCGGCTTCGTCGGCAAGGGGCTGGCCGACGCCGCCGCAATCGGCAATGTCTTCGCCTCGCCGCCGCCGGACCCGATCCTCGAATGCGCCAAGGCGGCCAGCGGCGGCGCCGGCGTGCTGTTCATGTACGGCAACTATGCTGGCGACGTGATGAACTTCGACATGGCCGCAGAGATGGCGGCGATGGACGACATCGAAGTGCGCACCGTGCTGACCACCGACGACGTCGCCTCGGCGCCACGCGACCAGAGGCAGAAGCGGCGCGGCGTCGCCGGCAATTTCTTCATCTTCAAGGCCGCTGGTGCAGCCTGCGACCGGATGCTGTCATTCGATGAATGCGAACGCATTGCCAGGAAGGCCAACGATCACACCTTTACCATGGGCGTGGCACTGTCGCCCTGCTCGCTGCCGCAGACCCGCCGGCCCAATTTCGAGATCGGGCCGGACGAGATGGAGATCGGCATGGGCATTCATGGCGAACCGGGCATCGCGCGCGGAAAATTGAAAACCGCCGACGAGATCACCGACGAGATGCTGGACAAGATCTTCGACGAGATGGCGCCGGCGCGCGGCGATAAGGTCGCCGTGCTCGTCAATTCGCTCGGCTCAACGCCGCTGATGGAGCTCTACATCATGAACCGGCGGATCAAGCAGAGGCTCGATGACATCGGCGTTTCCGTCCACGCGACCTGGGTCGGCAATTATTGCACCTCGCTCGAAATGGCCGGCGCCTCGGTGACGCTGATGCATCTCGACGGCGAATTGCAGGAGATGCTCGACCATCCCTGCGACTGCGCCATGTTCCGCGCCGGCTGAGAGAGCATCATGACATCCACCGATACGGCCAAATTGAAAAGAATGTTCGATGCGATCGCCGCGGCGATCGACGCCGACAAGGACAGGCTCTGCCGGCTCGACGGCGTCATCGGCGACGCCGACCATGGCATCGCCATGGCACTAGGCTTCGGCGCTGTGCGCGACACGCTGGACCAGATCGATGCGTCGACCGAGCCGACGGCATTGCTCAACACCGCGGCAAAGTCGTTTCTCAACGCAGTCGGCGCCTCGTCGGGCCCGCTCTATGCGACCGCCTTCATGCGCGGTGCCGCCGCCGTCAAAGGCAAGGCAATTCTGGAGGACGCTGACGTCATCGCCATGTTCCGGGCGATGGCACAAGGCATCCAGGATCGCGGCAAGGCCGAGCTCGGCGAAAAGACCATGATCGACGCCTGGCTGCCGGCAGCGCAGGCAGCGGGTGTCGCACAGGAAGCCGGCAAGAGCCTGTCCGAGAGCCTGGATGCGGCACTTGCCGCGGCCGAAAGCGGCGCCGAGGCGACCAAGGACATGATCGCCACGAAGGGCCGCTCTTCGCGTCTCGGCGAGCGCTCGATCGGCCATCTCGATCCTGGCGCCGCATCGGCCGTGACGATCATCAGGGCAATGCGGAACAGTCTGGCTTAACCCCGCTTCGCCGCGTCGAGCCTGTCGATGGCCTGGACATTGCCGGCCGATGGTCCCTTCTCATCGAATTCCGATGCGAGCCAGGCGTCGACGATCGACTTGGCCAGTTCCGGGCCGATGACGCGCGCGCCCATGGTGATGATCTGGGCGTTGTTGGATTTTGCCGCGCGCTCTGCCGAATAGGTGTCGTGGGTGAGTGCGGCGCGAATGCCGGGGACCTTGTTGGCGGAAATGGATACGCCGATGCCGGTGCCGCAAAACAGGATGCCGCGATCGTTCTCGCCGTCCAGGATGGTCTGGGCGAGCTTCTGCGACAGGTCGGCATAGTAGCCCGCCTGGCTGAGGTCGCTGACCGTGAGGCCGGGCTTGGTGGCGAGGTGAGCAGCAATGACGTCGAGCAGCGGCTTGCCGGCGCTGTCGGCTCCAATGGCTATTTTCATGTTCGGTTTCCTTCCTGTTCGATGCTTCAGATCGCCGCCGAGGCGCGTTTGAGGATGTCGATATAGCCTTCCGCCTGCCAGGCGGAACGGCCGATAAACAAGCCGTCTATATTGGGCTGGCCGACCAGTTCGGCGGCATTTTGCGGATTGACGCTGCCGCCATAAAGCACCGGCGGCACCACCGGCAGCAGGTCGCGGGCGATTTTCTTGATCAGCGCCTGCTGCCTGTCGGCATAATCAGAACTGGCCGGCACGCCCTTGTCGCCGATCGCCCAGACCGGCTCATAGGCAAACAGGATCGTCGCCGCCTTCGCCGCCCCTTCGAGAAACTGCAGTGCGCCGTGCACCTGCAGGGCCAGTACCGCAGCGGCCTGCCCGCTGTTGCGTTGAGCCAAGGTCTCGCCGACGCAGATGAGTGGCACGAGACCGTGCTTCACCGCCGCTGCAGTCTTCAGCCCGACAGCCTTGTCGGTCTCGCCGAAATGCTCGCGCCGTTCGCTGTGGCCCAACTCTACCATATCAAGTTCGCAGTCTTTCAGCATTACCGGCGAGATCTCGCCGGTCCAGGCACCGGCGTCGGCCCAATGCATGTTCTGCGCGCCGACCTTGATGCGTGTCGGCGACAGCGCTTTCTTGACCTCGCGGACCGCCGTGAAGGGCGGGATGACGAAAGGCTGAATGCGCTCGTCGAAACCGGGGACGAACTCCGCCAGCGCCTCGGCGAAAGCCATCGCCTCGGCGAGCGTCTTGTTCATTTTCCAGCTGGTGCCGACCCAATAAACCATACGTGCCCTCCTACTCTGCGATCACCGTCAGCGAAACGCCAGCGCCATCCAGCGCGGCGCGCATCTGCGGCTGCGGCTCGCGGCCGGTGAAGACCATGTCGAAGGCCTTGAGATCGGCCAGGAAGTGCAAGGCAGTGCGGCCAAACTTGCCGTGATCGGCCAGCAGATATTTGCGCGCTGCTGCGGCCATCATCAGCCGTTTGGTCTGGACCACTTCCTGATCTTGGTGAAAGGCAGAGGCACCATGGATGGCCGATGAAGACAGGAAGGCGACATCTGCGCGCAAAGATTTCAGCGTGTCTTCGGCGAGCAGGCCGAAGAAGCCGTGGAACTTCTTGCTGTATTGGCCGCCAAGCGCAATCAGGTTGATGCCGGCAACGCCCGCCAAATCCTGGATGACAGCCAGGTTGTTCGAGATCACCGTCAGCGGACGCAGATCGGCAAGGTGCCGAGCAACGCCGCCCGCGGTCGAGCCGTCGTCGATAATCACCGTCTGGCCCGGTTCGATCATCCTCACGGCGGCGACGGCGATGCGCTTTTTCTCGTCGCCAGCCAATCTCTGGCGGTAACGGAAATCGCTCTCGAAAAGGCTGCTCGGCTGGATCGAGGCGCCGCCGCGCACCTTGCGCAGAAAGCCGCTTTCCTCGAGCTCGTCGAGGTCGCGGTGGACGGTCATCTTCGACACGCCGAAGCGTGAGGCAAGATCGTCGACACTGGCCGTACCGATGTCCATCAGAAAATCCATGATGCCTTGCCGACGGCCGTCGCTCTTCATTTCCGCGGCTTCCTCGTGCACCCCGGTTCCGAGACATAACAGCAAACGTCGCACAAGCCATCAAATTTTTTGTGATAATGTTATGTCTCTATGGGATATCATGACGCTTCTGGTCGCGTGCTGTAACAAGAATTGCTGCCGGCCGAGCGCCCAGCGGTTGCGGTGCCGCGGAAATCCGGCCAGAAGCATCAGGGGCTCGACGACAACCGAACAGCCCGCAAACACTGGCTCGAAACCGGATACGGGAGACTACTGAGTGGCTCGCATCACACTGAGACAATTGCTCGATCATGCCGCCGAATACGGCTATGGCGTGCCTGCCTTCAACATGAACAATATGGAACAGGGCCTCGCCGTCATGGAGGCAGCCGAGGAGACCAAATCGCCGGTTATCCTGCAGGCGAGCCGCGGCGCGCGAGCCTACGCCAACGATGTGGTGCTGGCCAAGCTGATCGACGCGCTGGTCGAAATCCATCCCGATATCCCGGTCTGCATGCATCTCGACCATGGCAACAACGAAGCCACTTGCGTCACCGCGATCCAGCACGGCTTCACGTCGGTGATGATGGACGGATCGCTGAAGGAAGACGGCAAGACACCGGCCGACTACACCTATAATTCCGGCATCACCCGCCGCGTCGTCGACATGGCGCATTGGGGCGGCGTCTCGGTGGAAGGCGAGATCGGCGTTCTCGGATCGCTGGAGATGGGCGGCGGCGAGCAGGAGGACGGCCATGGCGTCGAGGGCGTCATCAGTCACGACCAGCTGCTGACCGATCCCGTGCAGGCCGAACAATTCGTGCGCGACACCCGTGTCGATGCGCTGGCCGTCGCCATGGGCACCAGCCACGGCGCCTACAAGTTCAGCCGCAAGCCGGACGGCGCTGTGCTGGCCATGAACGTCATCGAGGAAATTCACCGCCGCCTGCCGAACATGCATCTCGTCATGCACGGCTCGTCCTCGGTGCCGGAAGAGCTGCAGGAGATCATCAACAAATACGGCGGCCAGATGAAGCCGACATGGGGGGTGCCGGTCGAGGAGATCCAGCGCGGCATCAAGCACGGCGTGCGCAAGATCAACATCGATACCGACAACCGCATGGCGCTGACCGGCGCCATTCGCAAGGTGCTGACCGAGAACCCGGGCGAATTCGACCCGCGCAAATATCTGACGCCGGCGATGGCCGCCATGCGAAAGCTCTGCAAGGAGCGTTTCGAGCAATTCGGCACCGCTGGCAACGCACTGAAGATCAAGCCGCTGCCGCTATCGGAAATGGCCAGGCGCTATAAATCCGGCAGCCTCGACCCTAAATTCGGCTGATGTGTTCTGGATGAGCAGGGGCCGCATCGGCTCCTGCTCATCCATCATGCTCGCGGCAAAAGATCGGCCCTGCCAGTCTCGATGAAGGGCGCCCAATAGTCGACCGACTCGCGGATCATGGCGATGACCCGGTGGTCGACGGGCTCGCGCTCGCGGAACGACAATTCGAGGCAGATCTCGTTGTCGACGCCGCCGCCACGGCGAACCGTCTCCAGCAGCTTTTCCGGCGTGATGCGGCCGTCCTTGTTGTGGGCGGCAATGAACGGCCAATGGCCACCCTTGTTCATCGACGACTGCTTGACGTGGATGATCGGCGATTGCTTTGGAAAGGCTTCGGCCCAGGCATAAGGGTCGATGTCGTCCGGATTGCTCGACGTCACGTCGCCATGGTCGATGTCGACCATCATCTTGAGCGGGATCGCCATGCCGGCGGCATCGATCTCGCGCTGCAGCGTCCGGCAGCTCTCGATCGTATGGCCGAACTCGCGGCCGACCGACATCGGCTCCCAGAACAGGTAGATCAAGCCGGCGGCCCGGGCATGCTCGGCAACCTCACGCCAGCACGCCAGCGCGATGTCGAAAAGCCGCGCGCGACGTTCAGGATCGTCGTAATCCCGATGGGTGAAGATCGCGAACTGCGTACCCATGCCGCCGGCGCCGAGCTCGGCCGAAACTTCGGCAAAGGTCTTGAACCAGTCGACGTAGTAGCGTCGCACGTCGGCATCGGGATGGCCGAAATGATTGAGCCGGCCGTAAGGGCCGGTCATCGCCGAGGTCACGCGCACCCCGGTGCGGTTGAGAGCGGAGCGGAACAGGCGGGTGAATTTAGCGATCGTTGCCGCCGGCCAGCCGGGATTGATGAACTCATGCGTGAGCTGCACGTCGCGGATGCCGATGTCGTAGGCGATCGTATCGATCAGGTCGTTCGGTTCGGCAAAACGGTTGACCAGCGGATTGGTGTTGAGGGACAGCGTAAAGGCCATCAGCCGGCCTTCGCCAGCCGATTCGAACACCAGTCCTCGAACGCTTCTCTTTCCGCGCTGGACAGATGCAGGCCGTGCTTGGTGCGTCGTTCGAGAATATCGGCCGCGGTCTCGGCCCATTCGTGCTCGAGCAGGTAGTTAGCTTCGCGCTCGAAAAAATCCTTGCCGAAGCGCCGGCCCAGTTCGGTGAGCGAACCGGCCGCGCCGACCAGATCACGCGTCCTTGTGCCATAGAGCCGGCCATAATGCTTGACCAGGGAGGCGGGCATCCAGGGATATTCGTGGCCGAGGTCACCGAGGAACTGCTCGAAATCGGCATTGGCGATATCGCCGCCCGGCAGATGCCCTTTCGAGGTCCACGGCTTGCCCATCTTCGGAAAGAACGGGGCGATGCGGTCCAGCGCGTGCTCGGCCAATTTGCGGAAGGTGGTGATCTTGCCGCCGAAGACGGAAAGCAGCGGCGCCTGCCCTGCCGAAGCGTCGAGTTCGAAAATATAATCGCGGGTCACCGCACTCGGATTGTCGGCATTGTCGTCATAGAGCGGCCTGACGCCGGAAAACGAATGAACGACGTCGCTGCGCGCAAGCTGGCGCTTGAAGTAGCGGTTGACCACCTTGATCAGATAATCGATCTCGCCGGCATCCGCGGTCACGTCTTCCGGCCGCCCGTCATAGGGGATGTCGGTGGTGCCGATCAGCGCCAGATCGTTCTGGTAGGGATTGATGAAGATCACGCGCTTGTCGCTGTTTTGGACGAGATAGGCCTGTCGCCCTTCCCAGAATTTTGGCACGACAATATGGCTGCCCTTGACCAGGCGCACGTTCCGCTTGGAGTTCTGGCCGGCCACGCGGTTGACGATGTCGTTGACCCAGGGACCGCCGGCGTTGATCAGCGCGCGTGCCCGGACGGTGGTCCTGACGCCGGTTCGACCGTCGCGCATCTCCACCGACCACAGGCCGCTTTCGCGACGGGCGGCAATGCAGGCGGTGCGGGTGAATATCCTGGCCCCGCGCTCGGCGGCGTCGAGCGCGTTGATGACGACCAGGCGGGCGTCGTCGACCCAGCAGTCGGAATATTCGAAGCCGCGCTTGAAGGCGTCCTTGATCGGCGCGCCTTCGGGTGCGGTGCGCAGGTCGAGCGTGCGGGTGGCCGGCAGCCGCTTGCGGCCGCCAAGATGATCGTAGAGGAACAGGCCGAGCCGGACCAGCCAGGCCGGCCGGTCATCGGGGCTGTGCGGCAGCACGAAGCGCATAGGCCAGATGATGTGCGGCGCGGATTCGAGCAGCACCTCGCGCTCGATCAGCGCCTCCCGCACCAGGCGGAACTCGTAATATTCGAGATAGCGCAAACCGCCATGAACGAGCTTTCCCGATCGCGAACTGGTGCCCTCGGCGAGATCGTCTTTTTCGCAAAGAATGACCGACAGGCCCCGGCCCGCCGCATCGCGCGCGATTCCGGCGCCATTGACGCCGCCGCCGACGACGAAGAGGTCGACGATTTCGGTTTCACCGTTCATCTCGCTCGATGCCCTGTCGTCAGCATGGATTGACCGGAGGCAGACCGGCGATGAAGCGGCGCACTTCCTCGGCCGCCTGCTCGGCCGCATAAGTCACCGTGCGCACCGACGCGCCGGCGATATGCGGCGTCAGTGTCACGTTCGGCAGCTGCAGCAAGGGCCAGTCGGCAGGCACCGGCTCGACGGCGAACGTCTCCAACATGGCACTGCCGATCTGTCCCGAGACGAGCGCCTCGTAGAGTGCATCGTAGTCGACCAGCGGTCCGCGCGCGGTATTGACGAAGATTACGCCTGGCTTCATCCGGGCAATAGCGTCCTTGCCGATGAGACCGCGCGTCTCTTCGGTGACCCGGGAATGCAGCGTGACCACATCGGAGCGCGACAGCAGATCGTCCAGCGCTACCAGCTCGACGCCGGCATTGCGGTCCTCGACGCTCAACTGCACATAGGGATCGCAGACCAGGATGCGACAGCCGAAAGCACGCAGCAGCCGAACCAGCCTGGTGCCGATATTGCCATAGCCGATGACGCCAACGGTCATTTCGTTGAGCTCGCGGCCGGTGCGGTCGGCGCGGTAGAGATCGCCGCGCCACTCGCCCTTGCGCAAGGCTTCGTGACCGACGCGGATCAGCCGCGTTTCGGCGAGAATGGCGCCAATGGTGAACTCGGCCACCGCGCTGGCGTTGCGGCCGGGCACATTGACCACCGTGATGCCATGGGCCTTGGCGGCAGCCATGTCGATGTTGATCGGCCCGCCGCGCGACACCGCAACCAGCTTGAGTGTGGGCAGGCGCTGCATCATGGCTTCGGAGAGCGGCGCAAGCTGGGTAACAAAAATTTCGGCATCGCCGACAAAATCGACCACCTCGTCCGGATCGCCGAAATACTCCTTGACCTTGTCGAGGCCGAGCGCCGCATTGCCGAATTGCATCGGCTCGTCGGGCCAAGCGGTTTCAACGGTGCGGATGTCGAGATTGTCGCCGCAGGCCGCCTCGATTTTCTCGCGAAACACGTTCGGAAGCATGAAGCGGTCGCCGATGATCGCAATTTTCTTGGGCATGCTCTTCTCAATTCACGTCGGTTTGCCTGGACGCGGCCAGCGAACGCCAGACCGGCCGCAGCGCCTCGTGCGCCAATGTGTAGGACGGAGCCATCGCCTCATAGGCAGCGGCAAGCTTTCGGTCGCTGGGCTCGGCCGAACGGAGCAACGGTGTGACCCATTCACTGACGCAATCGTCCATCGATGCGTACTGGCCGACGCAGACCGCAGCAATCATTGCGGCGCCCGCCGCACCGGCCTCCTCGCGCTCGCTGGTGCGAATGTCGGCGCCGATCGCAGCACCCAGGATATTGCGCAGCGCCGGGCTCCTGGCCGCTCCGCCGGTCAGGCGGATTTCCTTGGGCAGCGGCCCCATGGCGGCGTAGCAATCGCGTGCCGCGAAAGCCAGCCCCTCGAACACCGCACGAACCATGTCGGCATAGCCGTGCCTGGACGAAATGCCGATGAAGCCGGCCCGGGCATTGGCATCGACGAACGGCCCGCGCTCGCCGGCCTCCGAGACATAAGGCTGGTAGAGCAACGAGCCTGGCTCGGACGACGATATCCACTGGTCGACCAGCGCGATCATCTCGCCATTGGTCCGTGTGATACCTTGCGAGGCGAGAATGCCGGAGGCGAGGCCAAGGACCCAGTCAATATTGAGCGTTGCCGCCATGTTCGACTGCATCTGCGCAAAGACGCCCGGCGCCGGCATCGTCATCGTGTAGCCGGTTGCAGCCTCGTTGAGCAGAACCTCCTCCGGCGTTTCGGCAAGCCGCATATGCATTCCGGTGGAGCCAATGATCGAGCATCCCGGCTTGCGCTCGCGATCGAACAGGCCGGCGCCAAGCGCCGTGCAGGCGACATCGACATAGGCCAGAACGACCGGTGTGCCGGCGAGCAGACCGGTCGCTTTGGCGGCTGCCGCCGACAGCGAGGTGCTTTGCCTGGTGCCATCGACGATGGGCGGCAGCAGATGCCGGAGATCGGTGACGCCGAGTACCTCGAGTACATCATCTGAATAGCCGCGCGTGCGGAAATCCCCGAAGGTAAAGGTGCCCTCGGACGGGTCGGTGGCGCGGTGGCCGGTCAACTTGAAATAGAGCCAGTCCTTGCAGTGGAAGGCCGTCGCTGCATTGGCAAGCATCGCGGGTATGTGGCGCTTCATGAAGACGAACTGCGATCCTTGCTGGCAGGCAGCGAGCCCGCTGCCGGTCTTTTCGAAGCGCAGCCGGTCCTCGGGCCGCGCGCGTATCTCCTCGACGACCGCGGCAGCGCGCGCGTCGAGCCACAGCCAGCCCTTGGCCACCGGCTCACCATCCTTGTCGATCAGCCAGGTGCCGTCGCCCTGCCCGGTCACGGCGATGGCAATGGTCCGGCTGGCGAGATCCGGCACCTTGTTGGCAAGCTCGCGCAAGGTCGTCGCGGTGTCGGCCCAGGTGCGTGTCAGGTCCTGCTCGGCGCCGCCGCCCGGCAGTGTCTCGTACTTGTTGGGCAGCGCGGCAGCCGCGATCTGCCTGCCCGCCGTGTCGAAGGCGACGGATTTGATGACAGACGTGCCGGCGTCGACGCCGATCAGCACATCCCGCATCAGGCAAGCTCCGTGCCATGCGATATGGCGTCACCGCTCGCCTGATCGAAGACGTGCAGGTTTTTTGGATCGATGCTGACCTTGATCGGCGCCCCGAGCTCCAGGCGGGTCCGGTCATGCTCGACCAGAACCAGCGAACCGCCGGCGAAATCGGCGGCGATATGGGTCTGATCGCCGAGCCATTGATTGGCCGAAACCGTGGCCGGCACGCCGTCCTTGGAGCGGCGGACAGCATAAGGCCTGACGCCGATGACGACGCGCTGCCGGTTGAGCAATTCGTCGCGAACCGGGCCGCTGAAGGCATCCTTGTCGTAGTCGAGCGAAAGCCCGTCGGGCAGCTTGAGATTGATCTTGCCGTCAGTCGTGCCGACATAGGCTTCGAAGACATTCATTGGCGGCTCGCC
This sequence comes from Mesorhizobium sp. M0910, assembly GCF_040319465.1. Classification (NCBI taxonomy): domain Bacteria; kingdom Pseudomonadati; phylum Pseudomonadota; class Alphaproteobacteria; order Hyphomicrobiales; family Phyllobacteriaceae; genus Mesorhizobium; species Mesorhizobium sp. M0910. The sequence goes on from NZ_JAMYNZ010000003.1 coordinate 469,995, forward strand.
AACGAAGGTGCCGGTGAACAGGTTTGCCGGCCGCTCCTTGATCCTGTCAGGCGTATCGAACTGCTGCAGCACGCCGCCTTCCATGACCGCGATACGGTCGGCCAGCGCATTGGCCTCCGTCTGGTCGTGGGTGACCAGGATCGCGGTCAGGCCGCGCTCCTTGATGAAGTGCTTGATGCGGCCGCGCAGCACAGCGCGAAGCTGCGGCTCGAGTTGGCCCATCGGCTCGTCCAGCAGGTGCAGGTTGGCTTCGCGGATCAGCGCCCGGCCGAGGCTGGCGCGCTGCTGCTGGCCGCCGGAGATCGAGCTTGGATAGCGCTCGAGAATGTCCTCGATCTCAAGCAGCTTGGCGATATGAGCAACCTTTGCATCGACCGCGCTCTTAGCCAGCCTGGCAGCCTTGAGGGCGAAGGCCATGTTCTCGCGCACGGTCAGCGGCGGGTAGAGCGAATAGCCCTCGAAGGCCATCGCGACGTTGCGCTTGACCGGCGGCAACGTGTGCACCTTGCGGCCGGCAACCGAGATTGTGCCGCGCGAGACCTCTTCGAAGCCTGCGATCATGCGCAATGTCGAGGTCTTGCCGCAGCCGGATGAGCCGAGCAGTGCCACGATCTCGCCCTTGGCGATTTCCATCGTCAGGTTCTTGACGGCGTGCACGCCGCGGTCGACCGGACCGTAGAACTTGTCGACGCCCGAAATGGTGATTGCGCTCGGGCTCATGCCGCTTCTCCACTGCGCAAATTGACGACATTTTTCGAGCCGATGCGCTCGCCGCTTGCACGATCGAACAGCAGGGCGCTTTTGCTGTCGACAGCGATATGCGCCCTGCCCTCGGATTGACCCGGTATCCCGGACGGACGCGAAACCAGGATTTCACGGCCGCGCACGGTGCGCACCAGGGTGACGATCTTCTCGTTGAGCGGCGTCTCGGCCTCGACCGTTACCGGGATGGCGCCGGACGTGCCTTCGTCAACAAAGGCCAGCGCCTCCGGCCGCAAGCCGATCACGCAGTCACGGCCGACCGCCGCCTCATGCGCGCCGGCCAGATGGACCTGGACATTGGACAGGCCGACATAGACGCCCTTGGCATCCCGGGACGGCTTGACGTCGAGCAGGTTGATGGTCGGGTCGCCGAACAGCCGGGCGATCTCGACGTTGGCCGGCTCGCGGTAGATCTGTTCGGGCGTGCCGAGCTGTTTCACGACGCCTTGCGACATCACTGCGATGCGATCGCCAAGCGCCATCGCTTCCTTGTAGTCCTGGGTGACGTAGACAACGGTTGCGCCACGATCGGCGAGCAGTCTTGGCAGTTCGAGCCGCATTTCGAAGCGCAATTTGGCATCGACGTTGCGCAAGGGATCATCGAGCAGCAGAAGCGGCGGCGAGCCGACCAGGGCGCGGGCAAGCGCGGTGCGCTGCTTCTGGCCGTTGGACAGCGCCCGCGGCTTGTGGCTGAGCACATGGCCGATCTTCAACAGCTTGCCGACGCTCTCGACGCCGGCCTTGATCGCGCCCTGCGACGAATGCTTCGCCTGCAGCGGCGTGGCGATGTTGTCGAACGCCGTCATATGCGGGAACAGCGCGAAGTTCTGGAACGCCATGCCGACGCCGCGGAACTCGGCGTCGACGTCGGTCATGTCCTCGCCGCCGATGAGGATCTTTCCCTCGTCGGGGTCGATGACGCCGGCGACCAGCCGCAATAGAACCGTCTTGCCGGCGCCGGACGGCCCGAACAGGACCAGCGTTTCGCCGTCGGCGACGGTCAGCGACAGATTGTCGAGAACGGTCTGGCTTTTGTAGCGCTTGACGATGTTTCGCAGTTCGAGGCTTGCCATCGGACTATCCTTTCACCGCGCCAAGCGACAGGCCTTCGACGAGATAGCGCTGCGCATAAAGCGCGAGCGCCAGCGTCGGCGTGATCGACAGCACGATCGCGGCTGAGATCTGGCCGTACTGGATGCCGGAGGAGGTGATGAACGCCAGCGCGCCGACCGTCACCGGCTGCTTGTCGGCCGAAGCGAGCACCAGCGCAAAGACGAAATTGTTCCAGGCGAAGATGAAGGCGAGCAGGCCGGCAGCGGCAATGCCCGGCCCGGCGAGCGGCAGCGCGATCTTGCGGAAGGTGGCAAACCAGGAATGGCCGGCGATGCGGTAGGCGTATTCGATGTCGGCCGGAATATCCTCGAAATAGCCGCGCACGATCCACAGGATCAGCGGCAGGCAGATCAGCTGGTAGACCCAGATCAGCCCGATATAGGTGTTGGCCAGCCCGAGCTTCTGGAAATAAAGGGTGAGCGGCAAAAGCACCAGCAGCGCCGGCGCGAACCGGAACGACAGCAGCGTGAAGGCGATGTCCTCCGAGCCGCGGAATTTGTGCCGGGCAAAGGCATAGGCTGCGGGAACGCCGAGCAGCAGCGCGACGGCAACCGAGGTGACCGACAGGAAGACGGAATTCCAGAGATTGCGCATGAAGGCGATGTCGAGCGTGCCGGCTGCCGTCATCAGCTTGCCTGTGATCAAGGCGGTGTAGTTGGCGAGCGTCGGCTCGAAGACAAGCTGCGGCGGGATCCGCAGGATTGTCTCGTTGGTCTGGAACGACATCATCAGGATCCAGACGATCGGGAACATGAAGAAGATCACGACCAGTGCCAGGGCTATGCCACGCAGGATGCGTTCGAGAAGGGAGGTGTGTTCCATGCCAGCCTCCTATGCATGGCCGCGGGCGCGTTCGCGCAGCCGCAGCCAGTTCTTGATGAAAATGTTCGAGAGGAAATAGGTAATCGCCCACAGGATGATCATCAGTGCTGCCGAGCGGCCGACATTGGTCGACTGGAAGAAGTTGAGATAGGCCTCCACCTGGAAGACGGTCAGCGTATCGCCCGGCCCGCCTTGGGTCATGGCGTAGATGATGTCGAACTGCTGGATTGAATCGAGCAGGCGGAACAGCGTCGCTGTCAGGATGTAGGGGGTCAGCATCGGCAGGGTGATGCGGAAGAAGACGAAGCTGCGCGGCACGCCGTCGAGTGCTGCCGCCTCGAAGGGCTGCGTCGGCAGGCTGCGCAGTCCGGCAAGCAGCAGGATCATGATGAAAGGCGTGTAGACCCAGATGTCGACAAGGACGACGGTGAGCAATGCCGTCGACGGAGACGAGGCCCAGCGGAAATCCTGCAGCCCGATCAGGCTAGCGAGATAGCTGAGCACACCGAAGCCGGGATTGGTCATCAGCTTCCACATCAGCGCGGCGAGCGCCGGCGCCGTCATCAGCGGCATCAACAGCATTATCGAGATGAAGTTGTTTAGCGTCGAGCGCTTCTGCAGCAGCATGGCGATGCCGAGACCGAGAAGCAGCTCGAGCACGACGGTGATGCCGGCGTAGAGCAGCGAAATCTCCAGCGTGTTCCAGAACTTCGGGTCGGTGAAGAAGGAGATATAGTTGTCGCCCCAGTTGAACTGCCGCGCCCAGGGTTGGCTCAACCGGTAGCGCTGGAACGAATAGACCACCGAGGTCAGGAACGGGATCAGGATTCCGATGCAGACCAGCAGGGCCGGCAGGCTGAGGAGGTAAGGCAGCACACGCTTGCTGATCCTGAAGCCCGACGGCGTGTTTCTTTGTATTGTCGCCGCAGTCATCTGCTGCTCCGTCATCCTGTTGCTTCGCCGTCCCGGCCGCCCAAGGGAGCAAGGCGGCCGGGCGGGCGAGCAGGCGGCACCTTTCGGGACCGCGTCGCAAACGTATCACATCTCAAAGGCTGGCCCGCGACGGGCCAGCCTTTGCCGCCCCTTAGCCGAGCCCGGCTTCCTTGAGCTGGCCGTTGATGCTCTCGGCCAGCTTGTCGAGGCCCTCGTCGACCGGCACTTCCTTGGCCACCATCTTCTGCAGCGTCGCCGCCCATTCGGTGGTGAGATCGAAGAACAGCGGCTGCGGAGTGAACTTGATGCTGGCGCCCGGCGCCGAGACGTCGAACATCTCGACATAACCGGGATAGCTCTTGTTCAACTTGTCCCGGAACATCTGGTCGTTCCAGACCGACTGGCGGACCGGATTGACGAAGTCCATCTTGGTCGCACCGAACAGTGCATGCTCGGGTCCGGATGCCCATTGCATGAAGTACCAGGTGGCGTCCTTGTCTTTGGAGAAGTTGGACATCGACAGCGACCAGATCCAGATATTGGGCGTCGGTGCCTTGGCGGCGGGATTGGCCTTGAACGCCGCGAAGGCGAGCTTGCCGGCCATCTTGTTATCGCCGCCATTCATGAAGTAGCCGAGAATGTCGGCATCGTAGATCATCGCCGAGGCGCCTGCACCGAGATCGGTGCCGACCTGGTACCAGGTGTAGGTCGACCAGTCCTTCGGGCCGCTCTCCTGAATCATCTGGACCCACTGTTTGTGGAAAGCCTTGGATTCGGCGGTGCTCATCGCGGCCGACAGCTTGCCGTCAGCCGAGACGTTCAGGTCCTTCTGGTCGAAATTGGCGTAGGCCGACAGGAAGCCCGGGTGGATCGTCGCCCAGGAGCGCGAGCCGCGCACGCCGATGCCGTAGACGCCACCGCCGACGTCCTTGGTGAGCTTCGCCGCCGTAGCGACCATCTCATCCATATTGCCGGGAACGCTGACGCCGACCTTGTCGAACATGCCCTTGTTGTAGGTGATGTTGTTCTGTTCGAAACCCCACGGAATGCACCACTGCTTGGCGTCGTCGGAACCGAGCACTCCGCCAGGCTGGCCGTTCCAGGCGCAGGACTTCCTGACGCCGGGCAGGAAGTCGTCCCAGGCATATTTCGGGTTGGTCTTGGCCGGATCCTTGATCCATTCGTTGAGGTCGGTGATCCAGCCGGCCGGGCCGTAGGTCCAGGTCATGTAGGCGCCCGTCATGAAAGCATCGTATTCGGGCGAGCTGGCCGACAGCGCGGCGGTAACCTTGTCGAAATAGACGTCTTCGGGGAACACGTCATAGACGACATTCATGCCGGTCAACTGCTTGAAATTGTCGAGGTTGGCGATCATCGCATCGGCGTAAGGATGCTTGTTGAGCAACAGCTTGATGGTCTTGCCCTTATGCGCCTGCCAGTCGAAATCAGCCGCCAGGGCGCGGGTCTGCCCGAAATTGAGCAGTGTGCCGGCGGTGCTGGCGGCAAGGCCCATTGTACCGAGGCCCTTGATCAGCCCACGGCGGTCGACTTGTCCACGCAGGAACGCGTCGATGAGGTCTTTCTCTTTCTCACGCATTTCTCTTCTCCTCCACAGGGTAGTTTCAACGAAATGGTTGCCGGCTACCCGACCGGCGTCTGTTCCACGAGCGATCGCGCCGTCCGCTCGTCGGTTATCAAGCCTTTGAGATAGCGGCCCTCCAGCACTGACTTGATGGCGCGAACCTTCACCTTGCCGCCGGCAACGGCGACAATCCTGCGGTTGCTGATGTCTTCGCGCGCCAGCGCCAGCGCCCGGTCGGAAAGCGTCGTCGCAACGGCCTTTCCGGCGTTGTCGAAGAAATGCCCGAGCAGTTCGCCGACGCCGCCATTGCGGCGGATCTCCTCCATCTCGCCCTTCTCGATCATACCGGTGGCGACAAGCGAGGCCTCACGTTCGGCGGTGCCGATGCCGGCGATAAGCAAGTCGGCGGACTTGGCGAGGTCGAAGACATCGCTGACGCCCTTCTGCCCGAGCAACACGGTTCGATCCTCGACCGTGTTGGCGAACATCGGTACGGGCATCACATAGGCCTCCGCACCGGTCCGTTCCGCGACGCGGTGGATGACGTCATGCGGATTGGCCGAGAACTTGCGCGTCAGGCCGCCAAGCAGCGAGACGAAACGGATCCGGCCGGCCGATATGCGCGGCAGATACTCCACGCAGGCGGCAAGCGTGCGGCCGTGGCCGACGCCGATCAGCGCCTCTTCGCCGCGTTCGATCTCGCGCTTGAGAAACTGCGCGCCTGCGATGCCGAGCGCCTTGAGCGGCAGGTCTTCGGCATCGAAGTCCGGAACTACCTCGCAATAGTCGAGGCCGTAGCGGCCGGACAACTCGTCCTCAAGCTCCACGCATTCGGAGACTTCGCCGTCGATATAGACTTTGACCAGGCCTTCCTGATTGGCCTTGGTGATCAGGCGATGCGCCTTGAGGCTGGTCAGGCCGAGCCGCTTGGCGACCTCCGACTGGGTCAGGCCGCCGGCATAGTGAAGCCAGGCGGCACGGGCTGCCATACCTGTCTCATCGTCGCGCAGCAGGCCGTTGCCAAAACCAACCATTTCCGCCCTTTGATATTTTTATCAGTTGCTGCAAAATTTTTCACAAGGCGTCGCCCGAGTCAAGCAACCGCTGCGTTTAAATCGCCGACTAGGAGCTTGCGGGCCGGGGTCGATAGGGCCGCGCTACCCAACGGGCAAGAAATCACATCGACCGCGCACCATTTAAAACGTTTGCAATTTCGTTTGAAGTGATTACAAACGTTTCAAACTTCGTTCGGGAGGAACGATGCCGGCCCGCGTTACCACCCTCAAGGAACTTGCTGCGCAGCTCGGCCTGTCAATCACCACCGTTTCGCGGGCCCTTGCCGGCCACGAGCAGATCGCCTTGAAAACGCGCCAACGTGTCACCGAGGCCGCGCGCCTGGCCGGCTATGTGCCGAATACCGCAGCCCGCACGCTGGTCTCCGGCCGCAGCGGCTTTGTCGGCATGGTGCTGCCGATCCGCGGCCCCAATCTGGTCGATTCCTTCCTCGGCGAATTCGTCATAGGGCTCGGCGAAGGGCTGGTTTCGCACGGCTCCGACCTGATCCTGGCCGCAGCGGCGCAGGGCCAGTCGGAACTTTCCGTGCTTCGCCATGTCGTCGAATCGGGCCGCGCCGACGGGGTCATCGTCACCCGTATCGCCGAGGTCGACGAGCGGCTTGCCTATTTGCGCCAACGCAATTTCCCGTTCGTCGCGCATGGCAGGCTGCTCGACGGCGACTTTGCCTACCATTGGCTCGATACCGATGGCGCGCATGCTTTCGGCGAAGCCTTCGACATGCTCTACAACCTCGGACACCGGCATTTCGGCCTGGTGACGATTTCCGAGCCGATGACGTTTCGCCATCTTAGGCAGGATGGGCTCGCCGCCGCGATCGCCCGCCGGGGCGATCCGTCGGTCAGGCTCGATGTGGCGACGGCGCCGCGTTTCGATCGCGGTGCCCGCATCCAGGCGATCAACCGGCTGCTGCACGCTGCCGAGCGGCCGACGGCCATTGTCGCGCTGTTCGACGAGCTGGCGCTGACGGTCATGGAAGAGGCAGGGCGCGCCGGACTTGCCATTCCTCACGACCTGTCGGTGATCGGCTTCGACAACATAGCCGCCTCCGCCTATGCGCCGCCGGGGCTGACCACTTTCGACGCCTCGATCCGCCAGTGCGCGCGCGAGATCGGCGAGATGCTGCTGACCGTCATCGGCGACAGGCCGACCAAGCCGCTGACGCGGCTGGTGCGGCCGATACTTGTCTCGCGGGCAAGCCATGGCCCGACACCTACAGGACGGAACTGACGCCTTAGCGGCGCACAACCAGGGAGGAAGATGACGATGAATGCGTTGAGGACATTGGCAGGTGCGGTGCTGGCGTTGTCGCTTGCTGCTGGCGCAGCACAAGCCCAGCAAGTGTTGTTCTGGTCGACACAGGCGCGACCAGTGGAAGAGACACAGAAGATGCGCAGCGAAGTGCTGAAGGGGTTTGACGGCCAGGTCGACTATCAGGTCGCCGAGGACGGGCCCTGGCTCACCCGCCTTCAGGCCGAACTGCAGGCCGGCTCCGGCACCATAGGCGTGCTCGGCGGCCTGCACGGAGACTTCTCCACCGTCGGCGCGAACCTTGTCGATCTGTCCGGCGTCGATCTCGGTGGCGTCAAGGTCAACGAGACCTACAAGAAGCTCGGCATGCTCGGCACCGGCGAGCAGAAGTACCTGCCATGGATGCAGGCCACCTTTCTGATGGCGGCCAACAAACAGGCGCTGCAATATCTGCCGGCCGGCACCGATCTCAACACCATCACTTATGACCAACTGATCGAGTGGGCGAAAAACATCGCGGAAAAGACTGGTTCACCCAAGTTCGGTTTTCCGGCCGGCCCGAAAGGGCTGAAGCATCGTTTCTTCGAGGGTTTTCTCCTTCCGTCTTATACCGGTTCGATGGTGACCAAGTTCCGCTCGGCGGAGGCCGAGACGGCGTGGAACAAATTCAAGGAGTTGTGGCAGTACACCAACCCGAATTCGACCAACTATGCCTTCATGCAGGAGCCGCTGCTGACCGGCGAAGTCTGGGTGGCATTCGACCACGTGGCGCGGCTTGCCGACGCCTTTAACCAGAAACCCAATGACTTCGTCGCCTTTCCGGCGCCGGCTGGCCCGGCAGGCCGCGGCTACATGCCGGTGGTGGCCGGTGTCGCTATCCCGAAGACCTCGCCTGACATGGACAAGGCCAAGGCGCTGGTCGCCTATATGCTGAAACCGGAAACCCAGATCGCGACGCTGAAGGCGACAAACTTCTTCCCCATCGTCAACGTCAAGCTGCCCGACGACATGCCGGCCTCGGTGAAGGCTTTCAGCCCAGTGATCGCCACCATGACAGCAGCTCCCGATGCGTTGCCGGCGCTGCTGCCGATGGGACTTGGCGGCCTCAGCGGCAAGTTCAATCAGATCTACACCGACAGCTTCGAGCGCATCGTGCTCGGCGGCGAGGATGTGCACGGCGTGCTCGACGAACAGGCGACGGCGCTGAAAGCGATCATCGAACAGGCGAAGGCGCCGTGCTGGGCGCCCGACAAGCCATCGCAAGGCGCCTGCCCGGTCGATTAGGAATCCTCCCTGGGCGTCCGGATTTCCAGCGCGCCGGGCGCCCACCCTTTTTTCAAGCGTCGAATAGAGAGCGCTCCATGCACGGCAAGGCCCTTCCCTATCTGCTGCTGATGCCGGCGACGCTGTTCCTCTGCGTCTTCTTCCTCTACCCGTTCGCGCTGGTCGCCTTCGAGGCGTTCACCCGCGACGGCGGCTTTACGCTCGACAATTTCCGCACCATGGCGGGCAGCTGGAAGTTTCCGGTCACTGTCCGCAACACGCTGCTGCTGAGCGCCATCGTCGTGCCGATCCAACTGGTGATGGCGCTGCTGATGGCAACGATGGTGTCGCGGCTTGAAACCGGACGCAGCGCTGCGCTTTACATCTTCGCTATTCCGCTCGGCATTTCCGATCTCGCCGCCGGACTGATCTGGCTCGCCATCTTCGACCAGTCCGGCTTCCTGAACACCTTGCTCTCCAATCTCGGCGTCATCGACAGGCCGGTTATGTTCCTCGGCTACCAGAGCAAGCTGACGATCTTCATCGCCGTGGCGCTGGCCGAGATCTGGCGCGCGACCGCCATCATGATGGTCATTCTGGTCGCCGGCATGGGGCTGATCCCCCGGGAATACTACGAGGCGGCGGAGGTTTTTGGCGCTAGCCCGTGGAAGCGCTTCATCAAGATCACGCTGCCTCTGCTGCGCCCAAGCCTGCAGACGGCGATCATCCTGCGCGTCATCCTTGCCTTTGAAGTCTTCGCCGTGGTTGCAGCACTCGGCGGCACCAATCTGCCGGTGCTGATGGGCGAGACCTACAATTGGCAGTTCACGCTGCAGGACCGCAATGTCGCCGCCGCCATGGCGCTGTTCATCCTCGCCATCTCGATCGGTTTCACGCTGTTCTTCCTGCGGGTGCTGCGTGTGCCGAAGGAGGCGCGGATATGAGCACGGTCGCGGAGCTCTCGATCGCCGCGCCTGAGGCCCGCAAAGCCGGTAACTGGTTGCTGGTCGCCACCGTCATCCTGCTTTGCGTCTGGGTGCTGCTGCCGATCTATCTGTTGATCGTCAACGCGCTGTCGTCGCCGGAACAGGTGACCGCCTTTCCCAAGCGATTCTTCCCGTCACTCGATTTCGGCAGCCTTTCTTTCTTCATCAATTTCGCCGGTGTCGCCAAGGCGCTGTGGAACTCCGTTCTCGTCGCCACGCTGACGATGCTGCTCTCGATCGGCTTCGGCGCACCCGCGGGCTACGCGCTGTCGCGCTTCGATTTCCGGGGCAAGGAAACGTTCCGTTTCCTCGTGCTGATGACCCGCGCCTTCCCGCTGCCGCTGCTGGCGCTGCCGCTGGCGGTGATGTTCATCCGCACCGGCCTCGACGACACCGCGATCGGGCTGGCGCTGGTCCACACCACGCTGGCGCTGCCGTTTGCCGTGCTGATCACCTTCTCGCTGTTCTCCGGCATTCCCGTCGAGCTGGAGGAGGCGGCCTGGACACTCGGCTGCACGAGATTGCAGGCATTCCGAAAAGTCATTCTGCCGCTGGCGCTGCCGGGCATCGCGGCGTCGGCGGTGTTTGCCTTCACCATCTCCTGGAACGAGGTGTTTGCCGCCGCAGTGCTCACCATCGAGAACCGGACGCTGACCGCCTTCCTGCTGCAGAGCCTTGGCGAATCGCCGCTCTACCTCAAATTTGCCGGTGGCGCGGCACTGGTCATTCCGGCGCTGATCTTCATCTTCGCCGTCCGCAAATATTTGTTCGCCATGTGGGGGATCGCCAATCGATGACGCACAAAAGAGAACGCCGATGGCTGAGATCGTCATCAAGCAGGTGGCAAAACGTTTCGGCGGCTTCACCGCGCTGCATTCGATCGACCTGACCATCACCGACCAGGAATTCATGGTGCTGCTTGGCGCCTCGGGCTGCGGCAAGACCACGCTGCTGAGGATCGTCGCCGGGCTGGAAACGCCAAGCCAGGGCGAGGTCTGGATCGGCGGCCGTCGCGTCGACCATCTGCCGCCGCGCGACCGCGGCATCGCCATGGTGTTCCAGAATTACGCGGTCTTTCCGCACCTGACGGTATTCGAGAACATCGCCTTCGGCCTGCGCATGAAGAAGCTGCCGCAGCAGGAGGTCGACGGGCGCGTCAACCGCACCGCGGAGCTCATGCATATCGAGCAGCTTTTGAAGCGCTATTCGGGCCAGCTTTCCGGCGGTCAGCGCCAGCGTGTGGCCGTCGCCCGCGCGCTCGCCATGGAGCCCGATGTGATCCTGATGGACGAGCCGCTGTCGAACCTCGACGCGCTGCTCAGGCTCGAAATGCGCGCCGAGCTCAAGGGCGTGCTGGCGGCGTCCAAGACCACCACCATCTACGTTACCCACGACCAGGTCGAGGCGATGAGCCTCGCCGACCGCATCGCCGTCATGCATCAGGGCCGTATCGTCCAGGCCGCCTCGCCGGTAGAGGTCTACCGCAATCCGGCGGCCCGCTTCGTCGGCTCCTTCATCGGCAACCCGCCGATGAATTTCATCCCGGCGACGAAGACGGCGAACGGCAGCTGGATCGTCGCCGGCCTGACGCTGCCCGGCCCCAAATCGGACAAGCAGACAATAGAATTCGCCATTCGCCCCGAGGACGTAGACGCCAGCAACGAAGGTATTAACGCCACCGTGCGCGTCGTCGAGCCGCTCGGACCGCACACGCTGGTCACTTGCGATGTCGAGGGCGGCCTGTTTCGCGCCATCCTCGAATCGAATGCCACGGTCGCGGTCGGCGATCATCTTCGGCTTGCTCCCAAACCCGACCGCATCCGCTGGTTCGATCCCGAAACCACGAACGCCCTTTGATCCTGAAAGCACGAACGCCTCAATGATATCTCTTGCCATTGACGAAACCATTGCCCGCGCCGTCGAGGTGCTCAGGGAAAACGACCAAGGCACCTACACCATACCGACCAAAGGCCTCTACCCGTTCCAGTGGAATTGGGATTCCTGCCTGACCGCCCTCGGTCTTGCCCACTATGACGAGGCCCGAGCCTGGACCGAGATCGACACACTGTTTGCTCACCAGTGGCCGGACGGCATGGTGCCGCACATCGTCTTCCACGTCTGGAGCGACGGCTATTTCCCCGGGCCGGAGGTCTGGCGAACGGACCGCCCGACCGCCACCTCCGGCATCACCCAGCCGGCAGTCGCCGGCTTTGCCGTGCGCCGCCTGTTCGATCAGGCCAAGGACAAGAAACTGGCGGCCGAGCGCGCCCGCGCGCTGCTGCCGAAGATCGACGCCTGGCACCGCTGGTTCTACGAAAATCGCGACCCGAACGGCGAAGGGCTGGTCGCCATAATTCACCCATGGGAGTCCGGCCGCGACAACTCGATCGACTGGGACGAGGCGTTCGAGCGCGTGCCGACCGAAGGCGTCGAGCCCTACACCCGCCGCGACATCCTGCACGCCGACCCTGCGCATCGACCGACCAGGGCCCAGTACGATCGCTATATCTGGCTGCTGCAGCATTTCCGCGGACTTGGTTGGGACAACACCCGGCTGCACGATGCCTCGCCCTTCCAGGTCGTCGATCCCGGCTTCAACGCCATCCTGATCCGTTCCGCCGCCGACCTTGCCGATCTCGCCGAGGCACTTGGCGAAACCGAAATCGCAGAAGCCAACCGCGCCCGTGCCGAAAAGGGGCTTTCAACGATGGAACGGCTGTGGAGCGACACACATGGCCAGTACATTTGTTTCGACCGAGTGGCCGGAAAGCTCGTGGACAGCGCGTCGGTCGGCGGCATTCTGCCGGTGTTTTCGGCCATTCCGGAAAGCCGGGCAGCGGCCATCGCTGCAACGATCGAGCGCATCGCCGGCAAAGCGCGTTACATCGTCCCCTCGCACGATCCTGGCGATGGACGCTTCGACCCAAAGCGCTACTGGCGCGGCCCGGTCTGGCTGGTGGTCAACTACATGATCGCCGACGGCCTTGCCGCCGCCGGCCACAGCCAAATCGCACAACGGATCACGCAATCCAGTCTCGACCTGATCGCCGAGAGCGGTTTTGCCGAATATTACGGTCCCCTCAGCGGCGAGCCGCTCGGCGGCAATCGCTTCACCTGGACCGCGGCGATGGTGATCGAGTTCCTGAACGGCAGAGCCTGAACGCTTCCGTCTAGGCCGCCGGCTACCAAAGCCCGTTCTGTCTGCCGAATAACAGTCGACCCCATTTGCGTCTGAGGCGTGTCCTGGCCCATCAAACAGGCCAAGGCATGCCCAATCTTCACCATGCCAGAGCTATAATAATTCGTCACAAACCCTATCTATACTGCGTCGGGGCGGGGAGAAGCGCGGCTTGGAATTCGACCTGAAGACCATTGAGGCGCTTGCTCCCGATCAGGCGTCGCTGAGCGCCGCCTCCAAGCTCACCAAACGAACGAACTGGCCGCGGCTCGAAAAGCATGAGCAGCAGGCGCTCATCTGGGGCGAATGCCAGGGCTCCGGCTCCAATCCTTATCGAGTGGTGGTCGACACGGGTGATCACGGCTACCAATGCACCTGCCCTTCGCGCAAATTCCCATGCAAGCACACGCTGGCCCTGATGTGGATTGCCGCCACCGCGCCAGCCAGCTTTGCCGCGGCCGAATCCACGCCGGGATGGGTGAATGACTGGCTTGGCCGGCGCCGGAAGACGGCGTCACAGCCGGTGCAGCAACCGGCGCCGGGCGCGGAAGCCAAGAGCATTGGCGAAGCCGCACGGGCGGACGAGAGCGCCACCGTTGAAGATAACGCAACGGTCGAGCGTCGCGAGGCGGCGCAGCGCAAGCGGGCGGAAAGCACACGAGAAGCAGTGTCGGCGGCGCTCGATGAACTCGACCAATGGATTGCCGACCAGTTGCGGCTCGGTCTTTCCGGGTTTGTCGACGCCAGCAGCGACCGTTGCCGGCGGATTGCTGCGCGGCTGGTCGATATGAAGGCAGCGGCGCTCGCCGGCCGTATCGACGAGATTCCATCGCGGCTGATGGCGCTGCGCAGCGAAGAACGACCGGATGCGGCGATCCGCGAACTCGGCAAGCTCGTGCTGCTGGCCAAGGCCTGGCGGTCGGCGCCCGACGATCCCGAGCTGAAGCGGCTTGTATCGACATCCGAAACCCGCGAACAGGTGCTGGCCAATCCCGATGCAATGCAAGTCGAAAGTCTCTGGGAGGTTGTCGGCGAGAAGATCGAGACCCGGCGCGATGGTTTGGTCAGCCATTCGACATGGCTGCTCGATCTGAAAAGCTCCACACCACAATTTGCCCTGCTGCTCGATTATTTTCCCGCCTCGGCCGGACGCCGATCCAACGCCTTCTCGCCAGGCGATCGCTTCAATGCCCGGTTGGTCTTTTATCCATCACGCCGGCCACTCCGGGCGCTGGTGGCAGAACGCATGGGCGACGTCGCATCGGGCCCGTGGCCCGATTTTACCCTGGGCGTCGCCAAGGATCCGCTGGCTGCGCATGTGTGCCATCAGGATGCCGCTCCCTGGCTCACAGATAGCCCTCTCATGCTGCCGCCTGGTGCGATCCTGGTCGACGATCGGGGCGCAGCCTGGTGGCAGGCCGCCGATGATCCGCAAGGGCTCGCCTTGCCGATCAGTGGCGCCGTCAATCAGACATTGCTCGGCCTCGACCTTGCCGCCACGGCAGCGCTCTGGGACGGCGCTCGGCTTGACCTTCTGGCGGCTCAAAGCGGGTTCGGGAGGCTTGACCTGTCGTGAATGAGGGCGAACAAACAGGCCTGGCGACCATGCGCGAATGCTGGATCACCGGCGGAGCCACCTTCGATCTGGCTCCTGCCGCCTGGAAGGCAATCGCAGGCGGCGCAAGTCCCGACGAGCAGGAGCGCCGGCTCCTGGCAATTGCAGCGCAAGCGCTCGACGTCGCCTTGCGGCCGGCGGCGCCGAAGACGCTCAAGCGGCGGCCGCCGCTGCCCGGGCTTGCCTTGCCAATGCTGCCGGAGCGGTTGCGGCCGCTTTTGCGCGCCGCCCTGAAACAAGCCGCTGACGCGAGGCGAAAGGCACGCGTGGCGGCGCTCGTCGCCAGCCGCGGCTTCGTGCTCCACCCAATGGACTGGATGCCCTCGTCGGATCAGAACAGCCCGGATATCTACGCTCCATGGATCGACTGGCAAGCCAGCGTGGATGGAGAAAGACATACCCCGCAAGAGAAACTCACGGCGGAAAATTGGGATGAGTTCTATCCCGCCGCGCGCCGCATCGCGCTGGCCGATATGCGCCGGCGCGAACCGGCCGCGGCGCGAATGCTGATCGAGGCCAAGGCCTCGGGCGAACCTGCGGAGGTCAGGCTTGCGCTCATCGAACTTATGCGCTTCGGCCTCAATGCCGAGGACGCGCCGTTCCTGAAAAGCCTTGCCACCGACCGTTCCGGCAAGGTGCAGGACCTGGCTGGCCGGTTGCTGGCAAGGTTGGGCGAGCACGGCCATTCGAGCGAAGGCGGGGCGGAGGATCCAGCAGTCGAACTCGCCGTCTTCATCGGCGAAGGCAAATCCGGCTTCATCCGCCGCCGGACCACCTACACGCCGGCGAAACTCAAATCCCCGGCGCAGGAAAAGCGCCGCGCCGAATTGTTCGAGACCTGCAATCTGGTCGACCTCGCCAGACGGTTCGGCATCACGGAACCCGAATTCATCGGAGCCTGGCAGTTCGGCGCCGACAACAACGCTGATATCCTGATCGCCCGAATGGTCGCCGCTTCTGGGAGCGACGCGGCGGTGACGCATATGGCGGACATGCTTGTCACCGAAGGCGGCAAACCGGCGCTGTTCGTGTTGCACCTTGTGCCGCGTCTGGACAGCCGCAGGAAACGGGCTCTCGTCCGGCTGATCCTCAAGCAAGCAAATTACCTCAGCGCGATCAATCTGGCGGAAGGCATTGATGCTGGCTGGCTGGAATGGGACGATCTTTCGAACGGGTCAGTTCTTCCCGCTTTGCGTTCCGCCGTTGCGGGAAACGACGAAGCCGTGCGGCGGGGCGCTGACGATATACTGGCAACGATCGGCTACCTTGCCACAGCGACCACAGCAGCCAAATTGATCGACGAGGTCGTCGCTGCCGGTATGCCGCCCGCCGCCCCATCACTCAGTGTCCTGCGTCTCAACGCGGCGCTGGCCGAACATCAGTCTCGAACCGACACATGATCAATCCGGAGAATTCATATGAACGCTGCCATCCGTCTCCCGGTCGAGCAGGCCTATGCCTCTGAATTGCAGGCGCTGGCGCGCGGTGACGACAGGCAAAAACCTGCCGGCTGGAGCCTGTCGCCACAGGCTGTGCTGACCTATCTGCTCGGCGGCAAGGCTAGCGACGGCACACTGATAACCCCGAAATATGTCGGTCGCCGCCGGTTGATGGAAACCGCGGTAGCGACGCTCGCCACCGACCGTGCACTCTTGCTGCTCGGCGTTCCCGGAACCGCCAAGTCCTGGGTATCTGAACATCTTGCCGCCGCCATCATGGGCGACTCGACGCTGATCGTGCAGTGCACGGCCGGCACCGACGAGAACCAGATCCGCTATGGCTGGAACTATGCGCAGCTGCTGGCAAAAGGCCCGAGCCAAGAAGCGTTGGTGCCGACGCCGCTCTACCGAGCCATGCAGAACGGCAAGCTCTGCCGGCTGGAGGAACTGACCCGCATGGGCTCGGACGTGCAGGACACGCTGATCACCGTGCTTTCCGAAAAGATGATGCCGATCCCGGAATTGAACACCTCGATCTACGCCCAGCGCGGCTTCAACATTATCGCCACGGCAAACAACCGCGACAAAGGTGTCAACGAGCTCTCCTCGGCGCTCAAGCGTCGTTTCAATGTCGTGGTGCTGCCATTGCCGGAAGACATGGCCGAAGAGGTGGCGATCGTCTCCAAACGGGTCGATGAGATGGCTGGCGGACTCGACCTGCCGGTGCCAAAAAATGTCGGCGAGGAGATCGCCCGTGTGCTGACCATCTTTCGCGAATTGCGCTCCGGCGCGACTGCCGACGGCAAGGTGACGCTGAAGATTCCTTCCGGCTCGCTGTCGACCGCAGAAGCGATCGCCACGATGGTTGGCGGGCTCAGCCAGGCGGCGTGGTTCGACAGTGGCAAGCTCGGCGCCGAAGGTCTCGCCGCCAGCCTTGTCGGCGCGATCGTGAAGGATCCGGTGCAGGATAAGGTGGTGCTCGAGGAATATCTGGAAACGGTGCTCAAGAAGCGCCCCGACTATGCCGGCTATTACGCGGCGCTGAACGCAGCGATCTGACGCCATGAGCCACGGCGACATTGCCTATTTCGGGATACGCCATCACGGGCCGGGTTCCGCCGACAGCCTGCTGCAGGCACTGCAGGATTTGAACCCGGTCGCCGTGCTGATCGAGGGGCCGATCGACGCCTCTGAGCTTCTGCCCATGCTGGCCCGCCCCGAAATGCAGCCGCCGGTGGCGCTCCTTTGCTATCCGGAAGACGATCCGGCTTCGACAAGCTTCTGGCCTTTTGCCGAGTTCTCGCCCGAATACCAGGCGGCGCTTTGGGCTGTGGGCAATAAGGCGACGTTGCAGTTTATCGACCTGCCATCGTCGGCACGGTTCACCACTGCTGCGATCGGTGGCGCGGAGGACACCGATGCGACCGAAGCTACCCAAGCCCCCGAGGATGGTGACGCGGCTCCGATTCCGCGTGATCCGATTGCCATGCTGGCGCACGCCGCCGGTTATGAGGACGGCGAAAGCTGGTGGTCGGACATCATTGAACAGAACCCGGAACCCGGCCCGATATTTGCGGCCATCGCCGATGCGATGACGACACTGCGGAATGGTGAGGGTCCGATCGCGCAGTTCGAAGCCAAGCGCGAGGCGCATATGCGGCTCGAAATCGCCAAGGCGCGTAAGCAGTTCGAGGGGCCGATCGCCGTCGTCTGCGGAGCATGGCATGTGCCGGCGCTGCAAGCCACCCACACTCAGAAAAACGATCAGGTCCTGATCAAGGGAATTGCCCGGCGCAAGAGCACAATGACATGGGCACCGTGGACCGGACCGCGCCTGGCGCTGGGATACGGCTATGGCGCGGGCGTCGTCGCGCCCGGCTGGTGCAAGCATCTTTGGCGCACGCGCGGTCGGCGCGATGCGGCAACCCTGTGGCTTGCCATGATCGCGGCGCTGCTGCGGGCGAAGGGCCATCTGGTCTCGACCGCTTCGCTGATCGAAGCGGAGCGGCTCGCCCGCGCGCTCGCCGCCATTCGCGAACGGCCGAAGCCCGGGTTCGAGGAATTGCGCGACGCCGCGATCGCGACCCTGTTCAATGGCGAAGCGTTGCTGTGGGGGCTGGTCGAGGCCGAGTTGCTTCTGGGTGCGGACGTCGGTGAAATTCCGCCCGACACGCCGCTGGCGCCATTGATCGAGGATCTGCAGCGCAACCAGAAGGCGGCGCGGCTGAAGCCCGAGGCGCTGGAGCGCGAACTGTCCGTCGACCTGCGCAGCGAAAGCGGGCTGTTTCGCTCGACATTGCTGCATCGGCTGAGCGTGCTTGGTGTGCATTGGGGCAGACTGACCGATGCCGGTCGCAGCCGTGGCACCTTCCGCGAGCGGTGGACCCTGGCGTGGGAACCGGAATATGCCGTTCGTCTGGTCGAGAACCTGATCTACGGGCCGACCATCGAAAAGGCTGCCAATGCCCGCCTGATCCAGATGATCGAAACGGCGGCGACGCTCGATACGCTTGCGGCATTGGTGCAGAACGCGATCACGGCAAGCCTGTCGGAAGCATCGACTGCCGGCCTTGCGGCGTTGGAGGCGCGAGCGGCGCGCAGCAGCGAATGCCTGGAGATCCTGGCGTCTGTGCCGCCCCTCGCCGACATCATCCGTTACGGCGAGGCCCGCAAAACGGAGACGAACCGGCTGTCCGGTCTCATGGAGCGGCTGATCGTCGAAGGTGCGATCGCGCTTCCGTATGCTGTACGCGATCTGGATGAGCAAGCCGCCGCGACGCTGGTCGGTGCGATGCGCAAGGCCGATGAGGCGATCAGACTGGTCGAGCCCGGGCAAGACGTGCTGGACGGATGGCGTAACGGACTGGCTGCCGTGCTGGAGGGATCGCGGTCGACGGCGCTGCCGGCAGGATGCGCCGCGCACCTGCTCTACGAAGCTGGCCGGCTTTCCGCCGAGGACGCTGCCGGACTGCTCGAGCGACGCTTGTCACCGGGGACTCCTGTCATTGAAGCGGCCGGGTTCTTCGAAGGCTTCTTCAGCACTGCCGGTCAGCGGCTGATCTATGACGAAGGTCTGCGCGGCGCGGTTGATGCGTGGCTGAAGTCCCTCGACGAGGACGCTTTCATCGCGCATCTACCGCTGCTGCGCCGCGTCTTCTCCAATCTGGACAGCATGGAGCGCCGGCGGTTGATTGAAGCGGTGCTCGGCCGCGCCGCTCGGCTGCCAGCCGGCCTGATACCGGCGCCCGATGGCGGCGAGGCCTGGCGTCGGCACCTGGAGCGGCTTGGACCCTTGCTCAAGAGCGGGACATAACGATGGACGACGAGGCAGAGGCGACCCAAACCGGCGCACCATCGCCCGATGGCGGAAGAGAGCGCCGCTGGCGTCTGGCGATCGGCGCCGACGATGAGACATCTGCGGCACTTTCCAGCGACGACAAACGGCTTTCGGCGGCTCTTGACGCGTTATACGGCGACGGCGCCAATGCCGCTGCCGACCCGCGCAAACGGCGCGGCGGGCTAGGCCGTTCGGCGCCGCGCGTTGCGCAATGGATGGGCGACATCCGCTCTTTCTTTCCCGCGCAGGTCGTCCAGATCGTCCAGAAAGATGCCTTCGAACGGCTGAACCTGAAGCAGATGCTGATGGAGCCGGAGTTCCTGAAGGCGATCGAGGCGGACGTCAATCTGGTCGCCGACCTGGTTTCGCTCCGCTCGGTGATGCCTGCCAAGACCAAGGACATCGCCCGCGCGATCATCGCCGATATCGTGGCCAAGCTGATGCAGAGGCTGGAGCAGAAGACAGTCGAGGCAATCCGAGGCGCGCTCGACCGGTCGAGGCGCACCAACCGCCCGCGTTCGCGCGATATCGACTGGCAGCGCACCATCTCGGCGAACCTTCGCCACTACCAACCCGAACACAAGACCATCGTGCCGGAGAAGCTGGTTGGTTTCATACGCAAGCAGCGACGGCTGGTCGATCTCGACGAGGTGGTTCTGTGCGTCGACCAGTCCGGCTCGATGGCAAGTTCGGTGATCTATGCCTCGATCTTCGCAGCGGTCATGGCCTCGCTGCCGGTTGTGCGCACCAAGCTCGTCTGTTTCGATACCGCAATCGTCGACCTGACCGAAGAACTCAGCGATCCTGTTGAAGTGCTGTTCGGCGTGCAACTCGGCGGCGGCACCGACATCAACCAGGCAGTCGCCTATTGCGCCGACCGTATCGAGCGGCCCACCAAGTCGCATCTGGTGCTGATCACCGACCTCTTTGAAGGCGGCAATGGCCAGGAACTGCTGCGGCGGCTGGCGGCGCTGGTTCGATCCGGCGTCAATGTCGTCGTGCTTCTGGCGCTGACCGATCAGGGACGGCCCGGCTATGATCCAGCGATGGCAGGTTCGGTCGCGGCACTTGGCATTCCGGTCTTCGCCTGCACGCCGGATCTGTTTCCGGACATGATGGCGGCGGCACTGCGGCGGGAGGATATCGGCGCCTGGGCGGCGGGAGCCGACATCAAGCTCATTCGCGCCGAGGCTGAGGCGCCTGGGATGCATGAGTGAGCGTTTGCCTCGGTCCAGAATACCGGGCCGCCCGCAGGCAAGCGCTTGCGGTCAAAGGTTTGACAAATAGCCGGCCGCGCCTATGGTCGACCGGTTACAGGAGCGACGCATGGCGAAGGCAACCGGCTGTATTCTTGGCGGGTTTTCCCCATATTTGCTGAACAGTAGAAATCAGCCACGGCCGCTTTCACAGCCCTCGCCCTTCCCTCTCCCGGCCGCGTCGATGCGCCCGGGCCGTTCATGTCCTTGAGCCACATGTCGCAGAAAATTGCCGAGCTTCTGTCGCGGCTGGAAAAGCGGCTGGACAGGTCAGCGATTGTCTCGGCTGAGGAGGCCGGACCACGCTACCGGGAAGATCCCGACGGCAAGGACGGCGCGCCGCCAGCGATCGTCTTGCGTCCACGCACGACCGGCGAGCTGTCGGACATTCTGCGCCTGTGCAACGAGGCCGGGCAGAGGCTCGTCATCCAGGGTGGCCGCACCGGTCTTGCGGGCGCGGCGCGCATCCAGCCCGGCGAGGCGGTGCTGTCGCTGGAGCGCATGACGGCGGTCGCGGCGCCCGACCGCGAGGCGGCGACGATCGTCGCCGAGGCCGGCGCGCCGCTGCAAATGGTGCAGGACGCGGCCGATGCGGCCGGCTTGCTTTTCGGCGTCGACATCGGCGCGCGCGGCACGGCCACCGTCGGCGGCAATGTCGCCACCAATGCCGGCGGTATCCGCGTGCTGCGCTACGGCATGTACCGGGCGCAGGTGCTTGGGCTGGAGGCGGTGCTTGCCGACGGCAGTGTGCTCACGTCGCTCAAGGGCTTGCCAAAGGACAATTCCGGCTATGACCTCAACCAGCTCTTCATCGGCAGCGAAGGCACGCTCGGCGTGGTCACGCGCGCCTGCCTGCGGCTGCATCCCAAACCTGCTACCGAGGTCAATGCCTTCTGCGCAGTTCCATCGCTCGATGCGGCGATTGCGCTGCTTGCGCAGCTTCGGCAGAAGCTTGGGCCGTTGCTCTCGGCCTATGATGTGAATTTCGCACCGCTCTATGGCGCCATGATCGCCGGCATGGAGGCGCCGGCGCCGCTGCCCGTCGGCTCGCCCGTCTATGTGCTGGCCGAGATACAGGGCAGCGAGTCGGACCGCGACGGCGACCGCTTTGCCGCGGCGCTGATGCAGGCGGTCGAGGACGACGTGATCGACGACGTCGTCGTCTCGCAATCGCCGCGCGAATTCCGGGCGCTCTGGGCGGTGCGCGAGGAGGCCAACCGTTTTCTGTTTTCGATAGCAGGCCTGATTAGCGTCGATGTCAGCATCCCGCTGGCGAAAATGGCGACTTTCCTGCGCGAGACGGAAGCCGCTATCAAAGCCGTCGACCCGAGCGCCGACATCTACGTCTTCGGCCATCTCGGCGACGGCAACCTGCATTACCAGGTCCGCACCGTGGATCCGGCGGCCGCATACGGGATCATCTACCGGGGTGTGGCCGCGGCTGGCGGCGGCGTCTCGGCCGAGCATGGCATCGGCCTCGACAAGAAGGAATGGCTGCATCTCGTGCGCAGCGACGCCGAGATCGCGGCCATGCGCCGCCTGAAAGCAGCCTTCGACCCGAACAATATCCTCAATGCCGGGCGCATCTTCGACCTCGCACCGGGCTGAAATCGAAGGCACGTAGCGCTGGCCGGGCGCTGTCTCTATCTGGTCGCGCCCTTCAATTCCGCATGCGCAACTGCGATGCGGGCAGCAAGCGCGGCGTTGTTGCGGACAAGCGCTATGTTGGCCTTCAGGCTGCGGCCTTGTGAAAGCTCGTTGATGCGGGCGAGCAGAAACGGCGTCAGTTCCTTGCGCCCGATGCCGCGCTTCTCGGCCTCAGCCACGGCCGCTGCGATCGTGCCGTCGATGAACGCCGGATCGAGCGCGTCCGCTTCGGGAATAGGGTTGGCGACGAGAATGCCGGTGCCGGATTCCATCTCGTCATGCAGCAGCATGGCTCGCGCGACCTCGTCGGGGGTATCGAGGCGATGGTCTGCCTTGAGCCCGCTGGAGCGGGTGTAGAAAGCCGGAAAATCATCGCTCCCATAGGCGATCACCGGCACGCGCTGAGTTTCCAGATATTCCAGCGTCTTCGCAATATCGAGTATCGACTTAACCCCGGCGCAGACGACGGTCGTGCCGGTCTGGCCAAGTTCGGTCAGGTCAGCGGAGATATCGAAAGTGGCTTCGGCGCCGCGATGCACGCCACCGACGCCGCCGGTCGCAAAAATACCGATCCCGGCTAAAGCGGCAATCCGCATCGTCGCCGAGACGGTGGTTCCGGCCGAGCCGCCGCGCACCATGATTGCGGCGAGATCGCGCCCGGAAGCCTTGACCACGCCCTTTGCCGCTGCCAGCTCTTCCAGTTCCCGATCGTCGAGGCCAACCTTGATCTTGCCGGCGACCACTGCGATCGTGGCGGGCACGGCGCCGTCTTCACGCACGACGGTCTCGACACCACGAGCGGTTTCCAGATTGGCCGGATATGGCATGCCGTGGGTGATAATCGTCGATTCCAGTGCCACCACCGCGCGGCCTTTATCAAGCGCAGCAGCGACTTCATCGTTCAAATGGACAAGGGAAGGTTTCATATCATCTCGCTTTCAGGCAGGAAGGCGGTACATGCCGGCGGCAAGGAAGCGCGGCGACAGATCGGGGTGGACGCTGGATTCGCTCTCGGTGGTCAGTGTGGCAAGCAGCGCGCCGGTGCGCACGGCATGAGCGACCGGCTCACCCGAAAGCACCTTGTACAGGGTGCCGGCGATCATCGCGTCACCGGCGCCGGTGATGTCGACGGCCTGCGCCGGGACGGAGCGCATGGCCGTCACACCGCTCTCGGTCGCAACGGCAAATCCATGCGCGCCTGCGGTCACGATCACTTCGGCGGCGCCGGCCGCGCGCAGCCCTGCTGCTGCTCCCTCCGGCGTCAGCCGCTTGTCGGCATCCGTCACGCCGAGCATCGTATTGGCCTCGTCATGGTTGGTGAACAGAAGATCGATGCCGGTCAGGTCCTTTGACAGGCGCGCCGACTTCGGCGACGATACCGTGTCGACTGCGAGCTTGAAGCGCGCACCGTGCTTGCGCGAGATCAGCGCTGCGATGGTCGCGGCCGGCAGATTGCAGTCGATGAAGACCCATGTCGCCGAAGCCAGGTGCGGCCAGAAACGGTCGAGATAGGACGGCAAAAACAGATCGAATATCTCCATGTCGGCGATGCCGAGCACGAGATCGTTGTTGCGGTCGAGGATGGCCGCGTATTCGGCCGTCGGCCGCTCCGTGGTGGTGATGACCTGGCTGACATCGGCGCCGAAATCACGCAAATGCCGCACCAGCGCGCGGCCGGTTTCATCCTCGCCGACGATCGAGACGAAGCTTATGTCGACACCGAGGCGGGCAAGGTTTTCGGCGACGTTGCGGGCAACCCCGCCGAAGCTGCGATGGCCTTCGACCGGGTTCGATGTCTCGAAGATCAGATCCTTCCTGGCGTGGTATTTGCGGTCGAGCACCGCGCCGCCGATGCAGACCATACGTTTGGACGCCGGCAAGACATAGCCGCGGCCGAGAATGTAGCCCTTGTTGATGAGTTGCACGATGTGGGCGGCGACCGTCGAGCGGGCAATGCCGAGCGCGGTTGCAATATCCTGCTGGCCGGAGAACGGATTCGCCGCAATCAGGTCGAGAACCGCTTGTTCTTGTGCTCCAAGGTCGTCCATCGTCTCACCTGGCCCGCCAAATTCGAGGCTGAACTCGATGTATGAAACAACAGATGATCTTGTCAACATTGGTTTGCCATGGCGGCGTTTGACCAATCGGCGCTCCCGCGGCTCTGCCAGCCGGAGAGCGTGTGAGCGCATTGAAGAAAGCTATTCGGAGGACGAAACCTGCTCTTGTCGACGTGCAGCATCAGGGAGGAACAGAGGCCTTAACGCCATGCCGAAGACAGCTAAGCCTTCAGCACTGAGACGGCCAATTCGCTGTTGTGGACATATTCATTGGCGTCAGGCTGCTTCTGCACAAGCAGGATGAACAGCAGGTCGGTTAGCGTCAGTTGTGCATCACGCGCGGTTATCGATGAAGAGCGCGCGCGCTCTTCATCGGCGATCGTGTGGAGGCGAATGTCGCCAACCCGGCTCAGCGGATTGTCGCGAAGCCCGGTGACGGCGATAACGGTGGTGCCGCGTTTATGTGCGAGTTCAGCTATCCGCAGGGTTTCGATGCTCGCCCCGGAATAGGAGAGCGCGAATAACGCGTCGCCTCGTCCAAGCGTCGAGACATTGGCCATTTGCACATGGCTGTCGCTGTCGTGCAGCACGTTGCGGCCGAGCTTCATCAGCTTGTATGAGAAATCGCGCGCCACCAGAGAGGATGCGCCGACGCCTGCCAAATGAATGCGGCGCGCACCGTTCAATGCTTCGAGGGCCTTGCCGATTTCATGCTCGGTGTTGGCCGCGACCGTCTGTTGCATCGACAAAAGCTTGCTGCCGATCAGCTTGCGCAGGATGACCAGATAGCTGTCGCCGACCTCGATCGAACCGTGGATCATGCCGGCCGGCACGTGCCATTCCTGCGACTTGGCCTCGCTGACGGCGAGCTTGAGCTCCTGATAGCTGGAATAGCCGAGCTTCTGGCTGAACTTGACGACGCTCGACTGGCTGCGGCCGATCTCAGCGGCAAGCGCCGCCGTCGACAGGCGCAGCATCTGGTCGGGATTATCGACGATATACCGACCGATCTCGCGGTCGCCGGGCGCCATGATTTCGAGCTTGGCCTCGATTTTCTTCAGGATGGACATGCGTTCACCTGTTGCCAGTCACGGACAATGCCAAACCAAGGAATAAATTATTCCGTCTCTGATTGACAGCCAAGAATGATCCATCAAATCTCTACCGGTGCGGTTGCGGCCCAGCCTTCGGGCAAGCCGACGATTCGGCCACGAAAGATCGTAGACACGCCGACAGCTCGGGATTAGGTCAGAGCCATGGACAAATTGCGGATCGTCGGCGGGCATAGGCTTGAGGGCGCGGTGACGATCTCCGGCGCCAAGAACGCGGCCTTGCCGCAAATAGCGGCGGCGTTGCTCAGCCCTTATCCGCTGCAACTGACCAACCTGCCTGCGGTGACCGACGTCGACAACATGCTTGGCGTCGTCGGCCTTCATGGGGCCGAAGTCACCAGATCGGCGCATGCCGCCACAATCGATACCAGTGCTGCCGTCTCCAAGGAGACAACCTACGATACCGTCAGGCGTATGCGCGCGACAGTGCTGGTGCTCGGCCCGCTGCTTGCCCGCTTCGGCCACGCCAGGGTTTCGCTGCCCGGCGGCTGCGCGATCGGCGCACGGCCGGTCGACATGCATGTCGCCGCACTTGCCGCACTTGGCGCCGACATTGCGATCGAAAACGGGCTGATCGTCGCGTCCGCGCCGGGCGGACTGAAAGGCGCGCGTATCGTTTTGAGCTCACCATCGGTCGGCGCGACCGAAACGGCGATGATGGCAGCGACGACTGCAAAGGGCGAAACCGAGATCCTCAATGCGGCGCGCGAACCGGAGGTGGCCGACCTTGCCGCCTGCTTGAACGCCATGGGCGCGCGGATCGAGGGCGCCGGCACGCACCGTATCCTGATCGCGGGCAGCACAGGCTGGCGCGCCGCCACGCACGACATCATCCCGGACCGGATAGAGGCCGGCACCTATGCCGTCGCGGCGGCTATCACCGGCGGTCAGCTCGAGCTGACCCACGCGCGGCTCGAGCACATGGCATCCGTCGTCCAGCTGCTCGAAACAGCCGGTGTGAAAATCTGGCCGGGCGACCGCGGGCTGATCGTATCGAGAGACGGGCCGCTCAAAGCCGTCGATGTGACGACGGAGCCCTATCCGGGCTTTCCGACCGATCTCCAAGCGCAGTTCATGGCGTTGATGTGCTGTGCCGAGGGCGCTTCGCTATTGCGTGAGACGATCTTCGAGAACCGCTTCATGCATGTGCCTGAACTGATGCGGCTCGGCGCCAACATCAAGCTGCAAGGCACCATGACGCTGGTGCGCGGAGGCGAGAAGCTGAAGGGCGCGCAAGTGATGGCCACCGACCTGCGCGCCTCCGTCTCGCTGGTGCTGGCAGCGCTGGTGTCCCAGGGTGAGACGACGATCAACCGCGTCTATCATCTCGATCGCGGCTATGAGCAGCTGGACCGCAAGCTCCGGCTTTGCGGCGCCCAGATCGAGCGGATAAGTGGATGAGTGCCGGCGCGGCGTCTTCGCATTATTTCCTGGGCGTCGATGGCGGCGGAACCGGCTGTCGGGCGCGTATCGAAGACGAGGCGGGAACCGTGCTCGGGCAAGGTCTCTCAGGTCCGGCGACAACGCGGCTCGGTATAGAGGCGGCCTGGGCCTCCGTTGCCAAAGCCTTTGGTGCTGCGATCAGAGAGGCAGGGTTCACGGCGACGAAAATCGCCAGGATCCGTGCCGGCGTCGGTCTTGCCGGCATCGGCCGCAAGGGGTCGCTTGAGGCGTTTCGTGCGATCTCCCATCCCTTTGCAAGTCTCGACTTCGTCAGCGACGGCGTCGCGGCTTGCCTGGGCGCGCATTCGGGCCAGGACGGCGCCATCGTCATAGCCGGGACCGGTTCGATCGGGCTCGGCTTTGTCGAAGGGCGCGACCTGCGTGTCGGCGGCTACGGTTTTCCGATTTCCGACGAGGGCAGCGGCGCCGATCTAGGTTTGGAAGCGGTACAGTTCGCCTTGCGCGCCCATGACGGCCGGCACGAGCGGACCGCGCTGCTGGCCGAGGTGATGCAGCGCTTCAAGGACGACCCGTTCGAGGCGGTGGCCTGGATGGACCGCGCCAGTGCGACGGACTATGCCGCCATGGCGCCGATGGTGATCCGCCATGCCGACCAGGGCGATCCGGCCGGTCGGCGGATCGTGCAAGGCGCTGCCGAGCAGATCGACACCTTCGTGCGGGTGCTGTTCGAAAAAGGCGCGCCGCGGGTTACGTTGCTCGGAGGGTTGTCCAGCCCGCTTGAGCCATGGCTCGCTCCCGACGTCCGCCGACGGCTGAAGCCGGCCGACGGCGATGCGGTTTCGGGAGCCATAATCCTGGCCAGAAAGTCGCTTTGCGGCGAGTAACGCGCTACTCAAAGAGGAATATTTTATTCCTACAATCCGTTGACACCGGGAATACCGAATTCTAAAAAGTTAACTAAGCAGAAACACGACAGCCGGTCGCCTGCCCGGCACGGCATCGCGTTCCCGCTCACGGCAGATTGAAAGTAAGCAAGTGGTCGAACACGGGTTGATGTCGGAGTTGGAGCGGCTGGTTTCCGAGGACCGCAACCCGAGAACCATCGACATCGACCTGTTGCCGACCATCGAGGTGCTGCGGAAGATCAATGACGAAGATAAAGGCGTTGCGGCCGCCGTCGAGAAGGTCATTCCTGAGATTGCTGCTGCCGTGGACCGGATCGTGAGCGCGTTCCAGAAGGGTGCGCGCCTTGTCTATGTGGGCGCTGGCACCAGCGGCCGGCTCGGCGTCCTCGACGCCTCGGAATGTCCGCCGACCTTCGGCGTACCCGAGGACATGGTGGTGGGCCTGATCGCCGGCGGCGACGACGCGCTGGTGCGCTCCGCGGAAGGCGCCGAGGATGACCCGAAACAGGGTGTAAAGGCATTGCAGGACATCAAGCTGACCGCCGACGATGTGGTGGTCGGCATCGCTGTCAGCGGGCGCACGCCCTACGTCATCGGCGGCCTGACCTATGCCAAGCAGGTGGGAGCGACCACCGTGGCGCTGTCCTGCAATCCGCGATCGACCATTGCCGGCATAGCCGACATTGCCATCTCTCCGGTGGTCGGCCCGGAGGTTCTCACCGGCTCGACCCGACTGAAATCGGGAACCGCGCAAAAGCTGGTGCTCAACATGCTGTCTACCGCCAGCATGATCCGCATCGGCAAGAGCTATCAGAACCTGATGGTTGACCTCAATCCAAGCAACAAGAAGCTTGTCGCCAGGGCGGTCAGGATCGTGATGCAGACGACCGGCTGCGCGGCACAGCAGGCACGACAGGCACTCGACCAGACCGGCAACGATGTAAAACTGGCAATCCTGGTGACGATCACCGGCATGGGCGTCGAGGAAGCACGTAAGGCGCTTGGCAACGCGGGAGGTTTCCTGCGCAAGGCGATAGGCGAAAAGACGGTGTAAGACCGCATGGACACTGGGCCGATGTTCCGGGGCGTGTGTCCCTTTGAAGCGGTCCGGCGAACTGCAAGGCATCAGGTTTAACAATAATGGGAGACGACAATGGTACGGCACATTGGCAAGAAACTGCTTTCCGGCATGACCCTCGCGGCAATGATTGGCATCGCGGCGCTACCGGCGCAGGCGAGTGCGGCGACGCTGCATATGGCGTGGTCGCAGGACGCCACCGGTCTTGATCCGCACAAGCAGACGGCATTCTCCTCACTGCGGCTGCTGGAACTGATCTATGAGCCACTGGTGCGGCTCGACGCAAACCTGCAAATCACGCCCGCGATTGCCGATTCATGGCAGTTCTCGCCGGACGGCAAGGAGCTGAGTTTCAAACTCAATCCGAAAGCAAAATTCCAGAACGGCGCCGCCGTGACCTCGGCCGATGTCAAGGCATCGTTCGAGCGCATACTCGACGAGAAGACCGGCGCGGCCGCGCGCGCCAACTTTCTCTCGATCGCCAGCATCGACACACCCGATCCAGCCACCGTCGTGTTCCACCTCTCGCAGCCGGATGTGCCGATCCTGACGGCGATGAGCGACGTCAACGCCGCGATCGTCCCGGCAAGCGAAATCATGGCCGGCTCGATCGGCACGACGACGATCGGCTCGGGTCCGTTCAAGTTGGAAAAGTGGGATCCGAATTCCAAGGAAGTGCTTGTCGCCAACAAGGATTGGGCGGGCGGCACGACCGGCATCGACGGCATCGAGGTCAGCGTGCTGCCGGACGAGACGGCGATCCTGGCGGCGATGCGCAGCAAGCAGATCGATTTTGCCCTGCTCAACGATCCGCTTGTCGCCACGCTTGTGCCCAAGGAAGCCAGCCTGCAGTTGAACCGTGTGCCGGTGCTTGCCTATCACGTGCTGCAGCTCAATCCTTCCCGCAAGCCGATGACCGAACTCAAGGTGCGTCAGGCGATTTCCTGCGCCATCGACCGGCAGGAAGTGCTGGACACCGCCTCGCTCGGTGAAGGCAAAGTCACCGGCCCGCTGACTATCCCTGCGCTGGCGACCGATCCGAGCCAGTTGTTCTGCTATAAGCGCGACGTCGAGAAAGCCAAGCAGCTGATGGCCGAAGCGGGCTACGCCGACGGCTTTTCGGCGACCGTGATCGGCGCCACCGGCGAGCCGCCGACAGCGGCGGCGGAAGCCCAGGTCATCCAGTCGCAACTCGCAGAAATCGGCGTCAAGCTCGACATCAAAATGATGGAGCTCAACGTCTATGTCGATGCCTGGCTGAAGGGCGATTTCGACATGGCCATCGCCCTGAACGGCGGCAGGGCCGATCCCTACACTATGTACAACCGTTACTGGACCAAGACGGGCAATCTGCAGAAGGTCGCGAACTATATCGACGATACGCTGGACAGTCTTATGCAGAAGGGCCGCAGCGAGACCGACCCGGCAGCGCGCAAAGCGATCTTCGCCGACTTCGAGAAGCACATCACTGAGATGTCGCCCTGGATCTGGCTCTACACGTCCTACAGCTACACCGCACAGCAGAAGAATATCGCAGGATTCGAACCGGTGCCGACAGGCTCGCTGTTCAGCCTCGCCAAGGTGACGATCCAGTAGCTGCTTTGGTGCCAGACGAGAGGGTATTCTTCGCGTGAACTATCTGATGCGGCGACTGGCAACCTTCCCTCTCGTCCTGCTTGGCGTGTCCATCGTCGTGTTCCTGGCGATCAGGATGGTTCCGGGCGATTCGATCACGGCAATGCTGGGGACCGAAGCCGGCCTGCTGACGCCGCAGCAGCGCGATGCGCTTGCAGCTTATTTCGGCATCGACCAGCCCTGGTTCATCCAGTACTGGCGCTGGCTGCTTGGTCTTGTCCAAGGTAATCTCGGCATTTCGTCCACCTATGGCAGGCCGGTGCTCGACGTCATCCTCGAGCGTTTCCCGCTAACGTTGGAGCTCGCCCTGCTTTCGATGGTCATCGCCCTGGTTGTCGGCATGCCGACCGGGATTTTTGCCGCCACCCATAATGAAAAGCTGTCCGACCTCGGCGTGCGCGTTGTCGCAATGATCGGGCAGTCGACGCCGAACTTTGTCCTTGCCCTGCTGATCATCTACACGCTGTCGGCGGGGTTTGGCGTTTTGCCGGCGATGGGTGAGTTTTCGCCGCTGTGGCAGGATCCGCTGCGCAATCTCGGCCAGCTGTTGCTGCCTGCGGTCACGCTTGGATTTGCCTTCGCGGCTTCGGTGACCCGCATATCGCGTTCGGCGATGCTCGATGTGCTCAGCGACGACTATGTCAGGACGGCGCGCAGCAAAGGCGTTTCGGCGCGCGGCGTCATCTGGGGGCATGCTTTGCCCAACGCGCTCATCCCGGTCGTGACGCTGAGCGGCATAGAGTTCGGCTATCTGCTGGGCGGGGCAGTCATCGTCGAGCAGATATTTGCGCTGCCCGGTCTCGGCCGTATGGTGCTGGATGCCATCCTGCAGCGCGACTACGCGCTGGTGCAGGGAAGCGTGCTGTTCATCGCCTTCAACTTCATGATCGTCAATCTCCTCGTCGACCTCGCCTATGTCGCGCTCGACCCGCGTATCCGGCTAAGCGAGCACTGATGGCGACATTGCGGGCTATATTTGCGCATCCCAGCGGCCGCATCGGCGGTGCCATCGTTGCGCTTTATCTGCTGCTTGCCGTGCTTGGCATGCTGGGGCTGACGCCGCACGATCCGCTGACGCAGCACCGGGTCGAGCGACTGCATGCGCCTGACGGCACCTACCTGATGGGCACGGACCTGTTCGGCCGCGATGTCGCAAGTCGGCTGATGACCGGGATCGGCCAGTCCTTCATCGTGGCCTTCTTTTCGGTCGCCTTCGCGACACTGGCCGGCACCGTGCTCGGGCTGGCGGCAGCCTGGTTCGGGCGCCGCTGGGACGGCCTGGTGATGCGCATCATGGACGTTGTGCTGGCGTTCCCGGCGATCCTGCTGGCGCTGCTGATCGTCGCGGTTGCTGGACCGGGAACCTCGACCAGCGTCATTGCCATTGCCATCGTCTACACGCCGATCTTCACGCGCGTCGTGCGAGGTCCGGCTCTGTCGCTCAAGGCGCGCGAGTTCGTCGACGCGGCCCGCACGTTCGGCAGCAGTGCGGGCTATATCGTAACACGCCATCTGCTGCTCAATCTGGTGGCGCCACTGACGGTTCAGGTGACGCTGGCGCTGGCCTGGGCACTGCTGACCGAGGCCGGCTTAAGCTTCCTCGGGCTAGGCACGCAGCCGCCCGCCGCGTCGCTCGGCCTGATGCTGAGCGACAGCCGCAATCTGATGGAGACAGCTCCCTGGCTGATGATCTTCCCCGGCGTGGCGATCATGATCAGCATCCTCGGTTTCAACCTGCTCGGCGATGCGTTGCGTGATGTCCTCGACCCGAAGATGCGGAGATCGATCGCATGATTCCGCTGCTGTCCGTCAGCGGATTGCGCGTCGGCTTCGGCCGCAACCCGAAAGCCAATGAGGTCGTGCGCGGCGTCAGCTTCGATCTCGCCGACGGCGAGACATTGGCAATCGTCGGCGAAAGCGGCTCGGGCAAATCGGTCACGGCGCTGTCGATCAATCGCCTTGTCGATTATGGCGGCGGCCGCATCACCGCAGGCTCGATCACGCTGAAGCGGGTCGACAACAGCATTTTCGACCTGACCGCCGCGGACGAGCCGCAACTGACGAAGATCCGCGGCGGTGAAATCGGCATGATCTTCCAGGAGCCGATGAGCTCGCTCAATCCGGTGCTGACCATCGGCAGGCAGATCGAGGAATCGTTTCGCCTGCATCGCGGCCTGACCGGCCGGCAAGCGACGGCGGCGGCCAAGGACGCGCTCGACCGCGTGCGTATTCCCGACGCTGCACGGCGACTGAAATATACGCCCAACCAGCTTTCGGGCGGCATGTTGCAGCGGGTGATGATCGCCATGGCGCTCGCTTGCAACCCGCGCCTGCTCATTGCCGACGAACCAACGACGGCGCTGGATGTTACGGTGCAGGCGCAGATCATGGCGCTGCTCGCCGAGTTGAAGCAGGAAACCGGGATGTCGATGATCTTCATCACCCACGACATCGGTCTGGTTGCAGGCATCGCTGACAAGGTCATGGTGATGCAAAGCGGGGAAGCTGTCGAGCAGGGCGCGCTGAACCAGATATTGGACGATCCGCAGCATCCCTATACGCGGCATCTGCTTCATGCGGTGCCGCATTTCGCCGGCGGCAGTGCCGTACGCAAGGACGTGCAATGCGAAACGCAAAAAGCTGCCGAGCCGGCGCTGATGGTCGATGGCCTCGTGGTGCGGTTTCCAGTCAAGGCTGGGTTTTTCAGCCGCGCCAGCGGTATCGTGCACGCGGTGGACGGTGTGGATTTCGAGCTAATGCCGGGCGAGACATTGGCGGTCGTCGGCGAGAGCGGTTCCGGAAAGTCCACCACCGCCCGCGCGATTCTGGGGCTGGTGCGCCCGACACGCGGCACAATCTCGGCCAGCACGCGCAAGGCCGTCGCCGGGCAGAGCGCCCTTCCCGTGCAGATGGTGTTCCAGAATCCCTATGGCTCGCTCAATCCCAGACTCACCATCGAAAGCATCCTCGCAGAGCCGGTGATCGCTAGCGGCGGACGGATAACTGCTGAAACGCGGGCGAAAATGGCCGCGCTGCTGAAACGCGTCGGCCTTCCGGAAAACAGCCTGCAGCGCTATCCGCACGAATTCTCCGGCGGCCAGCGGCAACGCCTGTGCATCGCTCGCGCGCTGATGCTCAATCCTTCGGTTGTCGTCCTCGACGAAGCGGTTTCGGCGCTCGATGTGTCGGTGCAGGCCAGGGTGCTGGAGCTTTTGGTCGAGCTGCAGCGTGAATTCGGGCTGGCCTACCTGTTCATCTCGCATGACATGGCTGTCGTCGAGCGGATCGCCCATCGCATTGCGGTCATCTATGCCGGCCAGATCGTCGAGATCGGCGATGCCAGATCGGTGCTCTCGCAGCCGAAGCACTCTTATACCAAACAGCTTATCGCGGCCGTTCCCACCATAGACCGGCGGCATGAACGTTTCGAGCTGGACACGCGCCAGGTTCCCTCGCTCGTGCGCCCGCTGGGATTTGAGCCGGGCCCGGCCAATTGGCAGCAATTCGGGCCGGACCATAGGGCACGGGTGGAAGCGTGATGATTGTCGCTCGAAAGCATGCAGAGTCAGACGGACAGCCCCCTCGCTGCTTTTCAGACGGAGGCCGCATTTGATCGAGCATGATCTCTTCGACCGTGCATTCGCCCCGCTCGAAACGGCCGTGGCTGCGTCGCGCATTCCTGGCGGCGTGCTCGGCATGGTCGACTGGGACGGTCAACGCATCGTCCGGGCAGTCGGCTCAGCCCAAGTCGTGCCGAAGATACGGCCGATGCATATCGAAACATGGTTCGATCTGGCGTCGCTGACCAAAGTCATCTTCACCACGCCGCGTATCCTTGCACTGGCGGAAGAAGGCGTCATCGACCTCGACGCGCCGCTGATTTCGGTCCTGCCCGACCTTCGCCAATATGACGAAAAAGCCTGGGAACGGAAGGTGACGTTTCGCCAGTGTCTCGGTCATCAGACGCCGTTTCCCGCCGTTGCTCCAATCTACACCTATGGCCGCGATCCCGAGCTGTTGCGCGCCTTTGTCCTGCAGCGCGAGTGGCAGGTCGGGGAGCCGGTCTATTCCGATATCAATTTCATTCTGCTCGGCTTCGTCCTGGAGCGCCTGTCCGGCAAGACCATTCGCTACATGGATCCCGGTCCGGGCTTCGCGTTCTCCACCGAACCGGATCGCGCGGCGGCCACAGAAGACTGCACATGGCGCCATCGTGTTCTCTGCGGCGAGGTCCACGACGACAATTGCTCGGCATTGCAAGGGGCCGGTCACGCCGGGCTGTTCGGAACGGCGGCCGCGATCCTCGATTTTGCGCTAGGGCTGCTGGACGGGAGCGGCGCATCCGAGCGTTCAATAGCGCTGATGCGCACGCCCTTGTCGGCAACCCGCACCCATGGCTGGGAGCGGCCTTACGAAGGCTGGTCCGGCGGCCGGCTGTGCAGCCCCGGCACAATTGGCCATACCGGCTTCACCGGCACCGGGCTTTGGGTCGACTTCGACAAAGGCAGAGCATGGACCTTGCTCACCAACCGGATCCATCCGACACGTCATTTCAACAGCGGGATCGCAGCGCTAAGGCAATCGATCGGCGATCTCGTCAACGGAGCCTGACAAGTCATGATTGCTAAAAATGGCGCACCAATGTGGGCTGTCGGCCTGATGACCGGCACCGTGCTGGACGGTAATATCGACGTCGCGCTGATCAAGACCGACGGCGAACGGATCGCGGATTTCGGCACCTACACGCTGGCGCCTTACCCCAGGTCGATCCGCAGCCTGTTGGAGGAGACGTTGCGCCAGGCCAGGATCTGGAATTTCACCGGACCGGAACCGGCGATTTTTCGTGAGGCAGAGGAGGCACTGACGCGCGCCCAATCCGCCGCGGTCAGGGATCTTGTCGAAAGTCACGGCCTGACCATGGCCGATATCGGCGTCGTCGGCTTCCATGGCCAGACCGTGCTGCACCGTGCCCCGCAAGTGGGCCGGCTGGGCCAGACCCGCCAGCTCGGCGACGGCGAGCTGATGCATGCGATCCTTGGCACCAGGGTCGCCTATGACTTCCGCTCGGCCGACATGCGCGCCGGCGGCCAAGGTGCGCCGCTCTCTGCCGCCTATCACGCCGCGCTGCTGCGCGACGCTGATGCCAGTGGAGACACGGCAGTGCTCAATCTCGGTGGCGTCGCCAACATCACCTGGTGGGACGGCAAGGACAATGTCGTCGCCTTCGATACCGGACCGGCCAACGCGCCGCTGAACGACTTCATCAAGTCGAAGGGGCTTGGCGAAATGGACCGCGACGGCGCGTTGGCCCGCGCCGGGACGGTCGACGAGACGCGGCTGGCCAAGCTCCTGCAGCACCCTTACTTGACCAAACCCTACCCGAAATCGCTGGACCGTTTCGATTTCGGCGCCTCGATGGCGGACGGAATGAACGCCGCGGATGGGGCAGCCCTGCTGACGGCCTTCACCGCGGCCGCCGTCGCCAAAGCGCTCGATCTTCTGCCGCACCGGCCGAAGCGGCTGGTGGTCAGCGGCGGCGGTCGCCACAATCCAACGATCATGGCCATGCTTGCCAGCCGCGCCGGCGTCGAAGCGGTTCCGGCCGAGGCGCTGGGCTGGAAGGGCGATGCGGTGGAGGCGGAGTGCTTTGCCTTCCTAGCAGTGCGCGTGCTTAGGGGCTTGCCGATCAGCTTCCCCAGCACGACCGGCGTGCCGCAGCCGATGCGCGGAGGGCGGCTCGCCGGCTAATCGTGTTTCAGGTTCTTCTGTAAGAAGATGCGGCTGCGGCCAATGGGAAAGTCGGCGAGCGCACCGAACGGCCGGTAGCCGTGGCGCTCATAGGCCTTGGCCGCCTTGGGATTGAACGTGTCGATCCAGGCGCCGTGACAGTCGCGCGCGATCGCCTCCCTCTCGGCCGCCTCGAGCATCCTGCCGGCCATGCCGTGGCCGCGCAGTTTTTCATCGACCCAGAGCCATTGCACATAGAGCCAGCCCCAGGCGGTGTATCCCGAGATGCCGGCGACAATTACGCCGTGCTCATCGCGCACGAACACGGCCATTGCCTTCCTGCGGGAGGCGCCGACATCACTGTCGTTGAACGCAGCAAGCCGCTCTCCGAGAAAAGCCAGCTCGTGCGGCAAGGGATCGGCGGTTGTCTCAAGCGTTGTATTGTCCATCCACCAAGCATCTATCGATGGACGGGGCCGAGACGCAAGCCTTGCTGCGCTATAGCTTCGGCGAACGCCACGCCGCTGCCACAGCAGCGATCAGCATGAGCAGGGCTGCAACCACCGCCGACGCCGCAAAACCGAATGTGGAATAAAGCGGTCCGAACGCCGTGGTGCCGACGAACACCGCGAGATAGGTCACCGCGCTGTTCAAGCCCATGATCGTGCCGCGCCGCGCAGGATCGAGCGCGGACAGGCGCATCACCAGGACATTCAGGCCGAAATGATTGGCAAGGCCCCAGACGGCTATCATCGCTATGGTCAGATGGAAACTACTGCTCGCCGCGGCAATCGCGACATAGACGGCCGCGACGAGCAGGTAGGCAAATGGCATGACACGCCGCGCGCCCAGGCGGTCGATAACGCCGTCAAGAAGTGCCGCCGCGCCAAATCCGGCGCCATAAGCGAGCGCGGCCAGCCCGTTGGCGCTGACCGGCCGTCCCAAGCCATTGTGAAGGTGATCGCCAAGATAGCCATAGACACCGTAGAACGCGGTCATGAATGCGGCGCAGGCAACCAGAAGCGGCACTATGCCGGGGACGCTCAAAGCGCCCAGCGGCGTCGGCGCCGGGCCGCTCTTCCTGACATCGCTCAGCGACGTCAGCGTCAGGCTTGCCAATGCGAGTGCTGAGAGCACCGCGACCGCCGCGAAAACGGCGCGCCAATGCACCAGGTCGGCAAGTACGGCCGACAGCGAAACCCCGGCGATCATGCTCAGCGTCCAGCCGGTCAGCACGACGCCTATGGTGCCGCTTTCGCGGCCGGGCGGTGCAATCGCGGCGGAGCTGGCGTAGATTGCCGGCATGGCGACACCTGCAGCGATGCCGGCGAGAAGCTGGG
Organism: Mesorhizobium sp. M0910; assembly: GCF_040319465.1. Taxonomy (NCBI): domain Bacteria; kingdom Pseudomonadati; phylum Pseudomonadota; class Alphaproteobacteria; order Hyphomicrobiales; family Phyllobacteriaceae; genus Mesorhizobium; species Mesorhizobium sp. M0910. The sequence continues at coordinate 507,511 of NZ_JAMYNZ010000003.1, forward strand.
CCGCGACCAGCGCCGTCACCGTCGGCGCAGCAGCGCTGGCGACGAGCGCTATCGCCAGCAGCAGCAACGCTCCTTGCAGCATGCGGCGGGCACCAAGCCGGTCGATATAGCGCGCCAGGAACAAAGCGCTCGCCGACGTACCGAGCCCGAACGCGGCGGACGCGATCATAACCGCCGGCACGCTTGTGCCGAAGGACGCGGCAACCGCCGGTGCGATCGGACCGAGCACCAGCGAGTTCGAGCCGATCACGGCAATGCATCCGGTGAGGAGGTAAGCGAGCGCCGGGATAGGCGGCCTTGCCGTAAATGTTGCGACTTGATCATTGTTCGACATATGGCGATATTGGCCGTACTAAATTCTGCATCAATAGGGAATTTCATTATGGATGAAGAAACAGATGGCATTCCGCAGAACAGGCCTGCCGCCCGCGATATCGATGCAATCGACCGAAAAATATTAAGCGTTCTGGTCGACGACGCCACGATCAGCTATGCCGAGCTCGGCGACCGCGTCGGCCTTTCACCGCCGGCAGCCCATGAACGCGTCAAGCGCCTGCGGCGCAGCGGTGCCATCCGCAACACCGCGATCATCATCGATCCAAAAGCGGTGCACAAGCCGCTGCTTGCCTTCGTCCATATCGACACCAAGGGGTGGGGCAAGACGCCGGAGCTGATGGCAATCTCCGAACACCCCGAAGTCGAGGAGATTCATTCGGTGGCCGGCGACACATGCATGCTGATCAAGGTCCGCACCGAGGACACGCGGGCACTCGAAGGCCTGTTGTCGCGCCTCTACGAAACGCCTGGTGTCACCTCGACCCGAAGCTACGTCGTGCTGTCGACCTATCTCGAGCGGCCGGTGCAGCCGGGGATAACGACGGAATGGCCGACCCCCCGGCACATGGCCAAGCCGCTTTATTAGCTCATACGATCCTCACGCGTATCCAACGTCGAACCGGAAACGTCTTAGGCACTGCATCCTGTGGTCATCCGTCGGGCCGGTTCGTTTGCGCCGGTTTTTGGATCCGACGGAATGCCTGTTGCGCAACCGGAGACACGCGATGAGAAAATTAATCGTAGGCAGCTTCATTTCGCTGGACGGCGTCATCGAAGCACCAATGGAATGGGCCTCGCCCTTCTTCGACGAGGAGATGAAGGAACACTCATATGAAAAGGCCGGCGAGGCGGATTTTTTCCTGCTCGGCCGCATCACCTATGAAATGTTTTCGGCGCGTTGGCCGCAGGTCAAAGGCAGCAAGTACATGGACCGCATGAACGGGCTGAACAAGCTCGTCGCTTCGCGCAGCCTCAAGGCAGTGAGCTGGAACGCGTCGCTGATCGAAGGCGACGTCGCTGCCGAAATCGCCAGGATCAAGCAGCAAACCGGCGGCAACATATTGAAGTATGGAGTGAGCAATCTCGACCAGACGCTGCTCGCCAACAGGCTTGTCGACGAGTATCAACTCTCGATCGTGCCGACCCGCGTCGGGCATGGCAAACGCGCTTTCCAGGATGTCGACCCGTCCCTGGTCAAGCTGGAGCTTATAGATACGCACCGTTTCAAGAACGGGGTCATTACGCTGACCTATGTCCCGCTGTGATCCGCCGCCGAATTGAATGCCGATGAAGATGCAGCCAAGACTTGACCCGACCGGGCTTTTCGACGTCCGCTACGCCGGCTTCCTGGAGACAGTCGCGCATTTGCGTGGACGGCTGCACCGCTACTGTGCACGTATGACCGGTTCGACGCTCGACGCCGAAGACGTGATGCAAGAGGCGCTGTTCGAGGCCTATCGGAAGATCGAGAAGCTGGACGATGCGACTGCTCTTCGCCCCTGGCTGTTTCGCATTGCACATAATCGCTGCATCGATTTCCTGCGAAGCCGGCAGGTGCGTCAGCATGCGGAGGCCAATTTCGTCGAAGACGAGATCATCCTGCCGGTCGAGCCGGCGGGCAAGGGCGCGGATCGCGCGATGGAACGGCTGGTGATCCACCTGCCGCCCAAGGAACGCGCCTGCGTCCTGCTCAAGGACGTCTTCGACTATTCGCTGGAAGAGATCGCCGATCTCGTCGGCTCGACCGTGGGTGGCGTCAAGGCCGCGTTGGGCCGTGGCCGCTCCAAATTGGGCGCCTTGTCAGGCGAGCCAATCGTGCGTTCGGAGCCCCAACGCGATCCGGAACTTCTGGAATTGCTCAGCCGCTATGTCGAACTGTTCAACCGCCGCGACTGGGACGGGGTTCGGGCGTTGACCAGCGCCGACGCACAATTGCGGGTCGCGGATTGCTTCAAGGGCAGGCTGTCGGAATCACCTTACTTCGTCGAATATGAAAGAGCCTCGACGGCCTGGAAAATGGCGATTGGCATGATCGATGGCGAGGCGGTGCTGCTCGTGCTCCACCATGGCGAAGACGGTTGGAAGCCGGCCCATCCGGTTCGGATCGAAGCCGCTGGCGGGACCATAAATCGCATCACCGATTATTATGCCTGCCGCTGGATCATGCCGACGGCTGGTGCGGTGGTCGTTTCCAGGCCGGCCTAACCAACAGGACATGCAAGTGTCCGGCATCAACCTCAATGAAATGGGATCAATGCCGGACAAGACATAGGGGGCTTACTGAAGCTTCGCCTGCAAGGCGTTGACGTCATCCGTCGTCATTTCGCCATCGGTCGTCACCTTGCCGTCGACGATCTTCCAGAGCCGGAACGGGCCGGTGATGTCGCCGTACTTATCGAAGGCTACAGGGCCGATGACGCCTTCGTAGCGGATCGGCTTGCCGTCCTTGATCAGGCCGAGCGCCTTGGCGAACTCGTCCTTGCCGGCATAGATCGGCGTGCCGGCCGGATCGACCGCCTTGTACATCGCGTCCTTGATCTTGGCCGGATCCTCGGAGCCGGCAATCGCGATAGCCAAGCCGACAATGGCGCCGGCATCATAGGACCGGTCGGCCGCCGGGTTCGACGGCTCAATGCCCGAAAATTCCTTGTAGTTCTTGGTGAAATATTCGGTCGATGCGGTCGGGCTGGTGCCCGAGGAAGTGCCATAGGCATCCTTCAAATAGTCGGCGCCGACGGATTCGATGAAATCCGGGCTGTTCATGCCGTCATTGAGCAGGAATTTCTGGACACCGCCCTGCGAAATCCAGGTACGGGCGATGGTTGCGCCATCGACAGGCGTGCTGACGAGGTAAAGCCCGTCCGGTTCGCCGGCCATGGCCGCGGTTACCTCCGAGGCATAGCTCGACTGCTTTTCATTGTAAGGCGTGTCGGAGACGATGGTGCCACCGAGCGCCTTATAGGCACGCGAGAATTCCGCCACCATGTTGACGCCGAAGTCGTTGTTGACGTGGATGACCGACAGCTTCTTGAAGCCCTTGTCGATGGCATATTTGGCGGCGGCGACGCCCTGCAGAGCGTCCGAGGTGATGGTGCGGAAAAAGATGCCGTTGGTCTTGCCGTCGCGCCCGAGCGCCGTCAGCGTCGGCGACGACGAAGCCGGCGACACCTGGACGATCTTGGCCGGCGCGGTGACCGAGGTCAGGATCGGGATCGACACAGAGGAGATGATGCCGCCTATGATCACCGGCACCTTCTTAACCTGCACGAGCTGGGTTGCGGCGTCGACCGCAATGTTGCCCTGGCTCTGGCTGTCGCGCGTGTCGGTCGCGAGATCGCAGCCGCGCACGCCGCCGGCATCGTTGATGTCGCGGAAGGCCATTTCGACCGACTTGGCGCCGGCCTGGCCGTATTCGCCGGCCGGGCCGGTCAGTTCCATGACGAGGCCGACGGTGATCTTGCAGTCGGCGGCCTGCGCTGCGCCGGCCGCTGTCAGCAAGGCGAGCGCGGTGGTGATCTGAAGTATCGTCTTTGTCATTGTTGTTCCCCTTTCGTTACACGACTCTCATTCACGTCTTGAGCCTGTTCAGCCTTCCGGCACCTGCAGCCAGGTTTCATGCAGATGTCGCCATTCGACGCCGTTAGGCGCCGATGAACTGGTGGTGAAAACGGCACTCGAGCGACGGCGGCTGTGCCTGCCGGCGCGTTGCTGTGCCTCGACGTAGCAGACGACGATCGTGTCCCCGGCCTGCCAGTCGGCCCGGATGTCCTCGATCGAGATACTGAAATCGCCGTCGCAGCTGGCGCGGCTTGCCCTGACATGGTCGAGCACCGCGTCACGATCGAGGACCTGGCCATCCGGTGCAACCATCTGGAAGCCTTTGCCCATGACGCTTTCGAAGCGCCTGAAATCTGCATTGTCCGCACTTGCTGCATTGAACCAGTCGACGAAGAAGCGGTGGAGATCGACCACCTCGACGCTGGCGCGGGAAAGCAAGGAGGGGTTTTCGTCCATGGCCGCGTTCATTTCCTGCCTGCATTCAAATTGTAATGCATGATCGAGCCGTGGCGGCCGTGACGGTCGCGTTCCAATGTGTAGACGTCGCCCAGCGGCCCCCGGCTTTGCGCGATTACGGCAGCGATCCTCGCCCGTTCGTCTGCATCGAGCGCGACGTCCATGATTCTGGCATTGGCAAGGGCGTGCGCCTGGTTGCGGGCGCCGACGATGACGGCCGCCACTTGCGGCTGCTGCAGCACCCAGGCGCTGGCGATGGTGGCGATGTCGACACCGCGGTGGTCGGCGATGGCCTTCAGTGTGCGAAGCAACTCCTGGAAAAGCTCCCAGCCGCCGAAATCATCGATGATCAGCTTGTATTTGACCAGCGACCGGTTTTCGAGCGGCGTCTGCGGCTCGGTAACGCCAAGCCATTTTTCGCTAAGGAAGCCGCCAGCCACCGAACCGTAGCAGAGGAAACTGACGCCATGCCGGCTGGCGAGTGCTGCAAGGCTGTTCGCCGGCCGCTGGTCGAGCACCGAGTATTGCAATTGCTGGCTGACCAGCGGCACACCCGCGGCCAGGATCTCGGCCAGCCGCAGCGTGTCGAAGTTCGTGGTGCCGATATTGCGCACCTTGCCTTCCCTGCGGATTTCGTCGAGCCAGCCCATCGCGTCGACATAGCGGGGCACCGAATAGTCCCACCAATGGAACTGCACAAGATCGAGGCGCTCAGTCTTCAACCGCCGCAGCGACTGGTCGACGATGCTGCTGATGTAGTCGCGGCCGATCGTGGAGAGCCGTTCGAGGTCAGGCACCAGCTTGGTGTGCACCTTCATCTTGGCGGCAGCGTCGAGGCCACGCTCATTGGCAAGGCGCAGGCGCGCCGCACCAATCAGTTCCTCGACACCGGTATAGATATCGGCGCAATCATAGGTCCAGATGCCGGCGTCGAACGTGGCGATCAGGTCGCTCACCGCCTGTTGGCGATCGACCGCGCCGTGCCCGCCGGCAAGCTGCCAGCCGCCGCGAATGACGCGCGAGATCGTGTAGCCGGGACTCAGTTCGAATGCCTTGGCGGTCATCTCTGGTCACTCTCCTTCGGCAGCGGAACCGCCGTGGTCTCGGCATGGCTGAACCGCCGCTTGCCCGTCCTGACGATCCGCAGCCGGCTGGCGCAATTCGGATCCGGACAAGCGATCTCGGCGTCCGACGTCATCCAGTCGTTCCTGTGGGTCGGGCGCTGCTTTGCGGCCAGAAGCGGCAACACTGCCGCAATGGAATAGATCGAGAAACCTTGCCCCGCCGGCATCGACAGCATCTCGCCCTTCAACTCGAAATAGTCGCCGGGCTTGGCGCCGCAATAGATCGGCTTGCCCTTGGGGATAACCGCCTCGACGCGAAGGTCGAAGAGTTCGAAACTGTCGTCGGTCTCAGCCATTCAGATCTCCACCCGGGTGAAGGTGATGTCGCAGGCACCGTTGCGGCGGATCACGCCACAAGCGGCTGCGAATTTATCGCGATCCTCAGGCACCACCTGCGCGACGACGCTTCCGGCAAGCCAGCCGATCGGGAATAGCAGGCGTGCACCCGCTCCGTAGAACAGGCCGACGTCAAAGATGGCATTCGGGTTGCCGCCCCACATGCGCGGCGGCACGTAGGACAACACGATGTCCCCCGGCTGCGGCGTCAGCGTTGCGTTCTCCGCCGGCAAGGGCCTGGCATACGTTTGGCCCTCAAGTTCGGCTGATGGAACCGGGCAGGAGATTTCCGGCCCCGTCCACATAGCATGGATGCCGGCAACGACGCGCGGCTGCTCGAGATAGGCCAGCAGGAAGGCAGCGTTGTCGGGCGCCTTTTCAGGCAACATCAGCGCGGTCACGGAAAGCATCGAGTGTGGCTCGGTGATGCTGATGCCAGGCGCCCTCATGCCCTCAATCCTTCCTTGCTTGTGGATTGGAGCTTGTCGCGCAGAAAGGCGAAGGGCCGGCTGATGTCGGCCACCAGAGCCTCGCGCGCCGCTTGCGCATCCTGCCTTGAAAGCGCTGCGACGATGCTGCGGTGGTAGTGGGCCGTATCGACCTCGCCGGCGTCGGAAAAGGCGTAGATGGCTACGCGGATGCACGGTCCGGATTGCAGCCAGAGGCTCTCGATCATCGGGATCAGCACGGCGGAACCGCAGCATCGGTAGATCTCGAAGTGGAAGCTCTGATTGAGCGTCGCCTCCCGGTCGATGTCCTTCTTGTGCTTCAGCGCCCGCATCTCGTCCCACTCGCCGAGCATGGCCTCGACCGAAGCGATCTGGCGCGGGTTCATGCGCGTCGCGGCCAGCGCGATCGCTTCGCCCTCGATCAGAGAGCGGGCGCGCAAGAGGTCGTCGATGCGCTCCAGCGTGATCGGCGGCACGCGCACTGAACGGTTGGGAAGCGCCTCCAGCGCCTTCTCGGTGATCAGCCGTCCGAGCGCCTCGCGCACCGGCATGGTGCTGGTGACCAGCGCGTCGGCGAGGCCGCGGATGGTCAGCACCTGGCTCGGCTCGAAAAGGCCGCCGATCAAGGCGCGGCGCAGCTCCGAATAGACGCGATCCTGCACGGTCTCGCGGCCGACCGGCGTAAGCTGGGCTGCGATCATCTCATTGTTCTTTTCGATGGCGGCCTTCTGCATAGGCAATCCCGGTCTTGGCCGTTTTCGGCTTGCGGAAGAAATTAAAGCCGAATAGCGTGATCAAAGCAAGCGTGATCACAAATCAGATCATAGGCGACGAAGATCGCTTTTCGGCCAGAGGAATTGATGAGCGACACGACGGAACGGCAGGAGGAGATCCGTACGCCGGTCCTCACGGCCAGGAACGTCCTCAGACGCTTCGGCGGCCTGGTCGCGGTCAACAATGTCTCGTTCGACGTCCGGCCGGGCGAAATACTTGGCCTTATCGGCCCGAACGGCGCCGGCAAGACCACGATGTTCGACCTGCTCGCCGGCAGCATTCTGCCGACCAGCGGCGAAATCCTCCTCAACGGCGTATCGGTGTCGGGGGAAGCTGCCCATCGCCGCATCCGCCGCGGCCTCGGCCGCACGTTCCAGATCCCCCGGCCCTTGCCTAACCTGACGCTGATCGAAAACGTCATGCTGGCTGCTCAAGGGCAGGCCGGAGAAAAACTGCTCGCCAATTTCCTGACGCCCCGGCGGGTCGCTGCCGAAGAAAGGGCTGCCGAGATAAGAGCCGTCGAACTACTCGAGCTCGTCACGATCGCTCACCTTGCGCACGAGCCGGCGCGCGTGCTTTCAGGCGGCCAGCGCAAGCTGCTCGAGCTGGCCCGCGTGATGATGGCCGACCCGGCGATCATCCTGCTCGACGAGCCGGCGGCCGGGGTCAACGCAACCCTGCTCGAGATCATCATCGACCGCATCCGCGACATCAATGCGCGCGGCATCACCTTCCTGCTGATCGAGCACAATATCGACATGGTGACGCGACTCTGCCACCGCGTGCTGGTCATGGCGAGCGGCCAGCTTCTGCGCGAAGGCACTCCGGACGAGGTGGCGCGTGACCCACGCGTCATCCAGGCCTACCTCGGAGGCACGGCATGAGCCAAAGGGTACTCGATGTCCGCGATCTCGAAGCCGGCTATGAGCCCGGCGTTCCGATCGTGCGCGGCGCCTCGATCACCGTCGACAAGGGCGAGATCGTCGTCGTCCTCGGTCCCAACGGCGCCGGCAAGTCGAGCCTTATCAAGGCCATCGCCGGCCTTGTCCCGATCACCGGCGGCACGGTGCTGCTGGACGGCAAGGATATCACGGCGTCGCCCGCCCACACCATGGTCCGCCTTGGCCTTGCCTTCGTGCCACAGACGGAGAACATCTTCCCGCTGATGTCGGTCGAGGACAATCTCAAGGTCGCCTGCGGCATTCTGAGGCCGCGCGAGGTCCCCGCCCGCATTGAGGAAATGTATGCGGTCTTTCCCGATCTCGCCCTTCAGCGCAGAACAGCCGCGGGCAATCTCTCAGGCGGACAGCGGCAGATGCTGGCCGTCGCGCGGGCATTGATCGTCCATCCCAAGGCGCTGGTGCTCGATGAGCCGTCGGCCGGCCTGTCGCCGAAATTCGTGTCGATGGTGTTCGAGATGCTGGCCGGCATCCGCAAATCCGGCGTCACCATCCTGCTGGTCGAGCAGAACGCGAAGGCAGCGCTTGCCATTGGAGACCGCGCCTACGTGCTGGTCGAGGGCAAGGAGCGGCACCAGGGCATCGCCTCCGAGCTCTGGAACGATCCGGTCGTCGCCGAACTCTACCTTGGCCAGCGCCGCCCCGACTTCGGGAAAGGAGGCGCGGCATGAACCTGCAATTTGTCGTCGACGGACTGCTGGCAGGCTCGATGATCGGCCTCGGCGCCATCGGCGTGACGCTCACCTATTCGATCCTGCGCTTCTCGAACTTCGCCCATGGCGACTTCATGGCCTGGGGCGCCTATGCGACGCTGGCCGTGGTTGGCGCCATTGGCGCGATGTTCGGCAAGATCGCGCCGATCGCGCCCCTCTCCTTCGGTTGGCCGCTGATCGCCGCGCTCATCATCGGCATGGCGGTTACCGGCCTGCTGGCACTGGCGCTCGATCTGGTGCTGTTCGCGCGGCTGCGGGCCAAGGGCCAGGCGATCATCGTGGTGATGGCCAGCTTCGGCGCCTCGATGGCGCTGAGAAGCCTGCTCGAATTCATCTTCACCTCGCGTCCGACCTATTTCAGCCGGGCCATCCAGATCGCCATGCCCGTCGGCTTCGGCATTCGCATCACCCCCGACCAGATCGCGCTGCTGCTGCTGACCGCCGTGCTCGTGCTCGGTGTGCACCTCCTGATGACCCGCACCCAGACCGGCCGTTCGATGCAGGCATTGAGCCAGAACGCGGCACTGGCGCGCATCGTTGGCATCGACGTCGCCAAGGTGGTGCGCGTCACCTGGCTCATCGGCGGCGCGCTGGCCTGCGTCGCCGGCGTCATGATCGGCATTCTCATTCAGATCCGGCCATTCATGGGTTTCGAGATGCTGTTGCCGATGTTCGCGGCCGCCATCCTCGGCGGCATCGGCAGCGTGCCCGGCGCCGTTCTCGGCGGTTTGATCATCGGCATGGCCGAAGCGGGTGCCGTGCAATTGATCGGCGCCGAATGGCGGGCGGCCGTCTCCTTCATCATCCTGATGGCGGTGCTGTTCGTGCGCCCCATCGGCCTTTTCGGAGTGAGGGAACGCTGATGGATCTGCTCGGCTACGGCGCTTTCTTCCTGACCACCGCGCTGATTTTTTCGCTCGTCACGCTCGGGCTCAACCTGCAATGGGGGCTGACCGGGCTTTTCAATGTCGGGGTCGCCGGCTTCGTTGCCATCGGCGCCTACACCTCGGCACTGCTGACCACGCCCGACGATGCCGCGCGGCTCGGCGGCTTCGATCTGCCGATCCTTGTCGGCTGGCTCGGCGCCATGCTGGTGGGCGGCGTCGCGGCCGCCATCACCGGCATCGCGACGCTGCGCCTGAGATCGGACTATCTGGCGATCACTACTTTCGGCGTCGCCGTCGTCGTGCAACTGGTAGCGCTCAATGCCCAGAAGCTGACCGGCGGCCCATTCGGCATCGGCTTCATTCCGCGTCCGCTCGGCGGTCTTGCCGAAACGCCGTTGCTGTTCAACCTTTCGAACCTTGCGATCGTCTCGGTGGTGACGCTGATCGTCTATCTCGCGCTGGAGCATCTGTCGCGCAGCCCGTGGGGGCGCGTGTTGAAGGCGCTTCGCGAGGACGAGCGGGCCGCGATATCCCTAGGTAAAAGCGCACGGTTCTACCGCGTCCAGGCCTTTGCCGTGGGCGGTGCCATCATGGCACTGGCCGGCGCGTTGCAGGCGCATTTCACCGGCTTCATCGCTCCGGACAATTATCTGCCGGCGCTGACCTTCCAGGTCTGGGTGATGCTGATCGTCGGCGGCTCGGGCAGCAACATCGGCGCCGTCATCGGCAGCATCCTGGTCTGGGCGATATGGGCCGGATCGGGAGCCTTGACCAGTGTGTTGTTCTCGCCGGAACAGCAGGCACGCGCCGCTTCGCTGCAGATCGTGGCGATCGGCGTGATGTTGTGCGTCATCCTTCTGGTCAGGCCGAACGGCCTGTTCGGCGACAGGCCGCGGCGCGCAAGGTTCGGCAAGGGCGCGAAAGCGGCTCCGGACGAGAGCGCTGCAAGGTCATGAGCAGCGTTGCCGTGCCACGCGGCCTTTCGCTATGGCACGCCGTCGGCCGTAACCGCCGCGACCGGCCTTCGCTCGAAGGTGCACTCGAGGTCGATCTGGCGATTGTCGGCGGCGGATTTTCTGGCCTTTCCGCCGCGCTGCACACCGCCGAGAAAGGCATCTCGGTCGCCGTCCTCGAAGCCGAAATCATCGCCTGGGGGGCGACCGGCAGGAACGCCGGTTTTGTCGTGCCGAATTTCGCAAAAAGAGACCCCGACGATATCATTGCCCAGCTCGGACCCGAACGCGGCGAACGCCTTGTCGGGTTCGCCGCCGGCAGCGCCGACCTCGTCTTCGACCTGATCAAGCGGCATGCCATCGAATGCGATGCCATCCAGAGCGGCTGGATACAACCAGCCCATTCACCGGCCGCTTTGGAAAAGACCAGATCGCGGGCCGAACAATGGGCAAGGCGCGGAAGGCCGACTGTTGCGCTGGACAGGCAAGCGATCGAGGATCTGACCGGCGTTCACGGCTATGTCGGCGGCTGGATGGATCGGTCGGGTGGCGTCCTCAATCCGGTCGAATATGCGCGCGGCCTCGCCGATGCGGCGGAAAAGGCCGGCGCGCGCATTTTCGAACATACGCGTGTCGCGTTGATCGATCACATAGGCGATGGTTGGGCTTTGAAGACGGCCTCCGGCTCGGTACGCGCAGGAAAGGTGCTGGTCGCCACCAACGCCTATGGCGGGCCGCTGGATCGCGCGCTGCAGCGAACCTATTTCCCGCTGAAAATCTTCCAGATCGCGACAGCGCCGCTGCCGCGCGAGATACGCACTCGCCTGCTTCCTGGCGGGCAAGGCGTCGGCGACACAAGACGCAATCTCTTCACCTTCCGCTTCGACGGCGAAAACAGGCTGATCACTGGCGGCATGCATGTTTTTGGCCCCGGTGCCGACACGCGGGTGCCGCGGGCGATCTGGCGGCGCCTGGCAAAACACCTTGACCTCCCGGAGATCCCGCCGCTTGAATATAGCTGGTCGGGGATGGCTGCCGTCGAGCCCGACTTCCTGCCGCGCCTTGTCGATCTCGGCCCCGGCCTGATCGCGGGCTTTGCCTGCAACGGACGCGGCATCGCCATGACGACGAGCATGGGCAAGGTGCTCGCGGATTGGACTGACGGAACAAAGCCTCAGGATTTGCCGCTGCCGTTTGCGCCGCCGTCGCCGATCCCGTTCCACGGCCTGACGCGGCACGCGCCAAACATGCTGCTTCCCCTAAGCATGCTGCGCGATCGGCTGGATGGCTGATCGACGTGCGCGTCCGTCCGCCGTCCTGATACCGAACCGCTAGACTCGCTCAAATCATGTTGTTAACGACAGCGGATGAAGCAGAACTATCTTTATCTCATCATCGGCGCTTTGGTCGTCGCCGTCATTGCCTTGGGCATTTACGTCTATCGCGAGGAGACCAAGCCGAAAGGCGTGGAACTTCGTATCGACGATTCCGGCATTTCAGTTCAGGAAAAGTAGACATTTCTGCTCCCCGACTTGCGCGCTGAAGCCGACTTGCACCGTCTCAACCAAGCTCCAAGGTCGTTATCGCATAGACACCGGACTGCGTGAGCTGCGGCGCCCTTCCCTTGTACATTCGAGCCGTTTCGAAGCCCGGTTGAAGGCTGGCGGACGACAGCAAATCTGCAAATTGCCCGCTGGTTTCGGGGACGTCGAGATGGACGTTTCCGGGGCCGCACATCTGCGCGAGCGCGGCGAAGAGACGGCTTGCCGTGTCCAGATTGTCGGCAAAGAGCGGGCCGACCTTGCAGCCGTCGCGGCATCGGCGCGCGACGCCGTATCCCGCAATTGCGCCGTCCTTGACCATGGCAGGCGCCATATGCGGCGGGCGCAGCCAGTGTTCCAGGAAGGACTGTCTCGGGCCGGGAAAGAAGCGGCGGTCATAGGCCAGTATGTCCGGCACGAGATCCGGCCCTATTGCGCAAATGTCACTGCCGACGGCTGCCGGAACATCCGGCAATCCGACGAACCGGATCGTCCGGTAGGCCGGTGCAAAACCCATGCTGCGGTAGTTGGCCTGCTGTTCGACGACGCCGTCGAGTCCGATCGTGCGGTTGCCGAGCCGCGCCATGCCGGCATCCCAGACCGCCTTGCCATGGCCCGCACCGCGCCTGTCCGGCCGGCAGATATAGAGGCCGATGAAGCCGAAATCGTCGCCATACGCCACAGCCGAAATGCCGGCCACCATCTCGCCTTCGACAAAGGCGCCGATGAAGCCCTGCGGGTCCGCTGCCTGGAACAGAGCGGCGTCGCCGAGGCCGGCATTCCAGCCTTCCTGCGCCGCCCAGTCGACAAGGGTTTCCACCTCTTCAAGTGCGAGTGTTCGGATCGTTCTGAGCATTTTCGATCACTCGGCGGCGCCAGGCGCGAAGGATTTCAACGCGCCATGATAAGACTTTGCCAACGGGCTTGCATAGGCGCCGCGCTTGGATGTCGTCAGGCCAAGGGCGATCAATGCCTCGGCCTGTTTCACGGCAGCGCCCACGCCGTCGATGACCGGAAGCCCGAATTCCCGCTGCAGCGCCGCCGCCAGATCGGCCATGCCGGCGCAGCCGAGCACGATCGCCTCGGCGCGATCCTCGTCGATGGCGCGCGCAATCTCGTTGCGCAGCCTGAGCAGTGCGTCGGACGCCGGATCTTCGAGGGCAAGAACCGGGATGTCGGCGGCGCGCACACGCGCGCGCCCTGCCATGCCATAGCGCTGCACCAACCCTTCGACCGGCACGCGCGAACGTCCGGTGGTGGTGACGACCGTGAAGCGCTGGGCGATGAACGAGGCCGTGCTGAGCGATGCCTCGCAAATGCCGATGACCGGAATGTTGGCCATGGCGCGCGCGGCATCGAGGCCGGTGTCGTCGAAACAGGCAATGATCGCGGCTTGCGCGCCCGAGCGTTCGCCGGCGGCGATCTCGACCAGCAGGCCGGGCACGGCAAGTGCTTCATCGTAATAGCCTTCGATCGATACAGGTCCCATCGACGAGGTGACGGCAACGATCTTCGTCGATTGGGCAGCGACCGATCGGGCCGCCGCCGCGATAGTGTCGGTCATGCTGGCGGTGGTGTTTGGATTGACGACGAGGATCTGCACTGTCAGGCACGCTCGCGGCGGCGGCCGACATAGACGATTGCGCCGAGCGTCAGCAGGATCACCAGGAAGGAAAACACGGTCGTCACGGTGCCCAGCGCATAGAGCACCGGCGTCGTGACATTGGTCGTCATGCCGTAGATTTCGAGCGGCAAGGTGTTGAACGTGCCCGAGGTCATCAGCGTGCGGGCGAACTCGTCATATGACAGAGTGAAGCCGAACAGGCCGACGCCGATCAGGCTGGGCGCGATCATCGGCAGCACGACATGTGCGAAGGTCTGCCACGACGATGCTCCGAGATCGCGCGCGGCTTCCTCATAGGCTGGCGAGAACCGGTTGAAGACAGCAAACATAATCAGCACGCCGAAAGGCAAGGTCCAGGTCAGATGGGCGCCGAAAGCGGAGGTGTACCAGGCGGGGCGGAAGCCGATCTGCTGGAAGACGACGCCGATGCCGAGACTGATGATGATCGACGGCACGACCAGGCTGGCGACGGCCAGATAGAACAGTGCGGTTGCGCCGCGAAATTTCTGCCGGAAGGCCAGGCCGGCGAGCAGCGACACGGCGACAGTGACGACCATCACCATCAGGCCAAGGACGAGCGAGCGTTTGAAGCTGCCGCCGAAGTCGCCGACCGCCTGGCGCTCGAACAAATTGGCGAACCAGTGCAGCGACACGCCGTTCAGCGGAAATGTCAGACCGCCGTTCTCGCCCTGGAAAGAGAGGATCAGGATCGCCGAAAGCGGGCCGTAGAGGAACAACACGAAAAGACCGAAGAACGCCGCCAACACATAGAATTCGAGGGTGCGCTTGTCCTGGCTCATCGCCTCACAGCTCCTTGCGGATGTCGACGATGCGCAGGATGCCCGCGACCATCAGCAGCACCAGCACCAAGAGCACGACGGCGTTGGCGGCGGCTGCCGGATATTGCAGCAGCGACATCTGGTTCTTCATCATCAGCGCGACGGAGGCGCTCTGCCCGCCGGACATCACCTGCACCGTCGAGAAATCGGCCATCACCAGGGTGACGACGAAAATGGTGCCGATCGCCATGCCGGGCTTGGCGAGCGGAATGACGACGTTCCACAGAACCTGCCAGCCGGAAGCGCCGGCGTCGCGCGCGGCTTCTATCAACGACTTGTCGATGCGCATCAGCGTGTTGAAGATCGGCGTCACCATGAACAGCGTATAGAGATGCACCATGGCCAGCACCACGGCGAATTCGGAATAGAGCAGCCATTCGATCGGCTTCGGGATCAGCCCCATTTGCACCAGCGTCGAGTTGACCAGGCCATTGCGGCCAAGCACCGGAATCCACGAGATCATGCGGATGATGTTGGAGGTCAGGAACGGCACCGTGCAGACAAGGAACAGCACCATCTGCATGGCCGTGGTCCTGATATGGAAGGCAAGGAAATAGGCGACCCAGAAACCGATGAACAGCGTCAGCGCCCAGACGATGGCGGCGTATTTCAGCGTATTCAGGTAGGTTTTCCAGGTGACCCAGGAGCCGAGCGTGTCGGAATAATTGGTGGTCAGGAAATCCGGATACATCGCCGCGAAATCGTAATCCCAGAATGAGACCACGGCGATCATCAGGATCGGCAGCAGGAGGAACGCGCCGAGGATCAGGGCAAGTGGTGTTGCCTGGAGATAGGGTGCGATGGCGGCAAAGGAGCGCCTACGTCTGGCAGGCTTTGTGGCAATGGTTGCGGGCTGATCGAGTGCCACTGTCATCTGGAACAGCCCTGGGGTGTCGCAGAGGGCCGATAGTCCGGCACGCCGTGATCCTTCCCACCCCCCTCTGTCCTGCCGGACATCTCCCCCGCAAGGGGGGAGATCGGCAATTTGGCTGCTAGCTCTCCTCTTGAAGCATTGGAGATTGGCGAAATCAGAGATGACGGCGCAATCTCCCCCCTTGCGGGGGAGATGTCCGGCAGGACAGAGGGGGGTGGGAAGGAATGAGGCATCTCAGTTGTTGCCCGGCTGCATCAAGCAGCGATGAACTCGTTCCAGCGCTTCACCATGTAGCGGTCCTCGTCCATGACCGAGTTCCAGCAGGCGACCTTGCCCATGCGCTCTTCGAACGAGCCGCCGTCACGCACGGCGCCAGCCTTTTCCATGACCTTGCCGTCCGGCGACAGGATATCGCCCTTTGCCGGCTTGCCTTCGATCCAGTAGCCCCACTCGTCCTCGGACATGAACTTCTTGGCCGACACCATGTTGGCCGAGTAATAGCCCTGGCGGTTGAGATAGCCGCCAACCCAGCCGGACGTGTACCAGTTGATGTATTCATAGGCGGCATCGAGTTCGGCGCCGGAGAGATGGGCTGCCAGGCCAAGCCCGCCACCCCAGGACCGGTAGCCTTCCTTGAGCGGCTGGAACCGGCACGCGATGCCCTTGGAGCGGACCGCGGCCACGGCCGGCGACCACATCGACTGGATTACGACTTCGCCTGAAGCCATCAGGTTGACGCTCTCGTCGAAGGATTTCCAGAAGGCGCGGAACTGGCCGGCTTGCTTGGCCTTGATCAGGAAGTCGATCGTCTTGTCGATCTCCTCCTTGGTCATGTTGCCCTTGTCGGCGTATTTGATGTTGCCCGTTGCCTCCATGATCATCGCCGCATCCATGATGCCGATTGACGGGATGTTGAGGATGGCGGTCTTGCCCTTGAAGGCCGGATCCATGATGTCGGCCCAGGTGGTGATATCGCGGCCGACGAGGTCGGGGCGGATGCCAAGCGTATCGGCATTGTAGATCGTCGGCACCATGGTGAACCAGTTGGTCGGCGCCTTGGCGAAGACCTTGCTGTCCTGCGCCTCGACGTAACCGACGGTATGCGGCGCGGTGCCCTGGGCAATGACGCTGTCCGGCGTCAGCTTGCCGGTTTTGAACAGCGGCACCAGCTCGTCGTAATATTTCAGCTTGGTGACATCCATCGGCTGCAGGACGCCTGTCGGGAACACCTTCTTGCAGATCCAGTATTCGATGTCGGCGATGTCGTAGCTGTCGGGCTGCGTCACGGCGCGCTGCGCGGCGGCGTCGGAATCGGTTGCTGTCATCTCCAGCGTGATGCCGAGGTCGGCCTTGCACTTGTCGGCGATGGCATTGAGGTTGGATACGCCGGTGCCGAACTGGCGCAGCGTGATGTTCGATTGCGCCCAGATGGTCGGAAAGCCTGATATGGCGCCGGAACCGGCGGCGAAACCGACGGCGGCGGCACCTGTCTTGAGCAGCGAACGTCGCGATATTCCAGTCTTCTTGTCGGTGGTGTTGGTCATGTTCAGTTCCCCTGTTTTGGTTGGTTATGCTGGATTTCAGGAATCGAGACGGCCAAGGACGATCGCGTCCTCGGCATCCCAGGCGATCGGCACGGCGTCGCCGACGGCAACCGGCCTGGCGAAGAAGCTGGTGTCGTCGACGATCACCGTGAAATCCTCGATGCCGGCGCCATTGACCGAGAGCTTCACGGTCGAACCGCGGTACTCGACGTTTGCAATGATGCCGGTGAAGCCGAGCCCGGCTGCCGCCGGCTCGCCGATGCGCACGTGGTCGGTGCGAATGGCGATGTCGATGGGCTCCCCGGTCTCCCTGCCCTGCCCGCTCGCGGCGAGCGCGACGCCGCCGGGCACGTCGAAAACGACCATGCCGTCGCGACTACCGGTGACGCGGCCGGAGATGACATTGTGGTCGCCCATGAAACGAGCGACGAAGGGGGTGGCCGGCCGCTCGAACACCGTGCGCGGGTGCGCCGCCTGCTCGATTCGGCCGTCGTTCATCACCACGATCAGGTCGGCCAGCGCCATCGCCTCTTCCTGGCTGTGGGTGACGTGGACGAAAGTGATGCCGAGCGACGTCTGCAACTTCTTCAGTTCGGCCCGCATGCGGATCTTCAGGAACGGATCGAGCGCCGAAAGCGGTTCGTCGAGCAACAGCGCCTCGGGATCGGTGATCAGTGCGCGGGCAAGAGCGACACGCTGCTGCTGTCCGCCGGAAAGCTGCGCCGGGCGGCGGCTGGCATAGGCCTCCATCTGCATCAGCTTCAGCATGTCGAGTGCCTTGGCGCGGCGCTCCTCCTTGCCGACGCCTTTCATCTTCAGGCTGAAGGCGACATTGTCGATCAGGTCGAGATGCGGAAACAGTGCGTAGGACTGGAACATCATGGCAGTGCCGCGCCTGGCCGGCGGCAGGTCGGTGACCACCGTGTTGCCGAGACGCACGTCGCCACTCGATATGCTCTCGTGCCCGGCGATCATGCGCAGCGTCGAGGTCTTGCCACAGCCGGACGGACCGAGCAGGCAGCAATAGGTTCCCGCAGGGATTTTCAGGCTGATGCCTTCGACGGCAGTCGTCGCGCCATAGACTTTCGAAACGGACACAATGTCGATTTCGGCGGCTTTGGACATCCAGCTTCCCCTTTGGTCGGATTAGCCAAAGCATCATGCGTGCCAGTTGCGCGCCGCCGCACCAACCGACTGAATCCTCGAAGAAATCAGGGCCGCCTCTATATAGCTGCCGATACGTCACCCTTGTGCAATGCACAAATTATAGGCGATTGCCGCCGATCTTCGCAAAGATCGTATGCAATCTTTTTCATCTCTGTATTCACTTTGTCTCTCGTCCAAGCGATGCGATTCAGGGTAGAAGAAGGCAGGACCACTGCCATGAACATTGCCGACCAGACCTTCCCTGCTATCGAGGCCGCCAACGAGGATCGCGCGCAGGCGATCCGCGACCAGTTGCGCGACGCGATCGTCGATCGCCGGCTGGCGCCGGGAACCAAGCTTTCCGAAGGCGAAGTCGGCACGCTGTTCGATGTCAGCCGCACCGTGGCGCGTGCGGCACTGCAGATGCTTTCCTTCGAGGGATTGGTGCGCACCGAGCGCAATCGCGGCGCCTTCGTCGCCAATCCGTCGCCGGAGGAAGCGCGGCAGGTTTTTGCTTCGCGCCGGCTCATCGAACCAGGCATCGCGATTGCCGCCGCCGGACGGATGACGCCGGCGCATGTCGCCGCGTTCAAGGCCCAGCTCGACGAAGAAGGCCGTTTCATCGCCGAACGCGGACCCAACGCAAGGCGATCGGAGATCAAGGCGTCGGGGGATTTTCACCTGCTTCTGGCGTCGGTCGCGGGAAACGTCATCCTGCAGCGCTTCATGGAGGAATTGGTCGCTCGTTCATCGCTGGTGATCGCACTCTATGGCCGCTCGGGCATCTCGAGCTGCGGCCACAACGAACACACGCAGATCCTCGAGGCGCTGGAAAATGGCAATGCCGAACGCGCCAGCGCGCTGATGCTGCACCACATCGACCATATCGAGGCCGACCTCGATCTGCGCGTCAGGAGCGGCCCGGCACTCAGGCAGGCGCTCGAGTTCTGAGATCGCGTCAACGCACGATCCTCACACACATCGGCGTGCCAATTTCGATGGATCGGCCGGTGTCGGTCAGCCGGCCGGTTGCGGCATCACGGGCGAAAATCGAGATGCGGTCGGCATTCTGGTTGGCCGAGAAGAGATGGCCGCCCGAGGGCGTCAGTGCCAGATTGCGCGGCGTGGCACCGCCGCAAGGCGTATAGTCGACAAGGGCAATCCTGCCGGTTTGCTGGTCGATCGAAAACACCACGATGCTGTCATGACCGCGGTTGGAGCCGTAGAGAAAGCGGCCGTCAGGCGAGATCTGGATGTCGGCGCAGTGATTGCCGTCGCGCACCTCGGGCGGCACGGCCGGCTTGCTGTCGATCACCGTAAGCTTGCCTGATGCTTCGTCCAGCGCCAGCGAGACAACCGTCGAATCCAGCTCGTTCATGACGAACACGAAGCGACCGCCCGGATGCAGTGCGAGATGGCGCGGACCCGCGCCTGGCGCAAGCGCCGACTCGGCGAGCTTCGTCAGGCTGCCGTCTGAGCCGATGCGATAGGACACCAGCCGGTCGATGCCGAGGTCAGCGACGATCGCCATGCCGCCGGCAACCGTCTCGGTTACGCTATGGGCATGCGGCCGCTCCTGGCGGGCAGGATCTGGTCCGGTCCCGCTATGGGCAATGCTCGACAACGGCGCTGTCAGGCCGCCATCCTCGCGCAGCCCCAAGACCACGACCGAGCGATCGGGGCCGCCCTCGCCCATGCCGTAATTGGCGACCAGCAGCTTGGTCCCGTCGCGCGTGATGGTGTTATGCGCCGTGATGCTGCCCAGCGTCGGCTGCTTGTTGATGTAGGACAGCGTGGCGGTCTGCCTGTCGAAACGGTAGGCCGAGACAACCCCTTCGCGCCAGGTGAACACTTCGGAGTTGGCGTAGACGTGGGAGCCGTCCGGCGTCACCGACAGGAAGGTCGGATTGTCGATGTCTTCCGTCTCGGCCAGTTTCTTTGTCTCCAGCGTCCCCTCGTCGAAACTGTAGACGCCCAGCCCGACGCCGCGCGCGCCCTGAAAATAGGGGGCGTCGCGATTGAGGCTGCCGACGAAAACCAGACAGGCATTCTGCATCACTTCCTCCCACGTTCCGCCGGCATTGGCCGCGACGGAGCCGCCAAAATTTCACCGAGACTCGCTTGCATCACAACCCCATATGTGAAAATACTATTCACAAAAGAAGATTGACGGGAGGATCGATCATGCATTTCGCTGGTCTGCGGCGCGCCCTGATGGACGATTCCCGCTCCCAGAGGAAGTCGTCATGAGCGGTTTCGCGCCAACCGTGGGCGTGGCATCGACACACCCCGCCAACATGCCTAGGGATCACGCCGATCTTCCGGTCTGGAACGCGGAGAACTGGTTCTACGAAGACTGGCCGGTCGGCCAGAAGATCCGCTCGCTGCGCAGGACCATTGCCGAGGGCGACAGCCATCTTTTCAACGCGCTGGTGCTCGATATCCATCCTTACGTGCAGGACCAGATGTTCGCCGAAACAGAAGGCATCTTCGGCAAGCGCCTGGTCGCCGGCGCCTTCGTGTTCTCGGCCGGGCTCGGCCTCGTTGCCACCAACTGCATCAACGCTTTTTCCTATGGCTACGACAAATTGCGCTTCATCAAGCCGGTGTTCATCGGCGACACGATCTATTCGATCCGCTCCAATCTCGACAAGAAACCCAAATACAAGGAGATGGGGCTGATCCGCGCCAGCTATGAAGTCTTCAAAGGTGAAGGAGAGCTTGTGCTTTATTGCGAGCACCTGCAGACGGTGAAGTACCGCAATCCGGCCGATTTCGCCGGCAAGACGGAGAAATAGGCAATGGCTGCCATTGCCGAACTGCCGCTGACCGGGCTCATCGTTGTGGATATGAGCCAGTTCTTGTCCGGCCCCTACTGCTCGCTCAGACTGCTCGACCTCGGCGCTCGCGTCATCAAGATCGAACGGCCGGATGGCGGCGACCTGTCGCGCCGTCTCTATCTCAGCGACACCGAGATCGGCGGCGATTCCACTATCTTCCACGCGATCAACCGCGCCAAGGAAAGCTTTGCCATCGACTTGAAGGACGAGGCCGACCTTGCGGCACTGCGCGGCCTGCTGGCCAGGGCCGACGTGCTGATCCAGAATTTTCGGCCCGGCGTCATCGAACGACTGGGCCTCGACTTTGAGGCGGTGCGCAAGATCAATCCGCGCCTGGTCTATGCCTCGATCAGCGGCTACGGCGAGGAAGGCCCATGGGTCAAGCGGCCCGGGCAGGATCTGCTGGCGCAGGCCCGCTCCGGCGTCATGTGGCTGAACGGCGACGAGGACCAGGGGCCGGTGCCCTTCGGCCTGGCGATCGCCGACATGCTGGCGGGTTCGGCCGCCGCGCAAGGCATCCTCGCCGCACTGGTGCGGCGCGGTGTGACCGGCAAGGGCAGCCATGTCGAGACCAGCCTGCTCGAAGCGCTGGTCGACTTCCAGTTCGAGGTGCTGACCACGCATCTCAATGACGGGCGCCGGCTGCCGCGGCGGTCGAGCTTCCGCAGCGCACACGCCTATCTGTCGGCGCCCTACGGCGTCTATCCGGCCAAGGACGGCTATCTGGCGATCGCCATGACGCCGATCTCGAAACTCGCCGATCTCCTCGGGCTCGAGGAGCTTGCGCCCTACCGCGATCAGCCGTCGACCTGGTTCACTGCCCGCGACGAGATCAAAGCGATCATCGCGCAAAAAATCGCGACGAAAACGGTCGACGAGTGGCTTGCCATCCTCGAGCCTGCCGACATCTGGTGCGCCAAGGTTTTGACCTGGCCGGAAATGATGGCCAGCGAAGGCTTCCAGGTTCTCGACATGCTGCAGACGGTGACGCGCGAGGATGACGTTTCGATCCTTACCACGCGCTCGCCGCTCACGGTCGACGGCATCCGCGCCAAGGTCGAGCGGGCCGCGCCACGCATCGGCGAGCACAGCGCAAAAATCCGCGCGGAGTTCGGGCTGTGAGCGACGTCATGCTCAAAGGCATGACCTGGAGCCATCCGCGCGGCTATGACCCGATGGTCGCCTGTTCGGCGCTGTGGAAGGAACGGACCGGCGTCACTATCGAATGGGACAAGCGCTCGCTGCAGGATTTCGAATCCTTCCCGGTCGAGGAACTGGCGCGTACCTATGATCTGATCGTCATCGACCATCCGCATGTCGGCCAGATCACCGCCGAGAACTGTCTGACGCCGCTCGATGTCGCCGGCCGGGAAGCCGAACGTAAAGCACTTGCGGCGGGCAGCGTCGGCCGATCCTATGCCAGCTACAACTGGCAGGGCCGGCAGTGGGCGTTTCCGATCGACGCGGCCAGCCAGGTGCAGGCGTGGCGGCCCGACATGCTCTCGGCTGCGCCGGCGAGATGGGCCGATGCGCTCGATCTGGCGCGGCAGGGCCGCGTGTTGTTGCCGCTCAGGCCGCCGCATTCGCTGATGGTGTTCTACACGCTCGCCGGTAATCTCGGCCGGCCCGCCGGTGAAGGCCCGGGCGACCATGTGGATCCTGCAATCGGCAAGCAGGTTTTCGAGATGATGCGCGAGATCGCGGCGCTCGTCGACCCGGCCTGTCTTGGCACGGACCCGATCGCGGTTCTGGAGCAAATGGCCGGATCGGGATCGCGGATCGCCTGTGCGCCGCTGATCTATGGCTATGTCTCCTACGCCATCGCCGGATTCCGGCCCAGCCGCGTTATTTTCGCCGATATCCCTGCTGCGGGCAATGTCGGTCCGATCGGCTCGGCGCTCGGCGGGACCGGCATCGCCGTGTCGGCCTTTTCGAAGGCCAGGCGGGCGGCCATCGACTTCGCTTACTGGATCGCCAGCGGTGACGTGCAGCGCGGCCCTTATGCCTCGGCCGGCGGCCAGCCCGGCCATGCGGCAGCCTGGGCGAATGCCGCCGTCAACGCCGCCAGCGGCAATTTCTACAAGGACACCCGAGCCACGCTCGAAGGTGCCTGGGTCAGGCCGCGGCACGACGGCTACATGGCCTTCCAGCAGGCGGCGTCAGATCGCATCAATCTTGGCCTGAGCGAAAGGCACAATGCCGCTCGCGTCGTTGCCGATCTCAATCGCCTGTTTCGGGAGAGCCTTTCGACGCAGGTGTCCGGCGTTTCCGGCGGAGGAGCCTGAAACAACCGAACGGAGGAGAACATGAACAGGCTGATCCGCGGCCTTATGGCCGCAACCGCACTTGCATCGCTCACGACCATAGCCTGCGCTCAAGACGTTTCGGGCGTGATCGCTGGATTGCCGACCGAACTGAAGGCGCGATATGACGGCGCGCCGCAGAAGGTGCTGCCGTCGGCCTGGGCGGCACCTGGCCTGGTCATCGTGCTCCTGGTTTCGCTCTACGGTCGCGAGCGGCGCGTGTCGGCGACCATCTGAGGCCGTCTATTCGTTTTAGCCGCATTTGTGCGACGCCAAGTGATTCCGCTTGGCTGCAAAATGCTCTACCAACTCCACAGCCGCTTGGCGTTGCCTGACAGCAGTTTTTGCCGCTCATCGTCGCTGGCACCACTGAGCAGCGCATGCGTCGCCGCCACCCAGGTCGCAAGCCCGCCGCCGAGCGTGCAGACCGGCCAGTCGCTGCCCCAGACGACGCGATCCCAGCCGAAGCATTCGATGCTGTGCTCGACATAGGAACGCAGCGTTTCGACAGTCCAGGATCCAGCATCCGCATAGGCGACCACACCGGAAATTTTGCCGGCGACGTTCGGGCGCCGCGCGATCTCCGCCATGTGCTCGCGCCAGGGGTGCTCGGCACCGCCCTTGATGTCGGGCACGCCGCAATGGTCGAGCACGAACTGCACATCCGGCGCGAGGTCGGCGAGTACGATCGCCTTGGGGATCTGGTGCGGCAGGACGACGAGGTCGAAGGTCAGGCCGCTGCCGGCAAGCCGCTTGATGTTTTCACGAAACAGCGCGCCTTCCGACAGTTCATCCGGCATGACGTGCAGCACACGCCGAAAGCCCTTGACGAACGAATCTTCACGCTGGCGCTCGAGATAGCCGGCAAAGCCCGGCTCTTCCGGACGGCAGGAGGCGATTGCACCGCGTAGCAGGCTGCCCTTCTGCTGCGACAGCGTTTTCACATGGCTGGTCTCGGCCTCGATGTCGGCAGGATCGACATCGACCTCCATGTGCAATGCGCCCTCGATGCCGGCGCGGCGGGCCTGGACTGCATATTCGTCGTAGGAGAAATCGCGGTTGAGCGCCGGCACGCCGGCCAGCCAGGGATAGCGCAGCGCGGACTGGTCGATCAGGTGCAGATGAGTGTCGAAGATCATGGTGGCGCGCTCCTCCTTGGCGACTTCGCGATCATCTCACGGAGAAATTCTTCATTCAAATAAGAATTCATCGCGATTGCTTGACGGTCGATCCCGCCAGTTGGGACAGCTTTTCGGTCGCTGCCAGCAGCAGCTCAATCGTCCTCGCAATGTCGGGCGCCTTGGGTGCGTTGACCAGGGTTATGTAGGGGATCGACAGCGCGGCGATCGCCCTGCCGTCCGAGCCAAGAACCGGTGTCGACAGGTTGAAGACACCGGCGGTCTGCATCGATGCCATCATCTCGTAGCCGCGTTCCCGGATCTGGTCGAGGCGGGCAAAGAACTCCGGCGATTGCGGCGGCTTGTCGGTGCTGCGCAGATGTTCTGAGATCATCATCTGCCGCTCTTCCGGCGGGCGGAACGCCAGCAGCACATGGCCGGAGCCGGTGTCGAACAGGCTGATATGCGAACCGACGCGGATCGAGATGCCCCAGTAATCCGGCGCTTCCTGCTGGGCAATCACCACGGCGGAGCCGCGATCGAAGACGACCAGCTGATTTGCCTGCTGTGTGGTCTCGGCCAGCTCGCGCATCAGCGGCGTCGCATAGGAAACCAGCCGTCGCACCGGCGCGTGCAGCTGCGCCAGACCAAACAGCTTGAGCGTCAGCGAGTAACGGTCACCATCCGGCCGCGTGACATAGCCGCGCCGCACCAGCCGGTCCAGCATGCGATAGAACTCGTTCGGGCTGCGGTCGAGCTTCTTGGCGATTTCCGCCTGCGTCAGGCCGCCATCGACACCGGCCAGCAGCTCGAGGATGTCGAGCCCCTTGTCCAGCGCTGGGGCTCGATAGCGGTCGTCTTCCTCGTCCTCTGCCATTCCGCCTCTCCAGTGAATTGCATTTTTCATATACGCATAACGGTATTGCTTCCGAAAGAACTTTCGGCTTGACGATCGCATGAATGTTTTGTTTGTATATGAATGAAGCTGCCGATCGACCTCACTACGCGATCGATGCAGGCTCTTGGGAGGATACCAATGACGAAACTGTTCTGCGGCCTGTCGGCCGGCGTAACGCTGCTCGCACTTGGTGCGAGTGCTGCCCTTGCTGCCGACCTGCCAGGCAAATTCGACGGCGTCACCATCGACGCCAAGCTGATCGGCGGCCAGCAATATGAAGGGCTCTACGCGCGCATCGGCGAATGGGAAAAACTGACCGGCGCCAAGGTCAACGTGATCTCGAAGAAAAACCACTTCGAGCTCGACAAGGAAATCAAGTCGGACATCGCCTCCGGCAGCATCAACTGGTGCGTTGGGTCGAACCACTCGTCCTTCGCGCCGCAGTATCCTGATATCTACACCGACCTCAACAAGCTGCTGCCGAAGGAGGAGATCGACGCCTTCGTGCCGTCGACGATCAAGGCCTCGACGCTCGACGGCAAGCTGGTGATGCTGCCGCGCGCGCAGTTCGACGTGTCGGCGCTCTATTACCAGAAGAGCCTCTACCAGGACGAAGCCAAGAAGGCCGCCTACAAGGCCAAGTACGGCAAGGAGCTGACACCGCCCGACACCTGGGACGAGGTCGCCCAGCAGGCGGAATTCTTCGCCAGCCCGCCCGATTTCTACGGCACCCAGTTCGCCGGCAAGGAAGAGGCGATCAACGGCCGGTTTTACGAGATGCTCATCGCCGACGGCGGCGAATACCTCGATAAGGATGGCAAGCCGGCCTTCAACTCGGAAGCCGGCGTGCACGCACTCGACTGGTTCGTCAATCTCTACAAGGCCAAGGCGGTGCCGGCCGGCACCACCAACTATCTGTGGGACGATCTCGGCCAGGGCTTTGCCTCAGGCACCGTCGCCATCAACCTCGACTGGCCGGGCTGGGCAGGCTTCTTCAACGATCCGAAGTCGTCCAAGGTCGCCGGCAATGTCGGGGTGAAGGTGGCGCCGAAGGGATCGGCCGGCATTCGCACCGGCTGGTCGGGGCACCACGGATTTTCGGTCACTGAAAGCTGCGCCAGCAAGGAGGCTGCGGCGTCGCTGGTCTGGTTCCTGACCAATGAGGACAGCCAGAAGCTGGAGGCGGCAAGCGGCCCACTGCCGACCCGCACGGCGGTGTGGGACTGGGACATCCAGCAGGCGGCAAGCGATCCCTATAAGAAGGAAGTGCTGGCGGCTTTCCAGGAAGAGGCAAAGCACGCTTTTGCCGTGCCGCAGACACCTGAATGGATCGAAATCTCCAACGCCGTCTATCCCGAATTGCAGGCCGCCATCCTTGGCGACAAGACCTCCAAGCAGGCGCTGGACGACGCTGCCGCCAAGGCCACCCAGATCCTCGAGGACGCAGGCAAGCTTTGATCATTCAACCAAGGGGGGCGCCGCGCTCATTGAAGAGCGGCGCCCCGAACTTTTTTCGAACCATGCGCAACACGCTTTGTCTTGATCCCAGCTCGCCAATGGCGGCCTTCGGTGTCCGGGCACCAACCAGAACCGGATCGCCATGAAAGGCTGGAGACCTTCGCCGCCATTGCTGCTCCTGCTGCCGGCGGTGATCGTGCTGGCGGCGGTGGTGATGGTGCCGCTGCTGCTGTCGCTCTATTCCAGCTTCACGCCGTTCCGGCTGACCAAGCCGGAAACGTTCTGGGTCTTCATCGGCGCGCGCAATTACGTCGCCATCCTGACCAGCCGCGCTTTCTGGGTCGCCTTTGCCCGCACCGTGGTGCTGCTGACGGTGGCGCTCAACCTGGAAATGCTGATCGGGCTCGGGCTGGCGCTGCTGGTGGAAAAGGCATCGCGCGGCCAGCGGGTTCTGCGCACCATCATGATGTTTCCGATGATGTTTTCGCCGATCCTGGTCGGCTTCCAGTTCAAATTCATGTTCAACGACAATATCGGCCTAGTGAACAACGCCCTGCAGGGGCTCGGCCTGACCGACCGCGCCATCCCGTGGCTGATCGACGGCAATCTCGCCTTCATCGCCATCCTAACCGCCGAGATCTGGTCGTCGACCTCGGTGTTCGCGATCCTGATCCTTGCCGGGCTGCTGGCGATGCCGCGCGAACCGGTCGAGGCGGCGCGCGTCGACGGCTGCACACCGTGGCAGACATTCCGCTATGTCACCTGGCCGTTCATCATGCCGTTTGCCTTCATCGCCATGACCATCCGCTCGCTCGACGTCGCGCGCGCCTATGACATCGTCAAGATCATGACCGACGGCGGTCCTGCCGGCCGCACCGAACTCGTCTGGACGCTCGTCGCCCGCATTGCCTATGGCGATGCCCGGATGGGAATGGCCAATGCCATGGCCTATTTCTCCATCCTGCTGTCGATCCTGTTCACCGTCTATTTCTACCGCAAGCTCGCCGCGGCGCGCACGCAGATCGCGGCGGAGTGGTGAGGATGGACCAGAACAGCCTGCATCGCGTCGGCAACAAAGCGCTCGGCATCGTTCACGGCATCGGACTGTTCCTGGCCATGCTGGTCATCTGCCTGCCCGGCATCTGGATCGTGCTGTCGTCGCTGCGGCCGACCGTCGAGATCATGGCCAAGCCGCCGGTGTGGATCCCGCAGCAACTCTCGCTCGATGCCTACACAGCCATGTTCAGCGGCGTCGGCCAGGGCGGCATTCCGGTGCTCGACTACTTCCGCAATTCGCTGATCATCTCGGTGACCTCGACGGTGATCGCCATCGTTATCGGCATGGCCGGCGGCTATGCCTTTGCGCGCTACCGCTTTCGCGCCAAATCGGCGATGTTCCTTGGCCTGATGCTGACGCGCACGGTGCCTGGCATTGCGCTGTCGCTGCCGCTGTTCTTCGTCTTTGCGCGGCTCGGCATCATCGACACGCATTTCGGGCTGATCCTGGTCTATGTCGCGCTCAACGTGCCCTTCACCGTTTGGCTGATCGACGGCTTTTTCCGCCAGGTGCCGAAAGACCTCGCCGAGGCGGCGCAGATCGACGGCTGCACGCGCTGGCAGGCCTTCTGGCAGGTCGAGTTTCCGTTGGCCGGGCCGGGCATCGCCTCGGCCGGCATCTTTGCCTTCCTCACCTCCTGGAACGAGTTCGCGCTCGCCTCGCAGCTGACGCGCTCGATCAACTCCAAGACCCTGCCGGTCGGCCTGCTCGACTATACGGCCGAATTCACCATCGACTGGCGCGGCATGTGCGCGCTGGCCGTGGTTATGATCATACCGGCGCTCACGCTTACCTTCATCGTCCAGAAACATCTCGTCGGCGGCCTCACTTCCGGCGCGGTGAAAGGCTGACATGGCAACTGTATCGCTCAAGAAACTCACCAAGAGCTATGGTCCGGTGGCGGTCGTGCACGGCATCGACCTCGAGGTCGCCGACCGCGAGTTCATCGCGCTGGTCGGGCCGTCCGGCTGCGGCAAGTCGACAACCCTGCGTATGATCGCCGGCCTCGAGGCGATCAGCGACGGGATCATCGAGATCGGCGGCCGCATGGTCAACGACCTGCCGCCGCGCTCGCGCAACATCTCGATGGTGTTCCAGTCCTACGCGCTCTATCCGCATATGACGGTGCGCGAAAACCTCGGCTTCTCGCTGAAGATAGCCGGCGCCGCGAAGGAAGAAATGGACCGTCGCGTAGCCGAAGCGTCCGGCATTCTCGGCCTCGACCAGTTGCTCGACCGCCGGCCGTCGCAGCTGTCGGGCGGACAGCGGCAGCGCGTCGCCATGGGTCGCGCCATCGTGCGCGATCCCGACGTCTTCCTGTTCGACGAGCCGCTTTCCAATCTCGATGCCAAGCTTCGGACGCAGATGCGCACCGAGATCAAGAAACTGCATGCCAAGGTCCGGTCGACGGTGATCTACGTCACCCACGACCAGGTCGAAGCGATGACATTGGCCGACCGCATCGTCATCATGCGTGACGGGTTCATCGAGCAGGTCGGCACACCCGACGAGGTCTTCCGCCGGCCGCAGACACGCTTCGTCGCCGGCTTCATCGGCTCGCCGCCGATGAATTTGCACGAGGCTGACGTCGACGACGGACAGCTGCTGTTCGCCAGCGGAGAGAGACTGCCTCTGCCCAGCCAGTTCAAGGCAAATGTCGGAACCGGCGACAAGGTCGTATTCGGCCTCAGGCCCGACGACATCTATCCGACGGGACACGGCATCAGCTCCGGCGAAGATGTCGACGTCCACCAGGTGGAACTGCCGGTGACCGTCACCGAACCGCTTGGCAACGAGACGCTAGTGTTTGCCGAATTCAACGGCAGCGACTGGGTATCGCGGATGCTCAATCCAAAGCCGCTCAAGGCCGGAGACCGGGTCAAGATGAGCCTGGACCTGTCGCAGGCCCATCTGTTTTCTGCCGAAACGGGCAAGACATTGCGAGGTTAAAATCATGGCAAAGATCGAGAAAGTCGAACTGCGCATGGTCGACTTGGTGCCGAAGGTCAAGCGCACCGATGCCATCCAGAGTTTTGTCAGCCAGGAAACACCGATCGTCACCATCAC
This sequence comes from Mesorhizobium sp. M0910, assembly GCF_040319465.1. NCBI lineage: Bacteria > Pseudomonadati > Pseudomonadota > Alphaproteobacteria > Hyphomicrobiales > Phyllobacteriaceae > Mesorhizobium > Mesorhizobium sp. M0910. The sequence continues at coordinate 537,365 of NZ_JAMYNZ010000003.1, forward strand.
CGACGCCGACGGCGCGGTCGGCACCGGCTACAGCTACACGATCGGCACCGGCGGCTCGTCGGTGATGCGGCTCCTGGCCGACCACCTTGCACCGCGGCTGATCGGCCGCGACGCCGACATGATCGAGGCGATCTGGCGCGAGCTGGAGTTCGCCACCCATGCCACGACGATCGGCGCGATCACGGCAATCGCGCTGGCGGCCATCGACACTGCGCTTTGGGATCTGCGGGCGAGGAAGCAGAACCTGCCGCTGTGGAAGCTTGCCGGCGGCGCCAAGGACCGCTGCCCGCTCTACACCACCGAAGGCGGCTGGCTGCATATCGAAACCGAGGCGCTGGTCGAGGATGCGCTGGCCGCCAAGGCCCAGGGGTTTCGCGGCTCGAAGGTCAAGATCGGCAAGCCGCACGGTTCCCAGGATCTTGCCCGGCTGACGGCGGTGCGCCGGGCGGTTGGAGACTCCTACGAGATCATGACCGACTGCAACCAGGGCTTTTCAGTCGACGAGGCGATCCGCCGGGCCGAGCGCTTGCGTGAACTCGACCTCGCCTGGATCGAGGAACCGCTGCCGGCCGACGACATTGACGGCCATGTGCGGCTGTCGAGTGCCACATCGACGCCGATCGCCATCGGCGAGTCGCTCTATTCGATCCGGCATTTCCGCGAATATATGCAAAACGGCGCGTGTTCGATCGTGCAGGTCGATGTCGGTCGCATCGGCGGCATCACGCCGTGGCTGAAGGTGGCGCATGCAGCCGAGGCGTTCGACATACCGGTCTGCCCGCATTTCCTGATGGAACTGCATGTCAGCCTGACATGCGCCGTTCAGAACGGCAGATATGTCGAGTATATTCCCCAGCTCGACGAGCTGACCGGCAAGAAAATGCGTATCGAGGACGGGCACGCGCTGGCGCCGGACGAGCCCGGCATCGGCATCGACTGGGACTGGGATGCGATCAAGTCGAAGAGCATCGCGGAATTCACCATGGCGATAGTGAAATAGGAGGCGGACATGCAGCGAATGGGAATGGTGCTCGGTCTCAAGCCGGAGAAAGTCGCCGAGTATGTGCGGCTTCACGCTGCCGTCTGGCCGGACGTCCTCAAGATGATTTCCGCCTGCAACATCAAGAATTATTCGATCTATCTGAGGGAGCCGGAGCACCTTTTGTTCAGCACCTTCGAGTACCACGGCACCGACTATGCCTCCGACATGGCGAAGATGGCTGCTGATCCCACGACGCAGGAATGGTGGGCGCTGTGCATGCCATGCCAGGAGCCACTGCCGACCCGCAAGGAGGGCGAGTGGTGGGCGTCGATGGACGAAGTCTTCCATTATGACTGATGACATTTTCGATCCTGCCTCGCTTTCCCAGGCCTGGGCACAACCGTCAAAGCCCAGGCCGATCGTGATTTTCGGCGCCGGCTCGATCGTCGGCGATGCGCATTTCCCGGCCTATGGGAAAGCCGGTTTCCCGGTTGTCGGGCTTTTCGACCCCGACCTGGCCAAGGCGGAAAAACTGGCGCAGAAATGGGGCGTCACCGCTTACCGGTCGCTCGAGGAAGCTGCGTCAATCAAGGACGCCGTCTTCGACCTGGCGACACCGCCGGCTAATCACGCCGGCGTGCTCAGGGCGCTGCCCGATGGTGCGGTGGCGCTGATCCAGAAGCCGATGGGCAGCGACCTCACCGAGGCGACCGAGATCCTCGAAATCTGCCGCTCCAAAAACCTCAGGGCCGCTGTGAATTTCCAACTCCGTTTTGCGCCGATGATGCTGGCGCTGAAGGATGCGATCGCCAAGGGCTGGCTGGGCGAAGTGGTCGATTTCGACGCATGGCTGGCGCTGGCGACACCCTGGCAGCTCTGGGAATTCCTGTTGCAGGCGCCGCGCGTCGAGATCGCCATGCATTCGATCCATTATCTCGACCTGATCCGGCAATTGCTCGGCGATCCCAAGGGGGTTCACGCCAAGACACTCGGCCACCCCGGCCATAAGGTTGCGCAAACGCGCACCAGCGCGATCCTCGACTATGGCGACACCGTGCGCTGTGCACTGTCGATCAACCACGATCACAAATTCGGCCGAAAACACCAGGCCTGCGAATTCCGCATCTGCGGCACCGAGGGCGCCGCTTACCTCAAATTAGGCGTCAACCTCGACTATCCGCGCGGCGAGCCGGACATTCTCGAAATCTACCCCAAAGGCGGCAGGGACTGGATTGCGGTTCCACTCGTCGGCTCATGGTTTCCGGACGCCTTTGCCGGCCGCATGGCCAATGTCCAGCGCTACGCGTCGGGCGAGGACGCCGAGCTTGTCAGTTCCGTCGAGGACGGCTGGAGCACCATGGCGCTGGTCGAAGCCGCCTATCAATCGAGCGCGGCGCCGGCAACACCGATAGCGGCGAGGCCCTGACATGGAGCAGACGATCTACTTCGAGGACTACCAGATCGGGTCGTCGCGCATGACCAGCGGGCGCACCATCACCGAGACCGATTTCGTCGTCCATGCCGGCCATACCGGCGATTTCTTTCCCCACCACATGGACGCCGAGTTCATGAAGACGACGCCGTTTGGCCAGCGCATCGCCCACGGCACGCTGGTCTTTTCGGTCGGCGTCGGGCTGACGGCAAGCGTCGTCAATCCGGTTGCCTTCTCCTATGGCTACGACAGGCTGCGCTTCATCAAGCCGGTGTTCATCGGCGATACGATCCGGACCCGCACCACCATCTCGGCCAGGGAAGACGACCCGAAGCGACCCGATTCAGGCCGGGTCGTCGAGCGCTGCGAGGTGATCAACCAGCATGGCGACGTGGTGTTGGTCGCCGACCACATCTACATCGTCGAGCGTCGCGACAAGCCGAGCAGAGCCTCGACGGATGGCGCTGAAACCTAAAGGCAAAAAACCCGCCTTGCGGCGGGTCCTCGGTGCGAATCAGCACCATGCACAAATTAATAGCATAGCTGCCGGCACAAAGCAAGAACAAAATGTGGCGCTGTCGGCAAAAAATGCGAATTCACTCTTCACCCGTTCCCGTCTTTATCCGCTTGCCGAGGTCGCGCTCAAGGGGCGCCTGCCCCGGACCGTTAAGGTGGAATCGACAGGCAGCGGATGGTGTCCACATCGGGAATGGTCATATCCGGTTGACCGGATATACCGGCTTGCCGCCGCGCAGGACCGACGCGACATCGGCAAACACCTTGTTGCGAACCTCTGCGTAGGACTGGGTCGAGTAGTGCGCCGCGTGTGGACTGACCAGGACGGTGTCCAGCGCCAGCAGCGGATTGTCGGGCGAAGGCGGCTCCCGCTCGAAAGTGTCGATGCCGGCGCCAGCCAGATGGCGACGCCGGATCAGATCCGCCAAGGCGACCTCGTCGACGAGGCCGCCGCGGGACACGTTGATGAGTATCGCCCCTTCCTTCATCCGCGACAGGGCTTGCGCCGACATGATGTTTCTGGTCTCCGGTGTCGCGGGAACGTGCAGCGAGACGACGTCGGCGCTGGCAAGCAACTCGTCGAAGCCGACCGGTTCAGCACCACCGGCCGTGATGCGCTCGGCCGGCATGTACGGGTCGTAGGCGATGATGTGGTAGCCGAAGACCCGCGCCCGTTCGGCAGTCAGGCGCCCGATCTGGCCGAAGCCGATCAGGCCGATGATCTGCCTGTCGGGCCGTGTGATGCCGGCGCCATCGGTCATTGCAGCCCAGCGGCCGGCGCGCACCGCGCTGTCGAACTGCTTCAGCCTGCGCGTCAAGGCCAGGATCAGGGCCATGGCGTGGGTGCTGACTTCCACCAGATTGGCGTCCGGCACGTAGGTTACCTGAACACCGGCACGGCTGGCGGCCTCTACGTCGATCGAGTCGAGCCCTACGCCGAACCGTCCGATGACCTTGAGCCTCTTCAGTTCCGCCAAAACGCGAGCCGTGATCGGCTCGCGCAATACCATCAATGCGTCGGCGTCGCGGCAGTGTTCGATCAGGGCGTCTTCCGTGAGCAGCGTCTTTTCGACAAACTCGGCGCCCAAGCCGTCGAGGTAGCGCAACTGCTCTTCCTCGACTGACAACACGCCGTCGGTCTTGATGATCTTCATGCCAAACTCTTGCTATGAGGCACTGCGCGCCGACGCGACACCGGCGGCAAGGCCGGCGCCGAGAAACATCGTGTCGCTGGCCAGCACGTGGAAGCTGATGCCGTGCCGCGACCATTTGCCGACATCATCCGCCGAAGGGCGAAAGATGCCGACGGCCTTGCGGGCCGTGCGCGCCGCGGCCGCGATCCTCATAATCGCGGCATTGAGCTTGTCCTGGCCGGACGGCCCCATGGCGTCGATCGAGACCGACAGGTCGCCGGGGCCAATGAAGACCACGTCGACGCCGTCGACCTGGACGATGTCGTCGATGTTGGCGAGGCCTTCCGCCGTCTCGACCTGGATGGCGACCGCCAGGACCTCGTTGGCCGATTTGAGGTAGTCCGGAATGCTGTAGCCATAACCGGCGGCGCGGCCTGGGCCGACACCGCGTGCGCCGACCGGCGGGTAACGGCAGGCCATGACCGCCATGCGGGCTTGCTCGGCCGTGGAGACACGCGGCACCAGGACGCCCGACGCGCCGGCGTCGAGCGCGGCCGCGATCCACTCCGGCGCGTGGCCGGGAACGCGCACCATCGCGGGAACCTTGTGGACATCGGCGGCGCGGATCAGATCCTCGAGCCGTTCGCGGCCGATCTGCGAATGCTCCCAGTCGATGCACAGGAAATCGACCCCGCTCGCGGCCGCCACTTCGACCGCCACAGGGTGCGGGATGGCGCAGAAGGTGCCGATGAGGCGATCGAGAGAGATACATTTCTTGCGAAAGTCGTACATGAAATCTCCAGAAATTTTCGGCGTCGGCAAAACCTGTTTGCCTATGTGGCCCTTGACGAAGGATGCACGGCTTCCGTCGACATCGGAAAATGCCGGCTGCCGCCTGAAAACGGCGGAAAAGTCTTGTAGTCGGCACGCATCTCCAGCCGCGCCGGCGATTGCAGCGCGTGCGTCAATGCAGCGGGACTGTCGAACATGACACGATTGCGCTGCATATGGTCGATCCGCGGCCAGGGCAGCGAACCGCACCAATCCAGTCGCGACAGAACCTCGACGTGGCGAATGCCGGGTAAGCCCCGCATCAATTGCGGATGATGCGTCACATAGTGGTGGAGCCAGACATTCATGTCTTCGGCCGGCCCGGGATAGTGGACAAGATAGCTGCAGGGCAGCCCGGACGTCTTGACGCCAGCGTCATCGACGGGAAACGGACGTACGCACATTGCCTGTTGCGTCGGCCTCGAACCGGCGATGCTCGACAGCATGCCAGGTGCGGCAAGTGCCTGCAGATGGCCGGACGGCGCCAGCGCCGCCTCCATGTCCGCCAAGTCGTCGAATAGAGCTGGAAGCCAAAGACCGGCGGTGGACCATCGTTGTTGAACATGTCCGTCGCCACTTCGGGCAGGTAGATGTTGGCAAGCGCAAGGCCCGGGGTCGACGCAATCACGCGCCGCACAGCGTCAACGTCTTCACCGGCGATGGCCAAATTTGCCTCGCGGTCGTCATGGAAGAAGGCAAGATAGGCAAAGCGCATGTGGAGACCCTCTGGATCGAGTTCGGCTAGATCAAATTCGGAAGAAAGAGAGCGATCTGCGGAAAGAGGACAATCAGCAGGATCAGCAGAAGCGTCAGCGCGATGTAAGGCGCAGCTGACATGGCAACCGTTTTGAGCGATGTGCCTTTCGGCGCGACACCGATCATGATGAACAGCAGCAGACCAAACGGCGGCGTGGTGAAGCCGACCTCGTAGGCGAGCAGCAGGATCAGCCCGAACCATACGGGCTCGTAGCCGAATTGCTGGGCGATCGGCAGGAAGATCGGCAGCGTGATCAGCATCATCGAGACCTGATCCATGAACATGCCGAGCAGCAGGATGACGAGCACCATCATGAGCAGCATGGGATACGGTCCAAGATCGTAGCCGACGATGAACTGGATAAAGCCGTTGGAGGCGCCGGAGAAGGCGAATATCTGCGAGAACGTCGTCGAAGCCGAGATGATCAGGAAGGTCATGCCGGTGACCTTCATCGCGTCGTCCAGCGACTTCCAGACAACCGACCAGCTGAACCGTCGGTAGACAAACAACAAGGCGAAAACGGCGGCACAGCCGAGTCCCGCCGATTCCGTCGGCGTCGCTATCCCAAGGATGATCGTGCCGACCACCATGAACACGATGACGCTCATCGGAATGATGTTGACGGCGACCGCCCTCACCTTCTCGGCCGCGGGAACGGCGGGCACCGGATAGTGCGGAGCGGCGTCCGGGTCGATCTTCGTCTGGGCGAAGATCAGCGCTGCGTACATGACAACGAGCAGCAGCCCGGGCAGAGCCCCCGCTATGAGCAGCGCGCCGACGTCGATCTGGGCAAGCGAGCCGAGCAAGACAGCCAGCGAGGATGGCGGGATGATGACGGCAAGGCTTCCGGCGCCAAGCACCGGGCCGTAGGCCATATGCGGCTTGTAACCCCGCTTCAGCATCTCGGGCACCATCAGCGAGCCCATCATGCCGGTATTGGCGAGGCTCGAACCCGACAGCGCGGAAAAGATCGTGCCGGCGGCGAGGACGACATAGGCGAGGCGTCCGCGCAGATTGCCGATGCACAGGTCGAGCGCGTAGATGACTTTCTCGCCGAGGCCGGAGCGGAAGAACAGGCTGCCCATGACAAGAAACATCGGCAGCGGGGCAAGCGCGTAGGTCGAGACAGCGTCGGAGAAGTTGGCGACCATCTGCGTCACGCCGATCGAACCGCCGAAGAACAGGTACAGCCCGATCACATTGGTGACGAAGAACGCGAAGGCAACCGGCAGCCCCAGCCCCATCAACACCAGGATGGTGCCAACGAGCACGGCGAATGGAAACAGCCAGGCCACCGGTCAGAGCCCTTCCATTTCCAGAGGATCCAGCGTGTACAGCGTGTCACGGCCGAGCAGATATCTGAGCCATTCCAGCGCCGAGAGGTAGAAGGCGAGCATGATGGGCAGAAAGACCAGCCATTTCGGCATGTCGAAGCTGCGCGTTTCATATTCGCCGCCCGCCACGGCACTGGTCAGGGACGACAGAGCGACGCTGCCGAGGTAGAGGCTGACGGCAATGCAGGCGAGATAGACCAGCTTTTCAAGCACCGCCCGTGCCCGCACCGGCAGCGCCTTGCGCAGGAACTCGACGAAGACATGGCCCTTGCTGTGGACCAGCCAGGGCATCGGCAGAAATGCCGCGTAAAGCAAGCCGTATTCCGTCGCGGATACTGCCCAGGCAAGCGGCCTCAGGCCCAGATTGCGGACGCACACATCAGCAACCACCGCGACAATGATGAGGCCAAGCACCAATTTTGCCGCCGCCGCCAACGCAAGGCTCAGCTTCCCAATCGCTGCAAACAATCTGTCCATGCCCGACGACCCTCATGTCCCCTTTGCCCTTGGCCCAGCTTTGATGGAGGGCGCACAAGGCACCCTCGGCTCGGCTACTGAAAGAATTTCTTCAACTGATCGATGTTGGTGGGATCGCGTTTGGCCATTCTCGCCCAGCTCGCCTGCGTGGCAGCCGCCAGGAATTTGTCGCGGCCGGCGCCGGTCAAGCTGACAACCTTCTGCCCGCCGTCGATCATCGCCTGTGCCTGTTTTTCGGACTCGGCAAGGTTGGCGTCATAGCTCGCGCGCTCGTATTCGACGGCCGTGTCGGCCAGCAGCTTCTGCGCCTCGGGCGACAGCGTGTCCCATCTGGCCTTGTTGATCGAGATCAGCACGTCGGTTTTGAAGAATTGCGGATCGACACGGTATTTGGTGAATTTGTCCCAGCCGAAGGATGCATAGCCAAATACGGTATAGGCGTTGGCATTGACGACGCCGCGCTCGAGCGAGGTATAGACATCCCCCGGCGCTTGCACGATCACTGTCGCGCCCAGGGATTCGAGGAAATCGCGATAGAGCGGCGATGAGCGGATCTTCAGGCTGCCCCAGTCGATGCTGCCTTCATCGTTGAGCTTGGGTTCGTCGACGGTGAAGACGTTGAAGCCCGAGCCCGCGTCGACATGCGCCAGCAGATGGGCATTGGCCTTCTTCTCGAAAATTGCGCTGATGAAGTCCCAGCCGCCATTTTCGCGAATCTCCCACGGCGTCTTCGTCGATGCGGAGAAAACCTCGCCTTCGGGCACGAGTTCGAGGAACTGCCCTGCCGGTGTGTCGATCACATCGATCAGGCCGCTCCTGAGCGCCGCACCCTGCTGGATCGGTGGAATGACCTCCGGCCCGCCACGCACGTTGATCTGGACCACGCCCTTGCCCTTTTCGTTCACCTTCTGAACGAACTTCAGGAAGCTCTGGGCGTAGCCGTTCTGCGTCGGCGTAAAATGCACGGCGTTGAGGACGACCTCTTCGGCCATGGCGATACCCGCCACACCCGACATGAGTGCAGCCAGAACAAGGGATTTCCAAATGCGCATTGCCGTATTCCCTCTGATAGATTCACTTAGCCGGAGGCCCAATCATCGGGCCGATCTGAAATTGCACGCTTCGCCGCCACACGAACGGCGGTTAGTTGACATCATCTCCTACTGTCAGGAACCGCCCATGCGCGTAGAAGACCGGCGATCGGTGAGCGCGATCCAGCGCAACGCCCGAGACGATGCCGATGACAATCATGTGCGACGCCCGCACGATGATTTCGGCCACCACGCACTCGAACATTGCCCGCGCGCCGACAAGCAAGGGCGCGCCGGTTTCGCCGCGCACCCATGATCCGGACGAGAACCGCGCGGCGCCCTTGGCTTTGGTCATGCCGCCAAAGGCACGCACAACGTTCTCCTGGTCGCCGGCGGGAAGATTGACCGAAAAAGGCAAACCTTCGCGAATGGCCGAGGCAAAGGTGCTGCCGCGGTTGACACAGGCAAGCAGCGAAGGCGGCTCGGCACTGAACGAGCAGAGAGCGGTCGCCGTGATGCCGCAAAAGCCGATCTCGTCATGCTCCGACGCGAGGATGGCGACGGAGCCCGCCACGGCCCGCATAGCCTGCTTGAACGCGCGCGGATCGATGGCGTTGTGCCCATCCACCCATAGCGTCGGAATGGCGGCCGCCGGCATCAATTTACTCGAAGCCCGGCCTGGCGCATCAGCGGCAGCACGCGGTCGCAGAAGAAGGGCAGTTCGTAGGTGTAGTTGACGAATGTGAGGGCGGCGCCGGAATAACCCTGTTCCATGATCTCGGCGAGGTCGTCGACGATCTTTTCCGGCGTGCCTATGAGCGGGAACGTCCCGGCACCGCCGGCGAACCTCTGCCGATATTCGGTGAAGGCCTTCGCGTCATGCGAGTTCGCGAATTCCTTCTTCTTGCGCATATGCTCGTCGACGGCACCCTCGTCCGCGCATTCCAGCGCGTAGTGCCGGTAGTAGTCCTCGGCTTCCTGCTGGGTCTCCCGGCAGACGACGTGACAGACCGTATAGACGCCGACTTCGCGCCCGACTTCGGCCGCGCGGTTGGTAATGTCGACCACATGCGCACGGCCGTCGGCAATTTCGGAAAAAGTCGAAAACAGATAGTCACAGTGGCGCGCCGCGTAGTTGCGCCCCGGCGCGCCGAAGGCGGCGTTCATGGTCACCGGTCGTGGCACTTGCAAGCTTGGCGGCCGGCTAACGACACTCTTCAGATCATAGAACTCGCCGCTGAAGTCGAACGGCTCCCTCGATTGATAGGCACGCACGATGATGTTGATCCATTCCTCGGCCTGATCGTAGGTCCGCTCGCCGACCGTCTGCCCGAACATGGCGAACTCGTCCGGGTTCCAGCCGCAGACGATGTTCAAGCCGGCACGCCCGTTGGAGATGTGGTCGACCGTCGCAAGCGCTTTGGCAGCCTGCAGCGGATGAACCAGCGGCACATGCACCGTCATGAACAGGCCGATGTTTTCCGTGGCGACAGCAAGACCCGCCGCCCAGGTGAACGTCTCAAACGACCATTCCCGCACATGCGTCAAACCGCCGAAGCCGCGCCAGCGGGCGATCGGCAGCAGAAACTCGAGGCCGGCGCGGTCGGCGATGCAGGCGGAATTGAGGTTGTCTTCCCAGCGGGCACGCCAGCGCTCGGGAACGGTGGTCATTGCCAGGCCGCCATCGGCGTTCATGGAAAAGACGCCGAGCTTGAACCTGTTCGGCCCTTTCAGCGGGTGCTGCTTCCTGATCATGATTTCCCCGGCTGCGACATGTTCTCACCTTCACCGGTGGAATGTTGAGACGGTGGGCTCAGCTTCGTGAAACGCTCCTCGGCGTTCTGAATGAAGTGGGTCATGCGGTCGTAAGCGGCGACGGCGTCGCGCTTGACGAATGCCTCATAGATTGCGCGCATGCCGGCCACGACGACGGCCTGCGTCGGCTGGTGCGACAGCGTCCTTAAACGAACGACGAGGACATGGTCGGCGAACCTTGCAATGGTTTGTGAAAGGCGCTGGTTCGCGACAGCGCCGAGCCAACAATTCCTGAATGCCGAATTGGCCTGGAAGAAGCGGTCGGCATCGCCGGCGGCGGCCGCAGCCTCCGCCTCCCGAAGCGCGGCCGCAAGCGTCTTGAGGCCAGCGGCGTCGAGTGTCCGCGCAGCGTGTGCGGCGGCCCGCGGCTCGAGCAAGCGGCGGACCTCGAAGATGTCGGCGACATCCGTCGCGGTAAGCGTGGGCAGGGTGAAGCCGCGTGTGGTGCCGACGAGATAGCCCTCATGCACCAACTGCATCAAGGCGTCGCGGACAGGCATTCTGGAAATACCGAGCTGGGCGGCAATGTCTACATCGACGAGCTTCTGGCCAGGCGCCAATTCGCCATGCTGTATGGTCAGACGGATTTGTTGATAGACCTGGGCACGCAGATTGCCATCGCCAACCCGTTTGAGCTCTATCGTTTCCGTCATCCACGCCTTCCCATGCGAAGATTTCGTATATCGTTTGAGGCTGGTGTTCTCGCAGTGATCCGTTGGAATTGCAGCTACATATCGATAGAATTCGACCTGCAGACCACGTTCCAATGCGAAGTGGAGCACAGGCTGGATCGCCTGGCAAGATGTTTTAAGTTTATAATGTATACTGTTTAGGTTCGTTGTCCGGAGGGCAGAGGGTCACGCCATCCGTGGGTTGCGCCGCGCGACGCGAGGAGAGCCAGCGATCCGCGCGGTTCGGTAAAAACGTACAGACGTTTTCGCGTGACACATCGAGGCTGGCGGATTTAACTAAAAATACTTGCGATCTGCGCGCGCCGGCACGCCCATCCGATCCCCTCGCCGGTGCGCATTACTGGATCGCCCGCCGTATCGAAAGGTGCGGCGGGCTTTTCGTTTCGTTTGGCGGGGAGGCGCTTATGCGAGACTTGCCTAGGGATATCGACGCAGACGTCGTCATCGAAATCAGCAAGCTGCTCGACGACCGGGCGAAGTCCGTGCCGGTGCCGGTGCACAAGCTGGCGGCGATGATCCGGCTGGGCGTCGAGACACGTCTGACCAATCACTCCATCGAAGAGCTGATCGTGGAGATGGCCGCGACGCGGGGGCTTCCGATGCTGTTTGATTTGCCGACGGCAAATGTCGACAATGTCGTGCCGTTCGCCTCGGCGCGCCGTCCCCGCTGAAATTTCGCTCGAGCCACCGATCTTCGCGTCGCCACCAGATTTCACTTGCCCTGATGCGCAGGCCGGGTGTCGCCCTTCTTTTCGGGGTCGTGGGTATGGTGGCTGTCGCGTTCGCCGCCGCCACCGGAGACCTTGCTGTGGCTGCGCCGGTCGGGATCGGCGGGCGGCTTTTCGACGCTCAGCGGCTTCTTGGCGTTTTCGTGCGCCGCGCCAGGACCACCCTGGCGGATGCTGGCAGGAGTCTTCTTCGACGTGGACATGACCTAGCGATCCTGGACGTTGCCTTGGTGGGTGGTGTTGACCTTCGTATTGCCTTGCTGGCCCTGCTTGTCGGGATCCGGCACGGTCGATTGGCCGTGCGGTGCTTGGTCGGCGGCTACCGTTTTTTTGTCACCGGCTCCTTTTGGGCTCAGATTCTCCGGTGGAACAGGGGGAGGTTTTGTGCTCATGGCGTTTCTCCTTCCGCCACCCAAACAAGCGGGTCGGGAGAAAGGTTCCCGAGGGTCCGATACGAACGGCGCTTGTCGCTACGAGCCGGGTCCCGGACCACGGCTTGAGCCCAGGGGACGCCTGCACAATCCGGGGTTATTTCTTGATGATGGTTCCGTGGTTCAGATCGAAGGCCTGGGCACCGAAAGCCTGTTTATAGAAATCCTCCTGCAGTTCGCCCCATTCGCCGAGATAGGCGCCGCAATTGCTGCAATAGATCGGCGTCGAATCCTTCGGGTCGTCGGGAATATCCATCAGGATCGTCCCGCACGCCTTGCAATCGAGCTTGTCATCCAAACGGCGGCTCATCGGCCGATAATTGCGCGTTTTCGGCCCCGCGCCAACTGTCGTTTTCGTACGCAGCCCCGATGGCACGTCTTCCAACTTGCAAGGACCCCAGGCTAGCGTTCCGCCGGATTTCCGAAGGTCGGATCTCGCCGCCTCGAATACGTCCCCACCCGCGGCAGCTCGTCTGGAAAGTCGACCCAGGGCAACCTCATGTCCCAGTATGCATGGGCCTGTGGCGGAAACCGTTCGGGATGATCGAGAAAGCCGATTGCCAGATAGAGTTCGTCGGGCAACCCTTGGTCGACATAGCCGATCGATGTCCCGCAATCCGCGCAGAAGGACCGGAGCACGCCGGAGGTTTTCGAAAAGGTCCTCGGCGTGCCGGTGAGCAACGTGAATTCGGAAGGCCGATAACCGACCCACACCGTCAGAGGGCTTCCTATCGCCTTGCGACAGTCGTCATCGTGATCGGAGCAAATCCAGAAAGGCTCGCCGCGCATCTCCGCCGTTATGGCGCCGCAAAAACAGGAGCCCGTTTCAGTTCGTGGCATTGGTTAACTTCATTGCTGGACCGGCCTTCATTGCTGGCCTGGCATTTCGGTATTTTCCTTGGGGTTCTTCTTGATGCCGGCGGCAGGCGAGGTATCGGCCGGAGCATTGCCACCCTGGTTCTGTTCAGGGGCTCTTTTGAGCGGCGAGGTTTGCCAGCCCATATCGCCGTACAGAAAGCCTATGAGAAAGCCGACGATGATGATGGCCGAAATCACCATCGCAATTAACGCGTTACGTCGCTCCATTTCGCGCGGCTCCTTTCTTCGAGCCGAACAAACGATGGCGGAAATGGTTCCGGAAGGCCTCGACCGGAATCGGCGGCGGCAGGCTGGCACCTCGCTGCCCCACCGACAAGCCGCTGGATTGAAAAGGCGGGCCCGCTGGAACGACAGGAATTCAGCCGGCGCGCGCGAGTTCATCTACGGCATTCAAAATCGCACTTTGGCTCGCCGGCTTCTGCACGATCCTGCAAGCGCGGAACCCGGCTGGAATTTCGCGTTCGCCGTACCCGGAGAGGAAGGCGAACGGAACACCGCGCGTTTGCAACGCTTCCGCGATCGGATAGCTGGTTTCGTCGTTCAACTGGATATCCAACAACGCCGCGTCGATGCCGCCTTCGCCAACGAGCCGAAGTGCTGCCGTTACCGACGAAACCGGTCCAACCACCTGATGGCCGGCTTTGCGCAGGTAAGCCGCCGCGTCGTCGGCGATCAGCCATTCATCCTCGACGATCAGCACACGCACCTTTCCGGTCACGACGAGCCCTCGCGGGTCAGAGGGAATGCAATTTCCGCCTCCAAACCATTTGAGCGGAAAGTTGTTTCAATTTTTCCGCCCAGCCTGTAGCCGATTTCTCCGCGCAGAAGGGTAAGGCCGAAGCCGCTGTCGGTTGGCTCCTTGATGCGGGGGCCGCCCTTCTCGCGCCAGACGAGCTTGAAGGTTCCATCCACCACCGACCATTTCACAATTATCCGCCCGGCAGGCTTCGACAGTGCGCCATATTTAGCGGCATTGGTCGCCAGTTCATGGATTGCCATGCCGAACGAAAGCCCCTGTACAGGCTTGAGGCTTACCCGCTTGCCATCGAGCTCGAACCGTTCGGCCCCGAAGGGACCAAGCTCCTGGCGCAGCAGTTCCTCGACGGAGGCTTCCGTCCAGCTTTCGCGCGAGAGCAGACTGTAGGCTCGTGACATTGCATGCAGACGGCCGATCAAAGCTTCAGCGAACTCGTCTTTTGACGCCGAGTATTCCCGCGTCCGGTTGGTGATGCTGGCGACAACCGCCAGCATGTTCTTGACGCGATGGTTCAGCTCCGAGATGAGCACCTGCTGACGCTCTTCCGCCTGCGCCAGTGTCGTCACGTCGATCAGTGTCACGACCACGCCTTGGATGCTGCCGCCTTTGTCCCGGTAAGGGTTGATGCGGACCAGGTAGAACCGGCCCTTGTCGTCGCGCGCAAGGTGATGGTTCAGGGTCTCTCCCGTCTCGAACACCGCCTGGATGTGCCGCTTCAACTCGGGGTAGTCGAGTTGGCTCGAAAGATCGGTCAGCGGTCGGCCGACATCTGACGGACGCAAGTTGAAGAACGACGACGCGGCAGGAGTAAAGGTTCGCACCACAAGGTTGCGGTCGAGGAAGATGGTGGCGATTTCCGTGCTTTCGAACAAGTTTCTGAGATCGCTGTTGGCGCGATCGAGTTCCTCTATCTTGCCGGTCAGTTCCGCATTGATGGTGTTGAGCTCTTCGTTGAGCGACTGCATTTCCTCCTTCGAGGCCTCAAGCTCCTCATTCGTCGACTGTGCCTCTTCATTGACGGAGACGAGTTCCTCGTTCGAAGATTTTACTTCCTCCAGCGCGGTTTCGTACTCCTCGATGGTCGACTGCAGCCGCTCGCGCGTGTCGCGCAACTCCCGTTCGAGATCGGCCGCGTCGTCTGTGCCGCGGCTTTCGCGGGCCGGATCGGAGCGTATCTGGGCCTGCCCCACCGGATTGAACAGGACGAGGTAGAGGGGCTCGCCATTGCTGCGTTCCGTGTACGGCTCGACTGTCAGTGTAATGAACTGAAGCTGTCCGTCGTCTTCTTCGACCGCTATGTTCTCCCGCACGACCGTGCGGCGCGTCGTTGCTGCTTCCCGCAACGCGGCGCGCATCTCAAGTCTCAGCCCGCGGCGGGCCAAGGTCAGCAACTGCCGGCTCGGGGCACCTTGCGGCGCTTCCAGATATTTACCCGTCCGCCCCGAATAGTAGACGACGTCGCCATCGCCATTGACCAGCACGTGAGGCGGGGCGAACCGCTCCAGCACCTGAGCCTCGATTGCCTGGCGCAGCGAATGGCTCGCGCCATCGTTTTTTGAGCCACGGCGTCCCGCCGGCAGGGCAGCTGTGAAGCCATTGCCGATCAGGACCGGCGGTCGCGGCGTGGCATGTTCCCGCGCCTGGAATATCCGCTGCTTTTTATCGACCGTGGCGAACAGGTCGCCGTGCTGACCGACGCTTTCCGAGGTGCCGAGGAACAGATAACCGCCCGGCCTCAGCGCATAGTGGAAGATCGGGACGACCCGGTTCTGGATCTGCGGGCCGAAATAGATCAACAGGTTGCGGCACGAAATCATATCCATACGCGAGAACGGAGGATCGCGGATGACGCTGTGCGGGGAAAAAATGCAGAGTTCGCGCACCTCTTTGGCCAGCACATAGCTCTCGCCGTCGCTGTGGAAAAAGCGTTGCCTGCGCTGTGGCGATAGCCCGTGCAGCAGCGCTTCGGGATAACGCGCCGCACGCGCCACCGCGAGCGCCGGCTCGTCGATGTCGGTCGCGAATATCTGGACGCGCGGCGGCGCGGGAAGTTTCTCCATGCGCTCGCGCATCAGCATGCCGATCGAGAACACCTCCTCGCCGGTGGCGCAGCCGGGCACCCAGACACGCACCGCATCGGACGCGTTCCTGCCCTCGAAAATCTGCGGTATGATCTTGTCCTCCAGCAATTTGAACGCTTCGGCGTCCCGAAAAAAGCTGGTGACATTGATGAGCAGGTCGCGAAACAGCTTCGCCACCTCGTCGGGATCCCTCTTCAGCCGTTCTATGTAGGTGCTGATCGACTGTAGCTGCGTTATCTGCATGCGCCGCTTTACGCGACGCAGGAACGTCTTGGCCTTGTAGCCGGAAAAGTCGTGACCGGAATGGCTGCGCAGAATGGCGTAGATTTCATCGCGGGCTCGATCTATCTCGGCCTTGCGTTCGTCGTCCGCTTCGGTCAGGCCGTTCAGCACGTCGAAACCGCGGACAAACGCCTGAAGCTTTGCACCGATCTGCTCGGCGGGCGCCGCTATGTCGATCAGGCCGCTCGAAATCGCGCTCTGCGGCATATCTGGATTGCGGGGGCCGGAACCGTTGGAGGCCTGGGCAATGGTCAGCCCGCCATGCTCCTTAATTGCCCTGGCGCCGAGCGTGCCGTCCGAATCGCCACCCGACAAAATAATGCCGACGGCATACTCGCCCTGGTCCTCGGCCAATGCGCTGAAGAAGATATCGATCGGCTTGCGCTCGCGGTTGAGCGTGTTCGGCCGGCGCAGCGAAAGCGCGCCCTTACGGATGGTGAGGACAACGTTTTGCGGCATCACATAGACCTGGTCGGGTTGGACCGCTGCCCCCTCCTCGGCCACCAAGACCGGCATTTCGGTATAACGTCGGATGACCTCGTGCAGCAGGCTTTCCCGCTCCGGGCTGAGATGCGTGACGACGACGAACGCCATGCCGGTGTCGCCGGTCAGCCCTTTGAACAGGCCCTCCATCGCGGGAATGCCGCCGGCCGATGCGCCGACCCCGACTATGGGAAATCTTCCATTCTGGGATGCCACGCCAAGCCCCTGGTAACAGCCGCAAACACAAAGCCGTCAAATCGGGCCTTAGACCCAAATCGCGCCTCAGATTAAGACCGGGCCGAGCCTGAGGCCAGTAAATAGTCCACCAACGGAACAAAGTACCGCCGGTGGGCATTAACATTTGACTTTGGAGGCGGTTCCAATGGCAAAACGATCACCTGAAATAAAGCCGGCCAAGCGAATTCTGTTGCCCTCGCCGGATCTGACCAAGTTCCCGGTATCTGAAAACATTCCGCCTCGCCTGCTCGCGCTCGCGGAACGGTTGCAAGAGGTATTGGAGCGCCACTTTGCAGAAGTCCGCGCCGACAAGCGTAGATCCCGCAGAAAGAAGGAACAATGAGGTGCGCGACCTGCAAGGCCTGCATATCCTGATCGTCGAGGACGAATGGATGCTGGCGGGGGATCTTGCACGTTATTTCAGCAAGATGGGCGCCGTGGTGCTTGGCCCGGTAGCGACGGTGGAACAGGCATCGAAACATACGGACGAGGCCGAAGCCGCGATCCTGGACATCAATCTCAACGGACGACGGGTATTTCCGATCGCCGACGAACTGATGCGCCGTGGCGTGCCGTTCGTGTTTTTCAGCGGCGATGAAGACATCGTTATTCCCGAGCGGCTTCGGTATGCCAGCAGCCTCCGAAAATCCTCGGACGCCCAGGCTGTTTTCGACGCTCTCTTTCCAGCCGAGACGTCGGCATCGACAGGAGGTCGAGCGTCGGAGCCCTCGGACGACGTATTTTCGCTGCTGCCTAAGCTCAGGCTCGCGGCGCGCCTGCTGCTGGGAGATGTCGAGGCCTCCGACCGGCTGGTCGAGCGGACGCTCGAACAGGCTATCGGCGAAATCGACCGGAGACCATCCGGCTCCTCCACCGAGGACTGGCTCAACGGCATCATGCGAAACATCGTCAGGGCACGTGGAGCGAACCTGCTGCACTGACCGCGGCAGTTGTCGGCAATCAGACGAGGTCAGCCTTTCCGGTTGCGTTCGACGAATTTGTTGAAGCGGCTGGTTTTGCCGCCGCTGGTCTCTTCCTGGTAGAGGAAGGCCAGTTCGTTCTCGTCGAATATCCTGAAGAACTCGTCCCATTCGACAGGCTCGAACGTCTCTTCAGGCTCGCCGAAGTCGATGCGCAGTATGCCGCCCTCGCCCTTGGTGCGCACCACCGCCGGCCGGCCATCGCGATCCTCAGCCCAACGGCGGATTTCATCATGATCGGTGGTCGTCTTCGATTCAGACATTCCAATCTCCCTTCGATTCCACCGCACACCGCGAGATCCCGGTCTGCCTCGTACAACCAGCAGATGCATTGCTGCCGAGCATATGCGCGCGGTTGGTCGATTATGGCTCCTAACACCAAGCGCGCTTCGATGTTCCCGTGCCCAGCCCAAGGCGGTCGCTTCCGGAGCGCAGCGCTCGGGAACTTTGTTGAAGCAAGGGAACAAACCTTTCGCCCGGAAGTTTGGGGCGGCAAAGCCATTCGTATGAGGAGTTGTCGTGAAACGTATACTGGTCACGGGAGGCTGCGGTTTTATCGGCCGCCACGTCGCCCAGGAACTCGTTGAACATGGCTATGGGGTTTCAATTCTCGATGCGTTGCTGGACCAGGTGCATGGCGGCGAGGCAATCAGCCTGCCGCCAGGCGCCAAGCTGATCAAAGGCGACGTTCGCGATCGCGAGGCCATCGCAGAGGCGGTCGCCGATGTCGACGCGATCATTCACCTGGCGGCCGAAGTCGGTGTCGGCCAGTCCATGTACGAGATCGCCCGCTATGTCGGCGCCAACGACCTCGGCACCGCCACGCTGCTGGAAGCGCTGATCAAACGCCCGATCGAACGGATCGTCGTTGCTTCGTCGATGAGCGTCTATGGCGAGGGTCTCTATGCCACGCCGGACGGCCGGCGCATCGACAATGCAAGACGGCAGCTGGACGACATCCGCAATGGCCAATGGAATCCCCTGTCGCCGGAAGGCGAAGTCCTATCGCCGCTGCCGACCGACGAGCAGAAACTGGTCGACCTCGCCTCGATCTACGCGCTGACAAAATACGCCCAGGAACGCGCCGTACTGATCTTCGGTGAAGCCTATGGCATCGACGCGGTGGCACTGCGCCTGTTCAATGTCTTCGGCGCCGGACAGGCGCTCTCGAACCCGTATACCGGCGTCCTGGCGAACTTCGCCTCGCGCATCGCCAATGGCCAGCGACCGCTGATTTTCGAGGACGGCGAACAGCAGCGCGATTTCGTGCACGTGCGCGACGTTGCCCGCGCCTTCCGGCTGGCGCTGGAACAGCCCCAGGCGCGCAGCCACGTCATCAACATCGGCAGCGGGCGGGCCTACGCAGTCAGCGACGTCGCCCGGCTGCTCGCCGAAGCAATGGGCGTGCCTGGCCGCCAGCCGGAAATCCTCGGCAAGGCACGCTCCGGCGATATCCGCAATTGCTTTGCCGACATATCGAAGGCGCGCGAACTGCTCGGCTTCCAGCCGCAATACCGGCTGGAGCATTCGCTCGGCGATTTCGTCGCATGGGTGCGCAACACCGTCGCCATCGATCGCAGCGCCGAGATGAAGCGGGAACTCGAAGCGCGAGGGCTGGTATCATGAGACCGGATTCACCCGATTTTCGCGAAGCGCCCGTCGCCGTTATCGGCGGCAGCGGCTTCATCGGCTCCAACCTCGCCGACAGCCTGTTGTCGGATGGCGAACCGGTTCTGGTCATCGACAATCTGAGCCGTCCCGGCGTCGAGCAGAACCTCGAATGGCTGACGCAAAAGCACGGCAGCCGTCTCACCACTGAAATCATCGACATCCGCGAATCGGAGGCGCTGATGCCGCTGGTGGCTGGGTCGAAGGCGGTTTTCCACTTTGCCGCGCAGACCGCCGTCACCACGAGCCTGGTTCGGCCGGACGAGGATTTCGACATCAACCTGCGCGGAACGTTCAACGTCCTGGAAGCCGCTCGCCGCAGCGGCAAACGCATCCCCGTCGTTTTCGCCAGCACCAACAAGGTCTATGGGCGGCTCGCTGACATTGCGATGCGCGAAGACGACGGCAAATATGCGCCTTGCGACGCCAGCATCCAGGCGCACGGCATTGACGAGACGCGCGGCCTTGATTTC
This sequence comes from Mesorhizobium sp. M0910, assembly GCF_040319465.1. Taxonomy (NCBI): domain Bacteria; kingdom Pseudomonadati; phylum Pseudomonadota; class Alphaproteobacteria; order Hyphomicrobiales; family Phyllobacteriaceae; genus Mesorhizobium; species Mesorhizobium sp. M0910. The sequence continues at coordinate 557,364 of NZ_JAMYNZ010000003.1, forward strand.
TGCACGCCCTATGGCTGCTCCAAGGGCGCGGCGGACCAGTATGTCCTCGACTACGCCAAGTCATACGATCTGCCGACGGCGGTGCTGCGCATGAGCTGCATCTATGGACCGCGCCAGTTCGGGACGGAGGATCAGGGCTGGGTCGCCCATTTCCTGCTTAGCGCGTTTTCCGACCGGCCGATCACCATCTATGGCGACGGCAAGCAGGTGCGCGACATCCTGCATGTTGCCGACGCGGTCGCGGCCTACCGCGCGGTGCTCGACCGGATCGAGGAAATCAAGGGCCAGGCATTCAATCTCGGCGGCGGACCGGAAAACGCCGTCAGCCTGCGCATGCTACTGAAGGAGATTTGCGACATAACGAAACGGGACGTTTCGATCCGTTACGACCGCGAACGCACCGGCGACCAACCGTTCTTCGTCGCCGACACACGCGCGATCGAGGCGGCGCTGGGATGGAAAGCGCATGTCTCGTGGCGAAACGGCATCCGCGACCTCGCCGATTGGCTGCAGCGTCATCGCGCCGACCCGCATCCCGAACCGGCGAGGTACGTAGCATGAAGGTCGCTCTGGTCAATCCGTCCTGGACCTACCAGGACAGCATCTATTTCGGCTGCCGCCAGCCGCATCTGCCGCTCGAACTCGGCTATTCGAAAGCCTTGCTCGAAGCCGCCGGTCACGAGGTGCTGATGCTGGACGGGCAGATCCAGAAGCTCGACAACGCCGCGCTTGCCGATCGCGTCGCCGCTTTCGAGGCTGATATGACCGTCGTCAGCACCGCGCCGACCTACCTGTTCTGGCGCTGCGCACCGCCCGAGTTGCGCGTGCCGGCTGAGTTTCTCAACCATCTTGCCGGGCGCGGCGGCCGCACCGTCGCCGTCGGGCCGCATGGCTCGGCGACGCCGGCGCCGCCTTTGCGCAAGCTTGGCGTCGACATTGTCGTGCGCGGCGAATGCGAGGAAGTGGTCGCGGAACTCGCCCGGCGCGACGACTGGAATGCTGTGCCGTCCACCGCCCATTTTGAGGATGGAGAACTGGTTTCGAACGGCAGCGCGCATGCGAGCTCGTTCATCGATCACCCAGCGCTCGAATGGCCATCGGACTGGATTGCCGCCCATTCGCACCACCATCACCGCTTCGACGACAACCAGGTCGGCTTTGGCGCCGAGGTCGAGGCTTCGCGCGGCTGCCCGTATAATTGCAGCTTCTGCGCCAAGATCGATTTCCGCGACGCCTATCGCCGTCGGAACCACGAAGCGGTGATCGCCGAGATCGACCGGCTGATCGCACAGGGCGTCGGCTACATCTACTTCATCGACGAGATATTCCTGCCACAAAAGGCATTGCTGGAAGCGCTGGTCGATCGCGATGTGAAGTTCGGCGTGCAGACGCGGATCGACCTCTGGAAACCGGAACTGCTGAAACTGCTTGGCGCCGCCGGCTGCGTCTCGATCGAGGCGGGGCTCGAAAGCCTGACGGTGGAAGGCCGCGCCATGCTGGCAAAACGCTGCCGGCTGGGCACCGAGGAACTGGCTGCGTTGCTGGTCGACGCCAGGCGCCATGTGCCGTTCGTTCAGGCCAATCTCATCGGCGTGGTCGAAGACGATCCCGCGCTGGTCGACTATTGGCGAAAGCACCTGATCGACAACGGCGTTTGGGCCAACGAACCGGTGCCGCTTTATCCTTATCCGAGTTCGCCCAGCTACCGCGAACTTTGGGGCGAGCCGGACGATCTCGCCTGGGAGCGCGCGCATGAACATTACCTCGCATCCTTCCGGACGTTCAGCGACATCCAGGAGAAGCGTCCGCGTCCGCTGGCTGAATTGGAGGCCACATGTTGCGGACACTGAGCCCGCCGCGTCGCATCCTGATGACTGTCGATGCCGTCGGCGGCGTCTGGCGCTATGCGCTCGATCTGGCCAGGCAACTCGTCGCCGGAGGCGACAGTGTCGTGCTTGCCGGGCTTGGTCCGGAACCGTCCAGGCAGCAGGCCGAGGAGGCCCAGTCATTCGCGGCGCTGACCTGGCTCAACACGCCGCCCGACTGGATGACCCGCGACGAGCAAGACCTCGACGCGTTGCAGCAGGAGCTGCTCCCGCTCATCCGTGACTACGCCATCGAAATCGTCCATCTCAACGCGCCGACGCAGGCTGCGGGGCTCGACGTGCCCTGCCCGGTCGTGGCGGTGTCGCATTCCTGCGTGGTGACATGGTTCCACGCCGTCAAAGGACAGGCGGCGGACGGCGATTGGGCCTGGCAAAAGGACCGCAACCGGCGCGGTTTCGATGACGCAGGCATGGTCGTTGCACCCAGCCGCAGCCATGCCGACATGCTGGAAACCTGCTACGGGCCGATCGCCCGCCTGAGCGTCGTCGGCAACGGTGCACGGCCCGGGCCGAAGAGCGAAAGGCGGGAATCGGTCGTTTTCGCCGCTGCGCGCTGGTGGGACGAGGGAAAGAATGCGGCGGTGCTGGACCGGGCCGCTTCCCGCACGCAATGGCCGGTCTTCGTCGCCGGCTCGCTGCAAGGCCCGGACGGCCAGCATGTTGGCTTCAGCCACGCCGTTCCCGTCGGGCCGGTACCGCATGAGGAAGTGCGCCTGCTGATGGCGCGGGCCGGCATTTTCGTATCGCCGTCGCGCTACGAACCGTTCGGTCTGGCCACGCTGGAAGCCGCGATGTCGAAGACGCCTTTGGTGCTCGCCGATATTTCGACCTATCGCGAACTGTGGGACGGCGCGGCCATGTTCTACGACGCGCGCGATCCGAGCGATCTCGCCAGATGCATCAGCAGCCTGTGCAGTGACGCGCAGCGCCGGCGAGAACTCGGTGAGGCAGCGGCCCGCCGAAGCCGTAGATTTTCATTGGCAAGACAGGCGACCGCCATGCGCGGCGTCTACGACAAGGCGGCCCTGGCCACCATGGCGGGTAGTTGATTATGCGGTTTTTGTTCTACACCCATTCGATCGTTTCCGACTGGAACCACGGCAACGCACATTTCCTGCGGGGCATCATGCGTGAGCTGGTCGCGCGCGGGCACCAGGCTATCGCGCTGGAGCCCGCCGACGGCTGGAGCCGGTCGAACCTGCTGGCCGAGAAAGGATCCTTCGCCATCGAACGATTCCGGAACGACTTTCCCGAGCTGATGCCGGTCACCTATGACGCCGCCTTCGACCACGAAGCCTGGATCTCCGATGCCGATGTGGTGATCGTGCATGAGTGGACCGAGCCGGATCTTGTCGCGCGGCTGGGCAGGGTGAAAGCGAATGGCGGGCGTTTCACGCTGCTGTTCCACGACACGCACCATCGCGCCATATCGGCCACGCAAGCGATCTCCTCCTTGCGGCTTGAACATTATGACGGCGTGCTCGCCTTCGGCGAGGCGCTGCGGGAAAGCTATCTCCGTGCCGGATGGGGCAAGCGGGTCTTCACCTGGCACGAGGCAGCCGATGACCACCTGTTCCAGCCGCATCCTGAAATCGAGCGTAGTTCCGACCTTATCTGGATCGGCAATTGGGGCGACGACGAGCGCAGCGCCGAAATCAGGGAGTTCCTGGTCGGCCCGGTGCGTGAGCTCGGCCTGAGCGGAACCGTCCACGGCGTTCGCTATCCGCCGGAGGCGCTCGCCGACCTTGCGGCCGCCGGCCTGCGCTACGAAGGCTGGATCGCCAATGCCGACGTGCCGAAGGCATTCGCGGCGAACCGCATCACGGTTCACATCCCGCGGCGTCCATATCGCGAAAGCCTGCCCGGCATCCCGACCATCCGCATGTTCGAGGCGCTCGCCTGCGGCATTCCGCTTGTTTCGGCGCCTTGGTCCGATGTCGAACGCTTGTTCAGGCCCGGCACCGATTTCTTGTTTGCAAATAATGGCTTCGAGATGCGGCGTCATCTTCGCGCCGTGCTGCACGATGCGGATCTCGCCGCTTCTCTGGCGACCTCGGGCCTCGAGACCATCCGCTTGCGGCACACATGCCGGCACCGGGCGGATGAATTGTTCGGCGTGCTCGCCGAATGCGGGCACCGCCAAGCCGCCGACACGATCCTTGCAAAGGAGGCCGCCGAATGAAGATCGCATTCTATGGATCGAGTCTGCTGTCGTCCTATTGGAACGGCGCGGCAACCTATTACCGCGGGCTGCTCAAGGCCTTGGCAAGGCTCGGCTATGACATCACCTTCTACGAGCCGGACGTCTACGATCGCCAGAAAAACCGCGACATCGAGGCGCCGGACTGGTGTGCCGTGGTCGTCTACGAGGCCACCCCGCATGCCATGATGCAGGTGGCCGCGCGGGCGGCGGAGGCAGATATCGTCGTCAAGGCAAGCGGCGTCGGTTTCGCCGACGACGCGCTGTTGCGGGCGGTGCTCGATCACGCCCGTGCCGATGCGCTGACCGTATTCTGGGATGTCGATGCGCCGGCGACGCTCGGCCAGTTGCGCGACGAGCCCGACCATCCGCTGCATCGCGCGCTGCAGGAAATCGACCTCGTGCTGACCTATGGCGGCGGCGACCCGGTGGTCTGGGCCTATCGGGCCATGGGAGCGGCCGAATGCGTGCCGATCTACAATGCGCTCGATCCGGAAACGCATCATCCGGTCGGCAAAGATATGCGTTTTGCCTGCGATCTCGCCTTCCTCGGCAACCGGCTGCCGGACCGCGAGGCGCGCGTCGAGGCCTTCTTCCTCGACCCGGCCGGCCGCTCGGCCGATCAGCGCTTCCTGCTCGGCGGATCTGGCTGGGGCGACAAGCAGATGCCCGCCAATGTCCGATGGCTCGGCCATGTCGGCACGCGTGACCACAATGCTCTGAACGTCACGGCCAAGGCGGTGCTGAACATCAGCCGCGACAGCATGGCGGCCAATGGCTTTTCACCTGCGACGCGCGTGTTCGAGGCAGCCGGCGCCGGCGCGTGCCTCATCACCGACGCCTGGCTCGGTGTGGACCTGTTCCTGAAACCCGGCGAGGAAATCCTGGTCGCGCGCGATGGCGAGGACGTCGCCGAGATCATGCAAAGCCTTAGCGCCGAACAGGCCAAGGCGATCGGGGCATCCGCGCTTCGGCGGGTACTTGGCGAACATACCTATACGACACGGGCCGTTTTGGCCGACGCCATTTTCAGGCGCCATTTCGAGCGTCCGACCGTGGAGGCGGCCGAATGACGAAGCCGCTCGACATCGTCTTTCTTGGCCTGTCGCTCTCCTCGTCCTGGGGAAACGGCCACGCCACCACCTTTCGGGGGCTGCTTAAAGGTCTCCACGAACTCGGTCACCGCGTCACCTTTCTCGAACGCGACGTGCCGTGGTACGCAAGTCACCGGGATCTGCGCGACCCCGATTTCTGCGCGTTGCGCTACTATGAAACGACCGATGATCTTCGCCGCAATTTTGCGCGCTGCCTGCGCGATGCCGATATCGTGGTCGTCGGCTCCTTCGTTCCCGAAGGTCCTGAAATCATCGACGTCGTGGCATCGCTGTGCACAGGTCAGTTCTGCTTCTACGACATCGACACGCCGGTCACGCTGGCAAAGCTTTCAACCGATGATTGCGAGTATATTGCCAGGCGGCAGGTCCCGTATTTCGATGTCTACTTCTCCTTTACCGGCGGGCCGACGCTTGCCCGTCTGACTGCGGAATTCGGCGCGAGGCGGGCCGAGCCGCTCTACTGTTCCGTCGACCCGGAACGGCATCACGGAACCGGTGACCCAATCCGCTGGGATCTCGGCTATCTCGGCACGTACAGCCCCGACCGCCAGGCGACGCTGGAGGCCCTGCTGTTCGAACCGGCGCGTCGCATGCCTGAGCGTCGCTTCGTCGTTGCCGGCTCGCAATATCCGCGCGAAATCGCCTGGCCGGACAATGTCGATCGCATCGAACACCTGCCGCCGGCAGACCATGCCGCCTTTTACAGCCGCCAACGCTACACGTTGAACGTCACGCGCAGTTCCATGATCGCGGCCGGATGGTCGCCCAGCGTGCGCCTCTTCGAGGCAGCGGCCTGCGGCACGGCGATCATCAGCGATAGCTGGGCCGGACTGGACAGCCTGTTTCCAGGGCGGACGATTCACACGGCGCGCAGGACCGAGGACGTAATCGGTATCCTGTCTGGAGAATCCGACGGCGCCCGGCTTGCCATGGCCACGCAGGCGCGCGTGCTCATCCTGGCAGCTCACACAAGCATCGCAAGAGCCCGCGAATTCGTTGCGCTGCTGGCGCAAGCCAAATCGCCACGTTCTGTTCTCGATCTGGACGTCGAGAGCGCAGCATGACCCGCAGACGGGAGAAGATAGAGATGCAGCTATCAAGAAAGGCGCAACGGACCAAGACCGTGCTTGTCGCCGGCGGCGCCGGCTTCCTCGGTTCGCATCTTTGCGAGACAATGCTCCAGGCCGGCTGGCGCGTGATCTGCGTCGACAATTTCCTTACCGGCCGCATGGAGAACATAGCATCGATCGCCGATCGTCCGGATTTTCGGCTGATCAAGCAAGACATTTGCCGGCCGTTGGAGCCTGGCGAACCGGTGGATCGCATCTTCAACATGGCATGCGCGGCCTCGCCGCCGCGTTACCAGGCCGACCCGGTCCACACGACGCGGACTTGTGTCATCGGGACGCTCAATCTGCTGGAGCTTGCCGCCCGTAGTGGCGCCCGCTTCCTGCAGGCGTCCACCAGCGAGATCTATGGCGATCCCGAACAGCATCCGCAGAAGGAAGACTATGTCGGCCACGTGAACTGCATCGGCCCCCGCGCCTGCTATGACGAAGGCAAGCGCACCGCCGAGACCCTATGCTTCGATTATCTGAGAATGGGAAAAGCCGATATCCGTGTCGCGCGCATCTTCAACACCTATGGTCCCAGGATGGACCCTGCGGACGGACGGATCGTTTCCAATCTGATCATGCAGGCACTCGAGAGACGGCCGCTGACGATATTCGGCGACGGGCTGCAGACGAGGTCGTTCTGCTACGTTTCCGATCTGGTCGACGGCTTGATCCGGTTGATGGAGGTCGATCCCAATCCACGCAAGCCGGTCAATCTGGGCAATCCGGGGGAGTTCACCATCCTGCAACTGGCGAGCCTGGTGAGAGGCATGACCGCAACCAAATCGGACGTGAAATTCCTGCCGCTGCCGCAAGACGATCCTCGTCGTCGGCAACCCGATATTTCCCGCGCAAGGAAGCTTCTCGGCTGGTCGCCAAAAGTGCCGCTCAGGCAAGGTTTGATGCACACGATCGGCTATTTTGCCGAGCTTGAGACGGCGCAGATGATCGACAGAAGACGTCAAATTGCCGCCACCGTACGTTCTGCCTCAGGCCGGCTGCAAAACCTGCCGGCCTGAGGCGGGGAGCGTCTGGCCGCTGCATGATCGCGCGGTCGTTTCGGATTTGGTCACTTTTTCTCGTCGCGGGAACAACCCGTCCAGCTTCTGGTTCTGCCAAGGTACCGGCATGGAGACGATTGTGCATCCGAAGCGATCCGCCAAAGACATCGAGCAAATGGCCGCAAAGGAGACGGCTGCCTTCCTGCGGCGCGCCTCCATCACCTATCTGGAATGTTGCGTGAGCCTGATGATGACGCATCTTCAGCGCGAGGAGGTAGTCGCCATCCTCGAAAAGGAAGCGGATATGCTTCGCCGGCTGGACTGATCCTGGTCGAAGGGCCGCAGCTCCCCTTGGTTCTCCAGGAAACGAAGCAACATCGAGGTATAACGTCTTGCCGCGGCCGCCAGCCGGATCTGTTCCCGATCATCGCCAGATCGTGCAGCCATGCTCCACAAGCCAAGCTGGAACGCAAGATAGCAGGGCTCATAGTAGTGGACCAGATTGGCATGGACGGGACGGGAGGCTCTCGCTTCCACGGCCTTGCAAAGCGCCCCAGTCGCCGGGTCGGAGAGGCTGTACTCGACACGGGCGCCGGCAATGTCCCAGGCGATGTTCTGGCAGCCGATCAGATCGTGCGATCGGCAATGATCGAGGGCGTCCGTCTTGACCAGCGTTCCACTGCGCGAAAGGATGAACTCCCACGGGTGAAGCCGCCCGTCGATCTCGACCCGCTGCATGGTCTTGGGTGGAGCCTGTTTCGAGAACCAGGTCTGCAGCTCCGCCGCGCGGCCTTCGCCCAGCGCCTCACTTGTATTCCGCACGGCCATGTCCGCAAGCGCCTCCAGCCAGGCACCTGGCTCCGAGGCGGGCAGATTGGCTGCGCGCCAGGCGAGATAGCCCGCCAGGTGAGCGACCAATTTTTCTTTCGAAAGCGTTGCCCGGTCCAGCGTTGTGCCGTCGATCCAGCGTTCGACCAGAAAGCCATGGCACAGCCCGGCGACTTCCGGGCCAAAGCCTGCGTCGTGCAGCCTCCTGGCGGTCTCGGCCTTGTGCATTCCGATTTCACCGAGGCCGACGAATTTGACCGACCATTTTTCCCGGCCCGCGGAAGCGAGGAACTTCCGCCGCTCGAAGCCGCGATGAACGGGCGGCCAATGATCCTGCGAGCCATAATGCAAGCGACGCCACTCTCCGGCGGATATTTCCATCAGGCTGACCGCTGTGCGGCCGATCATTCTAGCCACCCAATCCCGCAGCGCCGGCAGAGCGGATCCAGCGGGGAAAGTCCGTTCGAAATCCGCGGTGTGTTTTTGGCACACCGTCCATGCCTCACGGATGTCCGCCGATGTCTCGGGGCCCGGGCCACGCAAATGACTTGGGAACAGATGGATGCGCCTGGTATCGATGCCCAGCGCTTGTAGCCATGCGACGACGGCATGGAACGAGCTGCCGGACAGACCCGGGCCCTCATCGACGATGGCAAAGCGGGCCGATGGCTTCGTCATCCAGCCGCCGATCAGCTCCGGATCGGCGGCAAGCCGCCTGCGAAACGGATGGCCGGTCGGACGGACGCTGACGGGTGCTGGCGCGCCGATGGCTGCAGCCACCATCGCTGCAAGCCCCAGGCCGATGCTGCGGATGCCGATTACGCATGTGTTCGCATCGAGACCCGACTGCCGCGCGGCGACGAAATAGCTCTCCGGATAAAGCCCGTAATGAGCGTAGCCCTCAGCCGCGCCGGTCAGAATGTCGCCATCGCATTCGAGTTCGGCCAACATTCGCGGCACTTCGGCATCGACCGGGCCGTCGACGGCGAATCCGGCCCTCCACGATCTGCCCACGTCCCGGGCCAAGCCGACCAGGAGATTTGCGCCCGCGATCCGTTGTGGAGAATTCCTGTCCGTGCCCTTGGCCTCGAATTCCGCGTCGGCAAGGCCCTGGACCAATTCCGAGACCTTGATGAACAGGCCGACCAGGGCTGCGTGCCGTCCGATCCCGCTTGGCATGTCCGCGATGTGCCCGGCCGCGTCGCGAGCCGAGGCGCGAACATATCGCGCGCTCTCAGTTTGCTTGTGGTCGCCATAGACGATCATTGTCCGTCCCGGTTGGCCTCATCCCCCGCTGCACAACTCGGCCGACGCTACTTTGATCCACCGTCGGTTGCACGATTTTTACAGCCGGCAAGGAACAATCCGGGAGGAAGGCGGTTTGGCACGAAGAACTTACCTTCAACAGCATAGGCAGCGGTTTCGTGGGATCGAAGAAAGTTCGGATCGGAATAGTCGGCGTGGGCAACTGCGCCTCCTCCCTTGTTCAGGGCATCACCTATTACCGCGACGCAAGGAGCAATGAGCCCATACCCGGGCTGATGCATGCCGATCTTGGCGGCTACCATGTCAAGGACATCGAGGTGGTCTGCGCTTTCGACGTCGCCAAGGGCAAGGTCGGACGTGATGTGGCAGACGCGATCTACAGCGCGCCCAACAATACTTTCCGCTTTGCCAATGTTGCACCTACCGGCGTTCGCGTCGAACGCGGACCGACGCTGGACGGCATCGGCAAATATCTGCGCGACGAGATCGAGGAGGCCGACGAGCCGGTCGCCAATGTCGGCAACATCCTCGCCGAAAGCGGCGCCGAGATCCTGGTGTCCTATCTGCCTGTCGGTTCGGAGGAGGCAACACGCTTTTATGCCGAGTGCGCGCTCGAGGCGGGCTGCGCCTTCGTCAACTGCATACCAGTCTTCATCGCCTCGCGGCCGGAGTGGCGCCGGCGCTTCGAGCAGCACGGGCTGCCGCTGATCGGCGACGACATCAAGAGCCAGGTCGGTGCGACGATCGTCCACCGGCTGCTCGCCAACCTGTTCCGTGAGCGCGGCGTGCGCATCGATCGCACCTACCAGCTCAATTTCGGCGGCAACACCGACTTCCTCAACATGCTGGAACGCGAGCGGCTGGAATCAAAGAAGATCTCAAAGACGCAATCCGTCACCAGCCAGATCGACGTTCCCCTGGAGCCCGGCAACATTCACGTCGGGCCGAGCGACCATGTCCCATGGCTGACCGACCGCAAGTGGGCCTATATCCGGGTCGAAGGCACGACCTTCGGCGGCGTGCCGCTGAATGCCGAGCTCAAGCTGGAAGTGTGGGATTCGCCCAATTCGGCCGGCGTCGTCATCGATGCGGTGCGTTGCGCCAAGCTGGCGCTCGACCGCGGCATCGCGGGCGCGCTGACCGGCCCCTGCAGCTATTTCATGAAATCGCCGCCCGAGCAGTTCACCGACGCGGAAGCCCGCCAGCGCACACTCTCTTTCATCGCTGGCAAGGACGAGCCGATGCTCGATGCGGCGGAATGACGACGACGTTTTTTCTGGTGCGCCACGCCGCGCATGACAATGTCGGCTGTTATCTTGCCGGGCGGATGGCCGGCGTTTGCCTCGGCGAGGCCGGCAGGGCACAGGCCTCGCATCTGGCTGACCGTATGGCACGCGAGCCGGTAGCGGCAATCTTCTGCAGCCCGCGCGAACGCACGCAGGAGACTGCCAATCCGATGGCGCTTGCCTGCAATGCCGGTGAAATCGTGATCCGCGAGGAACTCGATGAGATCGACTTCGGCACCTGGTCGGGAAAGACCTTCGAGGAGCTGAACAAGGATGCCGACTGGCGAGCGTGGAACGACCAGCGTCAGCAGGCGAGAACGCCGAGCGGCGAGACCATGCTGGACGTGCAGCAACGCGTCGTCTTGCTGATCGAACAGGTCCGCGGCACCTACCAGAACCAGTCCGTTGCACTGGTCAGCCATGCCGACGTCATCAAGGCCGCGGTGTGCAAAGTGCTCGGCCTGTCGCTGGGGAACTGCTTTCGCTTCGATATCGACCCAGCGTCGATCACCACAGTTGTTTGGGGGGACTGGGGGTCGAAGCTGATCAGACTCAACGAAGCTGCCTGACGAGGAATTTGCCGGATGCGCATGGTCATTTTCGGTCTTACCGTGACATCGTCGTGGGGCAACGGCCACGCCACGCTGTGGCGCGGATTGATCCGGGCGATGGCCGGGCTGGGCTGGTCCATCACCTTCTTCGAACGCAACACTCCCTATTATGCCGGTACACGCGATCTCGACCAGTTGGATGGCGGCAACCTTGTCCTTTACCCGGATTGGGAGGACATCCAGCGCGTTGCCGAGCAGGCGATGAAAGAGGCCGATGTCGTCATCGTCACCTCCTATTGCCCCGATGCCGTGAGCGCGTCGCGCCTTGCTCACCAGGCCTGTCGCGGGCTGAAGGTCTTCTACGATCTGGACACGCCGGTGACGCTGGCGCGGATCGAACAAGGCGAGCCTCCGGCCTATTTCGGGCCGGAAGGGCTTCGCGATTTCGATCTCGTGCTGAGCTACACGGGAGGAACCGCGATCGACGCATTGAGGTCGACGCTGGGTGCACGCCGCGTCATGCCGCTCTACGGCCATGTCGATCCAGAGCGACACCGGCCCGCCCCGCCCAGGCCGGAGTTTGCCGGCGACCTGTCCTATCTTGGAACCTATGCGGCAGACCGCCAGGCCGGGGTCGAGAGGTTGCTGGTCAGCCCGGCTGCGCGCCTGCCGGATCACCGTTTCATTATTGGCGGCGCACAATATCCGCAGGAATTCCCGTGGAGCGACAATATCTTCTTCGTCCGGCATCTGCCGCCGGCCGACCACCCCGCCTTCTTTTCATCATCACGAATGACCCTGAACGTGACCCGCGAGGCGATGGCCGAACGGGGCTGGTGTCCTTCCGGCCGGCTGTTCGAAGCCGCCGCTTGCGGGGCTGCGATGGTGAGCGACACATGGCCCGGACTGGAGGCCTTTTTCCGGCCCGGTGAAGAGATCGTCGTGGCCAACAGCACCGACGACGTGGTCGCGGCGCTCGACCTGTCCGACGCCGAGCTTGACGCGATTCGCCGCCGTGCGCGCGAGCGGGTGCTGGACGAACACACCTCGGCGCGGCGCGCGAAGGAATTCGACCGCATCCTGTCCGATGCACTGCACGGCTCCACGCATGGCGAGCCGTTGAAGGAGGCAGTTTGATGTTGGGCATCGTGCCCGCAGCCGGACGGGGAAGCCGCATCCAGCCGCTCGGCTTTTCGAAGGAGCTTCTGCCGGTCGGCAGCCGCATCGACGGCAACACCGAGCGGCCTTGCGCGGTCAGCGAATACCTGGTGCGCCGCATGGTGCGCGCTGGGGCCGACAAGATCTGTTTCGTCATCGGCTCGGGTAAGTCGGATATCCTGGAATATTATTCTGCCGGCTATGCCGATGCGGCCGCGCTGTTTGTGGTGCAGCCCTCTCCGGTCGGCCTTTGCGACGCCATCTTCCGCGCCGCGCCGCTCGTCGCAGCCGACGAGACCGTTCTGGTCGGGTTGCCCGACACGATCTGGTTTCCCGAAGACGGGTTCCTGGCCCTCCCGGACGACGGCCTGTCCTTCCTGCTGTTTCCGGTGGACCAGCCGGAGTTCTTCGATGCCGTCATTGTCGACGAGGACGGCCGGGTGAAGCAAATCCAGGTCAAGCAACAGAATGCCGCGTCGAACTGGATCTGGGGTGCGTTCAAGATGCCCGGCCGCACCCTTCATCAGCTCGCCGCGCTGTGGCGGGAACGGGACCGGTGCGACGAATATATCGGCACGCTGGTCAACGCCTATCTCGCCGCCGGTGGCCAAGCCTATGGCATCAAGGCTGGCACCGCCTATGTCGACGTCGGCACCTTCAACGGTTACCGCACCGCATTGCGGCTGCTTGAAAGCGCCGCCGGTACCAAGGACGACCAAGCCGCCATTACGCTGCCCGGCCACCAGCACGTCCCTATCCTCGCAGGCGAAGGAGGCTAGCCATGCTGCATTCCGATGCCGAGATCCGCCGCCGTATCGATGCGCTCGGCCCATGGTTCCACAATATGGAGCTGGCCGGCATCGAAACCGCTCCCGACCATTTCCTTGGCAATTATCCGCTGATCAAATGGCGCAAATTCGCCGGCGCGATTCCCGCCGATCTTTCCGGTAAGGCGGTGCTCGACATAGGCTGCAATGCGGGTTTCTACTCGATCGAGATGAAACGTCGCGGCGCCGGCCGCGTGCTAGGCATCGACTTCGATGAAGCTTACCTGGCGCAGGCGCGCTTTGCCGCCGAGGTCGCAGACTGCGACATCGAATTCCGGCAGCTCTCGGTCTACGACGTTGGCGCCCTGCATGAGCGGTTCGACATCGTGCTGTTCATGGGCGTGCTCTACCATTTGCGCCATCCTCTGCTCGCACTCGATCTGATCCGGGAGCACGTCGCCGACGACCTGATGATCTTCCAGTCGATGCAACGCGGCAGCACCAACGTGCCGGCGCTCGAGCAGAACTATCATTTCTGGACCCACGACCTTTTCGACCGGCCGGAATTCCCAAAGCTGCATTTCATCGAGCATCGTTACGCCGACGACCCGACCAACTGGTGGATTCCCAATCGCGCCTGCACCGAAGCCATGCTTCGCAGCGCCGGCTTCAAGATCGTGCTGCAACCGGAACAGGAGGTCTATTTCTGCCGCACCGCCGACGTGCCGGCCGGCGGCGGCGCCGTCTACCCGTCGAAAGGACAGATAAATGATTGAAGCCGCGATGATCTGGAACGAGCCCAACAACAAATCCCACTGGGATCCCGAGCTCGACCCCGACTGGAGCCGCTTCGCCGCTACGGCAATCCTGGCCGCCGACGCGATCGCGGCGGAGAATCCCGCCTTGACCAAGGTGCTGGGCGGCATCTCGCCGATCGATGCCGGCTTCATGACCCGGATGAAGGAATTCGGCGTGCTCGATCACGTCGACGCGGTCGCCGTACACGGCTTTCCGCTCGACTGGAACCTCTGGCAGATCCACGAATGGCCGCAGAAGGTCGGCGAGATCTCGGCTGTCACCGATCTTCCGGTATGGGTCAGCGAGGTCGGCGTGTCGACCTTCGGCGCCGAGGAGGTACAGGTCTGGGGCCTGCGCCGGACCGCGGAATTGCTGATCGGCAACGCACCGCGCATCCAATGGTACAGCCTCTACGACCTGCCGCGCGAGTGGGAAGCGACGACGCGCCATCGCGAGGCGGAAGGCTCGTCTTACTATCGCCATTTCTACATGGGCCTGCTTCGCCAGGACGGCACGCCAAAGCCCGCGCTCGAGGAGTTCCTGCACCACACGCCGGCATTAGGACTGGTGCAGTGGTTCCATTTCGAAGATCACCGGCTTGATGACGCCGTTGCCTGGATGAAACGCCTCGGCGTCACCAATCTGCGTACCGGACTTTCCTGGGCCGACAGCTTCAGGCCGAACGCGCTTGACTGGTTCGACCGGCAGATGGAGGCGTTGGCCGACTTCGACGTTACCGTTACTTTCTGCTTCACGCCGGAGCATCGCGGAATGATGCCGCACCACAGCAGTCCGCCGCTGGTGCCGGAGGAATTCGCCGAGTTCTGCGCGGCAATGACGCGCCGCTATGCCGGCAGCATCGCTGCCCCCTCCGTCGGCAGGCTACGCGCCTCCGCGGCGTGAGGAGCTTCGGCTCTCCCGCCATGACGCTCACCGTCCTCAACGTCGCCTATCCCCTCGCCCCGGTCGGGCCGGATGCGGTCGGTGGTGCCGAGCAGGTGCTGTCGATGCTCGACCAGGCGCTCGTACAGGCCGGACACCGCTCGATCGTGATCGGTTGCCAGGGCTCGAGCGCTGCGGGCACTCTCATCGAGACGCCGGCCGAACCGGGCGTGCTCGATGAAGCGGCGAAGCGCCGGGCGCAGCGTGCTCATCGCGCTGCAATCGCTACCGCACGCGCTCGCTGGCCAATCGACGTGGTTCATTTGCACGGCATCGATTTCGACGCCTATCTGCCGGGCGACGGGCCGACATTGGTGACCCTGCACTTGCCGCTCGACTGGTATCCGGCCGACGCTCTCAATCCGACACGGGAGGATCTGTGGCTGCATGCGGTATCAGCGGCTCAGCAAAGAACCGCGCCGCCGGGAGCCAGGCTCATCGAACCGATCCCGAACGGAGTGGACATCGACGCGCTCAGCGAGCGGCAGGCCAAGCGCGACTTTGCCCTCGTGCTCAGCCGCGTCTGCCCGGAAAAGGGCATCCATCTGGCGCTGGACGCAGCCAAGAAGGCCGGTGTGCCGTTGGTCATCGGCGGCAAAGTCTACCCTTACGAAACCCACACCGCGTATTTTGGCGACGAGGTCGAACCTCGGCTGGACGACCGGCGCCGCTTCCTTGGTCCGGTCGGCTTTGTCGCCAAGCGGCACCTGCTGAACACAGCCCGATGCCTGGTCATCCCGAGCCTCGCCGCGGAAACCAGTTCGCTCGTGGCCATGGAGGCGCTCGCCTGCGGCACACCCGTGGTGGCCTTCCCGAATGGCGCACTGCCGGATGTGGTTGAGCACGGCAAGACCGGGTATCTGGTCGGGGATGTCGACGAGATGGCGCAAGCCATCCTTGCCGCGGCCGGCCTGGATCCCGAGACCTGCCGGGCCGAGGCGCGGCGGCGCTTTTCACTCGACCGCATGGTTTCCTCCTACATGGACGCCTATCGGGCGCTGGCACGGCTCGGCACAGACAGCAGGCAGCTCGCGACGGCGAAGTGAGCGGGACATGCTCCGCGGTGAGATCATCGACGATCCGGCCGGCCTCGAAGCCCTTGAGCCACACTGGTGGGAACTCTGGTCGCGCAGTCCCTCGGCGACGCCGTTCCAGTCTCCCGCATGGTTACTGCCATGGTGGCGGACATTCGCTCCCGGCGAGCTAGCGACCGTCGCCGTTTGGAGTGGCGACGATCTGGTCGGCCTGGCGCCACTCTATCTGGAACGCCAGGACGCCGGCGCGCGGCTGCTTCCGCTCGGCATTTCGTTGAGCGACTATCTGGACGTCCTTTGTATTCCCGAAACCGCCGAACCGGTCGCCGTCGCCATCGCCGACACGGTTCTTTCCCTCGGCTGGTCGCAGTGGATCTTGCAGGACCTGCCTCCCGGCGGCGCCGGCCTTGCCATCAGGCATGCCGCGCTCGAATCGTGCCAAGCCGTCAGTCATGCCGCTTGCCCGGTGCTCGCTCTCGTCGGCGACCAGACGCTTCAAGGCTGTGTTCCGGCGCGGCGGAGGCGCCAATTGCGCCGCGCCCTCGGGGCCGCGTCGAGACGCGGCAGGGTCTCCATCGAACCCGCTTTGTCCGATCCGCAGACATTCCTCGATCACCTGATCCGCCTTCACCGCGCGCGCTGGGCCGGACACGGCGACGGGGTTCTGTCCGATTCCCGCGTGGAAGCATTCCACCGTCAGGCGCTGCCGAAACTGGTCGCACAAGTGCTTGCCCGATGCTGGCTCATCACCATCGGTGACGTGATCGTGGGCGCCTATTACGGGTTCCATCATCGGGGCCGCGCTTACGCTTATCTCGGTGGCTTCGATCCGGCCTATGCCGATGAAAGTCCCGGCGCGCTGCTCATCGGCCAGGCGATAAGGCAGGCGATCTGCGAAGGCGCGGAAGAGTTCGATTTTCTGCGCGGACAAGAGGCCTACAAATACAGCTGGGGCGCCGTCGACCGGTGGACGATGCGCAAGATCTGGACGCGGAGCAAAGGGCGATGAGCGCGACCCAGCCAGGACCTCGGCGGTCGACATCAGCAAGGCGGGTGCTGGAGGACTGCATGGCAGACGGTGCCGGCGTCGAAGCCGTCATCGCCAGGCTGGCTCTCCGTTTCGAGACAGGAATCGAACCCGCAGAACTGGCGAAGATTGCACAAAACACGCATTCGGCCGATCCGCGAAAGACGGCAAAATTACAACGGATCGCGGACCTGCTTCAGCGCAGGCCTGAGATCTTCGCCACGCTGCGCAAAATAGGTGCTGCCGTTCGGCACGAGCGTGGCGGTGGCGAGACCGATGATGCGGTCGTCAAGCGGCTGGCGGCCGGGTTTGACGCGGCGGCGGCGATCTCCCCGGCGGCGAGCGTCCAGCTGTCATCGCTGGGCAATGAGGAAAACCTCGCGGCCGCTACGGCTGAGATCGTTACATGGCTGGAGAGGCGAGGCTTTACCGGTACCGACCGCGACATACTAGATATCGGCTGTGGCATCGGTCGGTTCGAACAGGTGCTCTCTGCTCTATCGCACCGGATCGTCGGCAGCGATATATCCCCGGCGATGATCTCGATCGCCCGCCGGCGATGCGCCGGGCTCGGCAATGTAGAATTCCGCCCTACCCGCGGTTTCGACCTTGCCGATTTTCGCGATGCCAGCTTCGACCGCGTGCTGGCCGTCGACAGCTTTCCCTATCTGGTGCTGGCCGGCCTCGCGGAACGACATTTTGTGGAAATCGCACGCGTGCTGAAGAGGCCAGGCATGGCCGTGCTTTTGAATTATTCATATCGCGGATCGCCGGCGCTGGATCGCGCCGATGTCCATAAGTTCGCCAACGCAAATGGCATGCAAGTTGTCGTCGACGGCGAAAAGCCGTTCCGGCACTGGGATGGCGATGCCTTCCTGCTTACGATTTCCGGCGGAACATTGCGGCCCAACGCAGGTTCGGATGCCGAACGAGAAAAGCCGCTATTCGACAGCAGGAAGGAGGACGAGATGGCGTCCGGCAGCAAGAAGCACATCGGTCGCGGCAGTCACGGCAAAGGCGCCGGCGCTGGCGCGATGACCGATCTTCCCAAGGACAAGATCGGAGAGAACGCCGTTCTGTCCAACAGAGACAAGAAGCAGCACACCAAGGAGCGTGGGCTCGACGGCAATCGGGTTAAATCGGAGCAGTACCAGGATCATTCAGCGGATCGGCGGCCTGAAGACTGATCGTTGCGGCAGCATATGGCTTGCAGCCGGTGAGCAATTGAAACGCAGCGAGAGCCCAACCGCTGACGAAGCTGTGCAAGGACCGAAGCCGGTCGCATGGATGGCCTGCAAATTCTTGCAAACTCGCACTGTTGCCACCAGAGTGAGATGAAGGGACCAACATTTGCCAAGAGAACGCGATGTCTCGCGCAAGGGAAGATTCCGTCGGCACGCGCGCCGATCTGACGATAGACCGGGAAATCGCTTCCTTGCTTGCGGCAATCGAGCAGGAAAGGGTTCCTGACCGGCTGACCAAACTTGCGATCGAATTGCAGCATGCGCTTGTCGAAAGACGCTTGCGCGGAACCAGTAACTAACGTGACATATATTAGCGGCGCCTCTCGGCGTCGAAGTCCAGTTGTCCTTCGGACAGATAGCTGCGCCTTTCCATCAGGGTTTGCGAGGAACTTTCGCCTAGGTATTCAAGCACGCCGGCGCGGGCCCTGTTGAGCCGGCTCTTCACGGTTCCCACCGCGCAACCGCATATTTCGGCGGTTTCCTCATAGCTGACGCCCAGCACGCCTATTAGCATCAGAACCTCGCGCTGATGCTCGGGAAGGCTCTGGATGGCCTGGTGGACTTCCTTGCCCTGTACGGACCATTCCTGCGTCGCTTCCGAGATCGGCCGCAGCGAAGCGCAGTCGAGCAGGCCGGGCGCTTCCCTCACGGCGGCCCTGACACGCGTGTAGTAGGTGTTGCGCATGATCGTGAAGAGCCATGACTTCATGCGCGTTCCAGCTTCGAACTTGTCAATGTTGGCCAGGCCCTTGGTCAGCGTCTCCTGGACCAGGTCGTCGGCATCATCGGGAGTGCGGCAGAAGGTGCGGGCGAAAGCCCTCAAAGCGGGTATGAGGTCGACGATGGAAACTTCTTCGGCTTCGCGGGTCGCCAAGGCGTAGGCTGTGGGTGGCAATGGTTCAGCTCCCGTCCAGAATGAGTTCGCGAGCGCAGACCAGTTAAATGCATTGGGCGAAAGATCGTTCCGGTTGCGAAAATCACCCCGCTCCAGAAAACCGGAGAGGGCTTGGCTGAGCAATCCCGGCCGACGGCGATATTTTTGACGGAACAACCATCGGGATCGCGGAGTTCAAAATCAAGGTCGTCCGACAATTCGGGCGCCGCCATTTGGCGCGTCGAAATGCGATTCGCAGCGAGCCTTGGCCGCGACCTCAAGGGCGGCCTGCCACCTCAAGAAACAGGAGGAGTCCATGACAGGAAACAAGCACGCCAAAGGCAAAACGCCGGCCGATAGCGATCTTGCCAACGATCCCGGCATCGGCAGTTCCAGGGGCACGATCAAGGAGGGCGACCGGCTCGATCAGGGCACCAATACGTTCGAAGGCGATGTCGAGAACGACACCACGCCGCAAGGCGGTATCAATCCTCGGCAAAAGATGCGGACCAACAAGTGACCGGCCGCGCACGATCGAACAAACCTGCTGCAACCCGTGCAGCAATCCCGCGTTAAAGAGCATGAGCCTCGGGTCCGCCCCGGGCGTTGATGCGACAGGCTCTTTCGCGGAGACACAGATGACAAAAAAATTGTTTGGCCGCCCGGTTCCAATTCTCGTCGGCCTTGGTTTCCCTCGCTATGTCGAAAATATCTGGCAGGCCTATGACGTCTTAAATGAATGGCCGAGCCGCGGTCCGGCGCACAAGGCGGCGTTCGACGCCTGTCGCGCCGGGCTGGCTGACGAGGTCGACGTCGAGACGGTGCGTGCGGCGTTCGATAAATTCGCCCGCAAGGCGGGCATTCTGGCCTACGATATCGCAGCCGAAACACCAGCACGCGCCAAAACAGCTGCGAAGGCCTACGACGTTTGGCTGAAACGCCCGTCGGACAGTCGTGTAGACCCTGAAGACACGCAGCTTGCTTGAAGCGACACCTTGCTTGAACCGGGAGGAATCCGGTGCAGAGAATAGAGTTCGATACACCTGTTTGCATCTATTTCGGCAAGCCTGGGCGATCGCGATTGGTCAGTTCCGTTTTCGAAGCAGTACATTGCCTGAAAAGCGAGAAATGGCCGGCGCGCAATGCCCCACTGGCGCTGGCGGCCGCTGATGTATTGAATCGCGCCCGAACCGGTGAAATTACGGCCGGCAAAGCGCGGCAAGCGTTTGTCGACGCCGCGTGGGAGGCAAACATTCTTGTCGAAGGCGAGTCGCATGACGGGCATGCCCCGACAGCACAGCGGGTAAACCTGTAGGTGTCTCCCGCAGTTCCGTCCAAAGCCCGGCTTTATCTCGAGTGATTGGCGTTCTCGGCCTTTTTCTCGCGCTGCTGCCTGAGGATTTCGTCGGTTCCGACGAGCTTCTTCGATCCGCCCGGGATCGCGGTGGAGACGACCGCCGGCGGGTCGCTTGCCGGGAAGGAATCTTCCAGGCCTGCCTGCAACTGGTCTTCCAGCGTTTGCGGCTCTTCAGAGCGGCCGGGGGTCCTTCGGGTATCTACGCTCTCCAGGGGCTGTGTCATGTCCGGTGAAGACCTGACTTCTCGAATCCAGCCATAGAGCTGTTCGATGGCAAATTCCTTCATCGTGTCGAAATCGGCCTTTTCGTCACGCAATGCCTCGATTTGGTCGACCATGGTCTTCTCGAAACGTTCGAGGCTATCGCTTCCGCAAGCCCGGCAGAGACGCACCAGCGCCTCGCGCAGTATGAGTGGCGCAAAGTGCGCCGTTGCCTCAAGCCTGAGCTGCTGCAAACGCTCCGGGGTAGCGGCTTGGAACTTCGACATGCTCGACCTCTTCGCCTTGTGGAGCAAGTCAACGAAAATTGTCGGCGGATGTTCCATCGGCGGCCGCTGCATCGCTCGATCCTCAGCGGTGCGCGCCACCACCGACCGCCATGCGGATACCGAGACCGACGACGAAACAGCCTGCCACCCGCTGCTGCCAGAGCCTTACCTTCGGTCGTTTCATAATCCAGGCCCCGAGCGTGCCGGATGCGAGTGCATATGTGCCCAGCACCAGCACACCGGTCATTTTCTGGGTGCCACCGAGCAGCAGCAATTGCAGCGTGACCGATCCGCGAGCAGGATCGACGAACTGCGGAAGGAATGCCACCATAAAGGTTATCGGCCAAGGATTTATCAGATTGGCGATCATTCCTTCGCGTGCGGCCACAAGCGGTCCGACATTGCGCGGCTCCTCGACGGCGGCGCTGGCTGACGGCAACAGCACCAGACGCGATCCAAGCCAAACGAGATAGGCTGCACCCGCCCAGCGAAGCATGGCAAAGGCAAACGGCGATGCCTGAAGCAGCGACGATATGCCGAGGGCAAGGAGCGGCAGCTGGACCATACCGGCGCCGAGGGTCATTCCGAGGACGGTGAACAGGGCAATATCACGGCCCTGCCCGATGCCGCGCGCAATCACCAGCAGACTGTCGGGCCCCGGCGGCATCTGCATCAGGATGACCGTTCCGACAAAAGCCGTCCACGAAGCGGAATCCACGCCGCTACTTCGCCCCGGTTTCGCAAGATGCCTTCGCGCTGTCCTTCAACCGGCCGGCATCTCGCATCGTCTTGAGTGCTTCGTCCCTCGTCAGGCCGCACCTGCGGGCAAAAAAATCGATCTCATAGGCCAACTCGGCCGACAGGTCGTGTTTGGCATGCATTCTTCGCTTGTGTTTGCGTGCGCCCATTCAGGCTCGGTCCCGGATACGCTAGTCCTCCCGAACTCACATCGGATCAGTCGGTTCCACTGCCGGACCAATCCGCTTTCCGCAGGTTTTCTCACGCGCTGTCTGGCCGGCCCACCCTATCCTTGAGTTCGTTCAGGAACGCGAGCAGCGCGTCCTCAGGATCGTCGGCCTCTTCGGTCAGCATATCGATGCCCCAGTGGCCAAGAACAGCCTCCTGGACGATGCTCGGCTGCGACATGAAGATGAAGGATTTCGGGCGGCTCTTCTCGTAGCCCGACCGCCGCCAGGTCTGCCAAAGCCTGTGCAACAGCAGACGGATGTTCATATCAGACATGCTGTAGCCGATGAACAGGAGGGTGCGCCCCAGTGCGTCGGCGCGAAACTTCACGTCGAGCGGCGAATCGAACGAAAGCCGGTCGAAATAGTCGGTCTCCGCCAGGACCAGCGATTTGTCGTCGTCGAAATCGCCGTGGAATTTGATAATCTGCGTCACCTCGCCGGTCGTCTTGGGCAAGTCCTTTGCGTTGGCCACCTTCACAAAGGGCCGGCCATGAATCTCGAAGGCAACCTCGAGGTTGCGATCATAATTGGTGGTGTAGATGATCGGAAAATCGAGCGATACGATGAGCTTGTGGATTGCCGACCGCTGCACTTCTTCCCGCGAGACGCTCCATTCACGATCCATCCAACTGCGCAAAGGGCCGAGGCTCCCCTGCTTCAGCCGGTAATATTCGGCAAGCGCCTGATAGCTGGCCTCCGGTGCGCCGATCATGTCCTCGTCAAGGCCGAGCTCGTTTTGCATGTGTTCGATGAGCTTTTGCCAAGACGGCAAGCCGACGCTCATCGACACCCCGGCTCCAACGAACAAGATAGCTCGTCGCTCTTTCACCGATTGAGCCAGTTGCTCGACTGCGGACAGCATTCGACACAACTGCCAGAAGTGCTGCTCTGTTCCGACGGCGCCTGGACCATCGCAAGAATAACTCCGATTTCCGGTTGAGTGCCAACACCCAGATCGGCTGTCCCGAGTTCCGGTCGCCCGAGTTTGTCCGACCGAATCCGATATTTATTTCGTTCCCTTTGGCACTTCTGCGCCTCCTACGCGTTGGAGAGTGTTCAACAAAGACGGCGCAGCTAATGGATCGCCATCGGATTGTCTCGGTAGCATTATGTCTGTTCCTGCTTACGATCGGCGCCGTCCAGCAAAAGGCTTGGGCTCAAGCACCTTGCCCGGCCGACCATGACAAGTTGCTGGCCGCCCTCAAGGCCAACGTCAAATCCAGCGGCGGTCCCGGCAATGGCGGCTTCGACACTAATGAATGGGCGGCAGTCGTGGCTCGCGACGGAACTGTCTGCGCCGTCGCCTTCAGTGGGCCTACCGCCGACGCCCAGTGGCCTGGCAGCCGGCTGATCGCCGCCGAAAAAGCCAATACCGCCAACGGGCTCAGCCTCGCCCACATGGCGTTGTCCACCGCGAACCTCTATGCGCCGGTGCAGCCCGGCGGTCCTCTATTCGGCCTGCAGGCCACCAATCCGGTCAATCCAGCGGTGGCCTATGCCGGCGATCCTTCGACGTTTGGAAGCTCCAGCGATCCATTGCTGGGAAAGCCTATCGGCGGTGTCGTCGTGTTTGGCGGCGGCCTGGCTCTCTACGACGGCAAGGGGATCGTCGGGGCCCTCGGGATAAGCGGCGATTCCCCCTGTGCCGACCACAATGTCGCCTGGCGTGTGCGCGCCGCGCTCGGGCTGGACAAGGTACCGGCAGGCGTCAACCCAAACCGCAAGGACGCTATCATTTTCGACCTCGATCCCGGCGGCAAGAGCGCCTCCGGCTGGGGCCATCCATTGTGTGCCGGAAGCGAGGCGGACGTGGCGGCGGAGCTTGGCGCCGGGGTCGGCGGCTCGATACGCAAATGAGGAAAGGGCGACAAGTGGCGGCGAAAACTCGTGTGTCAGCCAAAGGCGGAAACAGGCCAATGGCTGCGAGGCTGGGATGGACGCTGCTGGCGGGGTTTGCACTGATGACGGCGGCGGTTGCTCAGTCTTTATCAGGCCCTGCGATAAATCCGCCGGCCGCGGCTGCTCCGCCCGACGACGGCCAGTGGGCGATGCCGGCAAAGAACTACGCCTCGACCCGCTACAGCGAACTTGCGGAGATCACCGAAGACAACATCAAAAACCTGCAGGTGGCCTTCACCTTCTCGACCGGCGTCAACAAGGGCCAGGAGGCTGCGCCTCTGGTCGTCGGCAACACGATGTACATCGTGACGCCGTTTCCCAACATCCTCTATGCGCTTGACCTTACCAAGCCCGGCGCGCCGATGAAGTGGAAATTCGAGCCCAATCCCGAGCCCGCCGCGCAGGGCGTTGCCTGTTGCGACGTGGTCAACCGTGGTGCGGCCTTCTTCGACGGGCACATCTATTTCAACACGCTCGATGGTCATGCCATCGCCGTCGATGCGGCCACCGGCAAACCGGTCTGGAACACCCATATCGGCAACATCAATATCGGCGAGACCATCACCATGGCGCCGCTGGTGGTGAAGGGGAAGGTACTGGTCGGCAATTCCGGCGGCGAAATGGGCGTACGCGGCTGGATCAAGGCGCTCGACGCCGGCGACGGGCACGTCGTCTGGACGGCCTACAATACCGGCCCGGACGCCGACGTGCTGATCGGCCCCGATTTCAAGCCGCATTACGACATGGACAAGGGCAAGGATCTCGGGGTGACATCGTGGCCGCCCGACGCCTGGAAGATCGGCGGCGGCAATGTGTGGGGCTGGATTTCCTATGACCCGGACCTCAACCTGATCTTCCACGGCACCGGAAATCCCGGTCCGTGGAATCCGGATCTGCGGCCCGGCGACAACAAATGGACCGCCGGCATCTTTGCCCGCGATCCCGACACCGGCGCAGCAAAATGGTTTTATCAATGGACCCCGCACGATTTGCACGACTACGACGGCATCAACGAACAGGTGCTGCTCGACATGACCTGGCAGGGCAAGCCCCGCAAGGTGCTGGTCCGACCGGAACGCAACGGCTACGTCTATCTGTTGGACCGCACTACGGGCGAAGTACTGTCGGCAGTGCCGTTCGGGCCTGTCAATTCCAGCAAGGGCGTCGACCTGAAGACCGGCCGGCTGATTGTAAATCCGGACAAGAAGACCGGCACCGGCAAGGTCGTCCGCGACATCTGTCCCACCGCATCGGGTCTCAAGGACTGGCAACCTTCGGCGTTCTCGCCCAAGACCGGCCTGCTCTACATCCCGCATAATAACATGTGCATGGACGAAGAAGGCGTCGAGGTGAATTACATCGCCGGCACGCCCTATGTCGGCATGAACGTGCGCATGATTCCCGGGCCGGGCGGCAATCGCGGTGCATTTACTGCCTGGGATGTCGCCGCCGCCAAGCCGGCGTGGAGCCTGAAGGAGAACTTTCCGGTGTGGAGCGGCGCGGTCGCCACCGCCGGCAACGTCGTATTCTATGGCACGATGGAAGGCTGGTTCAAGGCGGTCAGCGCCAGGACCGGCGAACTGCTTTGGCAGTTCAAGACGTCGTCCGGCATCATCGGCCAGCCGATCACCTATCGCGGCCCGGACGGGCACCAATATGTTGCGGTTCTTTCGGGCGTCGGCGGCTGGGCCGGTGCGATCGTATCCGGCGATCTCGACCCGCGCGACGCCACCGCTGCGCTCGGCTTCGTCAACGTCATGAAGGATCTGAAGGATGTAACCACGGCGGGAGGTACGCTGTATGTGTTCCGGCTGCCTTGAGACGATCGGCCGCGTTATGTGCTCACGGAAAACGCGTTCGCGGCGGCTTGCCGCCGCGGTTGGCGCACTGGCGCTCTCGCTTGTGGCCGCCGTTGCCGATGCGCGCGAGTTGAGGATCTGCGCAGATCCCAACAACATGCCGTTCTCCAATGCCGCCCGGGAAGGCTTTGAAAACAAGATTGCCGAACTCGTCGCCCGGGAGCTGGGTGCGACTGTTTCCTACACGTGGTGGGCACAGCGGCGCGGCTTCGTCCGCAACACGCTGAAAGCCGGCCTGTGCGATCTGGTGCCCGGCACGCCCACCAATCTCGAGATGCTGCGCACCACCGCGCCCTACTACCGGTCTTCCTACGTCTTCGTGACACGCAGAGATGCGCCGGAAATCGCGTCCTTCAACGATCCTCGCCTGCGCGATCTGCACATCGGCGTCCAGCTGATCGGCGACGACGGCGCCAACTCGCCACCCGTCCAGGCGCTCGGCAGTCGCGGCATCGTCGGCCATCTCGTCGGTTTCCCCGTCTATGGCGACTATTCGGCGCCAAACCCGCCAGCGCGCATCATTGAGGCGGTCGCGAATGGCGACATCGATATGGCCGTCGTCTGGGGGCCGTTGGCCGGCTACTTCGGTGCCAGGCAAAAAGTACCGTTGCGGATTACGCCGGTTACACCGCGAATCGACGGTCCGCTGCTGCCGATGATCTACGACATTTCGATGGGCGTGCGCCACGACGACGATGCGCTGCGCAGCGAGGTAGACGCAGCGCTCGCCAAACACCGCGCCGAGATCGATGCAATCCTGGCGGCATATGACGTGCCTCGCCTCGACGTCGCCGGGGCGGCAGCGCGATGAACCGCGGCCTTCCATGCGTGCTGTCGGCGATGCTCGTTCTTGCCGCTTGCCAGCGTGAGGAACGCGACACGCGTCCACAGTCGGCGCTCGGCTCGGGCGACCAACCGGCAGCCGTCACGGCCCTCGAGCCGGGCGGGCAGCGGCCAGCCTCGTCCAACAACAAGGCCGGAGTGTTCGAGGCCAACGCGTTCCACCTCAGCGAGGGCAAGCGTCTGTTCAACTGGTTCAACTGTTCCGGCTGCCATGCCAATGGCGGTGGCGGCATGGGCCCGGCGCTCATGGATCAGAAGTGGCTCTATGGCAGCTCGATCGAAAGCATCCACGCCACGATCAGGGACGGGCGGCCAAACGGCATGCCGAGCTTTCGGGACAAGATCCCGGACGACCAGATCTGGGAGCTTGCCGCCTTCGTCCGCGCGTTGAGCGGCAACGCGCCAAAATCGGCTGCGCCGAGCCGCGACGACGACATGATGCCCCATCCGTCCGAAAATCGCCTGCCGGATGCCGCGACTCTGGGGAAGTCGCCGTGAACCGCCTTGTTTGCAGCGTGTGCTGCGGCGCAGCCTGCATGCTGCTCCTTGCAGGATGCAGCGGCTGGCAATCCGCGCTTGACCCAAAAGGCCCGGCCGCGGGCGAGCTTGCATGGCTGATCTGGTTCTTCACAGCGCTGTGCACGGTGGTCTGGCTTTTGGTGATGGCCGTGCTGATCCTGCCATTGGCCCGACGCCCCGCGCCGGTCGGCGATCCGCTTGTCCTCGACGCTGCCGCCGAGCGCGGCAAGATGCGAATTGTCGTCGCCGCACTCGCCGCTACCGCCCTGATCCTGGTCGGCCTGACGCTGCTGAGCTACTTCGCTAACCGGACGCTTGCCGCCATCGGCTCGGATGCGGCGCTGACGATCCGGGTGACCGGGCATCAATGGTGGTGGGAGGTGCGCTACGAAAACGATCAGCCGAACCGCATCCTGACGACCGCCAATGAAATCCACATCCCGGCGGGCGAGCCGGTGCGGCTTGTAGTGACCTCGACCGACGTCATCCATTCCTTCTGGGTGCCGAACCTCTCGGGCAAGCTGGACCTCATTCCAGGCCACGAGAACGTTCTCGATCTGAAGGCTGACAAGCCCGGCGTCTATCGCGGCCAGTGCGCCGAGTTCTGCGGCGCGCAGCACGCCAATATGAGCACCTTCATCATCGCCGAACCTCGGCCCGTCTTCGACGCATGGCTGAACGATCAGCTGCGGCCGGCAGCTGCCCCCGTGTCGACCGAGGCCAAAACCGGCCACGACCTGTTCCTCAAACGGCCATGCGTGATGTGCCACAAGATCGGCGGCACCATTGCCGGCGGCACGGTCGCTCCCGACCTTACACATATCGCAAGCCGGCGGACGCTCGCTGCCGGAACGCTGGCGATGAGCCGCGGCAATCTCGCAGCCTGGATAGCCGATCCGCAAGGGATCAAGCCAGGTGCCCGCATGCCCGTGGTGGGACTGAACGGGGACGAGCTGAATGCGATAGTAGCCTATCTCGAGGGCTTGAAATGAGTAGCGCCGACCTAGCCCATGGGCGAGACCTCGCCCAGCAACGCGCCGCAGCACAAAAGGGTGACCTGGTTCCCGAGCGCGACGGCCCTCGCGATACCGGCCTCGACGACGCCAGCCTCGAGCGCAGGCTGGCGCGGACATGGCAGACCGTGCCGGGCATCATCGGTGCGCTCTCGAGCGTCGACCACAAAATTGTCGCGCGGCGGTACCTGATCACCGCTTTCGTCTTCCTGTGCCTCGGTGGCCTCAGCGCCGTTGCCATGCGCATCCAACTGTCGGGGCCGGAGCGCGGGCTGATCGGGCCGGACCGCTACAACCAGCTATTCACCATGCATGGCGTGACCATGATGTTCCTGTTTGCAGTGCCAATCGTTCAGGCGACCGGCATCTATCTCGTGCCGCTGATGGTCGGCACCCGCAACATCGCCTTTCCGCGCCTCAATGCATTCAGCTTCTGGATTTATCTCTCCGGTGGCCTCTTCGCCTGGGTGTCGTTTGCACTCGACATGGCGCCCGACGTCGGCTGGTTTTCCTACGTGCCGCTGTCCGGTCCTGAATTCGGGCCAGGCAAACGTTCCGATGTGTGGGCGCAGATGATCACCTATACCGAAGTATCGTCATTGGCGGTTGCGGTTGCCACCATCGTCACCGTGCTGAAGCAACGCGCGCCGGGCATGTCGCTGGACAAGATTCCGCTCTATGTCTGGGCGATGCTGGTCACCTCCTTCGTCATCGTGTTCGCCATGCCGGCAGTCATGATCACGTCGACCTTCCTGATCCTCGACCGACTGGTCGGCACCCATATCTTCAATCCCGCCGAGGGTGGCGACGTACTGCTGTTCCAGCACCTGTTCTGGTTCTTCGGCCACCCCGAAGTCTACATCATTTTCCTGCCGGCCACCGGCATGGTGTCCTCGATCATCGCCGCTTTCGCCCGGCGTCCGGTATTCGGCTATCTGGGCATGGTTCTGTCGCTGATTTCGGTCGGCTTCCTGTCGTTCGGCCTGTGGGTTCACCACATGTTCGCAACCGGCCTGCCCAAGCTCGGCGCGAGCTTCTTCACCGCCTCAAGCATGCTGATCGCCATCCCGAACGGGCTGCAGATCTTCTGCTGGCTGGCGACATTGTGGGACGAACGCCCGATAATCAGGACGCCGCTGCTGTTCGTGTTCGGCTTCTTCTTCACGTTCGTCGCGGGCGGCCTGACCGGCGTGATGCTGGCGTCGGTGCCATTGGACCTGCAAGTACACGACACCTATTTCGTTACCGCGCATTTCCACTACGTGCTGATCGGCGGGTCGGTGTTCCCGCTGCTCGGCGCGACCTATTTCTGGTTCCCCAAGATCACCGGCCGGATGATGAGCGAGCGTCTTGGACGCTGGCACTTCTGGCTTGCCTTCATAGGCTTCAATGCGGCGTTCTTTCCGATGCACATTGTCGGCCTGTGGGGCATGCCGCGCCGGGTCTACACCTATCCGGTGGAGCTCGGCTGGGGCAACATCAACCTGTTCATCACAGCCGGCGCGGTTGTCCTGTTCCTAAGCTTCGTTCTGTTCACCATAAACCTGGTGTACAGCGCCTCGAGGGGCGCCCCGGCCGGGGACAATCCCTGGAATGCGGGCACGCTTGAATGGGCGACAAGCTCTCCGCCGCCGAGCTATAATTTCGCTCGGATTCCGGTGGTTACCCACTCCGAGCCGCTCTGGGCCGAACGTGACACGCTGCCTGTCGCGACCGGGCTTCGCGTCGACGCACGCGAACTTGTCATTTCGACGGTGGCAGAGGCGCATCCAGATGTGCGCCAGAAGTCGGCGACGCCGTCGATCTGGCCATTGTTCGCCGCGCTCGCCGTCGGCGCCACCTTTCTTTATTCGATCTTCAGCCCGTGGGCGGTGGTCTGGGGAGCCGGGCCAATCGCCATCACTTTGATCGGTTGGTTCTGGCCGAAAGGCGATCCGGAGGATGAGGAATGAAACAGCGTCCTGCCGCCGATCTTTCCAAACTCCCGACCTTCGGGATCGGACCGCGCAGCCCGACCTGGTGGGGCACTCTCGCCTTCATGGCGCTGGAGGGCACCGGCTTCGCGCTCGCCGCAGGCGCCTATCTTTACCTCGCCTATCTGTCGCCCGAATGGCCATTGGGCGTGCCGCCGCCCAACCATTGGCCGGGCACCATCGTCACGCTGTTGCTGCTCGCCAGCGTGGTGCCCAATCACATACTGAACCGCTACGCCGAAGCGTGTGCCATGGTGCCCGTGCGCATCGGCCTGATCGTCATGACGCTGCTCGGTATCGCACCGCTTGTCGTGCGGTGGTTCGAATTTCCGGCCCTCAACATCTATTGGGATACCAATGCGTACGGCTCAATGCTGTGGGTCCTGCTCGGCCTCCACACCACACACCTGATCACCGACGTCGGCGACACGCTGGTGCTGACGGTCCTGATGTTCACGCGACATGGCTATAGCGGGCGGCGTTTCGGGGATGTTGGCGACAACGTCTTCTACTGGGATTTCGTGGTCGCGACCTGGATCCCGATCTATCTGTTGATCTATTGGATGCCGAGGCTTGACTGAGATGCGTGCGCTTCGCTTGGGCACATCATGGGGCGGGCTGTTGTCCGGGCCTTTGGCCTGGGCGGTGTCGACGCAGCTGAATTACGCGGTCGTGGAGTGGCAGTGCGCCCACGGCATTCCTGTCATACCGGTCGTTGCGCTGATGCTGACAGTGCTGGCCTTGCTCGGCGGGGCGCTGTCGTGGCGGGCGCGACAGCAAGGTGGCGCCGCCTTTAAACCGGACCGTGCGCGCGGCACTGAAGGTTTCGTCGCCAATATCGGCATTCTCAGCGCGTTGCTGTTTGCGCTGGTAATCGTCATGCAAGGCGCCGCCTCGCTCATTCTCGACGGCTGTCTGCGATGAACTTCGACGCGCTTTTCTCGACCTCGATCTGCTACGGTGCCGGTGCCCCGCAGGCCGGCTGGACGCTGGCGTTGCCGATCACGCTGCCGCTAACCATGGTCGCACTGCTTTACGCAGCAGGCGCCTTTCGGCTGTGGCGGCGGAGCGCCCGCAGCCGCCCGTTGCGGATGCGGCAAGCCCTGCTGTTTGCGACCGGCTGGGCCATTTTGGCGGCAGCACTGGTCAGTCCGCTCCATGCATTGGGTGAGCGCGTCTTCACCGCCCACATGATCGAGCATGAGCTGTTGATGGCGGTGGTGGCACCCCTGCTGGTCGCCTCCCGTCCGGCGGCGGCGATGATGTGGGCATTGCCGATCAAGCTGCGGCTGGCATTTGGCGCAGCCGGGCAGGCGAAGATGCTTCGAACCGTTTGGGCCGCCATCAGCCGCCCTGTTGCCGCGACCTTCCTGCACGGCGTCGCGATATGGGCGTGGCACGTTCCGGCGCTGTTCGAGGCGGCGCTTGCACGGGGTGTCCTGCATTATGCGCAACATGCCTGCTTCTTCGGCACAGGGCTGCTGTTCTGGTGGGTGCTGCTGCCGCGTTCAGGCCGCGAACAAGCCTATGGCAGCGCAGTCATGCACCTCTTCTTCACCTCGCTGCATACCGGCCTGCTCGGGGTGCTGCTGCTGGTCTCGCCAAGGCTGTGGTATCCGGTGAACGCAGCCGGTGCGAAATTGTGGAACCTTAGTCCGCTCGAGGACCAGCAGCTCGCCGGTCTGGTGATGTGGGTTCCGGCCGGCCTGATCTATGGCGGCGCGGCTTTGCTGCTGGCCGGCCTGTGGATCCGCTCCAGTGGACAGAGAAGATGGGAGACGTCGCATGCGCTCCAAGCTGTCTAAGCTGGTCATTGGTGCCGGGACGGCAATTGTCGTGCTGGCCGCAGCTTGGACGGCGCTGACGTTGTGGCCGGAGCGCCTCATCAGGGTCGCGCATAAAACGGACAATGCCACCAGCAGCATCGGTGTGCGCGCCACATCGCGCTTTACTCCGTCCGGACCCATACTCGGCGCCGCAGCAATTGTCTTGCTCGTTGCAGTCCTGGCCGGGATCGCGTTGTACTTCGAGCAAAGCCGTCGAGTGGAGCAGAAGGCCGACAATGCAACCGGCGGTGTTGGCGCCCGCGCTATACCCATCATGATGGCCAATGGCTGTGCTGGATGCCACACGATCACCGGCGTTCCCGGCGCGCAGGGAATGGTCGGTCCACGCCTCGACGCCAGCTTGGCCACCCGGGTCTATATCGGCGGCGTATTGTCCAACAACCCGCGAAACATGGTCCGTTGGATACGGGCCGCAAGGGAGATCAATCCGCACGCGGCAATGCCTTCGACAAGGATTTCCGAGCAGGAGGCGCGGGACGTCGCTGCCTATCTCTATTCGCTGAAATGACATCGTTGCTCGCCTAGTCGAGATCAAACCCTGCCGGCAGTCTACCGATGCCGGTTTGCCGGGACCGGCAATCGTCACCGCCTTCGGCTCGATGCCTTAGTTGCCGACGAACCTTTCGGAACCGGCCCGCATCGGCGAGGCTGCCCGCGATCAGTCGGACATCGCCGAGCGCCGCTATGCCCGGTAATCTGCTGTGCGGATTGTTTCGCGGGCATCTCGGATATGAGCTTCTTTGGCGAGTGGGCCGAGTGCAATCTCGACGTCGTCGTCCCAGTCGAATTGACGGGGTGGTTGTTTTTTTCAGAATTGGACAGTGCTGCTGAGAATTGCGTGCCACGCCGTGGGCAGACACGCCTCATGGAGCCGAAGAACCGAACGGATTTAGAGCGAAGAATCGGAACGGACCGGAGCGCCTCGGCTAATGACTTGAGCGCCGCAATCACATTTGTCAGCGGAAGGTTGCGGGCTCCTAGCCGACTTCGATGTTCCAACCGCGAGGCGACCGCGGTCGGAGTCGCCACGAACGACCGTAGCGCAATCACGTCGTTTCGGGAGACTCGTTCGATTTGGGAGCCTCGTCGGTCTCCGGCAAACGATCGCGAATGGCTTCCTCGGTTTTGCTTGCCGTCTTTTTCACGACTTTATCGACGCGGTCGACCAACGTCTCGGCGTTGCCACTGGAACCCTGTCGGTCAGCCTCTTCCTTTACAGTCTCATATGCTTCGGCGGCGACCTGCTTGGCTTGCTCGACGCCTTCCTCAAAGACTTCCTCGGCACTGTCACGAAGCTTGTCGCGGTATGGGCCGAGTTGCGCGTCTTCCGCGGCTGTGTGAGGCAGCATCACGCCGATGGCGGTGCCCACGGCAAGGCCCACCGCGGCCATTGCCAGAGGTTCGCGCTGGAACAGGTCCTGCGCCGACTGCCGTACCCGCCCCGATATATCGGTGGCCGCCGAGCCGAACTGCCCGACCGTGCTTCCTAACCTTTCTTTGGCGCCGCTCGCAACGTCTGCCACAGCCTCAGTCGCACCGCCTGCCACGGACGCAACCGAACGGGCGGCATCGGAGAGCATGGAGCCGGCGGAACCTTCGCCCTCGGCACCGTACTCATCGCCGCGTGAGTCCTGCCAGGCCCCGCCCAAGCCCCTCTGGTCAGAGAAGTTTCGGGTGCCGTCAGGTTCCCTGCCGGTCGAATAGGCACCAAGTGCTGAACTGTCTACCGACGTGCCCTTGCCTAGCATCAGCCAGGCCAGGCCCGCGCCGACCAATGTAAGCGGCAACGGATTGTCCCTGACCTGAGTCTTAAGATTGCTGAGCATGGCGGATCCCTCGCCGCTGAACATCCCGGTGAATTCGTCGATCAGCTGACCTGGTGTCATCTTGCTCCGGATCGAGTCTGCCGTGTCCGTTATCTTGGCACGGGCAATGTCGGCATCGCGTTCGAGTTCGGCTGCGGATTTGTCGGTCATCTTATCTGGTCCTTGATCACGCGTGCGTCGCGTTTAAGTTGGTCTTGTGTCCGGTCGGGGGTCAACTCTGAGGGAACCATGCTTGCCTTGCCGGAGCGCAGGAGTATGACGCCCAGTACTGCCACCACGACGCCGACGAGCAGCGAGGACCATCCGGCTCCCAGGCCGGCGCTCGCCAAGGCAATCACCAGCGCCTGCAAAAGCACCATCAGGGCGGCAAGCAGGCAAATGACGCCTCCCATTACCTCCACGGCGCCGGCGCCGGCCTTGCTTAACTTTTCTGACATTTCAGCCCGCAACAGCCTGCTTTCGGTTTGAAGCAGTGTTGTGACCTGCTGTACCAGATCGCTGACAAGGGTTGTCAGGCTGCGAGTGTCCTGGTTGTCAGTCATGGGTTTCGCTCCAGGCTTGCATTGGCCCAGTCATCGCCGGACTGATCGGATCCTAACGGGGCTGGTTCAACTGGCTCTGCCGATCGCCATCCCGACTCATTCGAGCTAGGACCCGTCTCGGGCGCCCGGCCTGTTCCCGACTGGCCCGGTGCTCCGGTTTGGGCAGAGGGTGGCGAGCTCTTGATGAACCGCCCCAAAGCCAGGCCTGCCAATACCGAGCCGGCGATCAGCGCCCCCGAGTTTTCGCGGCCGAACGACTGAATTTCGCCAAGCACCTCGTCGAACGGTTTATCCTTCAGGGACGAGGAAAGCCGCTCGAGCCCGCCTGCGGCGTCAAGGGCGAATTTCGAAGCGGTCCGTTGATCATTGTTGGCAAGATGCTCGCTTGCCGCGCGCAAAGCGCCGCTGAAGGCCTTGAGACTGGCGCTCATGTCGCGCTGCGTTCCCTCCGCCTTGTTGAACAATGCTTGCTTTGCTTCCGATGCGTAATCTCCGGCTTTCCTGGTGATCTCGTCACGCGCATCGTGGAGCGCTTCCGTCGCGGTCTGCTTTTCCCGTTGCAGTCTTTCCGAAAGCTCGCTTCTGGCTGTCTCGAAATCGGCCGTCTGACGGCCTTGATCGTCTTTGTCCTGCATGGTGTCTCCTAGTGGAATCCGAGGAAGGAGAGGATCGCAAGCACGACGACGACAAGGCCGATGAGATAAATAACACTGTTCATGGCGCAATCTCCTCCACTGCGCACCGAACTTGCATGTGCTTCCCGTGTTCCCCTCAGGCGTCATCTTTTTGTAAGCGAAGCCTAACCAGCCTCAAGACGGGATCTTGTCCTGTGCCGATGGGCGTGAGCGCGCGGTTGGAAATGATACGAGACCGGACTCCGGTGCGACTTATAGGTCGAGACGCACGTGCGCTCCGGCAGATATTCGCGGTGCAGGGGCCGGAATTTTCCGCAGTGCTTTGACTGGGCATTATCGCAGTGGGACCTGCCTGCGACCTACCACTCGATCGCAGGCCGCGCGATCATCAGCCAGAAAATCCCGAGCACGGCAGCGAAGGCGGGGAAGCCGAAGGCGAACCACAACCAGAAGAGCCGATGGTATCGCGGCGGCAACGGCGCACCGCCAGCGGCGGCTTGCGATGCCAGCTTGCGCATCTCCATTTGCATCCAGACGACCGGGAGCCAGAACATTCCGGTGACGATATAGAGCGCGATCGAAAGTGCGATCCAGCCCTCCGACAGCGAGTAGCCAGCCTGCCAGGCAAGCGCGGCTCCGGTCAAAGGTTGCGCGACCACGGCCGTCGCTGTGAAAAGGAAGTCGGCGACGACGACGATACGCGCCACCGCCGCAACCGTCGCGGCATTGCCGGTCCTGTGGGCGAGCAGCATGAAGAAAGCGATGCCGGCGCCGGTGCCAAGCAGCACGGATGCGCCGATGACATGCAGAAATTTCAGCAGGAAATAGAGCATCAACGCTCCTCCAGCACTGCCAAGGCCACAAAGTGCAGCACCAGGATCGGCAACACTTTGAGGAACGGCCCAAGCGGGTCGTTCCACAGATCGGGGCTCAGGAAGCTTCCCACGACCAGATAGAAGAGCGAGAGCGCGATGCCGCCATAGAGGCCTTTTCGCGCCGCCGGCCGCCAGGCTATGAGCACGCCGATGGCGATGTCGGCAAGAGCGCCGGCGATCACGATCGGTGCCGACAAGATGCCGGCCCCCGTGCCTTGCATCAGATCGACGCCGCTGCCGTAGCCGGTTGTCAGCGACACAATTCCCGTCATGATCCAGAAGACGGGCAGGACGACGAAGATCGCCGGCTTGATGAAATACAGCCGGGCAAACCATTTCTCCTGCACCGTTGCCGGATTGAGCGCGAGGAAGCCCGTCAGGGTTTGCGGGCGTATGCCGGTCGCGGCGGTCCAGTCCGAGGGATCTCCAACCGCTCCTCGGGCGATCTCCCTGGCCGTGTTGGTGCGCATCGGCGGACGCCAGCCGAACATCGCGGCAAGGTCGCCTAGGCCGTAGAGAAGCCTTGCAACAGGCGCCGGCAAGACAAACCTGGCTGCCGGAGCCCAACCGAGCCATCGGCGATAACTGCCGACGACCTCGTCCATGCTCAGTTGTTCGGGACCGACAAGTTCCAGCACGACGCGAGACGGACTGGCGGGATCGAGAAGGAAAACGACCGTTGAGACCACATCGTCGAGTAGTACCACCTGGAGCCGGCCGGTGCCGGGCATGGACGGCAGCACTGGCAGCGAAGCGAGACCCCGAAACAATGCGCTGGCCCCAAACACCGGCCGGCCGAGCACCACGGACGGGCGCAGGACCACCCAATCCAGATCAAGCATCATAAGCGCCTGGTCCCCGGCCAGTTTCGTCGCCGAGAACGCCGAAGGCTGCGCCCGATCGACGCCGATCGCCGAAAAGTGGATCACCCGGGCAACCCCTGCCCGCGCACAGGCGCGAAAGAGTGCGACCGCCGCATCGCGATGGACTTCGCGCGTCTTTTCACGGGGGCTGTCCTGGAGAACGCCGGCACAATTCACGACGGCGTCGACACCCCTGAGATGCGGTAGCCAGTCTTCGGGCTGCAGCGCCACCGCCATGTCCAGCACCAGCAATTGGTAATTGCCGGCCCGGTTTGCACCGGGGCTGCGGACCAATCCGATTACCTCATGCCCTTCGGAAAGAAGGCGTGCCACGACGGAGGCACCGATCAGGCCGGTGGCGCCGGTAACCAGGACTTTCACTGAACCCCATTCTCCGACGGCGGGAAAGTGTCGTTCATTCCGGTTTATCGCCCTCGATACTGCCCTTCATAGCGGAAAGTTCTTCCATCGTGCACATCAGTCGCGGCTGCGTCGGGTCGGAGATGTCGAGCTTGTCCCAGGGAATGCGGTACATGCTGCCGCGACTGCGCAGTCGAAAGACTTCGAGGACCGCCGTGCCGATGGCCGAAGCGGAAAGACGCTCGAACGCCGCGTAGATGCCGACATGGTACTCGGTAACCACGAGGTCGTCGCCATCCGGTTCGGCGCGTATCTCCTCGATATGGCCGATGCTTTTGCCGCGCTGCGAAAGCACATTTCTGCCTGCCAATTGCTCAAGGTTGACGGTGGCCATCATCCGGCTCCCGGGATACGCCTTATGACATGGTCGCGCAGCCAATCCTGCCAGTCGAAAATCGCCGTTTCACGCACGTCGATGTCGAATTCGATGTCGACGCCGATGTCGCGCACCTTGTTCCAGGCGATGCGGTGCGGTTCGGCATGGCGCTTGCCGCCGAGCCTTGCCACAAGGCGCGCCATCCAGCGCCCGGATCGCTCGCCAAGCCGACGCGCCAGCGTGATCGAGCCGAGCTCGACCGTAACGATTTTGGGTGGCTTGCCCGGCCTGACCTCGGCTACCAGCCCGTCTACCTTGCCGATCTTGACCTGCTCACGGTCAACCACTTGCTTGTCCAGGATGTCGCGCAGCAAATCCATCACGTGCCTCCGAATATCTGCAAAGGAATGGTCACGATCGCGAGCACGAAACCGAGCGCAATGATGAAGATGACCGCGGCATTCGCGATCATGCCATTGCGGTGCTCGCCGACATAACGCTCGTCATTCAGCAGGAAAAGGAACGGCACCACGGTCAGCGGCAGGCTGGCGGCCGTCAGCGCCATGGAAAAGATGGTTAGCTTCAGCGGATCGAGACCCAGGGCGATCGGAATGGCGGCGAGAAACAGCGAGACCGTGTAGACGGTGCTGAAGCCGGGATCGTCGCGCGGTTTCAGGTCCTCGCCCCAGGTCCAGCCGAAACCCTGCGCCACCAAGTACGCTTGCTGCAGCCCGATTTCGAGCGCAGCGCCGAAGCAGGCTATGCCTAGTGAAGCAACGAACAGGACGAACCCCCAGAAACCGAAGATCTGGATCAGCATCAGCGGCAATTGATGGTAGTCGTCGACCTGCTCTATGCCGTGCGCCGCCAGCACGAGCGCCGCCACGATCAGCACGCCGATCGAGATTGTGCCGCCAAAACTCATTCCCAATCCGGCAATGGCCCGATTGGTCCCGAGATAGCTCTTGTCCCACTGGTCCTCGATGGCTCCCGACGAATAGAACATGAACAGGTAGGGCGAGACCGACGCACCAAGAATACTGACCGCCATGAACCAGTAATTGGCCGCGTCGTGCTCGGGCAGACTGGGCACGGCACCGGCCGCGACCTGCCCCCAATCGGGCTTCAGCATGACGGCGCCAACCACGAAGCACAGCGTGACCAGGCCGAGGATCGAGACGCCCTTTTCAATGAAGCCGAACGTGCCTTTCCAGAGGAACAGCCATGCCAGAAAAGCGACCGGCAGGGCCCACCACTGAAAGCTGATGCCGGTGGCGAGCTCGAGCGCAATGGCGACACCGCCGATCTCGGCTGCCATGACCAGGAAGTTGACCAGCAAAGTCGCAAGCAACGGCCACAGAAAGGCGGTGAAGCCAAACCGTTCCCGGATCCCGTCGGCGATGGTGTGATGGCTTACAGCGGCGAAGCGGCCGGCCATCTCGACCAGGAAGATGATGCAGATCGTGCCCAGGAGGACGGCCCAGATCAGCTGGAACCTGAACGCTGCACCCGCCTGTGCGGCGGTTGCCATCGATCCGACCTCGAGAAAGCCACCAACGCTGGTGACGATGCCCAGCGATATTTCGAGCAGCTTCTTCATGGTTTCGGCGCGAAATGTTTGGCGTAGGATGCATTCAGGGCGGCGGTGGCAGCCCGGAGATCCTGCTGCACCTGTTCCGCCTCCGATCGGTTGCCGTCCTGCACCGCCGTCGCGGCGCGTGTCACCGCCGCCGACAGCTGTCCGACTACCGCCGTCAGACCGGCTTGCTCGCTGGGCTCAGGCGACTTGGCGGACTGGATTTGCGCACTGGCATCGACGAGGGCCTTGCCGACCGATTGCAACGTGCGCGACGTATATGTCGAAGGGGCTGCCCCGGCGGCCCAGGCACCCAGGACCAGCGATGCGGTCTGTGCGGCCGAAGCCGCGGTTTTCGACTGCTGCTCGATCTGGTCGGAAGGCGAGCATGCCGTCAGCACAAACGTTGTCAGCAGCAGGCACAGCCGGTCTGGTCGAAGACCGATAGCTGCAATGGCATCTACAACACGTGCTTGTAGCGTTGCTGCCACACGATTGTTCTCCCCGGCACCAGGCGACTTCGGCGTGCAATTTCATCTAGGGCGCCCGGTGGTCACGTCAACTGAACCGTCGGAACTGCCTGGCAACGCGGAACAAACCTTCGATCGCCGGATTAGGGATATCAGGAGGCAAAGGTCATGGACAAGGAAGAGCGTATCAGGCAGCGGGCCCATGAGATATGGGAGCGCGAAGGCCGTCCGCAAGGACGCGAGCGCGAGCATTGGGACCAGGCCGTGCAGGAGATCGAAGCTGAGGGCTCCGAAGCCGAACGCGGTCCGGTCGTGCCCGATCCAACGGTTGGGACCGGCTCCGATCCCGAGGTGCGCGGCAGCAAGCGGCGGGGGAAGTGAGGCCCCATGCCTCGTCTCGTCGCCTGGATCGTGGTCGTACTGGTCGTGCTCTTCGCCGCATGGCTGATGCTTGGGCGCGACAGGACCAGCACTGGTGGCGAAACTCAGCCCTCGCCACATGCAATAGACCAGAATGGATAGGAGCTGACATGACGGCTAGGGAGAGCCATCCCGAACAGGACCCTGCGGAAGGATCGCGATCGACGATAGAAAAGCAGCTCCGCAAGGAGCAAGGCGGCGAGGCGCAAAATCGTGAAGCCAAGCCAACTTCCGACAAATCCGGCAGCAAGGCCAAGTTGCCTTCGGAAGCGCCGAAGAAAGGCTCAGGCCCGGACTGAGCGGCTGGTTTCACGTTTCCACGTCGTCATTCCTCCTCGCTCCGTCGCGCGAATGGTTGTCATTCGGGCAGATCGGCGGCAGCCGCTTCTGTCCTCTTTCCAGCCGAGCCCGGTGCCTTGAAATAATGGGGATAGCGTTCCCGGACGATTGCGAGCACCTCGAAGATGCGGCGAAGATGCGTTCGCATCGCCTCTTCCGCCGCAAGGGCGTCGGCCTGCTCGAGCGCCTCGACGATCCGCCGATGTTGGCCGAGAACCACCGACATGCTGTCGAGGCGCGGGAAAGACAGGAAGCGGAAGCGGTCCATGTGCAGCTTCGCCGCGCTGATGTCGGCCCAGATTCCGGGGAAGCCGGCATCGCTGGCGATGTGCTGGTGGAACAGCTCGTCCGACTTGAAGAAGCGCCTGTCGTCCGAGATGGAGGCGAACGTCTCCTGGACCGCCAGTTCGCCTTTGAGCATGGCGAGCAGTTCGGCGCGGCGCGGGCTCTCGACCGCACGCTTGACCAGGCCGACTTCAAGCGACTCGCGCAGGAACTGCGATTTCTCGAGATCGGCGATCCGCAGCGGCGCCACCATGCTGCCGCGCTGCGGATAGATGTCGATCAGGCCAAGTCCGGCCAGCCGGGCGAGCGCCTCCCTGACCGGCGTGCGGCTCACGCCGAGGGCTTCCGACATCGCCTTTTCGGAAATCAGCTCGTGCGGCTTCAGGCGGAAGGTCAGGATCTGGTCGAGCAGGACCTCGAACGTCTTCGCCGCGACTGAAGCGCTGGGGCCGGTTTCGCCAAGCCGCCCCTCGGTGATGGTCCGCATTCCCAAAAGCCCTGCCATCGGCAAATTCCCTTAAAGGCTCG
Source organism: Mesorhizobium sp. M0910 (assembly GCF_040319465.1). Taxonomy (NCBI): domain Bacteria; kingdom Pseudomonadati; phylum Pseudomonadota; class Alphaproteobacteria; order Hyphomicrobiales; family Phyllobacteriaceae; genus Mesorhizobium; species Mesorhizobium sp. M0910. The sequence goes on from NZ_JAMYNZ010000003.1 coordinate 598,317, forward strand.
GCAGCTTCAAGCCGCTCATGAAATGGCTGCGCAAGCAGCAGCGCCGACGTTATTCCTTGCGCGGGGAACCGCCGATGCGCGCCAGCAGGCCGCCATCGACGCGCACGACCTCGCCGGTGACGAAGGAGGCATCGTCGGACAGCAGGAAGGCAACGACGGCCGCAATCTCTTGCGGCTGGGCGGTGCGGCCGAGCGGATGCATGTTGTCAAGGATGCGCAGGATCTCGTCTGGCTTATCGTTGAGCTTGACCGCATCCCGCAGCATCGGCGTGTCGACCGCGCCCGGAGCCACGGCATTGACGCGCACGCCGAGCGGCGCATAGTCGACGGCCATGGATTTGACCAGCCCGATCAAGCCGTGCTTGGCCGTGCTGTAGGCCAGAACCCCTTCCTGGCTGGCCAAGCCTTGCACCGAGCTCATATGGACGATGGCGCCGCGGCTTTGCCGCAGCAGCGGCATCGCCGCGCGGGAGAGCAGATAGGCAGCCTTGAGGTTGACGTTCATCACCTCGTCCCAAAGCGCCTCGTCCGTGGTCTCCACCGTTCCGTAACGCTGGATGCCGGCATTGTGGGAAAGCATGTCGAGCCCGCCGAACGCGGACCGGGCAAGCTCGACGGCGCGGCAGCAGGCTTCAGTGTCGGCGGTCGAGCCGAGCACGGTGTGCACGGTCACGCCGCGCGCCGCAAGCTGCGCCGCGACCTCGTCCAGCTGATCGCCCACACGGTCGAAGAGGATCAGGTCGACACCTTGCTCGGCCAGCCTTTCGGCGACAGCACGGCCGATGCCCATGGCCGCCCCGGTGACCAGTGCGCGTTTTTTGAACTCAGGCATTTCTCCTCCCACGAACAGTTGTAGCGGCTGCCATGGTAGTCGATCAGCGACGCATGACGTACCCTTTTCGCTGAGCCGGCCCGAGCGTATTCGGCGTCATGTCGATCCTTGCATGAAGGCCAGTGTTTCCGCGCGCGTCGGCGCGCCGAGCCGTCCGCCAAAACGCAGGCACTTCAGCGCGGCGGCAGCACTTGCCACTGCTATCGCCCGCTCTTCGTCCCAACCTTCGGCCAGGCCGAGAGCGAAGGTGCCGTGAAACACGTCGCCCGCCGCCAGCGTGTCGACGGCTTCGACTCGCGGCGACGGCAGATGACGGACATCATTGCTGCTCGGGTGCTGGAACGCGGTGCCGTTCGCCCCATCGGTGATCGCGACGAAGGCGCCGGTCCGTTCGCCCAGAATAGCGACGGCGGAACCGGCGGAGATCTCTGGACCGCAAAGGATACGCGCCGCGGGCAGCGAAGCAACGACATGCGATGCGAGCGGCAGCAATCGGTCGAGCACCGGTCGCGACGCAATATCGGCGTCGAGGATCGCCGGAATGCAGCATTCGCGGGCCTTCGCCAGCGCCATCGCGGCGGCTCCGGGCCAACGAACGTCGACCAGGACGGCGTCGAAGCGGGAAAAATCCACGGGCGGAAGACGGTCCGGATCGGCTTGCGTGACGGAATCGTAGAAGGGCACAATCATGCGCTCGCCGGCGGCATCGACCAGGATCGTGGCAATGGCCGAGCGGCCATCTTCAACCCTGCGCACCAACGAACAGTCGACCCGCTCCGCCTCCATCTGGGCGATGACATCGCGGCCGACGGCATCGTTGCCGACGCTTGCCCATAGCCAGACCTGCCCGCCCTGGCGGCTTGCCGACGCGGCGGCACTTGCCGCCATGCCGGCGGCGATCTGCACGGCCTCGCTCGGCAGGAACTTGCCGGCGCCGGACGGCAGGACATCGAGGCGCAAGATCGTGTCGTAGGTGAGCGCGCCGACGCAGAGCAGGCGGGGCGCCCTCATTGCAGCCTATAACCGCGCTGATGGGCAATCGCCGTCATTACGCCTCTCAGTTCGGCAAGGCCGCGAAGACGGCCGATCACGGGGTAGCCGGGATGGGTGTGCCGCGTGGCGTCATCGATCAGCTCGTGGCCGTGATCCGGGCGAAACGGCAGCAGCGCCGGTTGCCCGGCGTCGCGGCGGCGTTGCTGCTCGTCGAGCAAGATCGAGACCACCGAAACCATGTCGACATCCCCGTTCAGATGCTCGGACTCCATGAACGACCCGTCCGGATCCTTGCTGACGTTGCGCAGGTGCACGAAGTTGATCTTGTGCGCAAAGCGCCTGGCGATGGCGGGCACGTCATTGGCCGGATTGGCGCCCAGCGACCCCGTGCACAAGGTAAGGCCGCTATGGGCCGATGGCACCGCATCCAGGATAAAGGCGATGTCGTCGGCGTTCTTGACGATCCGGCACAGGCCGACGAGATCGCGCGGCGGATCGTCCGGGTGGATCGCCAACGTGACGCCCGCCTCTTCGGCCGCCGGCAGCACGTGTTCGAGAAAACGGACGAGATTCTCGCGCAGCCGGTCGTGCGACAGGCTAGACTGCTCGGCCACCACTTCGCGCAATTCCGCTATGTCATAGCGCTTGAAGGCGCCCGGCAGGCCGGCCATGATGTTGGCAAGCAGACGCTCTTTTGACGCATCCGGCGTCGCCTCGAACCATTCGCTTGCCCGCTGGAGAACATCGGACGCATAGTCGCGCTCAGATCCCTTGCGCTGCAGCATGTAACAATCGAACGCGGCAAGCTCGTGCATGTTCATGCGGAGCGCCCGTCCGCCGCCCGGCAGCGGCGCAGCCAGGTCGGTCCGGGTCCAGTCGAGGATCAGCATGAAGTTGTAGCAGACCGTGCGCACACCGCAGGCGCCGAGATTGCGTAAGGTCTGCCTGAAATTGTCGTAGAGCCGGTCGAGATCGCCGCGGCCGAGCTTGATGTCCTCGTGCACGGGCACGCTCTCGACGACGCTCCATTTGAGGCCCATCGCCTGATCCGCCTCGATAAGCGCCTGGCGCTGCCTGATGGCGTGGATCGGCCAGACTTCGCCGTAAGGAATGTCGTGCAATGCCGTCACGATGCCGGTCGCGCCGGCCTGCCTGGCATGGGCAAGCGTTGCCGCGTCGCTCGGGCCAAACCATCGCCACGTCTGCTCCATTCGACCTCCAGCTACGGCTCCCCGACGAGACTGCTGTCTATTGGATGCTACCATGGCAGTCAATTGCTTGCCGCAGCCCAGTGCTGTGTCCGCGTTCGGGCGGCCGCCCTATGAGAGATTACAACGATACGTGGCGTTCAGATTGAACGGCTACGCAAGATCCGGGTTTCGGCTGGCCCAAAGCATGCCGCGCTCGAACATCGTACGCATTTGCGGCACTGCGAACTCGTCGGCGGTGTGGCCGAGTGCGCTGTAGAAGACGCGGCCCTTGCCGTAGCGGCGCTTCCAGACAACCGGCATGACGACGCCGGCGATGAAATCGAGATGCTCGCCGGTGAAAGTAGTCGTCGCCAGCACCTCGTTGGTCGGATCGACATGCATGTAATACTGCTCTGAACGGTACGCGAAGCCGTCGATGCCCTGCATGACCGGATCGTCTGGCATGGTGATATCGACGTGATAGTCGATGATGTTGCCGGGATGGGCGACCCACTGGCCGCCGGTCATGAACTGGTATTCCGGCTCGTTGCGGAAGCTGTCGCACATCGTGCCGTGAAAGCCCGCAAGGCCGGTGCCGGCCCCGACGGCGTTGGTCAGGTTTTGCAGTTCCGGCTTTTCGATCGTCGACATGGTGATCACCGGGACAATGAGATCGAGCTTGCCCAGTTGCGGATCGGCAAGCGCCGAAGTCCCCTGCTCCAGCTGCACGTCGAAGCCGTTGCCGGCCAGCATCTCCTTGACGATGTGGGCGCTACGGGCCGGCGTGTGGCCTTCCCAGCCGCCCCAGAAAATCAGTGCCGTCTTGCTCATCGTGTCATCCCCTATTCCAGAATTCCGAAAGGCAGATCGGCGTGCATTGGCGCCGGCCGCGCGCAGCCATATCTCAGGTCGATACGCCGCCCTGTCTCTGCTGAAGAGATGATCGATTCCATGATTTCCAGGACATGGAGGGAAAGATCGAGGCTGGCGCGGTGTTGCCTGCCTGAGACGATCGCCTGCGCCATGTCGGCGAGGCCGAGGCCCCGGTAATTGCCGTCGCCATAGGAATGGATCTGATCGGCCACCGTCCAGTCGCCCTTGCGCTGGCTGGTCCTGATGTCGCCCTGGAACTGATTGGGATCGGAGACGATCATCGAGCCGGTGGTCCCGTAAAGTTCGATGTGATTGTGTTCATGCTTCCAGACGTCGAAGCTGGTGGTGATCGAAACCGCCGCGCCGTTCTCGAATGCGAGCAGGCCGGAAATATGGGTCGGCACCTCGACCCGGATGGTTTCGCCCTGGCGCGGTCCGGAACCGATGGTGCGGGTGGGATAGGATGACTTCGCCTGTCCGGTCACGGATTTTACTGGACCCAGGAGATTGACCAGGCAGGTCAGATAGTACGGTCCCATGTCGAGCATTGGCCCACCGCCGGGCTGATAGTAGAAATCCGGATTGGGATGCCAGAGCTCGTGGCCGGGCACCTGCATGAAGGCAGAGCCGGCGACAATGGTCCCAACCGTATCCTCATCGACCAGCCGCCGCGCCGTCTGGTGGGAGCCGCCAAGAAAGGTGTCGGGTGCGCAGCCGACACGCACGCCCTTTTCGCGCGCGGCCGCGACGAGCCGCTCGGCGTCGCTGAGCGTCATTGCCAGCGGCTTCTCGGAATAGACGTGCTTGCCTTGCCCGACAGCCTGCAGGCCGACCGGCACATGATGCTGCGGCGTTGTCAGATTGAGCACGATCTCGACGCGCGGATCGGCCAACAGCGCGTCGACCGGCATCGCAGCCAGGCCGTAGGCCGCTGCCTTGGCCTCGGCTGCCGCCCGGTTGATGTCGGCGACGCCGATAATGTCGAGCACCGGGAATTGCGGCGATGCCTTCAGATAGGCATCCGAAATGTTGCCGCAGCCGATAATGCCGACACCGATCCTCCGCATGGGCTTCTCCTCAAAAGGCGGCATTGATGAAACAGCAGAACTCGTTTGTCACCCCCCTTTCGGCCGGACGCGGTTGTCCCGTGACAAGTGCTTACCTCGAGAGCCTCAGAACCGCCGCCCGATCACAATCGCGCGCTTATGCGCGAGCCGCTTGCTTTCGAGGTCGAACGGCCGGTACTCAGCAACACTGCTTCCTGTAGCTTGCTCGACATTTTGATGCCGGCTTTGAGCACAGCACAGATTTTCACCCGTAGAAGGACGCACATGATCCGCCCACAAGGAACCATCGCACCGATCCTGACGCCGTTCGAAAACGACGGCTGCATTGCCCGCGACCTCTGGATATCACACGCCAACTGGGTGCTGGATCAGGGAGCGCATTTCCTGTCGCCGTTCGGCACCACGGGCGAGGCGTTGTCCGTCTCGTTGCGCGTGCGCATGCAGGCGCTGGAGTGGCTGGTCGAGGCCGGCATTTCGCCAAGCCGGCTTATGCCCGGCACCGGTGTCACAGCACTTGCCGAGACTGTCGAGCTGACCGCGCACGCCGTCGGGCTCGGCTGTGCTGCGGTGATGGTGCTGCCGTCGTTCTTCTATACGGCCGCCGGTGACAACGGACAGGCCCGTTATTATGGCGAGCTGATCGATCGGGTGGCGAACCCGGCGATGAGGATGATCCTCTACCACATCCCGCAAAATTCCGGCGTAGCGGTGAGCCCGGCGCTGACCGCCCGATTGAGCGAAGCGTTTCCCGATGTCGTGGTGGCTTACAAGGACAGCGCCGGCGACTGGAACAACACCGCGGCGGTCATTGCGGCAGCCCCAAGGGTCGCGGTGTTCCCGAGTTCGGAAGCACAGCTGACGAAAGGCCTCGCCAACGGTGCTGCCGGCTGCATCTCGGCGACAGTCAATCTGAATGCCGCAGCGATCCGGGCCCTCTACGACGCAGTGCTGGCGGGAGAGGACACTACGGACGCGGATGCCGCCATCAGGGCGTTCCGCAAAATCATCCAGGACGCCGGCCTCATCACTGCGATGAAGGCAGTGCTGGCGGTACGGTCCGGCGACAGACGCTGGCTGAATCTGCGCGCGCCGCATGAGAACGCGACGCAAGCCACCGGCGAAGCCGTGCTCGCCGCTCTCGGCCCGCTAGCCGACCATATCGGCCGGAGCTGACTATCGGGCCGTGTTCAAGGCGGCAGCAGCGCGTATCAGCGCCTTGAACGCATTCTCATCTATGTCTTCGCCCTCACGGATATCGATGGCGCGCCTGGTGTTGCCTTCGAGGCTGGAGTTGAACAGGCCGGAAGGGTCCTGCAGCGAGGCGCCCTTTGCGAAGGTCACTTTCACGACGTTCTTGTAGGTCTCGCCAGTGCAGATTATTCCGGCGTGCGACCACACCGGAACGCCTCGCCACTTCCACTCCTCGACCACTTCCGGGTCGGCCTGCTGGATGAGGGCGCGGACATGGGAAAGCGTCTTGCCTCGCCAATCGCCCAGCTCGCTGATCCTCGCATCGATCAGCTGAGAGGGAGAGTTGCCTGCATTTCTTTCCATTGAGTCACTCTTCATCATCATTGTCGCTTTCCCTTGGTTGTTGCCGCTCGCCCGTCACATGAATACCGCTAGTCGGCACCGGATTTGCCGGGATGACTGGCATTCCACTCACATTCGCTCGCCTGGCAATTGGCTGGCTTGCTTTATCCAGTCGGCGAGTTGAGCTTCGTCGAGCAGGTCGTCCTCGTAGATATCGAGGTAGCGCACGTCCTTGTGCTTGGACTCACCGGGTGGGACGGGACGCAGCGACGCGCCGCGGAAGAAAGCCAGCTTGATGTACTTTGTGAAGCAATGGAAGTTGAGGAACCACCCCTGACCCTCTACGCCGTAGAAGGGCGAGTTCCATTTGACGGCCTTGCGCACGTCAGGGACGTTGCGCACGATGAGCGCGTCGAGGCGACGCCCGACGTCGCGTTTCCAGCCCGGCATGGCCGCGATGTAGGCCTGCACAGGAGCGTCACCATCACCCTTCGGGATCTGCGGGTTGCCGCCTGCGAGGAGGACCGGCTTGGCGGCTGCAGGCTTGGCGGCGGACTTCTTCGCGACCGCCGATGACTTGATGGGCGTCTTGTTGGCCATGCATTCACTCCAATGCGCCAGTGCCCCCCGCGCCGCGCCGCTTGGGCGCGTAAGGCAGCACGAACATGTACAGTCCGGTAAGCAGGAGCAAGCCGAGTGGAAACAGCGGCATGAGGTATACCCAGTAGGAGGGTTCCTTGCCTACTCCCAGGCTGATGAAGATGGCGGCGACGACCGCCGCAAAGATGATCGACAGCCAGCGGTGGATCTGCCGAACCCATTTGTTCCAATCCATTGAGACCTCCTCTGAAGACGAACCGAGCGGATCGGGCGGCCCGTTTGGCGGCTCCCGCCGGGCAGCCACGCCACTGAATGCGTGCCTTACCAGCGCGCCAGCTGTGTGATTTGAATGAGATTGCCGCAGTTGTCGTTCAGCTGGGCTATGATCGAGCCGGTTACTTCGGTCGGCGGCATGGTGAACTTGGCGCCGCGCGCTTTGATGCGCTCGTAGTCCCCCCTTGACGTTATCGGTGAAGAACATGACCGCGGGCTGGCCCTGCTGGAAAATAGCTTGCTGGTAGGTCTTTGCAGCGGGGTTGTCATTGAGCGCGAGTTGCAGCTCGGCACCGTCCGGCTCGTCGGGTGATGCGACGGTCAGCCAGCGAAACGGCCCATTGCTGAAATCGGCCTTCTTGGTAAAGCCGAGCGTTTCGGTGTAGAAACCCAGAGCCTTTTCCTGGTCATCCACGTATACTTTGGTCAACTTGATCTTCATTGGCTTGCCTCCATTATCCTCCGCCATCTGCCGCCCTGTAACAGAGCCCTTGCTTGAATAGCGCTGGCGGATCTCAGTCCGTTCGCGCCAGAACCTGCTCCAGATCGTCAAAGAACCTTGGCCAGCCGACTTTGGCACCTCGGAAGTAAGGCTGCTGATCCGGCCGGAAGCCGGACTGTTCCATGCGCAAGCGGGCGCCGGTGCTCGTGGGGGTGATCGTCCAGGAGACGACACTCTTGAGATCCTTGGTATTCCACGTGTAAGTCAGCGTTCTGTTCGGCTCGACCGTCTGGACCTGACATTCGACAGAGCCCCAGGCCGCGTGAAGGTTGAAACGGTGATCCGCGACAGGTTTGAAGTCGTTTTTCATAAGCCACTCCTCGATCAAGTGTGGTTGCGTGAGCGCGCGCCAGATCTTCTCCGGCGGATAAGCGATTTCCCGTTCGACAATGACGGAGAGCGTTTCGCTCGCTATTTCGTTCACTGGTCCATCCTTTTGAGCAGGTCCTCGAGGTCGTCGAACCGGCCCTGCCAGAACCCGGTCATCTGGCTTGTCCAGTCGATCAGGGGGGCAAGCGCGGCGAGCTGCGCGCTATAATGGGTCTGCCGTCCCGCATGGCGGTCGCGCACCAGCCCCGCCTGCCGCAAAATCCCGAGATGTTTCGACACGGCCGGTTGCGATATCCCGGCCTGAGCCGTCAGAGCGCCGACTGTCTGCTCTCCCTCGCGACACAGTCGCTCAAAAATAGCGCGCCGAGTCGGATCGGCAAGCGTTCTGAAGAGCACATCGTGAGCGTTTGGCATTGGGATAGATAACCCGTCGGCTATTGATCAATGCATAACCACCGGGATATGTGTGAGTCAAGCGGGAAGCGGCATATTTCTCGTTGCAGGAGCGGTCACCTGCTTCGCTCACGCAGCCAGTTGCTCATTCGCCGTGCACTGGAATTGTCACACGTGATGCGCTATATGACCATCTACATGGTCAGGAGCTGACATGGACGCGGTCAATCTGGCGGACGCCAAGGCACATCTGAGTGAGCTCATCGACCGGGTCGAGGCTGGAGACTCGATCGACATAACCCGGCGTGGCAAGCTGGTCGCCAGGCTCACGGCCGTGGCCCGCCCTCGCAAACGGATCGACGCCGTCCTGCTCCAATCCCTGACCGCAACCATGCCTCTGCAGGCTCAGGCTGCCGCCGATCTGGTGCGATCGATGCGAGATGGCGATCGCTATTGATGTCCTATCTCGATACTTCGCTGATCGTCGCGGCGCTATCCAACGAAGCCATGACCGCGCGCGTTCAGGGCTGGCTGGCGGAGCAGGACCCAGCGCAACTTGTGATCAGCGACTGGACCATCACCGAGATGTCCTCCGCCATGGCGATCAAGCTTCGGACCGGACAGATCGACTTGGAGCAGCGCGCGGCTGCGCTCGCGATGTTCAATAAGCTGGTCGCTGAGAGCTTCACCGTGCTGCCGGTGACGGGCGGGCATTTTCAGGTCGCCGCGAAATTCGCCGATCAGCATATGCTCGGGCTTCGTGCTGGCGACGCCCTGCACCTCGCGACGGCATCGGAGCATGGCGCCACAGTGTGGACCCTCGACCAGCGGCTCGTCGAGGCAGGACCGATTCTCGGCGTACCGACGCAGTTGCTGGCATGATCAAGGCCTCTCCTCCAAAATGAATATACCCAAGCTGCGTTGCGAGTTGCTCACGCTCATTGAAGGGAGCTGGCCGGGAGCGAACTGACGGCTTTCGATGTTGCCCTAGCGGCGCGTCGGGCACGCAGAGCGATGCTGTCAACCACAAGCGTCTGCACGGGCGAGGAGAAAGGCCGCTTCGCGCGCGTTGCGGGTGAGCTTGGCCGCAGCCTCGAATTCGGCGCGGGCCTCGGCCAGCCGGCCGGCCCGAAACAGAAAATCGGCCCTCGCCGCCGGCAATGGCGCATAATTGCGCAAGGCGGCGGCGTCGGCAATCTCGTCCACCAGCCGCAGGCCCGCTTCGGGCCCGAAGGCCATGCTGTGGGCGACCGCTCGATTGAGATCGACCACCGGCGAGGGCATCACTGCTCGTAGCCGGTCGTAGAGCGCTGCGATGCGGGGCCAGTCGGTATCGGCCGGACTGCGCGCCCGCGCGTGACAGGCTGCAAGCGCGGCCTGCAACACATAGGGGCCATCGCCCCCGAGAGCTTCGGCACGGGCCAGCGCGTCAAGGCCCCGGCGGATCAGCAGTTGGTCCCAGCGTGCGCGGTTTTGCTCGGTCAGGGTCGAGAGGGCGCCGTCCGGCCCGATGCGTGCGGGCAGGCGCGATGCCTGGATTTCCATCAGAGCCAGCAGACCGAACACCTCGGCATCCTCGGCCATCAGACCCGCCAGCATGCGGCCCAGCCGTTGTGCCTCCAGGCACAGGCCCGGCCGGACAAGGTCGTCGCCGGCCGTGGCAGCATAGCCTTCATTGAAGATGAGGTAGATGACCTCCAGCACCGAGGAAAGACGCACTGCACGCTCGGCACCGCGCGGCACCTCGAAGCTAAGCCCCGCCTTTCCGATCGTCCTCTTCGCGCGGACGATGCGCTGGGCGATCGTCACCTCGCTCGACAGGAAAGCACGGGCGATCTCGTCCGTCGTCAGGCCGCCGATGACACGCAGCGTGAGCGCTGCGCGAGCGTCGGCCGAAAGTATCGGGTGGCAGGCTGTGAAGATGAGGCCCAGCAGCTCGTCGCCAAGATCGTCGTTCATGGCCATTTCGTTTCCCTCGGCCGTACGGTCGCACTCGCCGTCCAGCTCCCGGGCGATCTCCTCATGCTTGCGCTCGCGCATCTTGTCGCGACGGATCGCGTCGATGGCGCGGCGTTTGGCGACCGTCATCAGCCAAGCGCCGGGATTGGCCGGAACGCCGGTCCTGGACCATTCGGAGAGGGCTATGACCAGGGCGTCCTGCACCAGTTCCTCTGCAAGGTCGACATTGCGCACGAGGCGGGCCAGGCCCGCAATGAGCCGGGCCCGTTCAATGCGAAAAATCGCCTCGATCGCCTGGTGCGTCTCGCCTGCGGTCATGCCGCCTTGTCGGCCAAAGCCACAATGGAGGCAAGCAGGTTGCGGCCGACAGGTTCAGTTGCCGCTGCGCTTCTCGCGCGTCCGGTCACGGATTTCCGTGACCTCCGGCGTCAGATTCCCATTGCCAATCAGCCATCTCGTACAGCGGCCGGATTTCGATCTCGCTCGGTCCCGGCATGGGATTGGGGCAGCGCTTCACCCAGGCGACCGCCTCGTCCATGTCCTTGACTTCCCAGAGCCAAAAACCGGCGACCAGTTCGCGGGTCTCGGCGAAAGGCCCGTCGATGACCGTCCGGCGGGGACCATCGAACGCAACGCGCTTGCCCTGCGAGGAGGGCTTGAGGCCGTCGGCGTCGAGCAAGATGCCGGCATTGCGCAGCTCGTCGTTAAATCTGCCCATCGCCTCCATCGCCTCTTTCGCCTCGGGCGTCGGGAGAAAGCCCTTTTCGCTATCCTCGGTAGCCTTCACGAGCACCATCACACGCATCGTCTGTCTCCTTGTTTGAGCCGGCCTCACCGACCGGCAGCGAAACGACGAACGGAGTTTAGGAAATCGACATTGTCCTGCAGATTTTTTTTCGAGCTTGAAGAGAAAGATGCCGATGGCTGCTCCCCTGGTCAGGGGTCGCGATGGCGCGATATCGAGATTGGGCGCTACGCTGGTCGCGGATTGTAAGTAATTCTACGCTAAAGTCCTCCGCGTCCAGCCGCGTTGGTTCCGCTCTTGGACCCGACACGCATGAGTGGCCTGCCTAAACCATTTCGGGACGTTTAGAAGCCTCGCGGATCGCCTTGTGCACGCGGCGCTGCAAATCCATGAAGGCCGGAGTTTCCATGACCTCTTCCCGGCGCGGGCGCTCGATATCGACATTGAAGGTCTGCATGATGCGTCCCGGCCCGATCCCCATCACGACGATGCGGTCCGACAGGTAGACGGCTTCTTCCACATCATGGGTGACGAAGAGCACGGTGAGCCTGTGCTCCTCCCAGATCTGCGTCAGGAGTTCCTGCATCTGATGCCTGGTCAAGGCATCGAGCGCGCCAAAGGGCTCGTCCATCAGAAGCATTTTGGGTCGATAGGAAAGGGCACGCGCTATGGCCACGCGCTGCTTCATGCCGCCAGAAAGCTCAGATGGATAGCGATTGGCGCTATGAGGGAGCTTGACCAGATCGAGATGCTCGCGCGCTATCCTGCGGCAGGTCGCGCGGTCATGACCCGCGGCCTTGAGCGCGAACTCGATGTTCTGCTGCGCCGTCAGCCAGGGAAGCAGGGTGTAGGACTGAAAGACGACGCCGCGGTCGAGGCCCGGCCGCAGGATCGGCGCACCATCGATAGCAAGATCTCCCGCCTCGAAATCCTGCAGTCCGGCAACGATCGACAGCAGCGTGCTCTTGCCGCAACCCGACGTGCCCACCAGCGAGACGAACTCGTTGTCGGCAAGATCGAGATTGATATCGCGCAGTACTTCCGTGCGCCGCGCGCCCGTGCCGAAGCTTTTGTGGAGGCCTTCGATCCGCAATTTGGGCAAACTCATCGGCCCGGCCTCATTGCACGTGGCCCTCCTGCCGGAACAGCACTTTTCCCAGTGCCTTCATGACCTGGTCGGTAATGAGGCCAAGCACGCCCAGCAGCAGGATGTAGCCGATGATGGTGTTTGTCTGGAAATAGCGCTGGGACACGGTGATGCGGTAGCCGAGGCCTGATGTCGCCGCGACAAGTTCTGCCAACACCAGCCAGGTCCATGCCCAGCCGAGACTGATGCGCAGCGTATCCCAAATGCCTGGCAAGGCGCTGGGAACGACGATGCGCGTCAGGATCTTGCGATCCGGCAGGCCGAGCGTCCTGCCAAGGCCGATGAAATCAGCGGGAACCCGCTTCACATTGTCCATGATCATCAGCACCTGCTGGAAGAAGGTGCCTATGAAGATAATCAAGAATTTCTGGGCATCGCCAGTCCCCGACCACAGGATGGAGAGAGGCACGAAAGCAACCACCGGCATGTAGCGGATGAAATCCACAAGCGGCTCGATCGCCGCTTCCCAGGTCCTGAAGCTGCCGATCAGCACGCCAATCGGAATCGCCAATGCCGAGGCGATGAGGAAGCCAACAGAAATACGGTATATCGAGGCCCTGAGATCCAGCCATAGCGTGCCGTCACCCGAGAGCTTGCCGAGCTGGGTCACCACGCTTCCCGGCGACGGCAGGAAAATTGGCTTTACCAATCCCAGCCCCGTTGCCGCCCACCAGGCGAGGCCGAGGCCGGCAAAGACGGCCACTGCTATCATCAGGAAGCGTGAGCGTGCGATGGGCGCGCCGATCCCCGAGGATAGGCGACGGCGCATCGGCTGTTTGATCACCGGCCCCGGCGCTGCGTGAGACGGGCTTGGCTTGGTCGCACGCTGCTCGGACATTTGCGTCACCACCGCGAGCCGGCCCTCGTCATTTCGCGGCCTTGACGAATGACGGGTCGATCATCTGTTCCGGCGTCACGTCCGCCTGCAGCAGCCCGGCGTTCTTGGCGGCCGCCTCTACATCCGCAAATGTCTTGGTGGAGAATTCCCCGGTCAGGGCATCCTTGTTTTCGGCGAGAGTATAGTAACGCACGCCATCAAAGGCGGTGTTGAGGTCTTCGACGCTCGACCCGACCGCCTTGGAGATGATCGCCCGGCCGTCGGGCGTGTCGTCGTTGTAGGCCTTCAGGGCCGCATCCCAGGTCTTGATCATGGCAAGCACCTGGCCGGGACGCGACTTGATCACCTCATCGCGCACCACGAATACGTCACTGATCAGGCCGGGATCTTCGCCCGCGGTGAAGAGCAGCTTGAGGTCCTTGTTCTGCGCTCTTGCCGCGGTGAGATAAGGCTCATAGGTGACTGCGACTGGAACCTGGCCGGCGATCAAGGCGCTGCCGGCATCCGCAGCCGGCATTGGAACGGGCTGGACATCGGCGATGGACATGCCGTTCTTGGCGAGCGCGTATTTGAGCAGGATGTCGCTCGTCGTGCCTTCCTCAAAAGCAACCTGTTTGCCCTTGAGGTCGGCGACGGTGGCGATGTCCTTGCCGGCGATCATGGCGTCTGCCGTCATGCTGACGTCGAGCAGAAGCACGATCTTCACCGGCAGGCCGGCCGCAACCATTCCCATAGCCGTGTGCGTCGCGATGTTGGCGGCATCGAGCTGGCCGCTCGCCAGGGCGGCGTTGATATCCTTGTCCTCCGCGAAGTTCACGATCTGCACGTCGGACAGCCCGCTTGCCTTGAACAGGCCCTTGGCCTCGGCGACGTGCCACTGGCCGTAGCCCAGCCATGGCTCGATGCCGATCTTGAACGTTCCTGCCTCAGGCGTCGCCGGAATTGTCGTGTCGGCCGCGTAGGCCGCCGGGGCAAACCCGACAGCAGCAGCCATAACGAGCGCCCGAAATTGTCCTGCTAGATTACGCATCATCTTGTTCCCCTTGATGATCACGCCGCTTTTTTGAACCAAACTCCGGCCTGGTGAGAATGCCGGCGTCTGCTCTTGCGGCACCGTGCCTCGGCATCTTAGCTGCCCGTTCAACGAAAGTGCGACGACACTTCAACGTTAGCAATAGCGGATGTCAAGGCTAAATACATACATGCATATACAAGTTAGACCCCTCCTTCCGAGTCTGATTCGCTTCACTGCGATCAAATTTTTTTAGACGGAGAATACCGGCTGCCAAGCGAGTAGCGGCTGCCAACGTAAGTCAGCTTGCTGATCGTGGCAACGATGGCGCCCGTCCATGTCCGGCGATGCAGAAACAGGCAGCAGCTGCCGACATCGATGCCCAGATGCCGCGCCGTCTCGGCATCGGCAGGGGTCGCCGAGATGATGTGCTCGACCTCCGTCACCGGGGTTTTCTGCATGAGGTAGTCGTAGGTTGCTGTCTTGGAAAAGTCCTGCTTGTCATAGTCGGGTATCAGGCCCGGGTTCACGAAACGCTCTTCCAGTTGCACAGGCAGGTCGTTCTCGAAGTTGACGACGATGGAATGATAGACCGGCGCGCGTTTTGCGAACTCGAAGGAAAGCGCGAGCTCCTTTGTCGGCGTGATCTTTTCGAGCACGATAACCTCGGAGCGATGCCTGTTTCCCCGCGCGACAATTTCCGCCGCGATGTTGTTGATCTCGATCAGTGCTGATTGTGGTCGAGGTGGCGCGATGAATGTGCCGACGCCCTGGAGCCGGATCAGAAAACCCGCAGAGGTCAACTCCCGCAAGGCACGATGAACCGTCATCCGGGACACGCCGAGTGTCGCCACGAATTCATTTTCGGACGGCAGCTTCCGGTCCTTGCTCCATTGGCCCATTCCGATGTTCGTCAGGATGTAGTCCTTGACCTTCTCGTAAAGAGGGCTGGCGGTATCGGGCAAAGTGATCATTTCAAAATCCTTTCCGGCAACGTTCGGAAATCACACGCGCCCGGAAGACCGCATCCGGATGATTGTTTTCAAACCATCGCCCTGCCCCGCCAACAGCCGCTCATAGGCTGCGGGAACATCATCCAGGCCGATCTCGCGGTCGATCAGTTCGACCATGGGCTCGGTCAATTCGCCGAGCATCCGAATGGCGTCGGGAAGCTCATCGGCAAAGGCGTGGCATCCCAGCAATGCGATTTCGCGTTCAACCAGGATGTTGGGATCGATGTCGAGGCGCCCATGGAATATGCCGACCATCGCAACGGTGCCACCGGCATCGAGAACGCCGAGCAACTGGCTGAGTGCTGCGATGCTGCCGGTCGCTTCGACGGCAGCAAGCAGGGGGGCATCCGCGGTGGCGGCGGCAATGGCGTCCCGGTTCAAGTCGACGATGCTGGCGCCGGTCACCCGCGCCACCCGGGCGCATCGGCCAGGGTTGCGATCGGCGACGAGCACGGTACCTGCGAATGTCCGGGAAAGCAGCAGTGCGGCAAGCCCGCCAATAGTCCCGCAGCCGACCACAAGAACGGAGCCGGCCGTTTTCGGCAGACGCCGCACTGCGTGCAACGCTACAGCCAGCGGCTCGGCCATCGCAGCGACCCGTTCGTCAAGCGCGGCATCGACGACGTGCAGCAGGCGTGCGGGCAGGACCGCCTGTTCGGCAAATCCGCCGTCGCATATCTCGCCGACAAAGCCCAGCGACGTGCAAAGGTGCCGCCTGCCTGCATGGCATTGCGCGCATTCTCCACACCAGAAACGGGAATCGGCGACCACGCGGTCGCCAACAGCGACGATGTCCACGCCCTCGCCGATAGCGATCACCGTGCCTGTCAGCTCATGGCCAGCCGTCGAGGGCGCCCGGCTTATCCATTGGCCCGTGCGAAAGTTGTGAAGATCGGAACCGCAAACGCCTGCGGCATCGACCCTCAGCTTCACCCAGCCTGGCTCGGGAGCGGCTGGCGCGGCGATATCCTCGACGCGCAGGTCGCCGGGTCCATGGAGTCGCGCCGCCCTCATCGTCATCGTTTCCGCTCAGCCGGCGAGATAGCGATCGCGGATCTCCGAAACCGCGTTCTCATGCGAGCTGAACCCTTCGTAGCGGGCGAGCCTGCGGGCATGCAACGCGAGTTCCGGATAGGCCGCCGAGGTCACATAGCCGACCGACGATCTCTTGACGAAATCCGTCACCGAAAGCGGTCCAAAGGTTCGCGCCCACCGGCTGGTCGGCAGCACCGCATTGGGTCCCAGGACGAAGTTAGCGAGGGTCACCGGCGTGTGCGGTCCCATGAGGATCTCGGCGGCTTCTGTGATACGTCCAAGGTGCGCAAATGGCTCCGTTGACAGAATCTCGAGGTGCTCCGGGACATAATCGTTGATGAAACGGTAGCTGTCCTCCAGCGACTCGGTCAGCACGATGCCGCCGCGCTTTCCAGTCAGCACCGCGCGCGAGAACTCCACACGCTGTTCGCTCATTCGGGACCAGTGTTCCGGTATCGCAATCAACGCGGCTTCGGCGACCTTGCGGCTATGCGTCACCAGATAGGCCGACGAATCCGGGCCGTGCTCGGCCTCTATCAACAGGTCAAGAGCGGCCAGGCCGCCGTCGACGCTGTCATCGGCAAAGATGATCGCTTCGGACGGGCCGGCAGGCAGGCCTGTGTTGATGATCGGGGACAACACGCTCTTTGCCGCCACCACCCACGGGCTCCCCGGCCCGACGATCTTCACGGCAGGCTTCACGGTCTCGGTTCCATAGGCGACGGCGGCGACCGCATGGGCGCCGCCGCACTTGTACACGGTCTCCACGCCGGCAATGCGGGCAGCAACCAGCGTCGCGGCGTCGACGGAACCATCCGAAGTCGCAGGCGTCACGATCGCGATCTGGGGAACCCCGGCAATCACCGCCGGAACCGAGGTCATCATCGTCACCGAGGGGAAGGCGCCTTTGCCGCGCGGAACATAAAGCGCAACGGAAGCAATCGGTGTGTATCGGTCACCCGCATAGGCGCCCGGCCGAACTTCCTTGAGCCACATCGTTTCCGGGCGCTGCTCCTCGTGGAAATGCCTTATGTTCTCAATGCCGAACCGGATACTCTCCACGACATCCTTGTCGACCTTGTCGAATGCCGCGTCGAACTCCGCTTCCGAAACTTTCAGCCCACCGTCGGCAACATCGGCTTTGTCGAGTTCGCGCGCAAACCGGAGCAAGGCCGTGTCACCTTCATCCTTGACGGCCTTGATGATTGGACGGACCTTTTCGATGAAGGAAGACAGATCTCCTTCTGCGCGTTTCAGTAAACTGGACCGCTGATCGACACTGAGGGATGACAGGCGGTGGAAGCTGACGTCAGACATGGCGGCTCCTTTTCTAGGACGCAATTACGGTTAGCGCTTGTCGATCACTTCTGGGACACATCTCCAGCCCCTGAAGCCTTCAAATCGATGCGAGAAAGCCTCCATCCACGGGAATGGACTGGCCGGTTATGTAGGCTGCCGCATCCGAAGCGAGGAACACCGCGATTCCGTGCAGGTCCGGGAGATCACCAAAACGGCGCTGCGGAATCTTGGCGAGCATCGATTGCTGCCATGCCTGGTTGCTGTAGAACACGTCTGTCATCGCTGTCCTGAAATAGCCAGGCGCAATGGCGTTGACCCGGATCCCAAGATCGGCCCACTCCGCCGCAAGCGCCCGCGTCATGCCGAGGAGGCCTGATTTCGACGAGCCGTACGGCACCGCCGTGGGAACCCCAACCTCGGAAGTTAACGAACAGAGATTGATAATGACGCCGGGCCGTCCGGCGTCTCTCATCTGCCGCGCAGCGGCCTGGGCGCAGAAGAAGGCGCCTTTGAGATTCGTATCGACAATCCTGTCCCACAAGGCCTCGTCGACATCGAGTGAAGGCCGGACCTCTTCCGTACCTGCATTGTTGACGAGAATATCGAGACCTCCGAGCAGGCTGCCGGCCTCGGCTGTCGCCGCCCGGCACCGGTCGACGTCAGTGACGTCCAGGGCGACGGCGTGCGCGACCCCGCCGGCGGTGCGGATAGCGGCCATCGTCTTCTCGAGCGAGGTCACGCTGCGCGCCGTGACGGCGACGTCGGCGCCGGCCGCGCTGAGCGCCTCGGCGATGCTGCGCCCGATGCCACGGCTTGCGCCGGTTACAAGCGCCTTCCTGCCTGACAGATCGAAGAGAGATGCGTTGCGCATGTCATCCTCCTTGGTAATGTCGCGCTTGGACCGATCACGTCGAGACTATCCGAATGCAGCTTATCTATACAAGCATGTACATCATGGCTGTAGTGCGCCATGCGAAACTCTGCTTGTCAGAGCGGCAGCGCATTGGCCGACATCGGACCGGTCTACGCGGTTCGCCCCAGCCCATCTGGAGTTCATCGGGAGGGATATATGAAGCGCGCAGTAGACCACGACGCGATGAGCGTGGTTGGCTATACCACCCCCTGGAGTGCCAAAGCAGGCCAGCGGATCAAGCTCAGCCTGTCATGCGATCGGCCGATAAAGGCCACACGAATTTGCCGGCTCGACAAGCCGGCTCCGGAATTTCTCACCTGGGCCATCGAAACAATAGGTGAAGCACGGCGTCGGCATTTCGACCAGGGGTCGTTCCTGTTCGTGCGGCCCGGCGAACTGGCCAAAGTACAAGCCCTCCACGGTATACGTTTTGAGCTGTTCCTCACGCGCAACGAAGGTGCGCGCACGATCCTGGAGGCAGGCGCCGTCGGGCTGCGCCTCCGCGACGGCGCATTAGTCGTGGAAATCGGTGACGAAACCCTTGTCGAGAAGAAGGCGCCAACCGGTGTGTGGCTCACTGTCGAGTTGGATCTGCGGCAGGAACAATCGCGTCTGCGCATCAAATCCCATGATCTTCTCGCGCCTTACGAACTCCGTGAAGGTTTTGGCAGCCCGGCGTGGAACCTCCAAGGGCACGGCATCCATTTCGGCGCAAGTGCCACCAACCACGAACCTACCCTCAACGCGAAATTTGCTGCGATCCGGCTCGACACCCCACAGGGGACTGTTGCCTGGGATTTCCCGACGCTGTTACCAACGCAACCGATCCTGTCGTCGGGCGGAGCAGATCCGCTGCTCCTAGATGTGATCAATCAGCCAGCCTTCTGCGTGACTTCGGCACGCTGGGACGGATCGAGCTTCGAGCCTCGCTTGGTGCCGTCGCACTACGACGCTATCCATTGCCACGACGACGACATCGGCCCGCTTGAGTGGCCGGCATCACACCGCGTGACGATCCCTGAAAACGCACACCCAGGCGTCTACGCGTTCCAGGTCGAATGGGAGGGTGGCGACGAACGCGTGGTGTTCTTCGTCACCTCGTCACAGGTCTCGTCGCCGCTGTTGTATCTCGTGCCGACGGCCACCTATCTCGCTTATGCCGACGAATATCTCCCGGATCATCTTTATGAATGGAAAGGCGACGACCGGGGACATCGCTTCGCGATCGCCAACAATCTGAAATCTCTTTACGACTACCATTCCGACCTTAGCGGTGTTTCCATCTGTTCCTACAAAAAGCCGAAAGTGACGCTCAGGGACGATTACGACTATCCGCTCTGCGGCTGCCCACACAATTTGCCGGTCGATCTGCACTTCCTCCGATTCTGCCACGGAAATGGAATCATGTTTGACGTCCTGACCGATCACGACTTGCACGAATGCGGCATAGACGGTCTGCGTCGACATCAAGCCGTCGTCACCGGCAGTCACCCCGAATATATGTCGATCGAGATGGAGCAGGCGCTGCGGCAGTTTGTGGCCGAAGGCGGCAGCATCGCCTATCTCGGCGGAAACGGCTTCGCTGCCACTGTGGCTTTCAAGGACGACCTGATGGAGCTGCGGCGCTCGCCGCTGGAGGCAGGCCGCACCTGGGAGGGCCCGGTCGCCGAACAGGCGCTGTCGATCACCAACGAACCAGGCGGCTATCTCCGCTCGCGCGGCCGAGGCGAATTCTCGCTGATCGGTGGCGCGATCTCACTGATGGGATTCGAAGGCGCGCGCCCCTTCACGCGCACTGAGGAAAGCCGTGAAGCAGGATTCGCATGGCTGTTCGAAGGCGTTGAAAATGCGACCTTCGGCACGGACGGCATCGTGCTGGGTGGTGCCGCGGGCTACGAAGTGGATGCGACAGATCCAGCCCTCGGCACTTCCGCTGACACCGTCGTGATCGCGCGGGCGACGGGATTTCCGGACAGCTTCTTCCAGGATCCGACGCGCTGGTATGAGGGCGGCGATACGCAACGCATCGCCCGCCGCTGCGCCGAAATGACCCTGCGAAAGCTCGCAGCAGGCGGCTTGATCTTTTCGGCAAGCTCGGTTGCCTGGTGCGGCGCGCTGCCAGCCGCAGGCGCCATGAACGATGTCGGCAGGATCACGCTCAATCTGCTTAACCGCCTCGGCACCACGAAAGGAGAACCCGGCCGAGAAAATCAATAACCTTCGGCGAAGGTACTGACCAGCGGACTGCGGGACCTTGAGGAGCGCGGCGTCCCCGATAGCGGGCGGGCATTTAGAGAGTGGTACTGCGCAGTGACTTGGGCCCTCCAAGAGTCTAAGCAGCCAGCATGCTTCTGACAGCACGAAGGAAAAACCGCCGCATACCCCGCTTTCTTGCCGTCTACACCATGGAGCCCGAAGACCTCGCTCGCTTTCGCAGCCTGCCTAAGCCGAGCAGGACGCGATTGATGCCGTCGGCTTGCAGCAATGGGCGGACTGGGAGGAGAGAAATGCCGCATTTTTTCCCCGATCGCGGCGACTTCAACGCCGTCAAAAAATTACGCTCTTGATTCTAAAGGTTAAAGTCGTCGCAAAAATATTTTGAGGTTTCGCCAACTGTCGGGACCAATCGAGCGGTTTTTGCACCTCGCGACGTTCGATGGCCCGCTCAGGTCGTCTCAAAAAGTACCGTCACCGCCCCAGCTAAGGCATTAGCCAGAGGCCATAGCGATCGACAAGCAACCGGTGCTGCACACACCCGCTGCGGGCGGTGTGTTGTGAGCGCTGGCATCCACTCGATTCCTGGCGAAATTCAGGCTAGCTTGGGCGATAGATGGCTCAGTTCTGGTCGGTGAATCATAATCAGACCGCCCGTCAAGAGATTGACGGGCAGCACCTTTGGTCTCCCAAGACCGAGAGCGATGGCGCGCGAAACGAGTTCTGCAACAACATGTGCCGTGCGACGCCCGGCGACCCTGTCCTTTCGTATACCGATCAAGCAATTGACTATATGGGCAGGATCGCGGAATTCGCTTTCACCGCTCCGAAACCGTCGAGTTCGGAGAGACCGCAGCTTTGGAATCAAGAGGGATGACTTCTGCCGATCTTTTGGACACCGCTTTCCCCTTCGATTCATCCCAAAACAACAACGGGGAGTCTCGGCCCGCTCCCGCCGAGGCGATATTCGCCCCTCCATCCAGTTTCGGACTCAGGCAATCAGAAAGCCCTATCTGACAGGCATTCCACAGAAGTAATGCAAATTCAAAATCGCGGCCTCATGTTTCAAAACCAGGATGGTTTCGAAGCCGGCGGGTCGCTCACGGTCCTCAAAGCGAGAATTCTAAGAGACGTTCAACAATGACCCAGCACGCAGAAAACGCTCGAATTCTCATGTACAGCCACGACACGTTCGGGCTCGGCCACTTGCAGCGCTGCCGAACTATCGCGCATTCGCTGGTCGAGGATTTCCGCGGACTTCAGGTGCTTATCATTTCGGGTGCGACTATCGCTGGCGCCTTCGACTACCGTGCCCGTGTCGACTTCGTGAAGATCCCCAGCGTCATCAAGCTGCGCAACGGCGAATACACCTCGCTGGAAAAGGACATCGATCTGCATGAGACGCTAAGGATGCGCCAGTCGATCATCCGCCACACGGCCGAGACCTTCCGGCCGGATATCTTCATCGTCGACAAGGAACCGCTCGGCCTGCGCGGTGAGATTGAGGACACGCTGTCCTACCTCAAGACGCGGGGCACCACGCTGGTGCTTGGCCTGCGCGAGGTGATGGATGCGCCGCATCTGCTCGAAGCAGAGTGGGCACGCCGGGACGTGATGCGCAAGATAGGCCTGTTCTACGACAAGGTCTGGGCCTATGGCCCGCCGGATTTCTACGATCCGTTGACCGGCTTGGATGTGCCGCCGGCTGTCAGGGCAAAGATGAGGTTCGTCGGTTTCCTGCAACGGAGCCTGCAGCGGAACGAGTTGCCCGGCCATCGGCCCGAGGGCGACTATATCCTCGTTACCACCGGTGGCGGCGGTGACGGCGCCGATCTGATTCACGACGTCATCGATGCCTATCAGCAGGATCCGCAATTGCAGCATAGGGCCCTGATCGTGCTTGGGCCTTACATGCCGGCGCGCAAGCGCAACAAGCTGCTCAAGAAGGGGTCCAAGATCCCCTATATCAGGATCATCGAGTTCGACAACCGCATGGAAGACCTGATTGCCGGCGCCAAGGCGGTAGTGGCGATGGGCGGCTACAACACCTATTGCGAGATACTGTCTTTCGACAAGCCGGCGCTGATCGTGCCGCGCGTCGAGCCCCGCAAGGAACAACTGATCCGCGCACGGCGCGCGGCCGAACTCGGCCTCATCGAGATGTTTTTGCCGGAAGAAGCCGAGGATTCCCGGCGGTTTGCCGATGCACTGAAGGTGCTGCCGGACCGGCCCCGCCCATCGCAGAGCAATCCGCATCTGACGCTGGAAGGGCTGCCTCATATTTCCGAAATCGTCGCGGAACTGCTCGACCGGCGGGCCGGCCATCACCTTTCAGTCATTGAAGGAATGACCTGAGTTGCAACATCGCAAGATCGTCGTGGTTCTGAAGGGTTATCCGCGGCTGTCCGAAACCTTCATCGCGCAGGAATTGCTCGGTCTTGAGCGTGCGGGGTTCGACCTGATACTTGTCGCGCTCAGGCGGCCGACCGACGAAAAACGCCACCCCGTGCATGACGAGATCAAAGCGCCCGTCCATTATCTGCCGGAATATCTGCATGAAGAGCCGCTGCGCGTGCTTCGCTCGCTGTTTGCCTATCTGCTGCGTCCGGGCTTCTGGCGCGCGCTCGGATCGCTGGCTGCCGATATGCCCCGCGACTTTACGCGCAATCGCGCGCGCCGCTTCGGGCAAGCGCTCGTGCTGGCGGCCGAATGGCCGGAAAACGCGGGCTGGCTGCATGCCCATTTCGCGCACACGCCTGCATCGGTGACGCGCTATGCCAGCCAGCTTCGTGGCCTGCCCTGGACCTGCTCGGCCCATGCCAAGGACATCTGGACTTCGGCGGACTGGGATCTGGCCGGCAAGCTTTCCTCGGCGCGCTGGACGGTCACTTGCACGAAAACCGGCTTCGACCGTCTGAAAAAACTCGCTAACGGCAACTCGTCTGTGCATCTGAGCTATCATGGGCTCGACCTTGATCGCTTCGGCAGTTTCGGCGAGGCGCGAAAGCAGCATGACGGCTCGGCGCCGGACGAACCGGTTGTCGTTCTGAGTGTCGGGCGCGCCGTTGAAAAGAAAGGTTACGACACGTTGCTGGAGGCCCTTGCCCTGTTGCCCGGCGATTTGGCGTGGCGTTTCGAGCATATCGGCGGCGGCGAAGAACTGGAACGGTTCAAGGCGCTGGCGCAAAAGCTCGGCGTGGATGGTCGCGTCTCTTGGAAAGGCGCGCTTGCGCAGGAGGAGGTGCTTGAGCACTACCGCCGTGCCGACATCTTCGCCCTGGCCTGCAGGATCACCGCAAATGGCGACCGCGACGGTCTGCCGAATGTTCTGGTGGAGGCGGCTAGCCAGCGCCTTGCCTGCGTGTCGACCGATACTTCCGGCGTGCCGGAGCTTTTATCGCCGGATGAAACCGGCTTGCTGGTTCCGACGGAAAACCCGATTGCCCTGGCACAGGCGCTGGAGCGCCTGATCCGCGATCCCGTGCTGCGCGTCCGCCTCGGCGACGCCGCAGAGCGGCGCGTGCGCGGCAATTTCGATCATATGGCAAGCATTGGACAGCTCAAGGAACTGTTCGAGCGGGAGTGGCGGGCCGCCGAATGAAGCGGCTGCGCGCTTTCTTCTATGTCCAGCACCTGCTCGGCATCGGCCATCTCGCGCGCGCCAGCCGCATTGCGGCGGCTCTGGTCGATGACGGGTTTGACGTAACCGTCGTGACCGGTGGAGCGCCGATCGCCGGGTTTCCAGGACTGGGGGTAAAATCTGTAACCCTGCCACCTGTCACCTCCGGTGATGAAGGATTTTCGGGACTTGTCGACCTGCAAGGCAACCCGATCGACGATGATTTCAAGAAATGGCGTTCAGAGATGCTGCTGCAGGCATTCCGGGATTGCAGGCCTGATATCGTCATTGTCGAGGCGTTTCCATTTGGACGCCGGCAGATGCGTTTCGAACTCTTGCCGCTGATCGAGGTCATCGACGCGACGTCGCCCAGACCGCCGCTGGTGACGTCCGTCCGCGATATCCTCCAGGAGCGCGTCAAGCCGGGCCGAAACGAGGAAACGGTCGATCTCATCAACAGGCATTTCGACCTTGTTATGGTCCACGGCGATCCGGCTTTCGCAACCATCGACAAGACATTTCCATTGGCTGGGGCGATCAGGGCCGAGGTCACCTACACAGGGCTCGTTGCCGCGCCGCCATCGCCCGCAGCCTCCGAGCGCTTCGACGTTCTGGTGTCGGTTGGCGGCGGGGCTGCCGGAAAGAGCCTTGTCAGCTCCACCATCGCAGCGGCGCGGAATGCCAACAACGCTTGGAAATGGTGTTTGATCACCGGCCCGAACCTGCCGAAAGACGAGTTTGACGCAATCGCACGCGATGCCACGCCGGGCCTGTCCATCTTCCGGTTCCGCGAGGATTTCGCCAGCCTGCTGACCGGCGCCCGCCTGTCAGTCTCGCAGGCGGGTTACAACACGGTCTGCGATGTACTGCGCGCGGGTTGTCGCTCCCTGCTCGTCCCATTTGCAGCCGGCGGGGAAACCGAACAGACGGTTCGCGCCCTGATGCTCGAAGAACTCGGTCTTGCAACGGTGCTGACGGAAAAGGACCTGACGCCTGAAGGTTTGGCGCAAGCTATCGAACAGGCGCTTGTGGGACGGACGCCATCCGCGCATCGTCTCGATCTGGAAGGCGCGCGTCGCTCGGCGCAAATCCTGCGCGAGCGGTATCGAACATGGTCCCTAAATGTGGGGCCCGGTTTCGGAAAAGTTCATGATCAAACAGACGATAGATCCTAACGCGCGTAGCGTCCGTGAGATTCGTGCGACGCGCTTCAAGTCCTGTTTTTATGCGTATCGTTGTCCCAAAACCGCTACGCACTTTTGGGCGAAATGCATTAAACAGTTCCAATCAGCATGAAGCGCGTATAATTTTTTGTCGGCAGTTCGCCGGAGAACCGCACCTCCCGTAGCGCCGCCATCTCCTCGAAGGCTGCAAGCGAAGCCACGCAGTTGATGTGCGTCGGCTCGCTGAAATAATCGTTCGATTGCAGCAGTACATTCGTGCCCGGCGGAAGCAGAGCAAGCCAGGCGCGCAGATCGGCTATGTGTTCGCAGCTCGTATTGACCATCAGGTCGGGCCGCCCGGCCGCATAGTCGAGTGCGTACATATCTGCCGTCAGCGCCCGGAACCGGTCGCCGGCTTCCCGGTTGAGGGTCCGGGCGACCGGCGCGACTTCAGGATCGATGTCGATGCTATCGATCGCCGCGATGTCGAAGCGGGCATCGTTGAAAAGCATTGCCGGCAATACGCCGTACCATCCACCCAGAACCCATATGCGCCCGAAGCGGCCGCCGCCGCTTTCGAACAGCCTGTCGAGCGCCCACATCTTGCAGGCGACCTGCTTGTGGTTGAAGGCGTTGGCAATATCGGCCTTCGGATGCTTGGCGACGACGCGCGCCAGCCCTGCCACGAGAGGGCAGTTGACATAAGCAGCAATTCCCCGTGTGAGGTCCAAGGCTTGCTCGTGCCAGTCCATGGCATTGCGTGGTTGCGTGACATCCATCATAATTCGTCTTGTATGTTGGGATTCTGGGCGACACAACGCAATCTTGCCTCCCGCAA
The DNA here is from genome assembly GCF_040319465.1 of Mesorhizobium sp. M0910. NCBI lineage: Bacteria > Pseudomonadati > Pseudomonadota > Alphaproteobacteria > Hyphomicrobiales > Phyllobacteriaceae > Mesorhizobium > Mesorhizobium sp. M0910. Next base: position 624,698 of record NZ_JAMYNZ010000003.1, read on the forward strand.
GACTGTTTGATTCCGCGGACGTGATCATGCTGCAAGCCGCTTGGCTATTGCCCGGTGCCGGAGAGAGCCTATTGCATCTGTCCGGATCATCGGCGTCCATCCGCCAGCACCAGCCGCGCAGCTGCGGCCTCGTGCTGCTCAGCTGTTCGCCAAAGCCCTACGAAAGCCGCGGATCGTTTGGCCAGCTGCTTTCTTCGCCGATCGACAATGCCCATGTCGTTGCCATCGACCATGCGCCGGAACTGGATCGCGCCGCCTCGCAGGTTCCTTGCATAGTTGAGCGCGGGGCAATGTCCGTGCACGGCAGCTTCGAGCTTGTCGCTGGCGATGAAGAAATTGCCGATACGCCATTCGCCAGCAGGTGCTTTTACATCCTGCATGCTTCCAACTGAAGGGTCCACAGTCGCATATGGAAGCCAGCCTAGCCCGCTATATCTGGACGCACACCAAGAAGCAGCAGCTCTGGATATTGATGATCGTCGTGCTTTCGATGATCCCGTATTTCATGTCCTTCGACCTGCCGAAGCTGATCGTCAACGGACCGATCCAAGGTCGCGGCTTCGAGCAACCGGGCGCGACCCAGCCATTCATGAGGCTACACTATAACCTGCCGTTCATTGGAGAGGTCCAGTTCTTCTCCGGTTTTCAGCTCGACCGCGAGGAGACCCTGTTTGCCCTGAGCCTTGTGTTCCTCTTGCTAGTCGTCATCAACGGCCTGTTCAAATTCTACATCAACACCTACAAGGGCCGCCTCGGCGAACGCATGCTGCGGCGTATCCGCTTCGATCTGGTCGACCGCGTGCTGCGGTTTCCGCCGGTTTACTTCAAGCGGGTGAAGTCCGCCGAAGTGGCGACCATGGTGAAGGACGAGGTGGAGCCGCTGGGCGGCTTCATCGGCGACGCCTTCCTGCAGCCGGTACTGCTCGGCGGCCAAGCGCTGACGGCCATGCTGTTCATCATGATCCAGAACGTCTGGCTCGGAATGATAGCGGTCGTGATCGTGGCGATCCAGATCGTGCTCATCCCGCGAATGCGGCGGCGGCTGATCGTGCTCGGGCGCCAACGGCAGTTGACGGCGCGCGCGCTTTCGGGCCGGGTTGGCGAAATCGTCGACGGCATCGGCGCGGTTCACGTCCACGATACATCAAACTACGAGCGCGCCGACATAGCTGCCCGGCTCGGGCTCATCTTCAAGATCCGCTTCGATCTTTACCAATGGAAATTCATGGTAAAGTTCCTCAACAATTTTCTCGCGCAGCTCACGCCCTTTCTGTTCTACATGATCGGCGGGTATCTGGTCCTCCAGGGGCGGCTGGACGTCGGCCAGCTCGTGGCCGTGATCGGCGCCTACAAGGACCTGCCCGGACCGATGAAGGAACTGATCGACTGGGATCAGGATCGGCAGGATGTCCAGGTCAAATATCAACAGGTCGTTGAACAGTTCACCGTCGAAGGTCTCATCGCGCCGAAAATCATGGCATTGACGATCGACGATCCCGATCCGATGACCAAACCGCTGTCGGCGATCAATCTGTCCATAGCAGACGATGGCGGTGCGATGCTCCTCAACCGTATCTCCCTCCAGGTCAAGCCGGGTGAGACGGTGGCACTGGTCAGTACCGCAACAGGTGGAGCGGAGGCGCTTGCAGAAGCCTTCGCGCGGCTGATCTGGCCAGACAGCGGAAAGGTCGCTTCGGGCACCGACGACCTGCTTGAACTCCCCGAAGCAGTAACCGGCCGGCGCATATCGTATGCCTCGTCGGATGTTTTCCTGTTCCAGGCAAGCCTCCGCGACAACCTGCTCTACGGGTTGAAGCATGCGCCGCTGACATCGGTGCCTTATGACGGTGCTGCGGCAGATCAGCACCGCTGGAACATTCACGAGGCGCGCCGGTCGGGCAATCCGGATCTTGATATCCACGGCGACTGGATCAACTATGCTTCCGCTGGCGCTACCGGCCCGCACGACCTCTTTGAAGCCGTGCGCCGGGTGCTCGACGCGGTTGTTCTGTCGCGTGACATTCTGGATCTCGGATTGCGCTCTTCAGCTGACCTCACGCGTCACACGGAGCTTGCCAGGCGGATCGTCGAACTGCGTGCGGCGCTGCGGACCCGGCTGGAACAAGAGGGGCTGAGCGGACTGGTGGTTCCTTTCGAACCGGGCGCCTACAACAAGGAAGCAACGATCGGCCAAAACCTGCTCTTCGGCGCTGCCGCCGGTCCCGAACTGGCCGACAGGGCGCTGGCGGCCAATCCCTATTTTGCTTCCGTGCTGAGGCAAGCCGGCCTCGACCGCACGCTCTACGAAATGGGCTTGGAGATCGCCAAACAGGCGATCGAGTTGTTTGCCGACCTGCCGCCCGATCACCAGTTCTTCCAGCAGCTCGCCTTCATGAGCGCGGAGGAGATACCCGCCTACGAAACCTTGCTGCAACGGCTCAAGAACCGTCCCTACGAGGCGGTTTCGGAGAACGATCGCGCCATGATCGTCACCTTGAGCTTTGCCTACATCGAGCCCCGGCACCGCTTCGGCCTGCTGAGCGACGAGCTGATGAGCAAGATCGTCGCTGCACGCAACCGGTTCTATGAAGACCTGCCGCCCGAGTTGCACAATGCGATCGAACGGTATGATCCTGCCAAATACATTGCCGCGGCCACGGTCATGGATAATGTCCTGTTCGGGCGTGTGGGCAACAATCATCCCGACGCGCCCGACCGCATACGCTCCATCGTCTATGACATTCTTGACGAACTCGGGCTTTATGGCGAACTTCTGGATGTCGGCCTGGACTTCAACGTCGGCTCCGGCGGGAGGCGGCTGACCGGTGGACAGCGACAGAAGCTCGATGTTGCCCGGGCCTTGCTCAAGCGTCCCGATTTTCTCATTCTCAACCGGCCGCTGTCGGCGCTCGACCAGCGCATGCAGGATAAGGTGCTGCGAAATGTGCTCGAGGAAGCCAGGCGCGACGGCCATTCGCCGGCAATTGTGTGGGTCGTGACGAATCCGGCAATGGCGATGATGTTCGATCGCGTTGTCGTCTTCGACTCGGGTCAATTGGCGGAAGACGGAACACACGAGACACTCTTGGCGGGGAACGGTATCTTCAAGGAACTGTTGTCATAGAGCAACGGACATTCAGATGGATCATTCTGCCGGTGCACGACATCGGGCTCGCCACCTTTCGCGTGGTTTGCCTCGCCATCTCGGAAAGAGAATTGATTCCATCTTGGCGTCCCTTGCTCTAGTCTGGCAAACGCGAATTTTGGAAGGTTTGCGACAATGCTGCTCAAGGATGAAGTTGGAATGCTGCAACGCGTTCCCTTGTTCTCTGCCATCGAGCCGACAAAGCTCAAGCTGCTTGCGTTCACATCCGATCGTGTGAGCTACAGCGCCGGCCAGATCCTTTTCAGGCAGGGCGACGAGGGAGACGCCGCCTATGTCATCCTTTCAGGCAGGGCGGATATTCTTGTCGATTCCGATAGCGGACCGATAAAAGTTGCCGAACTGGAGCCAAATTCGATCGTTGGCGAGATCGCCATATTGTGCAACAGCTCCCGCACTGCCACCGTCAGAGCGGCAAGTCCGCTGGAAGCCTTGAGAATCCGCAAGGATCATTTCCTGAGGCTTATGAGGGAGTTCCCGGAAATGACCATCGAGATATTGCGGGTTCTTGCCGATCGCCTAAGCCATACGACCGCGGATCTGATCGACGCACGAAGCGCCAAATAACGAAGGACGTGCGCCCGATCCTCGCCGTCGTGACGGCACTGTCCTCTCGCTGAGAAGATCACCCGGAGAAAGCCTGTCTCGCCTAGCAGCGGTTGTTTGGATATGATGGGCGAAGGGGTAGCATGGACGACAACGTTTTCCTGGTCAGGTTTTGGGGTGTCCGCGGCAGCATTTCGGTATCAGGGCCAGAATTCTCTCGCTATGGCGGCAACTCAATCTGCGTCGAAATGCGATGCGGTAAGCATACGCTTCTGTTCGACGCAGGCTCTGGCCTACGGCCTGCCGGCGCGGCACTTCAGGCGTTGGGCGTGACCGATTTCGACCTGCTTTTCACCCATTGCCATTACGATCACATCATCGGGTTGCCGTCTTTTGCGCCGATCTATGATCGGGGCGCCAAGGTTACGCTTTGGTCCGGGCATCTTGCAGGACACATGACGACCCGGCAGATGGTCGATGAGTTCATGCAGCCGCCGTGGTTTCCGGTGAAACTGGAAGCCTGCAAGGCAAGCCTCGACTATCGCGATTTCGTATCCGGAGACGTGCTTCGCCCGCGCGAAGGGGTGGTGGTCCGAACCGGCAGTCTTATCCATCCGGGCGGCTGCATAGGCTACCGGGTCGAATGGGGCGGCCGCGTCGTGGCGATGATCACAGACACTGAGCACGAGCCGGACAAACTCGATCAGGCGGTGCTCGGCCTGATCGAAGATGCCGACCTCGTCATTTACGATTGCACCTACACCGAGGAGGAAATGGAACGCCGCCGCGGTTACGGGCACTCGACATGGCAAGAGGGTGTCAAGCTCTGTGAGGCGGCCGGTGCGCGCAGGCTTGCCCTGTTTCACCACGATCCGACACGGACCGACGAGGAACTGGACGAGATCGAGAAACTGGCCAAAGACAGGTTTACCGGCGCTTTTGCCGCGCGGGATGGCCAGACGCTCAAATTTCCAGTCTCATTGCGCAAAAAGCGCTGAGCTGTTTTCCTCTATCTCTTTGTTTTGACGCAATTCCGGACGGAAAACCATTCACACTTTTCCTGGAATTGCTTTACCGGCGCTGCGCCCGATCAATGTCCTGATCGGAAGCCATACGCAGGCTTCAGTCTGTGCGGTGACTGTGAACAGCCGTTCGAGGAAGAGCCAGGCCGATTCATCATGCACGAGATGGTGGGTGAGCAGGCCGGCCGGTTCGCCTCCATCGAATGCATGCTGCAACTGCGCGATGATGGCTTGAACCAACAGGCCATGATCGCGGCAGCCGCGCGTGCCATGCCAATCCATGATGTCGACATTGCTGTTGATGACCGCAAGTGAAGCCGGTCTTGGCGGCCCATAGACCGACAATGCCGAAAATCCTATCGATCCAAGGTCGGATACCAAGCCGGCGTCGATCCTGTTCCAGGGTGGCACCAGCATCGGAACGGCACGTGCGCCGTGCAGGCCGGTTATGTGCGACAGCCCGCGGGCCAGATCATCGAGCACCGCCTCGCGTGGCCGATGCGCGCCGAGCTCCTGCTTCTTCTGGCCCTCCGGAGCATGATTTCGGTGCGCCCAGCCATGGATGGCGACCGTGGCATGCGGCGCCTCGTCAAGCCGAACGACAAGCTTCTCGTCAGTCAGGGCGGGAATGACGGCCAGAGTCACCGGAACCGCGAATTCACCAGTGAGGTCGAGCAACCGATCAAGCGCAGGCGTCGGATCAACGCCGTCATCGTCGCGCAGCCAGAACTCTGCCTTACGGTCCGCCCGTTGCCAGTTCGCCAGCTCCTCCACCAAGGGTTGCCAGATTTGATCGGATGTCATGAGACCGGGATCTTCGCAAGAAGTTCGGCCAGACGCGCCGCCGCAGCACCGAGACAACGTTCTTCGAGGATGAAACGTCTGGCTTCTGCGGCCATGATGGATCTTTCGTCGTTACGGGTCAGAAGCCTTTCAATGGCAGAAGCGAACGCCGCCACATCGTCCGGCGGGGTGAGAAACCCGGCCTGGCCATCCCGCACGACCTCCGGCACGCCGGCGACATCCTGAGCCACAACCGGAAGGCCGGCGGCCTGTGCTTCAAGATAGGCAACGCCATAGGCCTCGCCGAAACCCGGCCAGACGTAAATTCCCCCACTGTAGAGGACATCCGGCACGGCGGCTGGCTCAAGCGCGCCAAGCCATTCGATACGCTCGGCGGGCAAGCCGGCGAATTGCGCTTTGATCTCCTCGCGGGCAGGTCCGTCCCCGACGATCGACATGGTCCAGGTCAGATGACCGATCGAACCGAGCGCCTGCGCCAGCATGCGATAGCTTTCGACTTTGTCGCCCGGGCGCATCATGGCGACGGTAACGAGGCGCGTCGGACAACCCCGTGCCGGTGTTTCCCGGAATAGCGATGTGTCGATGAAGGGCGAAAGCATGCCGAAAGCGGCGTCGGGTATCGCATCTGCCAGTCCCTGAAGATCCCTTTGCGTGAAGCAGATGTTCAGCGCCGCCTGTTCGACGGCTCGCGCCACCAACGCTTGCGTATCGGCCCACAAACCGGTGTTGCGCCGCCTCGAATAGGAGGCTTCCGCTGTCACATAGGGAACACCAAAGGCCAACGCCAGTTCGGGCCCGATCAGGTCGGGCGCCTTGTAATAGGGATGATAGGTGAACCACAGATCGGGCTTGCCGTCACGATCCCAAAGCCCTGCCAGCCGCGCGGCTTCCTCCCGGGCCTCGACCTTGAGCGCATCGAAACTTTTCGAATCCGGTTCGCGTAGATAGAAGCGCAATTCAGATGCCAGTTCGACGCTGTGCCCTCCATGCTCCAGCGCCTTGACCAGCATCCGTGCCATCTGACGGTCGCCTGAGGCAACGGGATGATTGGGCGACTTCAGCGGCGCGTAGAAGGCAATTCGCATCGCCGGACCCTATCATCGGAAAGCCTGCGCAAGTCAATTTCGAAGCATGATCGACTTCACCCTCAAGCACTGGAATGTGCTATCTGATGCTCATGGAAACAGCTGCCGCGTCCGACCCGTTTGTCGCTTCCCTACCGGTCTTCGCCAGGTTCGAAAGCGTTGCCGATATCGATAACTATCGGCCTCTCCCCGATGGCTGGGCGCTGGCCACCGCAGATATCGTCGGCTCTACCAAGGCGATCGAGGCGGGGCGCTATAAAACCGTCAATATGGCCGGTGCCAGCGTCATTTCGGCGCTGCTCAATGCGCTGGGTAGGCAAGATCTTCCCTTTGTCTTCGGCGGCGACGGCGCGCTCGTGGCGTTTCCCGGCTCGGCGCTGGAGATCACCCGCAACGCGCTGGCGGCTGTCCAGAGATGGGTGGCGGCCGAACTGGATCTGACCTTGCGTGCCGCAATCGTGCCGATAAAGGATATAAGAGCGCAAGGCCTCGACGTTCGCGTGGCGAGGTTCCAGGCCTCCGATGCAGTCTTCTATGCCATGTTCGCCGGAGGTGGCGGCAGTTGGGCGGAAGCCGAGATGAAAGCGGGGCGCTACCGCATCGATCCTGCGCCGGCCGGCGCGCGGCCGGATCTGACCGGCCTCTCCTGCCGCTGGAACCCAATCGAAGCCCGGCATGGCGAAATTGTCTCGATCATAGCCATACCGGGGGCGTCGCGCGACTTGCGCGGTTTTCAGTTTCTGGTTTCCGACATTATCGCCCTAGCCGGCAGGCAGGAACGCGATGGCCACCCGGTGCCAGTGAACGGGCCGGACTACAGTTTGCTGCCCGCCGGCCTCGATATCGAGGCGCGGGCCATGGCGCCGGCAGGACGGCGGTGGCTGTCGAAGCTGTGGATAGTGTTCCTGATGACGCTTACGGCTGTTACGGATAGATATGGCTGGACGATCGGCAGATTCGATCCGAAGATCTACAAACGCGAAGTGGCCAGCAATTCGGATTTCCGGAAGTTCGACGATGGCTTGAAGATGACCATCGACGTTGACGCGGATGTATTGCAACGGATCGAGAACCGGCTGAAACAGGCGGAAGAGGCGGGCATCTGCAACTATGGCCTGCACCGCCAGAAATCGGCCTTGATGACATGCCTCGTCGCATCGCCGCTGCAGCGCGATCACGTTCATTTCATCGATGGCGCCGCCGGCGGCTATGCGATGGCTGCCGCAAGCCTTAAGGCGAAGGTGCCGGTCTGACGGCTTGCGGACATCGATTTTCCGCAATATGCCTCGGGGCTCTTGGGAGCGGTGAGCCTCACCATGGAAGCGGACGGCCTGTCCGAATTGACGGGAAGCACATTTTTGGACGCCTCACGATCGACATATGACCGTCTTCTGAACCGGATTTCGACGCGTGCCGCGCAAGTCGGCGTGATCGGACTGGGCTATGTGGGGCTGCCGCTGGCGGTTGCGATCGCACGCGCCGGCTTCCCGGTTTCCGGCTTCGACATCGAACCCCAAAAGGTCGAGAGCCTGAACAACGGCCAATCCTACATCGAGGCGGTGACGTCGCCAGCCCTTGCCGGCCAGGTGGCGAGCGGACGGTTCCGCGCCACTGCGGATTTTGCCGAACTGGCCGTCTGCGATGTCATCATCATCTGCGTTCCGACACCACTGACGAAACACCGCGAGCCGGATCTCTCCTTTGTCAGGAACACGGCAGGCACCATCGCGAAGCATCTGCGTCTCGGCCAGCTGATCGTGCTGGAATCGACCACCTATCCCGGCACCACCGACGACGTGATCAAGCCCATCCTGGAAAAAACCGGCTTGCGGTCGAGGATAGATTTCTTCCTCGGCTTCTCGCCCGAACGCGAGGATCCCGGCAACCGCAGCTTTGAAGTCGCGACGATCCCCAAGGTCGTGGCAGGTGACGGCACTGAAGCGGCGATGCTCGTGCAGGCTTTCTACCATGGCGTGGTCAAGACCGTCGTTCCGGTTTCCACCACGGCAACCGCCGAGGCGGTCAAGCTGACGGAAAACATCTTCCGCTCGGTCAACATAGCCCTCGTCAACGAGTTGAAGGTCGTGCTCGGTGCGATGGGAATCGACATCTGGGAGGTGATCGAGGCGGCAAAGACCAAGCCGTTCGGCTATATGCCTTTCTATCCTGGCCCTGGACTTGGCGGGCACTGCGTTCCGATCGATCCTTTCTACCTGACGTGGAAGGCGCGCGAATACGAACTGCCGACCCGCTTCATCGAGCTGGCGGCAGAGATCAACACGGCCATGCCGCGTCATGTGGTCGATGAACTGGCGAAGGCGCTGGACCGGCGCTGCGGCAAGGCGCTCAGCCGCTCGCGCATTCTCATCATCGGGCTCGCCTATAAGAAGAATGTGCCCGACATCCGCGAAAGCCCCTCATTGCGGCTCATTGAACTCATCGAGGAATGGGGCGGCAAGGCGGAATTCCACGATCCGCATGTTACCGAAATCCCGACCACACGGGAGCATATGGCGATCAAGGGGCGTCGCTCGGTCGAATTGACCGAGGTGGCCCTGAAGGATTTCGACGCTGTCGTCGTTGCAACCGACCACGACGCGATCGACTATCAGGCGATCGCGGATCACGCTCTACTGATCGTCGACACACGCAATATTTTTGGCCGCCTCGGGCTAGCCCGAGAGACGGTGGTGAAGGCCTGACGGCGTCCGAGCCGGCGAATTTGTGGCGGATCAAGGAGATTTCGAGATAGCATGAGCACAGCGCAAGCAGAAATTTCTGCCATTCTCATGGATAAGGTTGCCGATTGGCTGACGCAATCGGCGTTGGCGGGCGACGATCTGGAAACATTGGTAAGGGGCTTTTGTGAACGGCTGGCTGCTGCCGGCCTGCCGCTGAAGCGGGTGCATTTGAGCTTTTCGATGCTTCATCCGCTTTATGACGCGCTCGGCTTCACCTGGCTCCGCGGCCAGGGCCTGGAAGTGGAAGGCTTCCGCAAGGAGAACGGCGTTCATTCCGACAGATTCCTGACCAGCCCATACTACCATCTGCTTAGCCACAAGCTCGACCATCTGCGGCGCCGGCTCGACTCGTCGGTGCCGTCGGAATTTCCTGTTTTCGATGACCTCAAGCTGATGGGCGTCACCGATTACATGGCTTTCGTCCATCCCTTCAGCGGCAACACCAGTCAGGGCATGATCGGGTCTTGGTCCACCGACAGTGCCGCAGGCTTCAGCGACAGCATGATTGCGGCGCTGCTGCGCATCCAGAACCATCTCGCTATCGCAACCAAGATGGCCGTGCTCACCAAGCTTGCCGACAACATGATGACCACTTATCTCGGCGGCGACGCCGGCAGGCGCGTGCTCGACGGTCAGATCAAGCGCGGCGAGGGTGATACAATCCGGGCGGCACTGGTCATGGGCGACATGCGCGGGTCGTCAAGACTTGCCGAAACCTCCGGCCGCGAAGTCTATATCGATACGCTGAACCAGTTTTTCGACGCCGCTGCTGCGCCTTTCAATCGCAAGGGCGGGCAGATCATGAGTTTCATAGGGGATGGCTTCATTGCCGTTTACCCTTGCGCAAGGCACCGTTCACAGTCCGAGATCGCCTGCCAGGCCGCTCTTGCAGCAGCGCACAAGGCCACCGCGCGCATGATGGGTCTCAATCTGCGCAGAAAGCAGCAGGGATTGAGCGACATAAACTATGGTATCGGCCTGCATGTCGGCAATGTGATGTTCGGCAATGTCGGGCTTACCGACCGGCTCACATTCTCCGTCTTCGGCTCGGCTGTAAACGAGGTCCAGCGCCTCCAGACCCTAACCAAGAAATATCCGCACAGCGTTCTCGCCAGCAAAGACTTCGCCAGCTATTGCGGCGCCAACAACTGGCTGGCGCTCGGCATGGAGGAACTGGCGGGCATCAGGCAGAAGCTAACGGTGCTTTCACCCGATTTGTCGGGTGCTCTCTCGCTCGACGAAGACGGTGCGCTGGAGCCGATTTACGACCGAATATCGGACGCCGAGCAGGTCATGCTGCTTCATCGCAATGCCGCGCGGCCGTCCGCGGGCGACCCGAGGAAGCTCCAGTAACCGCCACGATCCGATCCGAACGCGTTTTGGTATGCAGTCCGATCGCCGGTTCCGGCAGGGAACTTGCGACTGTTCGAATCCAAGTTGCTCTAGGCTGGCAATGCGCTAGTCTCGCCTTCTGGAGCGGCCAGAGTGGGGGCTGGTGTGAGAATGAATTTGGGCGTTGATCTGCTGCGGATCGAGGATGTTGGCATCTCTTTTGCCATTATAGGGGGACCGTTGCATGCCGTCAGGCGTGCGAATCTTCGCGTCTTGCCCGGCAAGGTTACCGCGCTTGTGGGCGAGTCCGGTTCCGGAAAATCGGTTCTCAGCCAGGCAGTGATGGGCATTTTGCCGAACACAGCCCATGTTCGCGGCCGTATCCTGTTTTCCGATCCTGAAAAGCCCGGCACGACGCAGGATATCCTGCAGATGCCGCGTGACGGACCCGAAATCCGGGCGTTGAGAGGCAGCCGCATCGGCAAAATATTTCAGGAGCCGATGACATCACTGTCGCCGCTGCATACGATCGGCAATCAGGTCAGCGAATCCCTGCAGATTCATACGCCCACGGCTCGGGTGGAGCGCAAGGCGCGGACCGAGGAAATGCTCGGACTTGTCGGCTTTCCCAACCCCAAGCGCGCCTATGACATGTATCCCTTTGAACTTTCGGGAGGATTGCGTCAACGCGCCATGATCGCCATGGCGCTTATCTGCCGGCCCGCCCTGTTGATCGCCGACGAGCCGACAACGGCGTTGGACGTCACCATCCAGGCGCAAATCCTGCAATTGCTGCGCGAGCTTCAGACGAAGCTGAACATGGCGATGCTGCTGATCACGCACGACCTTGGCGTAGTCGCCAATGTCGCCGACGAGGTGGTGGTCATGTACCATGGCGAGATCATGGAAGCGGGACCTGTGGAGGCGATATTCCGCCGGCCGGGCCACCCTTACCTGAAGGGCCTGATGGCAGCCGTTCCGCATTTCGACCTGAAGCCCGGCGAAAGGCTAAAAGCGCTCCGCGAGGTGCCGGTGAATGTCGGGAACCTGCTCGGCAAGCAGACGGCGCCAGCATCGAAGGGGCCGGACGACCTCCTGCTGTCGGTCAGGGATATGACAAAGACCTTCACGATCCGCAAGTCCGGATGGTTCGGCGGAGGTCATCAAACCTCTGTTCGCGCCGTGGACGGCGTGAGCTTTGATATCAGGCGGGGCGAGTGCCTGGGTCTTGTCGGCGAAAGCGGCTCCGGCAAAACCACCGTCAGCAAGGTCCTCATGCGGGCTGTCACCCCTAGCGGCGGCTCTGTGATCTTCAACGGCCGCGATGGTCCGATCGACGTCTTGAAAGCCGAGGGAGACGCTCTGCGCATGCTGCGCGCGAAAATCCAGATGGTCTTCCAGGATCCGGTTTCGTCGCTTTCACCTCGCATGACGGTGGAGAACATTTTGAGCGAGCCGCTGGAAATCCATCAACGTGGCAATGCCGCGTCCCGACTCGCCACGGTCAAGAACCTGATGCAGGCAATCGGACTCGACCCGCGTTTCATAAAGCGTTATCCGCACAGTTTCTCCGGCGGACAGCGTCAGCGTATCGGCATCGCGCGCGCGTTGGCACTGGGGCCTGAACTCCTGATCTGCGACGAGCCAGTTTCGGCACTCGATGTCTCTGTCCAGGCGCAGATCCTGAATCTTCTGAAGGACCTGCAGAAGGAACTGGGCCTGACCTACCTGTTCATATCCCACAACCTGGCGGTGGTGGACTACATGGCCGACCGCATCGCGGTGATGTGCGGCGGGCGTATCGTCGAGCTAGCGCCGCGCGAAATTCTGCTTAGGAAACCGGTCCACCCCTACACGCGCTCACTGGTCGCCGCAGTCCCTTTCCCCGATCTCGACAGGCCGATGGATTTCAAGACTCTGAAGCTCAGCGGCGCTTCCGACACCAGCGCATGGGGACCGCAATTCCGTGACGAGGGCGACGAGGACATGCTGTCGCCGCTCGACCTTGGCGGCGGCCACCTCGTGCTGGCGCGACGTTCGGCCGATGTCAGCGAGCTACGCCATTGATCAGCCGGCGCACCGTCCTTGGACTCATGGCTTCGGCATTTCTGCCGGGCACGTTGCGCGCCGGCGACCTGGAGCCGGAATTTCTTCAGCCGCAGATGAAGGCCAGGGCGCTGCCGGCCCTGGCCGAACGCCTGCCCAAGCGTCCGCGCGCGTTGAATCTCGCTGCGATGGGCCGGCAGCCCGGCCAATATGGCGGCACGCTGCGCACGATCATCGGCAGCCAGAAAGATATCCGGATGATGACGATCTACGGGTATGCTCGCCTGGTCGGCTATGACGAAAAGCTTAACCTGCAAGCCGACATTCTCGAAAGTTTCGATGTAGCGGATGATCGTGTCTTCACTTTCAAGATACGAGAAGGACATAAATGGTCTGACGGTAGCCTGCTGACGTCGGAGGATTTTCGCTATTGCTGGGAAGATGTCTGGCTGAACGATGAGCTTTCGCAAGGCGGGCTCGCCCCGGCCCTGCTGGCGGATGGCAAGCCGCCACGCTTCGAGATCGTCGATCCGTTGACGGTCCGCTACAGTTGGGATGCGCCCAATCCCGACTTCCTGCCCAAGCTCGCCGCTGCTTCGCCCCTATCGCTTGTTCTGCCGGCCGCCTATCTCAAGCAGTTCCACAAGAAATACCAGGATCCATTCCGGCTCGCCGGCCTAATGAAGGAGAACCGGGCCAAGAAATGGACGCTCTTGCATATCCGCATGTCGCGGCAATATCGCCCGGAGAACCCGGAACTGCCGACGCTCGATCCCTGGCAGAACCGGACCAAGCCGCCGGCTGAGCAGTTCGTCTTCGAGCGGAACCCGTTCTTTCATCGAATAGACGAGAATGGCCGGCAACTGCCCTATGTCGACCGGATAGTCATGAACGTCAGCTCGTCGGCGATCATTTCCGCCAAGACCGGTGCGGGCGAGAGCGACCTGCAAGGCATGGGAATTGACTTCACCGATTACGCCTTCCTGAAGGATGCGGAGAAGCGCTACCCAGTGAAGATGCATCTCTGGAAACGCACACAAGGTTCGCGGCTGGCGCTGCTGCCCAATCTGAATTGTGCCGACCAGGTGTGGCGCGGCCTTTTTCGTGACGTGCGCGTGCGCCGCGCACTTTCGCTCGCTGTGGACAGGCGCGAGATCAATTTGGCCGTGTTCTACGGATTGGCGCAGGAAAGTGCCGATACGGTCCTGCCGGAGAGCCCGCTCTACCGGCCGGAATTCGCGAAAGCCTGGGTCGCCCATGATCCCGACCAGGCTAATGCCCTGCTCGACGAGGTCGGGCTTCAGGCGCGTGACGATGACGGCCTGCGGATACTTCCCGACGGACGCCCGGCGCAGCTCGTAGTGGAAACTGCCGGCGAAAGCACGCTGGAAACCGACGCGCTCGAGCTCATCACTGATCACTGGCGCAAGATCGGCATCGCTCTGTTCATCCGGACTTCGCAGCGCGACATCTTCCGCAGCCGCGCGCTTGGTGGCCAGATCATGATGTCGATGTGGTCGGGCATCGACAATGGCGTGCCGACCGCCGACATGAACCCCTACCAACTGGCCCCCACCGTCGACGACCAGCTGCAATGGCCGCTCTGGGGTGCTCACTACTTGTCCCGTGGCAAGGTCGGCGAAGCGCCCGATCTTCCGCCCGTGGTCGAGTTGATGGATTTACTCAAGCGCTGGAACGCATCGACTGAAGCCACGGAGCGCGCCGAGATCTGGAATTCAATGCTGTCGATCTATACCGATCAGGTGTTTTCGATCGGCACGGTGAACGGAACGCATCAGCCGGTTCTGGCATCCTCGCGGCTGCGCAATCTGCCCGACAAGGCGCTTTACGGCTACGACCCGACCGCCTATTTCGGTGTCTATATGCCGGATACATTCTGGCTTGGAGAGTCCTGAGCGTGCTTCGATATTTGGTCTGGCGCATCGCCGTGATGGTTCCAACGCTGCTGGTCATATCGGCACTGGTGTTCACGATCATCGAACTTCCCCCAGGCGACTATTTCGACAGCTATGTTGCCGAGCTTCGGGCTCAGGGCGAAGCGGTGGATTCCGATCGCATCGAGATGATGCGCAAGGAATATGGTTTCGATAAGCCACCGGTCATTCGCTACTTCTACTGGGTCGGCGGGATGCTGCACGGCGATTTCGGCTATTCCTTCGAATATGAGCTGCCGGTTCGCGACGTCGTGGGGGACCGAATGTGGCTGACGGTGCTGGTTTCCTTCGTCACGATCATCTTCACCTGGCTCATTGCCTTTCCGATCGGCATGTACTCCGCCACGCATCAATACAGCTGGGGCGACTACGGCCTGACTTTCTTCGGCCTTCTCGGCCTTGCGATTCCGAACTTCATGCTGGCGCTGATCCTGATGTATTTCGCCAACATCTGGTTCGGCACGTCCATCGGCCATCTCATGGACCAGCAATATCTCGGCGAGCCGATGAGCTGGGCCAAGGCGAAGTCGATCCTCGCCCATCTCTGGATTCCGGTCTTGATCATCGGCACCGGGGGCACGGCAAGCATGATCCGGCGGCTGCGCGCCAATCTGCTCGATGAATTGCATAAGCAATATGTCGTGACCGCGCGCGCCAAAGGCCTTCATCCCTTCAGGGCGCTGGTCAAATATCCGCTGCGCATGGCGCTCAATTTCTTCATTTCGGATATCGGCTCTATCCTGCCGGCCATCATCTCCGGTGCCGAAATCACGGCGATCGTGCTGTCTTTGGAAACGACCGGGCCGATGCTGATCAAGGCGCTGCAAAGCCAGGACATGTATCTCGCAGGGTCGTTCCTGATGTTCCTCGCCTTCCTGACGGTCATCGGCGTCCTGATTTCCGACCTAGCGCTGGCGCTACTTGATCCGCGAATTCGTTTGCAAGGCGGCAGCACCAAATGAACACGCAATCGCCGCTGCCCGCTCCGGGTGCCCCACTGCAACACTACGTTTCCATCGAGCCCTTTGACCTGCAGTCGGTCGAGGCGATGACGCCGGAGCAGGAGAAGGTCTTTCAGGCGTCGCAGCTGCGGCTGATGTGGTGGAAATTCCGCCGGCACCGGCTTGCCCTTGTATCCGGCATATTCCTGGCAACGCTTTATTTCGGGATACTGATCTGCGAGTTCCTGGCGCCCTACGATCTGCACACGCGCAACATGGACTACATCTATTCGCCGCCGCAGCGGGTGCACCTGTTCCACAACGGCCAGTTCGTCGGGCCGTTCGTCTATGGCCGCCAGATGACGCTGGATATGGACACGCTCAAGCGAAACTACATCGAGCAACAGGATGATGTTCAGCGGATCCGTTTCTTCTGCAAGGGCGACAAGTACCGGTTCTGGGGCCTGATCGAAGGTGACAGGCATTTTGTCTGCCCCGCCGAAAACGGCCAGCTCTTTCTGGCCGGCACTGACAGGCTGGGGCGCGATGTGCTCTCGCGCATCATCTATGGCGCACGCATTTCACTGACAATAGGCCTCGTCGGCATCAGTTTCAGCTTCCTGCTCGGCATTGTCATCGGCGGACTGGCCGGCTATCACGGCGGTATCTTCGATCTGATCGTTCAACGGATAATCGAAGTTCTGCAATCGATCCCCAGTATTCCGCTATGGCTGGCTCTGGCGGCGATCATGCCGATAACCTGGAGTCCGATCCTGATCTATTTCGGCATCACCGTCATCCTCGGGCTGCTCGACTGGACCGGACTGGCGCGGGCCGTGCGTTCGAAGCTTCTAGCCTTGCGCGAGGAGGATTACGTTCTGGCCGCGCAATTGATGGGCGCCAGAAGCAGCCGCATTATCCGCCGACACCTCATTCCCGGGTTTATGTCGCATCTGATCGCGACGGCAACGATCTCCATACCCGGCATGATCCTGGGCGAGACGGCGCTGAGCTTCCTCGGGCTCGGCCTGAGGGCGCCGATAACCAGCTGGGGCATCCTGCTCACCGAGGCGCGCAGCGTCAGCGTGATCGCGTTCTATCCATGGCTGCTTTTGCCGATGCTCCCCGTCGTTCTCGTCATCTTGGCGTTCAACTTCCTCGGCGACGGGTTGCGGGACGCCGCGGACCCCTACAAGTGACATCGCTATTCCGCCGCGCGCCGCGCCGCCGACTCCACCCGGTATGATCCTTGTCGGCAGCCTGTTCGCTTGTTGCAGTGTTCATCGTTCGCCTCTACACGCGGCAAGACTCGATCGGGGTTTAACACGTCGCCTCTGGTTTCAGCCGCGAAACGCTCTGGTCGGGGGCAGTTGATTTCGTGGACTTGTTCAGGAGATACAATCGCGCATGAGTCGCCTCGACAGTTTCATCCGGAGGATGACCGCACAGCGCGACATACTCGATCATGTCTGCGCCGAGGTGGCGAAGATAGAGGGCCCCGTGCTCGAGCTCGGCCTCGGTAATGGCCGGACGTTCCACCATCTGCGCGAGCGCCTGCCCGGACGCCGGATCATAGCGTTCGACCGCGCACTTGCCGCACACGCCAGCTCAATTCCCGAAGCTGAAAACCTCGTGCTCGGCGAAATACGCGAGACGGCGAGCAGGTTCATTGGCATCGACGCCGCCCTTGTTCATGCCGACATCGGCACCGGCTATGAAGATCGCGATGCAGTGATCTCTACCTGGCTTCCCGATCTGACCGCGCGCCTACTTCGCGTCGGCGGCATCGCGGTCAGCGGCACGCCGCTCGATCACCCGCAGTTGCAACGCCTCCCGCCGCCACCTTCGGTTCCCGCCGATCGTTATTTTATCTGTAGGCGAGTGTGAGGGGCCGGGACGAGCCAAATCTTCAGGGCCAAGCCTTCAGGGGATCGTGTATACTGCTATCTCCCGGTCAATGCCGCGCAGCGAGACCTCGTGGGGCACGGGCGTCAGCGCGTTCCTGTGTAAGAGATCGGCGGTGAGATTGTCGTCGACCACCGATCGAGTGGCGAAGATCGCCTGTGCGTTGGCAAGGTTCTGGACCCGCGAAGCAATGTTGACCGTCTGGCCGAAATAGTCCTGTCGCTCATTCATAGACACGGCGATGCAAGGGCCGGCATGGACTCCGATCTTGAGCAGCAGATCCTCGCGCCCGCTCTTGTCGTTGAGCGTACGCATGGCATCGCGCATCCTGAGGGCTGCAGCAATCGCACGATCGGGCGTCGCGAAGGTCGCCATCACCGCATCACCGATCGTCTTCACCACCGCGCCTGCCTCCGCCGTGACGATCTCGTGCAGAACCTGGAAATGCTCGCGCACGAGATCGAAGGCTGAAAGGTCGCCCACCCGCTCGTAAAGCTCGGTCGATCCGCGCAGGTCGGTGAACAGGAACGTCAGGCTGGTGATCTTCAGGCGCTGGTTGATGTCGAGTGTATCCGTGCGATAGAGATCGCGGAACGTCTGGTTGGTGAGCAGGCGCTTGGCGGTCAGGAAGGGCCGGCGTTTTCCCAGGAAATCATGCAATGCCTGGCCGGCGATGAAGACCGTCGGCAGCACGCGGGTGTCGGTCCGGTTTTCCAGCGAAATGCGCAACGGGCCGGGTTGCATCTCCAGCGTCTGGTTCTGAACATGGTCGCGGTCGAAGGCCAAAGAGAGGCTTCGGCGCTCCTTTGTTGGTTCGCCCTTCCCGTCGATGAACTGCGCCGAGTGGGTGACCGGCTCGAAGACGATGATGAATTCGGACGGAAGCTGTATGGGCAGAACCGCCTTTTCACCGGGCGCAAGCTCGATATCCTCCAGCGAGAACGCTTCCATCTTTTCCGCGAAATGCTCTTCCGGCAGATCGACGCCGGACGCCCAGTAGATCTGGCGGAAATATTCCGCCACCGGCAGTTCGTGTGGATTGTGGGCGGCAATCCTGCGCACGCGGGGACTGACGGTGAATGTCACCTCGACCATCTCGTCGAGGGTCGGTGAATAGCCCTCGGAGCACAGCGCGCAGGTGTATTCGTCCTTTTGCAGGGTTTTCAGCGTGGCGTTGGTGTCGAGCACGCCGCCACAGCCGGGGCACAGAACATTCCAGGAAATGTCGAAGATGCCCACCCGCGCGGCATGGAGAAAGGCGCCTATTGCGCGCTCCTCGTCGAGGCCATGCTTGCTGGCGAAGGCTGGCGCATTGATGCGGCAAAGTTCGCGGTCCTCGCCCTCCGCGATGGTTCGCTTGATCGCGTCGATCGCCTGTGGATCGACATCGGCCGATTGTCGCAGAAGTGAGAACAGATCCTGAGCTTCGTTCATCGTGCAGGCTCCGGAAAATGCACCCCGTGGCGTTTTGACCGGACCGGTCTTTGGTCCGAATGCTCCATCTTACTTCGAAACGAACCGTGCGGCCATTCGAATGGATAAGCCTGGTGACCGTTCACTTAGGCCGATTTTAACCGGCCGCAAGCAGCATTATGATGGTCCATGGAGCCTTCATCTTTGGGATTTTCTCCCATGCCGACATCCGACAATCCGCCATTTCCCGCGACCCTGCGCCTTTTCTCTGCGGTCGTCATCATCGTCCTGATCGTAGGCGCCGGCCTGTTTTTCGTGCCTGTTCTGGTCAAACCGGGCTGGCCTTGGGCCGTCACGCCGTTCAATGCGCGCTTTCTCGGCGGCTTCTACACCGCCGAAATGGTCGTGATGGCGGCGCTGCTGGTCTGGAATCGCTGGTCGCCCGGCAGGCTCGTGCTCGTCATGGCCTTCATCTTCACCTTCATCGTGTCGGTGGCTTCGTTCATCAATCTCGGCTATTTCAACTTCGAGCGCAAAGCGCCCTGGCTGTGGTTTTTGGTCTATCTTGCTTCGGTCGCGGTATCCGGGCTGTTCCTGTGGCGGGCCAGAGCCCGTCCTTCTGCGAAAGGCGTGACCTTAAATCCCGCATGGCGCGGCTACATGCCGGTGGAATCCGCGATCCTTGGGCTCTATGGCGTCGGCCTGTTGCTGTTTCCCCTGACATTCAGTGGCATCTGGCCATGGCCGATCGATGCCTTCCACGCTCAGGTCTACAGCGCAATCTTCCTCGCCGGTGCGGGCGGTATATATCTCGTCTGGAGAAGCGCGCCGCGCGAGGAACTGCTGGTGCTCGGGTTGGCACAGTTTCTGGTTGGCCTGCTTGCCATCCTCGGCGTCGTCATCACCGACGCTGCGGTGCACCGGATCGACTGGACGGCGATCGGGACATTGTGCTGGCTCACGCTTTTCGGCTGGATCGGCATCAGCGGCGTCTTCAAACTCTACGCCGCCTCCCGGTATTTCAGCTCGCAATCGGCATCATAGGTTGAGAGACGGCTGGATTTTCAGGTGGCGTCCGGTGCATCGTACCGGTCCGATTGCCTTCGCCGGGAACGCCATGACCAGCACGACGTCGCCACCCTCCGAGAAAAGCCAGCCGCTGCTCCGGTCCGTCCGGCCAAGCGATGCGGAGGCGCTTTGCGCTATTTTCAACATGCCGGGCTTCCGCCAGGGCACGCTCAGGATGCCTTTCGAGATGGTGGAGCAGGTGGCGCGGCGCATCGCCAAGTCCGGCCCGGAAACCACCTGGATCGTTGCCGAGCTGGACGGCAAGGTCGTCGGCCATGGCAGCCTGGTCGTGCAGGGTTCACCGCGCCGTTCGCACATCGGCGAGATCAATATCGGCCTTGACGATGCCTTTGTTGGCAAAGGTATCGGCTCTGCCATACTTGGCGCGCTGCTTGACGTGGCCGACAACTGGCGCGCCCTGAAGCGAGTCGAATTGACCGTCTATGCCGACAACGAACCGGCCCTCCGTCTCTACAAGAGCCACGGCTTTGAGATCGAAGGCCGGCATGTGAAGGCCGGCTTTACCGACGGGCAGTACCACGACCTCCTGAGCATGGCCCGGCTGCGGTTCTAAGATCCGCTGTTTGCCTTGGCTGTTTAGCCAATCTGACAATTTGTGCCGAGTCAGCGAACAGGGCTGCATCCAGCAAGTCTGGTCTCGCTTGGCGTTTACACCGCAAGCGGCTAGACGGGACCAATGACCGCCGTCTTTGATCCAACCCCTACCCCTCCGCTGGAAATTCTGGCTGTGCTGTCGCTGCTCTGCCCGGAGGTCGTGCGCGACATCGAGCAGAACTGGAATGCACCGGTTTCCGATTACGCCCGCCATCTGTGGCGGCCGGTGGCAAGGCCTGCATCGGGCCCGGCGATCGCTGCCCGCTCGATCCTGCGCGAAGTCCTGCATCAGCGCCTCGATAGGATCATGCGGCCTGAGGAGATCGGCAAAGCCCTCGACGAGTTCGAGCACAGACCGGTGATTCAGTCCGGCCTGCACTGCCTGCTTCTGATGGACCGGATCACCTTCGATGCCCTCCTGCTTGCCTGGCTCGGCGCGGTCGAAAACGGGCTGTCGGCCTTCGTCGGCTTCATGGGAACGACGATGACCATGGAGACAGTTGGCCGGGAGGGGCCGGGATGGCTCGATGTCGGCGACGACAAGGTCAACCTGTTCGGCATGGGGCGCCACAAACTGTGCCGCAAAAGCGCCTGCGTGGCCGGTCCCGTCTCCCTCAACAAGCGCGCGCTCGAAGCGGTGGGCGATGAAACGGATGCCAGCCGCTGGCTGGGCACACTGCTTGCCAGCCAGGACAAGGTGTTTGAAACCGCCGCCGATGCGCTGACTGCCCTGAACCACGATCTGGTCGCCAATTGGGATCGTGCCGGCATGGCCCTGCCGGTTTTCATCGATGATCGGGCCGCCGCGGCTGCCATGGCGCGGCATCTGGAATATGACGGCGGCCTTCTTTCCAGACTGCTCATTGAACCCGCAAGACGCCAGCGTCTCGAACGTGCCTGGCAAGAGGCCGCATCGAGCCCATTTGGCAGATTCCTGCCCAATGCCACGGACTATTTCTGGGGCATTCGCGAGGAGCGCGTGCGCAAACTCGTTCTCGAGAACGGGCACCTGATCGAGCCCGACAGGCCGCAAGGTCTTTCCATCCCGTTCGAGCGGCCGTATCTCAGGCAGGCGCTGCTGGACGGCGTGCTGCTGCCGAACTTGTTCCTGACGTTCCTCGTCCTTGCCATATTGCCGCGCGCGCGGGTCGTGGGGGGCCTGAGACAGATTGGCTATGTAGCGCTTTTCCACTCGATCCTTCTGGCCGCGCTAGACGAAAACGCGCCGGAAGAGCGCGATCTGGCTGCGGAGCTGCAGGTTCGGGAAAATGCCTGGGGCATGCGGGTCATCGATGAAAAGATCTCAGTCCGCGAGCAGCTTGCCGGCCTGCCGGAAGGAGCGCTCTTCCCGGACCTGCTCCGGCAATACCGATTGCGGACATTTGCCGAGACGACCGACGACCTAAAACTGGTTCGCGAAAACGCCAGATGGCGCAAGATCGGCCAGGCAGAGATCAAGCCGACCTGAGCCTAAGTCACAACCGCAAGCTGACAGCGAGCCAGCCGTTGCATCAAGAGGTCATGCGTAGCGCTCTGCCACCGGACCCACACGGATGGCTCGATGCCCATTTGCGCTGCCGCTTGCTCGTCGACGGCTATCGGTGCATCCTTGTGAATAGCCTGGCCGTGCAGTGCGGGCGAGATCACGCCGTCACGGCCACTAGTGAGGTCTTGTTCGATGGACTGCTCGGGCTGCGGTTTCGAGATTGAGGGCGGTTACGCCTTCTGTCCGAGGTGTGGCAGGCGCCAGCCCGTGCCATGCGCCAGTTGCGGCTACGCCTGCGCACCTGATTTCGAGTTCTGTCCGAAATGTGGGGCAAGCGTCGGTGCGCCCGCAAAAGCCGTCGAACGGCCTGCTCCGGCACCAAGCCGGACCATTGTGCCGCCTTCTCGAACTCCGTCGCTGCTTCCGAACATCGAAAGCGAAGAAGGGCTGCATCCCGTCTCCGACGCCGATCGCCGGACGGTAACGGTCCTGTTCGCCGACCTTTGCGGCTTCACGACACTCAGCGAGCAGCTCGACCCCGAGGTCATGCAAGCGCTGCAGAATAAACTGTTCAAGGAATTGACGGCGGCCGTGCGAAACTTTGGTGGTTTCGTCGACAAATTCATCGGCGATGCACTGCTCGCTTTGTTCGGTGCGCCGGTCGCGCATGAGGACGATCCGGAACGTGCGCTTCGCGCCGCTCTCGACATGATCGCCCGGACGGCGCGGCTCGGCGAAAGCACCCCCCACTCCGGCTCGCCTCTGTTACTCCACATCGGCATAAACACTGGTCCGGTCGTTACTGGCGGATTGGGCATCGGCACCGCCAGATCCTATTCGGTGACCGGCGACACAGTGAATACGGCGCAACGCCTGCAATCGCTGGCCGCACCGGGTGAGGTGCTGGTAGGCGAGCTCACTCACAGGCTGACCCGGCATGCCTTCTCTTACGAGTCACTGGGTGATGTCGTGTTTCGCGGCAAGGCTGGCAGCGTGCTCGTCCATCGACTGGACGCACCGCTAGCGGTGCCGCGCCCAGCGCGCGGGCTCGAGGCGCTCGGCCTCAGTGCGCCACTAATAGGTCGTGGTGCGGAGCTCAATAGAATGATGGCGAGCCTTGACCAGGCGTGCGGCGGCTCGGCCCAACTTGTCCGCCTCGTCGGAGAAGCCGGCATCGGGAAATCGCGGCTGGTGAAGGAGTTCGTCGCCCGCGTCGGCGACGAGGAGCGTTTTCGCAACGTCGTCGTGCGGCAGGCCACGTGCTCACCGCTGGGCGAACAATCTTTTGGCGCCTTGGGCGCCGTGGTGCGCAGCGCTGCCGGGATGATGCAAAACGACAATGGGGACGAAATGCGGGGGAAGCTCGCAGGCTTGCTTGCCGATCTCGGCCTGCAGGGCGAGGAGGCGAAGCGGCTGATGCCTTTGCTCTATCATGTGCTCGGCCTTGGCGACCCCGATGCCACCTTGCAGCATGTCGAGCCTGAGCAGTTGCGGCGGCAAATTCTCTACGCAGTCCGCACAATCATCGAACGGCGGCTTGCGTTGTCGCCGCTGTTGATCGTCGTCGAAGACCTGCACTGGGCCGACGCCGTGTCGCTCGAGGCACGACGTTTCGTGATGGACAGGTTAGAACGCACGCGGTTGATGTTGCTGGTCACGCATCGTCCGGCGCCGGACAACGACCAGCTCGACTCAAGTCGGGTCAGTCACACAGCGCTCAGGCTTCCGCCGCTCAATGGTGATGACGGACGCAGGCTGCTCGCGGCGCTTTTCGGCGAGAGCTGGGTAAACTCCGCAGGAGGGCTTCTCGATCAGATCCTCGAGCGCGCGGGCGGCAACCCCCTTTTTGTAGAGGAGATTGTTCGCGGCCTTATCGATCGCGGTGTACTGATGCGAGAGGGCCAGCGATGGCGGACTGTGGCCGGCGAAGTCGCAACCGGCATCCCCGCCACTATCCAGGCGATGTTGCTTGCCCGCGTCGACCGGCTGCCCCCAGAGGTGCGCCGGTTGGCTCAGGAGGCCGCGGTAATTGGCCCGCGTTTCGATGCCACACTTCTGAAATCCGTGACGGCCGACCCCGGCCGGCTTGAAGCCGGCTGCGAACTGCTTTGCGATGCGGAAATCATCGAGGAAGTTGCCGGATCAGGCTCGGTCTTGTCGCAAAGCTACCGCTTTACGCAAACATTGCTGCAGGACGTGATCTACCAGAATCTGCTCCTGCAACGCCGGACCGACATCCACGGGCGGGTCGGTGCTGCCTTGGAGCAACTGTGCGGCGACCAGCCGGAACGGCTCGAGGATTTGACCGTGCTCGGTCATCATTTCGCACAGAGCGCCGAGCGGGAGAAGGGCGCGCATTACCTGCGGGCGGCAGGCGATCGCGCTCGCATGATATACGCCAACGACGACGCCCTTCGTTTCTACGAGCGAGCACTGACAGCATTGGACGCGATCGGGCAAACACCGCTCAAACTGGCAATTGCAGAGCGCATTGCCGATTTGAGCGGCCCGGCAGGCCGCCGCGAGATCGCGCACCACCACTACGAGACCGTGTTGCAGGCATATCGCGAAGCGGCCAATCACGTCGCCTCGGCGCGAGTTTTGCGTAAGATCGGTCGGCTGCTCTGGGACGTCGGCAAGCGGGACAAGGCAGAACCCTGCTATGCTGAGGCGGCAGCGCTCCTCGATGGGGCGGATGCCCCGATCGAGCAGGCGCATCTGTGGCAAGAACGTGGCCGACAGGCGTTCCGTAGCGGAGATCACGCTCTCGCGGCAAAATGGGCAGACGCGGCGCTGGATTGCGTACGCAATCTGACAACGGAGCATGTCTCCGAGGTTGGGTGTGATGCCACTCTTGTGACCGCCGAGGCACTCAATACCAAGGCTGTCGCGCTGGCTCGCCTCGGGCGAAACCGTGAGGCCGTGCGTCAGGTTGAGCGTAGCATTGAATTGGCCGAAGCCGCCGGTCTGCTGGGCGCGGCCTGCCGCGGCTACACCAATCTCGGCGTGCTATACACGACCATCGATCCGGCACAGGCGATGGAGGTCTGTCGGCGCGGTCTTGAAGTGGCGCGCCGTATTGGTGATTTGGGTTTCCAGGCGCGCCTCCTCGCCAATCTGGCGGTCGCTTGTTGTACTTTCACGGATCGCTGTCCAACGGAGGGCATACCTGCTGCCGAGAAGGCCATCGAGATCGACAGGGCGCTCGACCAGCGCGAGCACCTGCCGGTGCCGTTGATCGTGCTTGGGCAGATCCACCAGTGCAACGGCCGTCCGGACCTGGCCGTTGGTTTGTTCCACGAAGCACTGGACGTAGCCCGCGAAACGGGCGAACCCCAACTGCTGTTTCCGTGCTATGATGGTCTTGCAACGCTTAATCTCGACCTCGACAACCTGGCCGAGGCCGAACGCTACTTTTCCCTGGCGCAGGGTATTTGCGCCCAGCACGGGCTCGACCCGGAAGCGCTCGTGGTGCTGCCTTTTCTCGACTAGCCGGGGTTGGAGGTTGGAAATGTCCGCGCGTAGTGACTTGGTGCCGCTTCAACCGGGCGACCGTGCGCCGAACGTGGTACTCGACGCCATTACCCAGGAAGGCAAGATCGCGCTTGACGACTTTCGCGGACAAAAACCGGTGCTGGTCGGCCTGTTTCGAGGTCTGCATTGTGCGTTTTGCCGGCGCCATATCGCCGCCCAGGCGCGGCTTGATCCGGAGCTGCGCGAAAAGGGCGTGGAGAGCCTGACGGTGGTCAACACGCCGATCGAACGGGCGCGTCTCTATTTCCGCTACCATCCGATGCCGAATCTGCTTGCGGCCTCCGACCCTGAACGCGCTTCACATCGTGCTTTTGGACTGCCCAATCTCGAATTCACCCAAAACGAGACGAACTGGCCGTACAAGGTCTCGATGGCAGCGGCAAAGGATATGCGGGTCGACATACCAGGCGAGTTGCCCGGTCCTATGGATCCTCTTGAGGCCAGCGAAATCCTCAACAAGAAGGACCATTACGAACTGACCGAAGCCGACGAGCAGATGATAGCAACGGGACACGGACAATTGATCGGTCAGTTCCTGCTGGACCGGCAAGGGATCGTCCGCTGGAGCTTCACGGAGGTTCCAGAGGGCGGGCGATACATGTTTGGGGCGCCAAGCCCGCAGGAGCTGATGTCAGCCGTGTCCCAAGTCGCCCAATAGACTTGCGAACGAGGTAAGCGGAGCGGGACGCTGAACAAAACGCGGAACCAACTTGTTACAAATCTAGACACTGACAAGTTCACGGTTCATGCGAGCACGGCCTCGACAACCGCAACAAAGTCATCGAGCGAACGATCCCCACGAATCTCGATGCGCGGAAGGTCGATGGGATCGCAATCGAGGTCCGCCGGCCCGTGTCTGCCGCCGAAGCCGATTCGATAGCCGCACTCCTTGGCCAGCCTGCCAAGCCGTCGGTCGGTGACTGAGAAGGGTGCCGCGAACGCCGCGGTTGGCCGACCGGTCCACCGTTCGATGAACATACGAGAGCGCAGAAGCTCGGCGGCCAAGTCAGAGCTCGACAGACCATCGATCGCGCGATGCGTCGCCAGATGGCTTCCGAAGAAGGCGCCTTCGCCGGCGAGGCGTCGCACCGTCCCGGCGTCCATAAGCTGCGTCGGCGGGCCGCTGTAGGCGTCCCACTGTGCACTTTCACCCACCAAGTCCGTCACCAGGAACACTTCCGCGGTGAGGTCGTTCGCGCGCAGGATCGGCCAGGCATGGTCGGCAAAGTTCTGGAAGCCGTCATCGAAGGTGATGAGCACCGGGCGGCCAACGAAAGGCTGACGGTTGGCGATGAACCATTCCAGCTTCTCGGAGCTAATCGCGTGAAAGCCATTGGCGCGCAGCCATGTCATTTGGCTGGCGAATGCGGCGGGCGTGAGCCGAAAACGGGCGAGCGCGGCCGGACCTTCATCGGAGACGCTGTGATACATGAGGACAGGGATACGCTGCCGCCGCTCGCTACGTGCGACGTCGCGGCGCAAGGCCCGCGCCCCGCCCCAGACGATCTTTCGCGCGACCCCCATATCGATGCGCGCGCGGATTGGCACATGATCAATGACTGGTTCCGTCGCCACGTCGCCTGGTGACAGGCGGCGGAAGCGGTCTATGCGATAGAGCTCGGTCTGGATCGATTGCTCGAGGACAAGACCTTCGGTCCCTGCCAGCGTCTCCGAGATCGCTTGTGCACCGAATGTGTTCCAGTCGAAGCCCGTCCTCTCAGGATTGTCACGTAGCACGAATGCGTGTGCGCTGATGAAGCTGCCGCCAGGCGCCAATGCCTCAACGACTTTCTTGGCGAAGCGTTGCAACTCGGCGAGATCATCCAGGTAATAGAGCACTTCCGAACAGAAGATCAGATCCATCTCACCCGGCAGCGTATCGGCCATGAAATCCAGTACGCCGAACTCAACATTCGGCTGATCGCCGCATCGCGCGCGCGCCCGCTCGATGGCTATGGCGGAGATGTCAGTTGCGGTCAAATGGCTCACGCGCGGCGCCAGTTGCCGCGTGAAGTGGCCTTCCGCACAGGCCAGCTCAAGCGCCCGTCCAATGGGACCGGCAGGCAGAATTTCGAGCTGCCGCTCATATTTCTCCTGCTCATAGGACGAACCGTAATTCCAGGGATCCTCGGTCGCGAAATAGCCATTCCAGAACGACGTGCGATCCTTGTCGTGCCTGGCCCGTGCGCGGCGCAGCGCCGGGGGAGGCTCCGCAGGTTCGGCGCTCGACCGAACCAGCTCCCGCGCTTCCTCGGCCAATTGGGCGAGTTTGCCGAAGTGACTGTCCGGATCGGACCGGCCCTCAAGCCGCTCAGGGGGCACGACATTCAGGATCAATTCGATCCAATAATCCCTTGTCACTGTCCCAAGTACGCCGAATTGCACGACAGCCTCGATCTGGCCATCCATCATCAGATAGGCATAGATTTGATCGATTCCTTCCGGCATTTCGATCGAGGTCGGATTTCGCGCGTCGACACGAATTCCAAGTGTCCGCGCCAGCCTGCGCGGCGCGGCGAGATCGTCGACGTCGAGCAGCATTTGCTCAAGATGATACTGGACGCGGCGAGCCGCGTCGGGATTGTTCCAGACCTTGCCGAGTTCGATGATCAACTCGGTGAGGGAGCCGCCGAACCTGTCCCACCTGGCAGCCAATTGCGCTGGCACCGACAGGCTTCCGACCGCTAGGCCATCGAAGATCACCTTGGCGATCTCTCGCGCCCATTTGCGTCCTGGCGGGAGGGCGCGCAGGGACCGCGGGTTGATCGAGCGCGAGCCGCTGCCGCAATCCGACGCGGCGTTCCACAACGCGAACCACGCGAGTGCCTCGGAGGCGGTACCGCCGTTCGCCTCGATCGCTCCATTGGCGTGAGCCGACGCCGGGTGTTTGACCCTGGGATCGGCGGAAAAGCCGCGGGCGATCACGATTTCAGCATCTGCCAGCATCTGCGTCGAATTGCGGCTGAGCGCGTTGGGGCTGGTCCGATAGAAAGCGAGCGGCTCATCGACCATCACCCAATTTTTGCCCAGACGTGCGAGGCGCTGCCACAGGTCCCAGTCCTCGCAGGTGCGCAGCGACACATCGAAACCGCCCAACTCGACAATTGTCTCGCGGTCGACCAGCAGCGCGTGAATGGCGATGGCACACCTGCGGGCGAATGTCTCGAAGGGCTGGATCGCAACCTCCGTTGCGATGCTCAACGCGGTGAGTTCGCCATCGGGCATCACGCGCCGGGAACCGCAATAGGCGGCCACTGCATCGGGAACGGATTTCAGTGCCGCCAGCATTTTGGCGAGGAAGCTGGCATCCACCCAATCGTCGGCATCCAGAAACATGAGCCAGCGGCCGCGCGCTGTCGAAATCCCGCTATTGCGCGCGCCGGCGGCGCTATACGCGCAAGACCTCAACGTCCGGAATCGGGCATCGTGCTCTACATAACCGGCGATGATCGAGGGGGTGCGGTCCATGGAGGCGTCGTCGACGATGATCGCCTCCCAATCCACTATTTCCTGATCGAGAAGGCAATCGAGTGCGCGCGCGAGCGTTACCTCCGCGTTGTGCGCAGGAACCACGATTGAAACCAAGGGATCATGCGCCACGCCGTCTTACCCGCGCCCGGTCCGAAGGCAGAACAAGATGCGTTGATCTTTCTTGGCCTGCCGGCGAGCGTTGCGCCGACGGTTTGCTCGGCATTGAAAATCGGTACCATACCGCCTTGCGGTAGCATTGTCCTGGATCATCGAGCTTTCGTTTTCTTCGGCAAGAGTCGGCGAATGTCAAAACCGGATGACGGCATCGGATGGCAGCACTGCCCTGTCAAGATCGGGGCGAATTAGAGACAGGCAAAAGACTTGAAGACAGGCTGAATAGCAAGCGTGCATGCCCGACGGCTTGGAGCTGAGGTCGATGCGCCAGGGCATCTCCGCTCTCGCATTTCATCTGCAAAAAGATGATCGCGGGCGAAGACACGAGCGCAAGCTGATCCGGATCGAGCCGCATGTCGAAATCTATCCGAATGGGGACGCACGAACCGACTTGAGCCGAGAAAATTCCGGCTTGCGGGTCGGCTATTTTGCTGACATGTTTATCAGTTTCTAAATTAGCGCTGTGGCAATGTCAAAAGAAGGGGCATGGGATGGCCAAGGAATCTTCGAGTACCGCTTCTTCGGCAAATAAAGCGGACGCAAATCTGACAAGTAATGCAGACGGAAGCGGGCTGAACTTCATGGCGGGCCAGGCTCGCGAGAGCGGGCCTCCCGGCGACGCTGTAGGTGTCGACAAGATACGTGATCTGCTGTTCGGCAACCAGATGCAGGACTATGACCGCCGCTTTTCCAAGCTTGAAGAACGGGTCTTGCAGCGCTTCAAGGATGTCGAATCCGAGGCCAAGCGCAATCTTGAAATGTACGAGTCAAATGCAAAGAAGCAGGTCGACTCGCTTGCGGCGCAATTGCGGAACGAAAAAGACGCGCGAGCCGACGCCGATAAGGAGATTGATCGGAATCTTCGCGAGCAAAATCAGGCGCTCGAAAAGCAGGTGCGCGCGTTGTCGGATCAGTTGAGCGAGCTTGAGCGGGAAGTTGCGGACCGGATAAATCGAAACGATCATTTGCTGCGTGAGGAAATCAAGCAAAAGAATGAAAGCATTCAGATGCTGATGGAGAAAATGTTTTCCGATCTTGGCAATGTCAAGACTGACCGAAATCTTTTGGCTGGCCTGTTTGTCGAGGTTGCAAAATGTCTAAATCAGGATCCCGTCGGCAGCAAGAACAACTCGGAGCGTACCTGGAAAGTGAGTTGATGGGAACTTGACGTCGACTGTCGACCCAATCAGCCTCCCTAAAAGAGCGGCTTCGAACGATACAGAGATTGATCGCGAGGCTCTGGCTCGCCTTTTGATCGAAATTGCCCGGAACGTTGATCCGGACTATCGTGCGCGTCTCGACGGAATCCCAACCGCCGATCCTCGCATGGAAACGCTTCGCCAGTTGCTGGTCGGCCGCGAAATTTCGGAGCTTTCACGAGTTACCCACCTGCTCGACGAACCTGAGCAGCTTGCGGCGGCAGTGGGGGGCGTCCTCCCCGGTGCAGCCGCACGCGCGTCTCATGCGCAACTCGGCGAGGCCCTTGCGCCAGTTGTCGAGAGGGCTGTGCAACGGTCCATCCAGAAAAGCCCGCGCACGCTGACGGATATATTATACCCGGTGTTTCTGCCGGCTATTCGCAAGTCGATCGGCGAAAAGATCGACCAAACCTTTCAGTCGCTGAATGAAACCTTAAGACACATATTTACTTGGCATGGGCTCAAGTGGAGATTTGAAGCTTGGAGAACGGGGGCAAGCTTCTCAGAAGTTGTTCTTAGGCATTCTCTTGTCTATCGTGTAGAACATGTCTTTCTCATTCACCGCAATTCCGGGCTTTTGATCAAGCATGTAACTGCCGAAAACGCAACCAGCGAAGATCCTCAACTGATTTCCTCGATGCTTAGTGCAATTCAGGATTTTGTAAAAGACTCATTTAACGAGAAAGAACAGAGTGGCCTGGACACTATCCGTTTCGGGGAGCTTCGTCTCTGGTCGGAAGTTGGGCCGTTTGCGACCTTGGTTGCGGTGATCCGGGGAAATCCGCCGGAGGAATTACATGAAATAATTCGCGATGTATTGCTTCGCATCCATGATGAATGCTCACAGGCCCTGGAGCAGTTTGACGGCGACAGTTCGCAGTTGGCTGGCGTCGAGACGCAGTTGCAGACCTGCGTTGATCTGAAGCAGGAGGAATCAAACCAGGGATTTCCGTGGCTGGTCCTGGCTGCAGTCCTGCTGGTTTTGATTCCCGCAGGCGGTTGGTTCTTTCTTTCCTGGCAATCCGGGCAGCGCTGGCAGGCGTATGTGTCGCGACTGGGGATCCAGCCGGGCATCATCGTTGCCGACCAAAAGGTGCGCGATGGCCAATTCTATATTACCGGCCTGAGAGACCCTCTTGCCGCCGACCCGCAGTCGCTGTTGGCCGGAACGCAGGTCGATCCCGCCCGCGTTCATTCACACTGGCAATTCTATCAGAGTCTTGAGCCGGAGTTCGTGTTGAAGCGGCTGACGGCGTCGCTGGTTCCGCCGGATTCAGTACGACTTTCGATCGTCAATGATCGCATCGTTGCCGAGGGGGAGGCTCCCGACACCTGGATAGATCGGGCGCGCGCAGCAGCCCAGCAACTTTCGGCAGGTGGACCGGAATTCGATATCTCCAGGGTTCGTGATGTGAGCCCCGAAGCACGCGCGGCGGAGCGCTGGCAGACTTATGTGTCGCGACTGGAGGCCCAGCCGGGTATTATCGTTGCCGAACAAAAGGTGCGCGATGGCCAATTCTATATTGCCGGCCTGAGAGACCCTCTTGCCGCCGACCCGCAGTCGCTGTTGGCCGGTACGCAGGTCGATCCCGCCCGCGTTCATTCGCAGTGGCAATTCTATCAGAGCCTTGAGCCGGAGTTCGTGCTGAAGCGGCTGACAGCGTCGCTTAACCCGCCGAAATCGGTTCGGCTTTCGATCGTCGAGGATCGCATCGTTGCCGAGGGTGAGGCTCCCGACACCTGGATAGATCGGGCGCGCGCAGCGGCCCGACAGCTTTCGGCAGGCGGACCGGAATTCGACATCTCCAAAGTTCGTGATGTGAGCCCCGAAGCACGCGCGGCGGAGCACTGGCAGGCCTATGTGTCACGACTGGAGGCCCAAGCGGGAATCATCGTCGCCCAGCAAACGGCGAGGGGCGGACATTTCTATATTTCCGGCCTGAGAGACCCGCAGGCCGCCGACCCGCAGGTTCTGCTGTCCGGAACAGGGGTCGATCCTGCCCGCGTTCATTCGCAATGGCAATTCTATCAAAGCCTTCATCCGAAGTTCGTGGTGAAGCGGCTGATGGCGTCGCTGACTCCGCCGGATTCAGTACGGCTTTCGATCATCAAGGATCGCATCGTTGCCCAGGGTGAGGCTCCTGCCGCCTGGATAGATCGGGCGCGGGTCGCCGCCCAACAGCTGTCCGCGGACGGACTCTCTCTAGAACTCTCCGAGCTGCGTGAGTTGACCCCTCCGGAACTGACTCATTTGAGGGAGGCTATTCAAACGGTCAGCATTTTCTTCGATTCTGGCAAGGCTGTACCGGGACCAGAGCAACTGCCGGTTCTCGACAAATTGGCGAGTCAGTTGAAGGAATTGGCCACGGACGCCCGCAAGGCAGGGGTAACAGCACAATTCATGTTGACCGGCCATTCGGACGAGACGGGCCGTGAAACGGCCAAGTTGTCGATCAGCGCGGCGCGCGCGGAAACAGTTCGTGCGCTTCTCAAGAAACGCGGCGTCGATCCGGAATTGCTCTTGGTTCGCGGCGCGGGCACCTTTGAGCCAGCGGAGACTGAAAATAGCCGAACCGGGAGCTCCGCGAACCGCAGAGTTTCGGTTACGGTAAACTTCCACTAGGCGGAGCCCAGGATATTGCAAAAGAAGATCTGCATGTTGGGCGGGTTCGCTGTCGGAAAGACGAGTCTGGTTCGCAGGTTTGTGCAAAGCATCTTTTCAGAAACCTACTTGACCACGGTGGGAGTGAAAATCGACAAGAAGAGTGTCGCATTCCCGGACAAAACCGTGGATCTGATTTTGTGGGACTTGGCCGGCGAAGACGATATCGGCTCATTCCGCGTCAGCTATGTGCGAGGTGCGAGTGGGCTCGTGCTTGTCGTCGATGGAACACGCGCGGCTACTCTTGCCGTGGCGCTCACATTGCGCGAACGGGCCGAGGCTGAATTCGGCGCTATGCCGTTTGTATTGCTGTTCAATAAATCAGATCTGGCCGACCGGTGGGCAATATCGGATCGTGAAATTGACGAACTGAGGCAACTTGGATGGCAAATCTATCTAACAAGTGCGCTTTCGGGTGAACATGTTGATGATGCGTTTCGTCAACTTGCTTCGATGGTCAGCAAATAAACCATGCATGTCTTGCCAAGAGAAGTTAGAAGCTGGATTTACGATTTTTTCTACAACGAGCGCTCGGTCGCATATCTAAAAATCGACGCCCAGCTTTGCGTAGCTGCGAAGGGCGGTAACGTTAAACATTACGGACTCTCGTCAGTTCGCATAGGTAAGCTCGTTGCCGAGCAGCTTGAATTCATGGAAGGTTTGTTGCCCTGCCCGGAGCTTCCATTTGATATGGACATGGTCGAACTGCCCGGCGGGCGTGTCGCGGACCTCCATCTTTTTGCTGACAATGCCTGCGTGTGGCTGCTCTTTCTTGACGCCGCTGCCGAACGCGACAATAGGCAGCGGCTTCAACAGAAGGCTTATGAAATGACGCTTCTGCAAGAGAGGGAGCGTCAACTCAACGAGAAATTACAATCGATGAACGAGGCGTTGAGGGCGAGCCAAGAGGGATTGTCGCGTGAATACCAACGCGCCGAAGCCCTACTCCTCAACATTCTTCCGGCGTCGATCGCGGAGCGCTTAAAAGCGGACGAACAAATTGCAGACAACCATGCTGACGTGAGTGTGCTTTTTGCCGACATCGTCGGTTTTACGGAAAGAGCGCGGAGCGTCGGAGCCGTAACGACGCTCGCTATCTTAAATTACTTCTTCAAGGCGGCGGATCTGCTCTCGGAGCAATACGGCTGCGAAAAGATCAAGACAATCGGCGATTGTGTAATGGTGGTCGCTGGCCTGCCCGCCGCGCGATCCGATCATGCGGAAGCCCTTGCGCACTATGCACTTGAACTGCGCAACGAGGTCAAGCGCGAACGCTTCGCAGGAGAACCGATAAGACTCAGAATTGGAATTCACTCAGGACCAATCGTGGCGGGCGTCATAGGCAAAAGGCGGTTTGCCTATGACCTATGGGGCGACACCGTTAATCTCGCCGCACGTATCCAAACGTCCGCGGAGCCCGATGAAATCCGCATTTCGGATGCAACTCATCAACTGCTTGGACCAAATTTTGCTTGCGACCCACTCGAGGAAACGGAATTGCGTGGTACAGGTCGTGTGCGAATGTGGCGGCTCCCGGCCTGATTTGCCGCATGGCAGCGCCGACCCGGAAGCGCATTGCATCTCAAGCAACATCATGGTTTCCAATGTCCGCAGCGGTGCGCGAAGCAGTTGACCACCGAGCGACCGCCAAAGGTCTGTCCTAGTCAGTTCAGGAAATCAGTTCCTGAGGTTTAACGTCGATGCCCAGTTTATAGAACGGCCGGAGACCTGGGCCGAGGTCGGAATGCCCTGCCCCCGCGGCTAAATAAACACCGCCAAGTACCCGGCGCAAGGTCCGGCTCGGAACGATGACGTCTTGCACCGCAACATCGGTTTCTTCAAGGTAAGGCAACAACGGACATAGATGTCGTTGCTTGCCGATTTGACCGGAAGGTTACAGCACGATGCCACGCATCACTCGACGATTGGGGGCCAGGAATCTGGCGCGCCCGGCACGGCGTCTCGGAGACCTGACCGCGATGTTTGCCTTGATTGCCAGGCCGCTCGTCTTTGGGATCGCCCTTTTGTTGGCTGGTCAGGCACAGGCGCAGGCGCCGGCGACGGTCCCGCCTGAAAGGGTCAAACAGCTGTTCGAGCTTCTCGACGATCCGTCAGTGAAGGCCTGGGTGGCCGAACAGCGAAATCAGGACGCCGGGTCAACGGGAGCGCCTGCCGAGCCAGGGGCTTCGCCGACCGACGCATCGTCCGGCGCCGTGGCCGCACCAGGCCCGATGAATACGATGGCATCCTCGACGCTCGATGGGATCAGGCATCATATCGAACGAATCGTGCGAACTTTGCCCTTGCTGCCAAGCCAGTTCGCGCGCGTTCGGGCAGAGACAATGGAGGATATGTCCAGCAAGGGGCCTGCCGGCGTATTTGTGCTGATTGCAATGTTCATCGCTGCCGGCCTGGCGCTCACTTGGGCAACGTACAAGCTCACCCGCCCATTTCGTCTCTGGATTATCGCGCAACCCAAGGATACGCCCGTTGGGCGAGCCAAGAAGATTGGTGGCCGCCTGCTTTATTCCAGCATGCTGATAGTCTCTTTCGCACTGGGCAGCGCCGGCGCATTCATGTTGTTCGACTGGCCGATGCTTATCCGCGAGATTGTACTGACATTTCTGATGGCGGCAGTCGTTACATGGGGTGTGCGCATGTACGTGATGGCCATGCTCGTCCCTTCCTTCATGAACGTCGAGAACGCCGTCGAGGTTCGTGCTTTGCCGATCACCAACGAAGCGGCTGACCATTGGTCCTTTTGGCTACCCCGGATCGTCGGCGTCTTCGCCTTCTTCGGCGCCGCGTTTATCCTCTTGCCAGGTCTCGGCATCGATCAGGACGGAATGATGGTCCTGTCACTGGGCGCCGATTTCGTGCTGCTGTTGCTCCTGCTGCTTGCCATTTGGCGTCGGCCAAGAACGCAGCGAGACGGTGCGCGCCACATCGGTCACACGGAAGCGACATGGCTATTGACTGCTTATTTCGTCGTCCTGTTCCTGCAGCGTATCGCCGGCCTTTATACATACTTCTGGTTCACCTTCGCCGCGTTCTTCCTGCCTTTGGCAATCGTGGTGACGCAGCGCGGGGTTAATTTCGTTCTTCGGCCAGGTTCGGAAGATGTCGGCCGGCCCACGATCCCGGCGGTGACGATCGCTGTCATCGATCGCGGAATCCGAATGATTTTCATCCTGGCGGCGGCTTACCTTCTCGCACGTGTCTGGGGTCTGGACATGCAATCCATGCGGGACAGCGATACGACGACGACGTTCATATTGCGCGGCTTGATCAATGTCGTGGTGATTGCCCTCGCCGCCGACTTCGGCTGGTCGATCATCAAAGCTTTGATTGAACGAAAGCTGGGCATCGAAACACCGCACCCTGTGATCAGCGACGAGGACGTTCCGGTCCTCGATCCGCAACAGGCGCGGCTGCACACGCTCTTGCCGATCCTCCAGAACATTCTGCTCGCGTCGATCATCGTGATGGCGGTGCTTATGATGCTCGCCTCGCTGGGTATCCAGATCGGCCCATTGATCGCCGGCGCCGGCGTCGTCGGCGTCGCCGTGGGCTTTGGCGCACAAACCATCGTCAAGGACGTCATTTCAGGTGTGTTTTTTCTGCTCGATGATGCGTTTCGTGTTGGCGAATACATTTCATCGGGCAATTACAAGGGTACTGTGGAAAGCTTCTCGCTGCGCTCGGTGAAGCTGCGTCACCATCGTGGTCCGCTGTTCACGATACCTTTCGGTGAACTCGGGGCAGTCCAAAACCAGAGCCGTGACTGGGTTATCGACAAATTCAACATCACCGTTGGTTATGACACCGATATCGACTTCGCTCGCAAGCTGATCAAGCGGATCGGCCTCGAACTGGCGGAAGATCCAGAGTTCAAACACTGGGTGCTCGACCCGATCAAGATGCAGGGCGTACAGGAGTTCGGCGAATACGGCATCGTGTTGAGGGTCAAGGCCACAACCAGACCGGGAGGCGCGTTCGGTATGAAACGCAAGTTCTATGTACGCCTCCGCCAGGTCTTCAAGGAGCAGGGCATCGAACTCCCATTTCCGACCGTCCAGGTCCAGGGGCTACAGAACCCACATGGGGCAGAGAATGCGCCGTTGGAGATCACACCCGAGTTGAAAATGGCCGTTGCGCAGTCGCACACTATTCGGCGCAGAAAAAAAGCCAGCACACCGGAGTAGGAAAGCTGTGACACCTGCCGGTCACAGCGTCGCTTTCCGCGCATCGCCCGTGGCAGGGATACTCTTCTATCTTCAACCGTTAAGACGAAAAAGACGGTCACGAGGCAGTCTACAACCAGAGTCCGTCCCGAGATTTACATCGGGCTGCGTAAGTTGATACAGCGGTACGCTCGAGACAGCGCCATCGGCTACCTGCCGCGCGTCAGTCACGCGATAAGGACCGTCCCGCGAGAAGCGGCGCGTACGCGGCGAGCGTGCGGGATACGAACTCGGTGAAGAGCCGCACTCGCTTCGTCTTGCGTGTCTCCCCCTGTGTGAGAAGCCAGAGCGTTCCGTACATGTGCAGGTCGGTGCCCGGCACCCTCACCAGTAGGGGGTCGGCATCTCCGACGAAGCACGGCAGTGTCGTCATCCCGAGCCCTTGCCGTACTGCAACGATCTGCGCCTCGCCGTCCGTGGTCCTGAACGGAACCCCCGTGGTACGAACCTCACCCTCGCTGGCCCAATCCGGGATGCCATGAATGCTTATGACGATCCACCGGATGGGATCAGGCGCGCCCGCACGCCACGCGGCTAGTCGATCGCGAGACATGTAGACGCCGCCGAACAGCTCCGGTCCCTTCAGGCCGTGAAGATTGAGCGGCAGGGTTTTGCGGTCGTAGACGACGCGGATCGCGACGTCGGCCTCCCGGTTGGTCAGATTTGCCAGCTCGCCGGACGACAAGATTTCCATCTCGATGTCCGGATGCAGACGCGCGAAATCGGCGAAATCCGGCATGAGCAGGTGTGTCGCGAGGGGCGGTGCCAGCGTCACCCGCAGAAGCCCGCGCACGCTCTGGTCGCGCCCGAAGACGCGCGTCTCCAGCTGGTGCGACGACGCTTCCATCTGGTTCGCGAGGTCGAGGACCTCCTCGCCCGCAGCCGTCAGGCGGTAGCCCGAAGGCAGCTTTTCGAACATGTGCGCCCCGAGGCGTTCCTCGAGCTGGGCGATGCGCCGCAGCACGGTCGAGTGATTCACCCCGACGCGCTCGGCGGCGGCCCGCACCGAGCCTCCGCGCGCGACGGCAAGAAAATAGCGAACGTCATCCCAGTCGATCATGGTGCAATCCGGCACCGCACGGTGCGCCTTCCAAAGCCCGTATCTAACACATCGAACAGCAGTACGGGCGGTCAATCATAGCTTATGTCGACGAGCGCGGCCCAATTCCGAACGGCGGACATCGATCGTCGCGGCTGGCGTCCCGCCGGATCGATTTTGCACCACCGATGTGCGCGCTTCCGCACTCAACACCTGATGCCGGCGGACCTATTTCGAGGTTCTCGGGGGTGTCCCGGCACAACCAAAGGCGAAGGCCTGGAAGGATAAGTCATGGGAAAGCTTGAAGGGAAGGTTGCAGTCATCACCGGCGGCGCTACCGGCATCGGCCGCGCCGCAGCAAAGCGCTTCATCGAGGAGGGCGCCTTCGTTTTCATCTTCGGCCGCCGGCAGGAAGCGCTCGACGCCGCTGTGGCCGACCTCGGGCCCAATGCCCGCGCGGTGAAGGGCTCGGTCTCCGATCTGACCGACCTCGACCGACTTTACGCTGCGGTGAAGGCCGAGCGTGGAACCCTCGACATCGTCTTTGCCAATGCCGGGGCGGGAAGCCAGCTTCGGCTCGGCGAGATCACCGCCGAGCACATTGACGAAACCTTCGACACCAATGTGAAGGGTACGATCTTCACGATCCAGAAGGCGCTGCCGCTGATGAGCGAGGGCGGTTCGATAATCCTGACCGGATCGAGCGCTGGCACCACTGGCGCCCCGGGGATGAGCGCCTACAGCGCGAGCAAGGCGGCAGTGCGCAACCTCGCGCGGACCTGGGCGGAGGACCTAAAGGGCACCGGCATCCGGGTAAACGTGCTGTCGCCCGGGGCCACTGCGACCGAGCTAGCGAAGGAAGCGCTGGGCGAGGAGGGCCAGAAGGTCTTCGCCTCGATGACTCCGCTCCAGCGCATGGCCGATCCGGCGGAGATCGGGGCGGCGGCGGCCTTTCTCGCGTCGTCGGACAGCAGCTTCATGACTGCCAGCGAGGTCGCCGTTGACGGCGGTCTTGCGCAACTCTGACGCGCTAACCCAGCGCCGTTGAAGGCCGGGGAATCAATACCAACACAAATCGGAGAAGATTATGAGCTACGCAATTGTAGGATTCGGTAAGATAGGCCAGGCCCTCGCCCACGCCTTTGCCCGTAAAAACATCGACGTGACCGTCGCGAGCCGCCGTCCGCCCGAGGCGTTGGCGCCGCAGGCTCGGGCGATTGGACCCACGATCGTCACCAAGTCGCTGCGGGATGCACTCGAGGCCGACACGATCATCCTGGCGGTCCCGTTCGGGGAGCACCGCGAGGTTGCGAAAGCCCTGCCGAGCTGGGAAGGCAAGACGGTCATCGACGCGATGAACCTCTTTCCGGTCCCTGAAGAGCTGGACGGTCTCCCGTCCTCCGCTTTCGTCGCGAAGGCGTTCACCGGCGCCAAGTTCGTGAAAGGGTTCAATCACCTGATTGCGGCCACCCTGGCTGCCGATCCGATCGTCGAGGGCGGCCACCGGGTCGTCTTTCTGTCGAGCGACGACGAGGACGCGACCGCTCCCGTGGCGGCCTTGGCCAAACAACTCGGGTTCGCACCCGTCAAGCTGGGAAAGCTCAACGAGGGTGGCGCGCTGGTGCACGCACGCGGCCGTACTTGGGGCCAGCTTATCTTCCAGGATTTGTTCAAGAAGGAGTGACTATCGACATCAATTGGTCGATTTTCCGCTTCGCAGGCACACGCACATTCGGCATAGCGCCTGATAAAAGACCGTCAGCAGTAAAGCGCATGGGCGAGAGAGACCGTTTCGCGACGGCCTCTCCTACGTCCGCCCCGCCGTTATCGGCCGTCGTCAGCCGTTTTGAAAGCCCCTGAGGTGATCTGCCCTTTTGGGACTAACCGCGCTTAGAGAATTCCTCGGCTGCGATACGAACCGCCTGCTGTGTCGCGGGATAGCCGCTGTAAGGAGTGAGGTTTACGAGCGTTTCCAGGATTTCTTCCCGCGTCGCGCCAACGTTCAACGCGGCGTTGATGTGCACGCGAAGCGGAATCTCTGTCGTGGCAGAACCAACGGCTGCCAGAGCAGCGCAGGCGCTGAGTTCCCGAGACTTCATGTCGATTCCGCTCCGCGAAAACACCTCACCATAAGAATGCTCGACGATCATTCGACCGAGATCAGGTGCGACATCATCGAAACTGCGGACCACGGCATCGCCCGATGAACCGGACGTTTGTGCAAGCGTAGCACGCCCGCGTTCCAACCGGTCTGCGCGGCTCGCGACCACGGCGGGTGGGGGGACGTTTGCCGCAATCGTTGGCGACCCGGCAGCGAACATATCCTTGGCGACGGCGAACGCGTTGAGCGCTGCCGGAAAACCCCGATAGACGCTGAGCTGGATCAGCACCTCGATGATTTCCTCTCGCGTCACGCCATGGGCAAGCGCGCCGGCGAGATGAAGACGGAGCGTCGCCGCACGATTGCCGCTGGCAGCAAGCATCGAGATGATTGTTAACAGTTTGGCTTTTTGTTCGAGGCCGTCGCGCGCCAGCATTTCACCAAAGGCGAACTCGATGGAGAGTTGCGCGAGGTCAGGCGAACCGGCAGCAAAGCCATCGAAATATGCCTGCACATCGCCTCCAGAGAGCCGGTCGAGCGCCTCCAACCCGGCCTGTCGGCGTGTCGATCCATCGCCTGCGGAGGGCTCGATGGGTTCAAAAGCGAGCTTGCGCTCAGCGAACACCGCACGAATAAGGCCGATCGCATTTACCGTTGGCGGGAAGCCGAGGAGCGCTACAGATATAAACATGAGTTCGATGAGCGCCTTTGGCTCGCCGCCGGCGTTGAGAAAGCCCGCCATATGAAACTTCAACTGCGGCTGGGCGCTTCCGTCGGCAAGCAGCATTGAAATAGTGCACAGCTGACGCAATGGGAGGTCGAGACCTGGCCGCGATAGAATGTCTCCGTATGGGTATTCTACGGTGAAACGAGAAAGGTCGACGGATGTCTCGGCAAGACTATTAATCGGCGCGTCGAAATTCTCTCCGCCAATCTGCCGTAAGATTTCAAGACCGCGCGAATAACGACTATCTTGAGATGTTGTTGTCATTGCATATGCCTTCTGATTGATCGTGGCGAGAGTCCCGCCCACGGCGACAAGGGCAGCTCCAAAAAACTCTGGCCGGCGGCGGGTGCGTTGTGCTCGGTTATTGCTGCGTTAGGGCGACACGACATCGGCGATCTCTTTCACGAAGCGTCCCGGACTTGGCCGCGAAACCAAAGAAGGCATCGCGGAACTAGCCATAGTCGAAGGCGCTCGACAAGGAATGCTGGTCGCGACCGCCCCACACCAGGCACAGCCGGATTTGATACAAACCCTCGGAACGTGACCTCTGCAGTCGAGGGTTTGTATCATCGGAGCCGACGCTAATGCCGGCTGATCCCAGTCATCGCGAATTGAGAACTATCGGCTACTTTTGCTGTGCTGGTATCGCCTACAGCGCGATATCCTATCCTACTTTACTCCACAGCACGCCCCTCACTCCCACTCGATTGTTCTTGAATATGGCAACGCATTGATCTAACGGCGCAATTTTTTCTACACTCAATGGAGAACCAACGCAGCGCGCGCTCGGTCTCCCCTTGAATGCCGCTAATCCATGTGTTACATACTGAACCACATGGTTCAGTATGCTCGGACCCGCTTCGATGCCTCGTTCGCCGCGCTCTCGGACGCCACCCGACGCGGCGTTCTGGAGCAGCTCGGACGTGCAGACGCTTCGATCACGGACCTTGCCGAGAAGTTCCACATGACCCTCACGGGCATGAAAAAGCATGTCGGCGTCTTGGAGCAGGCGGGGCTCGTCACCACGGAGAAGGTCGGACGCGTGCGGACCTGCAAGCTCGGCCTGCGCCGACTAGAGGAAGAGGCGGCATGGATCGAGAGGTACAACCAGCTCTGGGACGCACGCTTCGACGAGCTGGATAAGGTTATCGAGGAACTGAAACAGAAGGAGAAGGTCGATGGACGCAGGAAGTGAGAGTGAGCCTACCCCCATGAAGAACCGCACGACGGTGGAACGGAAGTCCGAGCGTGAGCTAGTCGTTACGCGTACCTTTGACGCCTCGGCGCGCATCGTGTTCGAGGCGTGGACCAAGCCCGAGCTGTTCAAGCAGTGGTGGGTGCCGAAGTCGATGGGCATGCTCCTGCGTTCCTGCGAAATGGATGTTCGTGTCGGGGGCAAGTACCGTCTCGAGTTCGAACCCGATGCTATGGTGTTCTTCGGCACGTACCTCGAAGTGACAGCGCACTCGCGCCTCGTCTGGACCAATGAGGAAGATGGTGAGGGTGGGCCCGTGACCACGGTGACCTTCGAGGAAAAAGGTGGCAAGACGCTGCTGGTCCTGCACGAGCTCTATCCCTCGAAGGAAGTTCTCGACGCTGCCGGCACCGGGGCGGCGGATGCAATGGTCGAGACGTTCGAGCAACTGGACGAGCTTCTTATCACCCTGGGCGCGCGCGTGGGACGGTCATGAAGTCGTCGATCTCGCGGTCGGCCGCTTGGCTCTTCACTACGCGGAAGAGAACCCCGACGAGGTCGTCGCCGCCCTCTGCGGACCTACGAGACCATCATCAACCTCATTGACAATACGACCAACCGAGGTGTCTCGTCGTGCGCGTCCGCCTCAACCACCTTTTTGCGCGCCATTCTACGCTGGAGCACTACCGCATTCGGAAACGCATTCTGAGGCCGACGTGCGCGGTGGGCCGCAATCAAATGTCCTCGTCGAGGATAGTTCGGCCGCACAGTCGGAACGGTGGTAGCGCCAGAAGCCTGACCGCCATGCTGATTGCAAAGCTGGCATCGCGCAGGCGGCGAAAAATTCGATGCATTCGTCCCCTTCGTCAGACATTTTCGATCTTGAATATAAAGGGAAAATTCGCCAAGTCGAAACTTGCTCGGTTTCAGAGACTACCGGCATCGATCGATCGAATTTCGAATTGCGCCTTGGCGAAGCATCGTTTGCTCAGCTGCCGGAATACCGTCAACAACGGCCGAATCGCTGCCGTGGGCCCGAGCCGGATTGGACTGCGGACGCACCAGCAGATAGAGCGCGGCGAAGTGTGTGATCATGAGCAAGGGCACATAGACAATCGGGATTACATAAGTGGCGGCCAACTGTCCCGAAAGCGCCGCAAGATTGAACACGGTGCCGTGATAATAATCGACGAAGAGATCGACTATCCCCACAATGTTGTAAGCAAGCACGAGTGGCCAGAAGAAGAAGCGCGCCCTGATCGTGAGAAGCGCCAGGATGGCCAGCAGTCCTGTTGCGAAGTCGCCATATGCGGCGAACTCTGCAAAGCCAGCGGGCAGATCGGGGCCGACAACGCCCGGAAGGATAAAGACCAGCCCAAAAAAGCGGAAAGCGTGCAGGATCGCGATGGCGCGCTGCGCCTCAACGCGGTCCATCGACTTGAGCCTGGGCCAGAAATACACACCGAAGCAGATGAGCCACGGCACGTAGCCCAGAACAAGTTGAATGTCGAAGATCGTTGCCGGTGACATGAAATCTCCTATCGCGACTTGATTCATGCGGCCTCAAGCACCGCTATCAGAATACCGCGCCGTTTCCGCCCGGCTGCGCCGGATTAACTGGCGCAGTGACAGCGTGTGCAGCAGGATCGAGCATGGCACCATGAAGCCGGGGTCAGCACATCGGGATAAGCGCCGGCGCCTGCGCTGTTCAGCACATTCGGAACACGATACCAGCGGGAACAGCGGCGACGGGCATCAGCGGTCCTTCCATATGCTTTCTCAAATCAGATGTTGATTGACGCGGCCTCGAACACCGGAGTCAGAATGCCGAGCTGGCCTTCCATGAGACTTCGCCCCAGCGCCGAGATTCATGCACTAAACGCTGGGTTCACGGTCTGCCGAGTTATTGCTTGGCTGACTGGCTCCCAATAGCAGGCGCAATGGCATCAGCGGACCGACGGGAATGTACTCGTGATCCATCAGATTCTCTTGAGCGAGCGGCAGGGCCTCCATGATCGAACTCGCCTCAGCCACGTCTTTGACGTTCAGAAGGAAGACGGCGCCTCTGCCGTCTTCC
The DNA here is from genome assembly GCF_040319465.1 of Mesorhizobium sp. M0910. NCBI lineage: Bacteria > Pseudomonadati > Pseudomonadota > Alphaproteobacteria > Hyphomicrobiales > Phyllobacteriaceae > Mesorhizobium > Mesorhizobium sp. M0910. Next base: position 669,243 of record NZ_JAMYNZ010000003.1, read on the forward strand.
CGCGAGTGCCATTCGCGGATTTTGCCTTCAAGATAGAGTTGGACCGTCGCGCGTATCTCAGCGGGTATAGCGGCCATAACCTGCTCGCGCTTCACGCCGGGCTTTGCCGTCAACAGTGCAAACACGCCAGTGGTCGTTGCGGTGGAGGTCTGGGATTGGGTGGGTGACGGCTCGGCCATCGGGAAATCTCCATTCAGGATTTGCCCATCAAATCTAGGATCGCTTCCGGTAAGCGACTATCCGCGATAATATTGATGGGCCATGAAGCAGAACTTCACAGTGAGGCAAGGCGCGCTCGACGGCGTCGAGGCATTCCTGAGCGTTGCTCAGCACCGCAGCTTTCGCAGAGCAGCCGCGGAACTCGGGGTGACTCCATCGGCGATCAGCCAGGCGGTACGCGCGCTCGAGGCGCGCCTCGGCGCAGCACTCTTCATCCGCACAACACGCAGCGTCGGTCTGACCGAGGCCGGCGAACGTTTCTTGTCGCGCGCAAAGCCCGCCTTCGAGGAGCTCGTCGCCGCAAGCGAGGCCGCGCGTGACCTCGGGCAGCGGCCGGCTGGACTATTGCGTCTCTCGGTACCGCGCGCGGTGGTGCCGATCCTGCTGGAGCCACTGATCGCATCCTTCTGCCAAGCCAATCCCGAGGTCGAGGTGGAGATCGCCGCGAGTGAGGAACTGGTCGATATCGCGGCCGGAGGATTTGACGCAGGCATCCGGCTCGGTCAGTTTATCGCAGCGGACATGATCGCGGTGCGGCTCACGCCGCCGTTTCCGCTCGTCGTCGTGGGCAGCCCCGAGTATCTACGCCGGCAGGGGCGGCCGGAGCGTATCGAAGATCTGCGTGAGCATGCCTGCCTGCGCATGCGCCGCTCGAACGGGTCGATCGCGCCTTGGTCCTTTGTCAACGGCAACAAGCCGGTCGAGGCGCTCATCTCGGGACCGCTCGTCGCCCACGACTTTCCCACCGTACTTGGCGCGGCAGTGGAGGGCATGGGGCTCGCGCAAGTGCCTGCGCCGATCTCAGCTGGGCCAGTGAAAGCCGGAAAACTCGTGCGCGTTCTGGAGCGGTTCGCGCCGATAGCGCCGGGCGTGTTTCTCTATTATCCCAGCCGCCATCAAATGATGCCGAAACTGCGAGCCTTTATCGATCACGTAAAGAGCGGATCGGACGCTGCCAACAAAAATCCAGTTCACATCGATAACAAGCGAACAGGCGACGTGAAAGTGCGCTGACGTGGGAAGCGCGGACCAATAGAATTGAGAAGCCGACCTATGGGCCGTCAAAACGTTACAGTCTTGATTTCCGAGGGAAAAATAGCACGAAAATTTTTTGTGCGGTTTCGGCATCTATCGAAGTCGATCGCCTTTCCGGACCCACTTTGGGCAACTCAGGTGGTTTCACAGCGAACGAAGAAAGTACCCGTCACTAACTTTCATAGCACAGCGCGCCACAACGCGACCCGCCGCGGCAGCGTCATCCAGGCGCCATCCCCTCTCCGTTTTGTAGGTGAACTGGATACCGCTGGCAGTGCAAACTGGACACTCCCGGCAGCATAAACTGGACACCTCAAGACCCACCCGCTCCGAGGGCGCGACAGCACGGTTCAAGGTTCAATGCCGCGCCCTCGCTTGCTGAACTTCTTCCCGGAGGGGGCCGGGGGAGGTTGAATAACCTGTGGAAAACCTGTGGGTCTTTTGGGACGGTTTGCGGACCGGCCTGAGCCTGGGAATCGTTTTGCTCAACTGCCCCTTCGAGACGGCTGACCGGCCAAAGACGCCCCTCAGGGGAGATGGGCCCCGCGTTTCCGTGGCACCGGCCCGCAACCTTCATAATATGATGGCCCGCGGCAACCGGAGAAGGGTATCTGTGCCCTCAAACCAGCATCGACTGCTGGGCGAAGATACCCGCCATCGCGCCGTGCGATGATGCCGTGGTGACCGAGGCCATGAGGGGGTTGGCGAGGTCGCCGGCGGCGTAGATGCCGGGCATGCTGGTTTCGCGGCGCTCGTCGACCTTGAGGGCGATGCCGAGGGGCGTATCGACCGTGGCGAGGCCCAGTGATTCATGCAGGCTTGCAGACGGCTTGTTGCGCGGATGGGCGAACAGGATGTCGACTGCGACATTGCGGCCGGTATCGAGATTGACGGTGGCAATATGGCCCCCGTGATGGGCGATCTCGGTGATCCGGCCATAGACGACAGGTATGTTGCGGCGCGCCAGATCGGCCCGGATATCGGGTGGAATGTCGTGACCATCGGCGAAGAGCGTCAACCTGTCGGTCCAATCGTGGAACAGCCTTACCTGATTGTGCGACTGCGGGCCGGACCAGACAAGGCCCCAATGCTGGCCGGCGACTTCAAAGCCGTCGCAATAGGGACAGGGCACGATGGACGTGCCCCAGCCTTCGGCAAAGCCCCGAACATCAGGCATCTGGTCGGCGACGCCATAGCTCAGGATCAGGCGGCGCGCCGCAAGGCTTTCGCCATCGCCAGTGAGGACGGAGAAATCGTCGATGGCGCCGGAGACGCTGTCGGCCCGGGCACTGACCAGTCTGATCGTGGGATAACGCGCCAGCTGCTGCCGCGCCTCGGCCAGGATGTCCAGCGGTGGCTTGTGATCGTGACCGAGCAGGCCATGCGAGTGGCCGGCGAAGCGATTGCGCGGCAGGCCGGTATCGAGAACGGTGACCTTGCGGCGGGCACGGCCGAGCTGAAGCGCAGCGGCGAGACCGGCAAAGCTGCCGCCGATGATGATGACGTCATCCATGGTGATAAACTCCGTGTTGTGGATGGAGGGGGTTGGGCTGGGCCTGGCGCAAAATATCGTCCAGCGATACGCGCTCGAGACGGGCAGCGAGCAGGGCTTCGGCATCGACGAGAAAGTCGCCCATCACTGTGTTGACCGGCCGGACAATGCCGCATTCGATATCGCCGGGCGGCCCAGGGAAACTTGATTTGGAGGACAGGTTGAAACCTACCCATTGGCTTGCACATTTCAGATACTACATGGTATCGTAATGCAAGAATTAGGATACTGTCAAGTACTGGAATTGTCGTGACCGAAAACAGCCAGGGTCGGCGCGGCCGGCCCGCCAACGAGGCGCTTGGCCAAACGATAGTCGACGCCGCGTGCGAACTCTTTGTGGAATTGGGTTTTCAAGCGACGACATTGGACAAGGTCGCCCAGCGGGCGAAAATATCCAAGCTCAGCATCTATCGGCACTTCGAGAACAAGGAGGCGCTGTTCAGCGCGGCCATCGCGGCCCACTGTCATCAGTTTGCACCACAGGCTCTTATTGAAGGTCTCGACGGTTCGGCAGAAGATCAGCTCATGGCGGTGGGATTATCCCTGCTTCGCACGCTGTTGAGCTCGGACGTCCGCAATGTCGAAGCCATGATCATGGCCGACAAGACGAATCAAAAGTCGTTAAGCAGGCTCCATTACGAAGCCGGCCCCGCCTATGTCATCGCCCAAATCGAGGCCCTGTTGCGTCAGTTGCACGCGAAGGCGGTTCTGAACGTGCCCGATCCTCTCCGGTCCGCCCGCTTGTTTGCCGCGCTTTTCAAGGGATCCGATCTCCTGATTATCGCACGCTTCGATCAGGCGAGAGCAGAGGACGACAACGAAATCGAATCCTATTGCCGGTCGGCCGTCGCCATGTTCATCGCCGCGCACGGTGGCAACGACCACGCGGCCGGATAAGCATTTGATTGCTCCGGGCAGCTTGGCCGGGACCGTCGTCCAGGCGCTTCGTAATATTGGGCCGGCGCGCGCGGCCGAGCTTGCACAGATCGCGGCACCTCATCTTTCTCCCAACGATAAAAGACGCTCGCATCTACCGCGGTCCAAGCTCCCGCCTGGATGCGGTCGACGCTTCTCTCCATCGCAGATCCGGCAGCAGTCGGGATAACATTTGATAGGTGATGCGACGGTGCCATCCGACGATATGCGATCAGGTCCGGAACACCGATCGGTACCGCAGCCAAAGCTGCACGCCACGATTTTTCGTTGAGGACGCACCATCGTAACTCCGCCAGGCCAGAAGTGAGAAATCGTCGCCTTATGCTCTTCCCAAAATGGCTGGCCCAGTCATGAGTTTCAGGTCGGATTCCGCGGCGTTTTCCAACATCCATGGACAGGCATATTAATCTTCGATGCGATCGATGACGCGACCGGCGACATGGACACGAACCGGCCACGCGACCTGCCACCGGTCGCCTCGCTGGAAGAGCACGATCAGGACAGGCTCTCCGTCGATCGCCCCCAACTCCATGGTCCACGTCTCTGGGTTTCGCTCGTATTCGACGAAATAGGGAGAACTTCTGAGCAGGCCGTCGAAGCAGTCGGCGACCCGCAACCGAGCATCGGCGCTGGTGAGGCTCCGCACGCCATCCCAGTCATGGCGGTTGAAGAGATCAACATAGCGCTGCAAGAGCCCCGCGGTGTCGGGATCAAGCGGACGGTTCGGTTCACCGGCAGGTTCAGGGGGCAAGTCGGCGAGCTTCGCCCGTCCGCGGGAGAGCGCGGATTTGACGCCCCCAACCGTCGAGTCCACGAGTTCTGCGGTCTCTTCCAACGAATAGTCGAACACGTCCTTCAGGAGGATGCAGGCGCGCTCCTTGGGCGGCAAGTGGCCAACCAGCCGTTCGATGGCGCGGCGTGCATCGGTCGCTGCCGGCTCTGCAGAGACAACGCCGATGTCGTCCGAATAGGCGTGCTCCGCGCGCTCGCGCACATCGCGTCGCCTCAGAAGGTCGATGCAGCGATTGTGAGCGATGCGAAACAGCCAGGGCTTCAGCCGGCGGACATCGTCGAGGGTCTCAATGTTCGTATAGGCCTCGAACAGCGTCTCCTGCACGAGATCCTCACCGTCCAGGCGTGAGGCCGTCATGCGGGCGCAGTAGCGATGCAGTTGGGCGCGGACGCCTGACACCGTCTCGAGGAAGGCGCGATATCGCGCATCGAACAGGCCGGTCGGTCGCTCGGGCATGTCCTTCAGCTGCCACATCTTGGTTTCAATTTGCCAGTCATGCGACCTCCTGACCTTCAGCGCGTGTTGCCGCGGTTGCGGCCGGACCAAGCTTGGGGCGAACCCATTGAGCCAACCGCGCGATCGCGTCGTCGGCTTCCGGAGCGCGGCCGGCCATCATCTGGAACGAGTGCAGCATCCCCGGAAATACGTCTAAGCGCACCTCGACGCCGGCGGCTTTCGCGCGGTCGGCGAGCGCTCGGCTGTCGTCGAGCAGGGTTTCGTCTCCGCCCACTTGCAGATAGATCGGCGGCAGGCCCTTCAGATCGGCAAAGATCGGGCTGGCGAGTGGATGCCGGGGATCGGTCCCTGCAAGGACTTGCGATACCAGCATATCCACGACCGCCTTCTGGAAGAAGGCGTCCTTCTCGCGGTTGCTTTCGTAGGAGTGCCCGCTCGCCGACAGATCATACCAGCCAGAGATGCTGAGGATCGCGGCCGGCAGCGGCCGTCCCGCATCGCGGAGTTTCATCGTCGCCGCAACGATCAGGCCAGCACCAGCGGAATCGCCTGCAGCTATGGTGTGCTTCGGCGCGACACCCTGCTCGGCGAGCCATTCGAACGCGGTCACGGCCTGCTCGATTTGGCGCGGAAACTTGCTCTGGAAAACGTAGTCGTACGTAGCGAGCAGAGCGTAACAGCCGATCGCCTTAGCAAGGTGTCCGACCATCTTGCGATGGGTCCAGATCGATCCGCCGACATAGCCACCGCCGTGCAGGTAAAGCATCACCCGGTCTTTGGCTGCCGTTTTTGGCTGAACCCACAGCGCGGTCTTGTCGCCGACGTTCGTCTCGACGTAATCGACGCCGCCCGGTTCTGCCGTCAAAACGGACCACTCGGATGCTTCCTGTGGCGATTCTCGACCGCTGCGGAAAGCCTCCGCGAGCGTTTCGTAGTGTATCTTGTTCGCTAGGCTCTGCTTGCTGTTCATTTGTCACGCTCCAATTCGTCCAGGAGGGCGATGTCAAGGATGACCGTGCCCATGAACAGCTAAGACGGATGTACCCAGCGAAAGGATACGTGGCCCCCAGATGCAACGCCTCGCCGGTGGCAGTTGCCGCGGAGCCCGGGTGTCAAACCCAGCAAGGCTAGGCTGCTCCACCCTTCTCTGTGGGACGTTCGTTCCAGACATTCGCCGATCGGCCAGATGCTTCGTCTATGCCGTCGCCGGGTGGCCGGGGGCTGGGACTATTGACTATTATCGCCGAGCCAACATCGCTTTAAACATGCTGCTCGATTCTCTTCTACTCCGCAGTACTCCTCGTCACTCCCACTCGATTGTACCTGGGGGCTTGCTCGTTACGTCGTAGGCGACGCGGTTGATGCCGCGCACTTCGTTGATGATGCGCGTAGCGGCGGCACCGAGGAAGGCCATGTCGTAGTGGTAGAAATCCGCTGTCATGCCGTCGACCGAGGTGACGGCGCGCAGCGCGCAGACGAACTCGTAGGTGCGGCCGTCGCCCATCACGCCGACGGTCTGCACCGGCAGCAGCACGGCGAAAGCCTGCCAGATGGCGTCGTAGAGGCCGGCCTTGCGGATCTCGTCGAGATAGATGGCGTCGGCCTCGCGCAGGATCTCCAGCTTTTCGCGGGTGATGCCGCCCGGGCAGCGGATGGCAAGACCGGGACCGGGGAACGGATGCCGGCCGATGAAGCTGTCGGGCAGGCCGAGCTCCTTGCCGAGCGCCCTCACCTCGTCCTTGAACAATTCGCGCAGCGGCTCGATCAGCTGCATGTTCATGCGTTCGGGCAAGCCGCCGACATTATGGTGCGACTTGATCGTCACCGACGGGCCGCCGCTGAAAGAGACGCTTTCGATGACATCGGGATAGAGGGTGCCTTGCGCCAGAAAATCGGCGCCGCCGAGCTTCTCGGCCTCCTCCTCGAACACCTCGATGAACAACCGCCCGATGGTCTTGCGCTTCTTCTCGGGGTCCGACTCGCCCTCGAGCGCGCCGATGAAACGGTCCGCAGCGTCGACCAGGATGAGGGGCAGATTGTAATGCTGGCGAAACATCTCCACCACGCCTGATGCCTCGTCCTTGCGCATCAGCCCGTGGTCGACGAGGATGCAGGTAAGCTGGTCGCCGACGGCCTCGTGGATCAGGAGTGCTGCGACAGAGGAATCGACGCCGCCTGAAAGCGCGCAGATCACCTTGCCCTTGCCGACCTGCTTGCGGATCGTCTCGACCGCGTGCTCGCGGTAAGCGCGCATCGTCCAGTCGCCCTCAATACCGGCGATGTTGTGGACGAAGTTTTGGAGCAGTCTGGCGCCGTCCGGCGTATGCACCACTTCGGGGTGGAACATGAGGCCGTACATCTTGCGCTCGACATTGCCGAAGATGGCGAAGGGCGAGCCCTCCGATTTTCCGAGCACCTCGAACCCCTTGGGCAGGGAGATGACGCGGTCGCCATGGCTCATCCACACCTGGTGGCGCTGGCCGGGCGCCCACAGGCCCTCGAACAACGGGCTGTCCTTGGCGATCTCGACGAAGGCGCGGCCGAATTCGCGATGATCGGAGCTTTCGGCGACGCCGCCCATCTGCACGCACATCGCCATCTGGCCATAGCAGATGCCGAGCACCGGCACGCCGGCGTCGAAGACGATCTGCGGCGCGCGCGGACTGCCGATGTCGGCGGTCGAGGCCGGGCCGCCGGACAGGATCACCGCCCTCGGATTGATGCGCTTGAACGCCGCCTCGGCCGACTGGAAGGGCACGATCTCGGAAAAGACGCCGGCCTCGCGGATGCGGCGGGCGATCAGCTGGGTAAACTGGCTGCCGAAATCGACAATCAGGACGGTGTCGGGATGATTGGCTGTTTTCATGGCGAGCGTTTAGAGAAAGAAACGAGTCGGCGCAATGGGTTGCGAGGCCTCTCTCTCATTCCGATTCCGCATCTTCACGCGACAGATCAAACTCGATCGCCCCGGAGGCGATCGCCTGTTCCAGCAGCTGAACCGCCGCGGCCAGCTTCTCGTCGATGATGTGCAGATATTCGGTCCAGTCGCCGACATGCCTCAGATCGGCTGCCCCGTCGGAAATGCCGCGCAGGCCGATAAGCGGCACGTCGAACAGCTGGCAGGCGCGCAGGCAGGCGAAGGTCTCCATATCGACCATGTCGGCCGCGATCGCGTCGTAGGCGGCGCCGGTGACGATTGCCGCACCGGTCGACAGCGTCGCTTGCCCGATGCCAGGAACTCTGAACGGCAGCGGCACGCTGACAGGCAGGTCGAGGAACGGCGTGGCGCCCTTCTCGAACCCCAGGGGCGAGGCGTCCATGTCGCGGTAGGCGACTGAAACGGCCTGGTAGATTTCCGTCTGCTCCAGCGTCCGGCTGCCTGCCGACCCGAGCGACACGACGAGATCGGGCAGCGCCATCCCGGCATGCAGCCGGGACAGTTCGGCGCTGAGTCCGACGCCGGCCTCGACCGGTCCGACGCCGGTCATCAGGGGCGTGAACAGCCGCTGCAGGTGTGGACCGTATTCGGCTTCGGCTGCCATGACGAAGAGAACGGACTTGCCGGAGATCGGGGTGAGCTCACCAGGTGCCTTGCCGGCCATGATCGTCGATCCTCCCCTGCCCGTTCCTCAGCCTTCGATACCGTCGCGGCCGAGCACTGTCATCATCGTTCCGGTCATTGTGGCAATCAGCTTGGCCTCGCCATCGACGGCGAACGCATAGGCCTGGCCGTCGGCGACGATGATGGTGCGGCCGGGCTTGGTCACCGAGCCGCGGAACAGGAAACGCTCGCCCCGGCCCGGCGCCAGCAGATTGACCTTGAACTCGATGGTCAGCACACCGGAATTTTCCGGCATCAGCGAGAATGCCGCATAGCCGCAGGCCGAGTCGAGAGCCGTCGAAATGACGCCGGCATGGAGAAAGCCATGCTGCTGGGTCAGTGCCGCAGAATAGGGCATTTCGATCTCGATGATGCCGGGCGTCACCAGCGTCAGCTCGGCGCCAATCGTCATCATCGCATTCTGGCGCGCAAAGGACGTCCTGACGCGGTCCTCATAATCGGGAGCAGGAACGATCTTTGCTGCCATGGCCGTCGCCCTTCGTTTCTCGGCAAATCTTATTGCAAAGTCATTTATCGCAGAGGGGTGGGCGACAGGCAATCGCAAATGCTGCACTGCAGCATTCGGCCCCGGCTCTGTGTCCATGGCAATGGTTCAGCCGGCGCGGCGCAGCGCGCAGAAATAGAAACCGTCGGTGCCGCTCAGCAACGGTGACAGCGAAATGCCGCCCGCAGCGCCTATCCGCATGACCGCTTCGCGGCCCGCAAAACGGCTGTCCCAAAGCTGGCGGTGATCGACAGGGACAAAACCGGGATGGCGGTCCCGGAACGCCGAAACCTGGTCGCCATTTTCCTCGTCGAACACCGAACAGGTGATGTAGACCAGCAGGCCGCCGGGTTTGACGAAGTCGCTGGCGGCATCGAGTATCGTCTCCTGCTCGCCCTTGCGCGCGTCGAGCTGCCTCTGTGTCAGCCGCCATTTGGCATCCGGCCGGCGCCGCCACGTGCCGCTGCCGGTGCAGGGCGCATCGATCAGGACGATGTCCATATGCCTGCCGAGCGGCGCGAGTTCGGCCGGCCTGGTGACGATCTGCACATTGCGGTTTTCCGAGCGGCGGATGCGGTCGAAGATCGGCGCCAGCCTGGCCTTCTCGGCGTCGTGGGCGAAGATTTGGCCGCGATTGTCCATCGCCGCGGAGAGCGCCAGCGTCTTGCCGCCGGCGCCGGCGCAAAAATCGAGCACCTGCATTCCAGGTTCGGCGCCGGCCAGTTCGGCCGCAATCTGCGAACCCTCGTCCTGAACCTCGAACCAGCCTTTCTGGAAGGCCGGCTCGGCCTGCACGTTCGGATGCCTGCCGTCGCCTTCGATCGGCGGGATGCGGATGCCGTGCGGCGCGATCCGCGCAGGCTTGGCGCCGGTCTCCGCCAACTCGGCCAGCACCTTGCCGCGATCGGCCTTGAGCGTATTGACCCTGAGGTCGAGCGGCGGGCGTGTCGCCAGCGCGGCACCCTCTTCCACCCAGGCCATGCCGAACGCGCGCTCGAACAGCGGCATGCACCAGTCGGGGATGTCTGCCCTGACAGCCGGCGGCGCATCGGCGAGCCGGCGACCGCCGAGCGTTGTCAGTTCGTCGGCGGTAAGCAGCGGCGGCGCGAACCTGTCGCCCTCGAGCACCTCGTTCAGCGACTGCGCCGTCTGGCCCCATTCGAGCAGCAGCGCGCCGAAGCCGATGGCGCGCGGCGTGTCCTCGCCGAGCAGCCAGCCGGCCGAGCGCTTGCGGCGCAGCGCGTCATAGACGATGTTGCCGATCGCGGCGCGGTCGCCGCCACCGGCGAAGCGGTGCGACAGGCCCCAGTCCTTCAGCGCATCGGCCACCGGCCGGTGGCGCCGGCCAATGTCGTCAAGCACTTCAATGGCTGCCGCCAGCCGCCCGCCCAGTCTCATTGTCGTCTTCCATTACTCAGCAAAACAAAATCCGGCCCTGCTCTTAGAGCTTTTCGTGTCCTGATTGAAACAGTTCTGTTTCCCCGACGGCGAGACAATCCATGCAAGGGGTGACGAGTGTGGGTTGGTGCATCGCGAGCCGCCGCCACCAAGCGGGCGCCGGCATGCGTAACCAAACAATTCATCAATAAATTACAAGTCTCTAATGTGCATGTCTGGCGCTCACAAGCATAGCGGCTTGCGAAACTGCTCTGCTTTCCAAGTTTTCCGGTTGCGAATACTCTTTGCGCGGTGATTCGCGTCGCAGAAAAGGCGGAGCCGCGGGTCGATACGAGGAGAGGGCAATGAAGACTTATCTGGCGGAAGTTCTAGGCACGTTTCTATTGGTGTTCATCGGCACGGCTTCGGTGGTGACGGGCGGCTTCGGCGGCGCGCTGCCGCTTGGCCAGGAAGGTATCGGTCTGGCGTTCGGCATCGGCCTGATCGCGGCGGCCTATGCGATCGGCCCGATTTCGGGCGCGCACCTCAATCCGGCGGTGACGCTCGGTGTGTTCCTCGCCGGGCGGATGCCGGCCAGGGATGTCATTCCCTATTGGATCGCGCAGGTCATCGGCGCCATCATCGCGTCGCTGGCACTGTGGATCATCGTCTCCGGACAGGTCGGCGGCCACACCGGCGGCTTCGGCGCCAATGGCTGGGATGTGACGAAATGGGGCGTCAGCTCGGCCTTGCTGTGGGAGCTGATCGGCACCTTCACCTTTGTCACGGTGATCCTCGGCGTCACCAACGCCAAGCACACCACGGCCTTCGCCGGCCTCGTAATCGGCCTGACGCTGGCCGGCCTGCACTTCGCCATCATCCCGGTGACCGGCACATCGCTCAACCCGGCCCGTTCGATCGGACCGGCGCTGTTTTCGGGAACTGCGGCGATCGGCCAGCTGTGGCTGTTCATCGTCGCGCCGCTGATCGGCGGCGCCATTGCCGGCGTGGTTGCCAAGGCCGGTATCTTCGAGAAGGACTGACTTTTCGGAAGCCCAACGAAAAAAGGCGCGGGTCGAGGCCCGCGCCTTTTTTGTTGCGTCGAGAAATTCGTATGCCCGGATCAGGCCGCCAGGTCAAAACGGTCGGCGTTCATCACCTTGGTCCACGCCGCGACGAAATCCCTGACGAACTTCTGCCCGGCGTCCGCCGACCCGTAGACCTCGGCCAGCGCCCGCAGCTGCGCATGCGAGCCGAAGATCAGATCCGCGCGGGTGCCGGTCCACTTGACCGCCCCGGTCTTGCGGTCGCGCGCTTCATAGACTTCATCGGAGCCGGCCGCCGGATCCCAGACAGTGTTCATGGAGAGCAGGTTGACGAAGAAATCGTTGGTCAACGTGCCCGGCCTGTCGGTGAACACCCCGTGCTTCGACTGACCGGTGTTGGCGCCGAGCACCCGCAACCCGCCAACGAGCACCGTCATCTCCGGCGCCGTCAAGGTCAGCAGCTGCGCCCGATCGACCAGCATCGCTTCGACCGACATCGGCGGCTTGCCCCTGACATAATTGCGGAAGCCATCGACTTTCGGCTCGAGCGCGGCGAAGGACTGGACATCCGTCTGTTCCTGCGAGGCGTCCATGCGGCCTGGCGTGAACGGCACCCCCACGTCATGGCCGCCGTCTTTCGCCGCCTTCTCGATCGCCGCTACGCCGCCGAGGACGATAAGGTCGGCAAGCGAGATCTTCTTGCCGCCGAACTGCGCTGCGTTGAACTCGCTCTGGATGCCTTCGAGCTTTTCGAGCACCTTGGCCAGTTGCGCCGGCTGGTTGACCTCCCAATCCTTCTGCGGCGCCAAGCGGATGCGGGCGCCGTTGGCGCCGCCACGCTTGTCGGAGCCGCGGAAAGTCGAGGCCGAGGCCCAGGCGGTCGAGACCAGTTCTGAGACGGACACGCCGGAGGCCAGGATCTTCGCCTTCAGCGAGGCGATATCCTGCTCGCTGACCAGTTCGTGGTCGACTGGCGGTATCGGATCCTGCCAGATCAGCTCTTCCTTCGGCACGAGCGGGCCGAGATAGCGGACGGCCGGACCCATGTCGCGATGGGTCAGCTTGAACCAGGCACGGGCGAAGGCATCGGCGAACTGATCAGGATTCTGATGGAAGCGCCGCGAGATCTTCTCATAGGCCGGGTCGACGCGCAAAGCGAGGTCGGTGGTCAGCATCGCCGGGGCGCGACGCTTCGACGGATCGTGGGCGTCCGGCACGGTGCCTGCACCGGCGCCGCCCTTGGGCGTCCACTGATGGGCGCCGGCCGGGCTCTTGGTCAGCTCCCATTCGTAGTTGAACAGATTGTCGAAGAAGTTGTTGCTCCATTTGGTCGGCGTCGTGGTCCAGGTCACCTCGAGGCCCGAGGTGATGGCGTCACCGGCAATGCCGGTGGCGTGCTTGCTCGACCAGCCGAGGCCCTGCGCCTCGATGCCGGCGCCTTCCGGCTCCGGGCCGACCAGCGATGCATCACCGGCGCCGTGGGTCTTGCCGAAGGTGTGACCGCCGGCGATGAGCGCCACGGTTTCCTCATCGTTCATGGCCATGCGAGCGAAGGTTTCGCGGATGTCGCGCGCCGCAGCCAATGGATCGGGCGTGCCGTTCGGCCCTTCCGGGTTGACGTAGATCAGCCCCATCTGCACGGCGCCGAGATGGCCGTGAAGTTCGCGGTCGCCGGAATAGCGCTCGTCGGCGAGCCACTTGGTTTCCGATCCCCAGTCCACGTCCTGCTCGGGCTCCCAGACGTCGGCGCGGCCGCCGGCGAAGCCGAAGGTCTTGAAGCCCATCGATTCCAGCGCGACGTTGCCGGTGAGGATCAACAGGTCGGCCCAGGAGATCTTCCTGCCGTATTTCTGCTTGACCGGCCACAGCAGCCGGCGCGCCTTGTCGAGATTGGCGTTGTCCGGCCAGCTGTTGAGCGGCGCGAAACGCTGCTGACCGGCGCCGGCGCCGCCACGGCCGTCGCCGATGCGATAGGTGCCGGCGCTGTGCCAGGCCATGCGGATGAAGAGCGGGCCGTAATGGCCGAAATCGGCCGGCCACCAATCCTGCGAATCGGTCATCACCTGGTGCAGATCCCCGATCACCGCATCGAGATCGAGGCTCTTGAATTCCTTGGCGTAGTCGAAGTCCTCGTCCATCGGATCCGAGAGGCTGGACTGCTGGTGGAGGACGCCAAGGTCGAGCTGGTTTGGCCACCAGTCACGGTTGCTCCTCCTGGCCGATCCATGTGGGACCGGGCATTTGCCGGCGCTGTTGTCGTCGGTTTTCGCGTCCATCTTTGCCTCCGATTTGTTGATTTTCCGGGATTTTGTTGATTTTCCGGGCAGGGCCAGCGAGCCGCGCCATCCTGGAATGGTTCCAGACTAGCCTGCCCGGCCGATAAACACAAATTGCCTTTGCTGTTTATTCTGATAGGTTTTTCTTATGATCGGTTTGACCGTCCGGCAGATGCATTATTTCGAGGCGCTGGCGCAGACGCTGCATTTCGGCCGCGCCGCCAAGCTCGCTGGCGTCAGCCAGCCGGCGCTGTCTTCGCAGATCGCCGAGATGGAGCTGCGGCTCAATTGTCGTCTGTTCGAGCGCGGCGGCAAGGCGGTGCGGATGACCGACGAGGCGCAGGGCTTGCTGCCGCGCATCGAGCGCATTCTTGCCGACGTCCGCGACGTCGAGGCGACGGCCCGGCGCGGCCGCCCGGCGCTGGAAGGCCGCTTCCGGCTCGGCATCATCCCGACGGTGGCGCCCTATCTCCTGCCGCATGTGCTGCCGGAGCTGAAACGGCATTTCCCGGCCTTACAGCTGGAACTGCGCGAGGCGGTGACTGCGTCGCTGGTCGACGACACCAACTCGGGAAAGCTCGACGCCTTCGTCGCGGCACTGCCCCTCGATTACCCGGGCCTGGTCACCGAAGAACTTTTCTCGGACCGGTTCTTCCTTGCCGTGCCGGCCGGCGACCCCGCCTTCGCCTCACCGCCGGTGCCGCCGGAAAGCCCCGCGCTGGAAAGGCTGATGCTGCTGGAGGAAGGCCATTGCCTGCGCGAACAGGCGCTCGCCGTCTGCGGCAGCGTGCGGCCGGTGGCGATGGCAAGCTACGGCGCGACCAGCCTGACGACGCTCTTGCAGATGGTGGCGCACGGGCTCGGCGTCACGCTCATCCCGGAAATGGCGGCAGGGCCGGCCAGCACTATCCCCGACCTGAAGATCGTGCCTTTCCAGGAGCCGATGCCGCAGCGCACGATCTGCCTCGCTTGGCGGCGCAACAAGGTGCGCCACGACGAATGCGTCGAACTGGCCAAGATCATCCGCGGGCTGGATGCGGCGGTGCTGGCGGCGTAGAGCGGCGCATGTTGGGTCCGGTTAGCCCCGAAGCGGACCCGCAGGCCCCCTTCGAAAGGGACGACTTCAACCTTTTTCCCAGGCTGCGAGCAACGGGCCTTTGCTTCCGTAGACAGGGTCCTTGCGCGGCCGGCCGACCCTGGGGATCGTGACGACCGCCCTGTCATGATCGGCAGCGGTCGTACACAGGTCATAGGTGCCGGATGGAGGATAGGCGCCGACGACCAGAAAATCGTCGGATGCGGAAAGACGCTGGTGCCCGGTGCCGGCCGGAAGCACCGCGACGTCGCCGGCCTTCAGCGACAGCGTTCGTCCCTTGCTGCCGCCAAAGCGGACCTTGGCCGTGCCGCGCGCAACGCCCAGCACCTCGTGGATGCGCGAATGGTAGTGGACGTAACCGTAGATGCCGTTGCGCCAGCTATCGCCCCAGCCATTTGCTTCGAAAAGCGCCTCCATGACGGCCGCCGGATCGAAGTCTTCGGGCAGCTTCACAGCGCCGCGATAGACGACAAGCGGCCAGAACGGATGGTTGGGCACCAGGCCATCATCGCTGAACCGAAACGCGTTTGGTTTGCGCGGCCTCAGGAGGTCGGCAACCTCTCGCCTGTCCGGTCTGGCGATACCAGTGACCTGCTCGACGGCTTTCTTCGTGGTTTGCAGAATGCTCATGGTGCGCCCTTGGGGTTGGTGGAAGCTTCATACCGATTAACCGGTTGGATGGCGGTCGGTTCCGCTGGCGGCAGAGATCTGCGAACGGTGCGGCAGTCATGGACGGTGCTTGGCGTCGCGACAAGATCCAGCACGACGAGGTGTGAAACTGGCAACAAATATTCGTCGGTCGGAGGCGGCGGCATTGGAGGGGGAGATGCGCCGTACCGTGAAAATGGAAAGTCTGGTGTGACCCGAGGTCGACCTTCGCAGCCTGAATGGCTGCTTTGCGCCGCATCACAGCCGTTGGGGAGAGAAGATGGTCATCCCGAAAGCCGAAAGTTCCGTTTGTTCGAATGATGACAACTAAGGAAATACGAAACAGCCTTTGCGCGAATCCGCGCTTTGGCGTTGCCGAGGGTGCTTCACTAGCATTGATCTTTTTGGTGCGGCATCCACGGCGCCGCGGCGTGCAGTAAGTGGAGAATACAATAGCGGTGAGGGCTGCGATCGTTGAGGTTCAGTGATGAATCATGTGCAGACTACCAGGTCAAAATGTCTCCGCTGTGACTTCACCTTTATTAAACGACGGCCATTGATTTTACCTCACCAGATAAGCGGCAGGGGGTATAACGGCGTGCCGTCCCTCATTCCGCTATGCCTCGTTCTGCTGTTGGCATCTCCGGCAAATGGTCAGTTGGCGCCCGAAGCGCCAGCGGTTGCCATGGCTAACGACAGCTCGTCGGTCGTGGTTTCCGAACATACCAAGGTCGACAAAGAACCGGGCAAGCCACAACCGAGCGCGCTCGGATCCTGTCTATCTAGAGAGCTGGTGCTCAGCGAAACACAGGCACTCAAGGAGGGTGCGCAAACGCGCCTGGGCGAGCATGAAGTGGCTTTACGCCGCGAATTGGCCGCAGCACGAGCGGAGCTAGACGTCATGCAGCGCAGCATACGTGAGCTAAGCGCCCAAGCACACGTGCTGGCAGACACGGTGGCTCAGCAAGCACAAGCCCTAAAAGAGCAGCAGCGAACAGACGAAGCGCTCGCGCTCGATCTGGAGACGGCGCAGCGCGTTATCGAAAGCTACAGAGCTGAAGCCAGTCTCTGGAACAGCGAGCAGGCCGCCGCGCTTGGCGCGCACCCCTCTATGGAAGCCTCCCAGCTTGCTGCGAAGCGAGCGCTTGATGACGAGCGGCACAAGGTTGAGCTCTTGGAACAAGAACTTGCCACGGCTCGCCAAACTATCGATGCTCTGAAGACAGGCGCAAATCTGGCAGCCGTCGAGCAGGCCAACGCCATAAGGGACCGACAGGTGGCCGAGGCCGCTCTAAAGCAGGTTCGAGAAACGCTTGAATTGGGACGCGAACGAGCAGATTCAGCTGTACGTGACCTCG
Organism: Mesorhizobium sp. M0910; assembly: GCF_040319465.1. Taxonomy (NCBI): domain Bacteria; kingdom Pseudomonadati; phylum Pseudomonadota; class Alphaproteobacteria; order Hyphomicrobiales; family Phyllobacteriaceae; genus Mesorhizobium; species Mesorhizobium sp. M0910. The sequence continues at coordinate 686,141 of NZ_JAMYNZ010000003.1, forward strand.
ATATTGTTCGCCAGGAACGCGATGCTTTAAAGCAGAATTCGGTAGCATTGAGTGCGGCGCTCGACCAAGAGCGTGAAAGGGCTATCGGCCTAGCCCGCAGCCTCAGTGCGGCGCGTGAGGCAATTGATACTGTCAAGGGTAAGCGTCGGACTGCGGCTGTGGAGCGCGCGCCGAAAACACGTACCCCCGCGAGTGCACTTGCAAGTAGGTTATCGCGTTCGGGCGCCAAACCAGCCCGTAAACCGGGCTTGCCGGAAAAACAGAGAGTGAAGGTCCAAAAGTCGCCGCAAACTGCTCTGCTGGCAACCATACCTCTTCCCGCAGCATTGCTTCCAACACGGCCATCAAAAAGCTCGAGCCGCGCGAGTGAAGACTAGTGAGCGAAAGCCGCAGGGGAGACGACTATGAACAAGTATGTCGCAGCTGCGTTGGTGATCGGGACTACAATTGGGCCTGCCTCGGCACTTGAAGGAGGCGTGGGCGGTAGCGCCGGCGGTGTCGGAGTCGGTGCTGGAGTGAGCGCCGGTTCGCAAGGCGTATCTGTCGGGGCGGGCACGAGCGTCGACGGCGTAGGCGGAGCAAATGTTGGAGCTTCGGTCGGTGCAGATGACGGGTCAGTCGACGCAGGCGTTGGTGCCAGCGGCAACGTTGGTGACACAAGCACAAGTGCCAGTGTGGGCGACGATCCGTCCGCCGAAAACGAGGCGGCTACCGCACCCGACAGTTCGACTGCAGCGACGGCCCCTGCCTCTGCCAAGACCGCCAGGCAATTCATCGTGCTGCCACCCGTCCTCAGGCCTTCCAAAGCCGGTGAGGGTGACTTCACCAAGGGGTATCCGTTTGGATCTCTGGGGCCACTGACAGCGAAACCCGGTACGCCTGTTGCGGTCGTGCGAGCCTGCCGCGCGGCGATCATGGCCGCTGCAACGCCGCTGGGCGCCGTCCGTGTCCACGCGGCAAGCGCAGGCGCCTTGCGTCAGCGTCGGGGTGCAATCACGGCGCCGATCGAGGTGCGAATAGACTACGCAAGAGAAGGCGGCATCGAAGTCCGGCAGGCGCAAGTCAGTTGTCGCCTCGATGCGTCGGGCAGGGTCACTGCAATAATATAGCACCAAGCTTGATTGACAGCGCCGACAGCGGCACGATCCGCTTCGCCATCTACAAGGCGGCGTTCTAGTCCATCTGCGCCCCCCACCCCCTCACGGCACAAATATCAAAAACACATACGTGCAAAACACCACCAGATGCACCAACCCGGTCAGGAACGTCGTTCTCTCCGTGCTAAAGCTTACATTGCAGATGAAAAGCGCCAGGACCAAAAGCACCACGTCGGTCGGTGGCAGACCCAGGGTCAGCCCTCTTCCGGTGAGCAGGCTGGCGGCGGCTATGCCCGGTATTGTCAGGCCGATCGTCGCGCAGGCCGAACCCATGGCGACGTTCAGGCCGCGCTGCAGCTCGTTGTTGAGTGCGGCACGGACCGCCGAAATCGCCTCCGGCATCAACACCAGCCCGGCGATCATCGCGCCGACAATGGCGTCGGCCTGCGGCACCTCATAGGCAATGAGCGCATCTTCGACGCTTGCGGCGACTTGCTCGGCCAGCATGACAATGCCGATCAGCCCGATCAGCAGGAGAATAGCGCCGGCGGCGAGGCTTTCGTGGGCGTCGGTTCGCACTGTGGCGCCGTGTGCTTGTGCGTCGATGAAATCGTCGCGGTGGCGGACAGTCTGCGCGAACAGAAAACCGGCATACAGCAGCACTGACAACACGCTGACGAAGCCAAGCTGAGCCGCCGAGAACGTGCCGGGATCGGTGGTTCGCGTGTAGGTCGGCAGAATGAGCGTCATGACGCTCAGCGCGACCAGAACCGCCAGATAGGCGCTGGTGCCTTGGCGCACGATTGCCTGCTTGCGATGGCGCCAGCCGCCAAACGTCAGGCACATGCCGACAACACCGGTGGAGGTGATCATCACCGTCGAGAACACGGATTCGCGTGCAAGCGTCGGGTTGTTCGCGCCGTGCAGCATGATGGAAACGATGATCGACACTTCGATTGCCGTCACGGCGATGGTCAGCACCAACGTGCCGTACGGCTCGCCTACCCGCCGGGCCACCGCCTCGGCGTGGTCGAGCACCACGAAAATGGTGATGAACATGATCGCGCTCGACAGCGCGCCGATAAATATCCTGGTGCCCAGCGACCCTTCGTCCACCGACACGCCGCTGGCCCTGACCGCGACAGCCATCGCCAGCGCGGCCAACGGCATGCCGTAGGAAACCGCCGATCTTGCGAAACCACTCATTGTCACCGTTTTGCCTTCCCGCGAATCCCGTGGAAGGGCGATTTGCAACCACTGTTGCGCACCGCGACCATCCAGAGGAATCGCATATGACAGGTCATGACGAGCCCCATCGCAGCGTACCCCACCCCTTCAAGGGGAAGGGCAATCGCATTTGAGTCTTGCGAAAATGGACCCCCACCCTAACCCTCCCCACAAGGGGGAGGGAACGCTGCCGCGCGCCCTTGCTTTCCTTTTGGCAACGAAACGCAGGCAATTTGCAAAGGTCGGCGCCACCGAAAGTCCCCCTCCCCCTTGTGGGGAGGGTCAGGGATGGGGGTCCTCTTCGCAAGAATCCTCGTGCCCCCGCACACCTCGCCTGTCCCCTGGTCCGAAACATCATGTCACCCGCAGGGAAGCTCGCGCGCTAGCCGGGCGTGTTGGCCTTGACGACCTTCCTGCATTCGGGCGTCAGCTCGCTCATGTGACCGGCCAGGCATTTGACGACGCGGCCACCGCCCGGCAGCAGGCCCTTGCACAACTTTTGGTAATCTGCCTGGCAGGCCTCACGCTCGGCCGCCGTCTGCGCCAGCGCCGCGGTCGCTGCCAGCTGCGTTGCCAGGAAAAGCACGCCTAACCCAATCCGCATGGAACACCCCCTCAATACGTTGCCCAAACAACGCCTCCGTCACGCGTAGACGCAAGCCTTCTCAAGCCGTCTTCTGCGTCACCAATCCCAGTTCATCGATCATCGCCTGGCGCATCAGGAATTTCTGCGGCTTGCCGGTCACCGTCATAGGCAATTCGGTGCGGAAGCGGATATAGCGCGGGATCTTGAAATGGGCGATCTGGCCGGCGCAGAACGCCTTGATGTCCTGCTCCGTGGTGATCTGGCCGGGCTTCAGCACGATCCAGGCGCATAGCTCCTCGCCGTATTTCGGGTCGGGAATGCCGAACACCTGCACCTCCTTGATCTTGGGGTGGCGATAGAGGAATTCCTCGACCTCGCGCGGATAGACGTTCTCGCCGCCGCGGATGACCATGTCCTTGACCCGGCCGACGATGTTGCAATAGCCGTCTGCGTCGATGGTGGCGAGGTCGCCGGTGTGCATCCAGCCCTCTGCGTCGATGGCCTCGCGGGTCTTTGCCTCGTCGTCCCAATAGCCCTTCATCACCGAATAGCCGCGCGTGCAGAGCTCGCCCGGCGCGCCGACCGCGACGGTGGCGCCTTCGGCGTCTATCGCCTTGACCTCGACATGCGGATGGACGCGGCCGACGGTCGAGACGCGCTTTTCCAGGGGGTCGTCGACGCTGCTCTGAAAGGACACCGGGCTGGTCTCGGTCATGCCGTAGGCAATGGTCACCTCGGCCATGTGCATCAGCGACACCACCTTCTTCATCACCTCGATCGGGCATGGCGAGCCGGCCATGATGCCGGTGCGCAGGCTGGTGAGATCGAAGGAAGCGAAATCCGGATGGTCGAGCAGGCCGACGAACATGGTCGGCACGCCGTAAAGCGCGGTGCAGCGTTCCGTTGCCACCGCCTTCAGCGTGGCGCCGGCATCGAACCCCTCGCTCGGGAAAACCATGGTCGCGCCCTTGGTGACGCAGCCCATCGTGCCCATCGACATGCCGAAGCAGTGGTAGAGCGGCACCGGGATGCACAGCAGGTCGTCGACGGTAAGCCGGATCGCCGCGGTGACGAAATTGCCGTTGTTGACGATGTTGTTGTGGGTCAGCGTCGCGCCCTTCGGCGCGCCGGTCGTGCCTGAGGTGAACTGGATATTGATGGCGTCGTCCGGTTTCAGCCCGTCGGAAATGCGGTCGAGCCGGTCATGCTCGTCGCGCCCGGCCATCGCCAGCACATCGGCGAAATTGAACATGCCCGGCGAACTCTCCTCGTCCATGCGGATGACGATTTTCAACGCCGGCAGCTTGCTGGCGTCGAGCTTGCCGGGGATGGCCTTGGCGATCTCCGGCGCCAGCGTTTCGATCATGCCGAGATAGTCGGAACTCTTGAACTTGGCGGCGGTGACGAGCGCTCGGCAAGCGACCTTGTTCAAGGCATATTCCAGTTCGACCAGCCGGTAGGCCGGGTTGATGTTGACCAGGATCAGGCCGATGCGGGCGGTGGCGAATTGCGTCACCAGCCATTCCCAGCGGTTCGGCGACCAGATGCCGACGCGATCGCCTTTCTCGAGGCCGAGCGCCAGGAAGCCGGCGGCCAGCGCATCGACGGTCTCCGAGAGTTCCTCCCAGGTAAAGCGCTTGTCCTGCTCGACGAAGACGGCGGCATCGAGCGTGCCGTATTTGCTGACCGTATCGGCAAACAGCGCCGGGATCGTCAGGTTGAGCAGCGGCACGCTGCGCTCGCCCGAGACATGCGCCGTGCCGTCGACCGGCGCAATGAACGAGCCGCCATCGCGCTTGCCGCGCAGGCTGGTGGCATTCTTCAACTCGTCGAGATTGATCGGCATCGCCGTGTCCTCCGCAGACCAACCGAGCCTATCAGCCCGGCGGGATGGTGGAAATCCCGTCGATGGTGGGGCTTGCGCTGGAACTCGCCTGTCAGGGCCAAAAACAAAAAACCCGCCTCGGCGGGCGGGTCTTCTGGGCCAATTGGCACCATAGCGAGATTAATAGCATAGCTGCCGGCACAAAGCAAGAACAAAATTGCTGTATGTCAGGAAATTGCTTCGGGTCGGCGTAGCTGCTTATCTCCCCCCTCGAGGGGGAAATGGCCGGCAGGCGAGAGGGGGTCGCCACGCGTGGAGCTCCAGCCTGTTCTGTCGGTCAGGAGAGTCGCGTCAAGACGTACCGACCCCCTCTGTCGCCTTCGGCGACATCTCCCCCTCAAGGGGGGAGATCGGCGGCGTCAGCCTGCGTCCACCGACGCCATCCTGGCTGCAATATCCCGCAAAGTTGCCTCGTCGGCCGCGGCGCGCATCTTCCTCGACGCCACGAGACAGGCCTGCGAGCGCAGGATCACGCCATCGGCCAGCACTTTGAGATGGTTGGCGCGCAGTGTCGAGCCTGACGTGGTGATGTCGACGACGATATCGGCCAATCCGGCCGCCGGCGCGCCTTCGGTGGCGCCCAGGCTTTCGACGATGCGATAGACCTGGATGCCGTGCTTTTGCGAAAAGAACTGCTGGGTCAGGCGCCAGTATTTGGTGGCGATCCTGAGCCGCCGGCCATGGCGCTGGCGGAAGTCGGCGGCGACGTCGTCGAGATCGGCCATCGTGTCGACATCGAGCCAGATGTCGGGCACGGCGACGACGACATCGGCATTGCCGAAACCGAGGCGGGCGATGATTTCGGCGCGCGCCTCGCAATCGGCAAGGTTTTCGCGCAGCAGATCCTCGCCGGTGATGCCGAGATCGACCGAGCCCTGGCCGATTTCGCTTGATATCTCTGAGGCGGACAGGAACGCTATTTCGACGCCGTCCATGCCATCGATACGGGCGCGGTATTTGCGCTCGTCGCCGGGCAGGCTGACGGCAAGCCCGGCCTTGGCCAGCACCTCCAGCGCCTGCTCCTTGAGCCGGCCCTTCGACGGCAGCGCCAGCGTGATCATGGCGCCTTCTCCCGCAGCGCCTCGATGCGGTCGAGCCAGACGGAAAAACCGACGCCGGGGATCGGCGTTTTTGCGCCGAGCAGCGTCAGCAGCCGGTCGTAGCGGCCACCGCCGGCGAGCGGCCGGTCGCCATCCTGCGCCGCGATCTCGAAGACCAGGCCGGTGTAGTAATCGAGCGGGCGGCCGAAGGCAGCGTCGTAGCGGATTTCAGACATCGGCAGGCCGAGGCTTTCGATGGCCGCCGCGCGGGCGGCAAAATTGTCCAGCGCGGCGCCCAGCGAAAGGCCGGCATCGGCGGCAAAGCTTTCGAGCGCCCCGGCGGCGCTGTCGAGCGGCACGTCGATCGCCAGAAACCCCTTCAGCGCCGCAAATGCCTCGTTCGACAGCCGCACGCTGCGCAATTCGGCCTTCTCGACCAGGCGCCGCGCGATTTCGGAGGGCGAACGCCCGGCCGTTGCCGACAGGCCGGCCTCTTCCATGCCGCCGGCGATATGCGCCGAAAGAGCGTCCAGATCGCCATCAAGGACAAGGGCGGCGACCGCGCCGGCGAGCTGGCTGTTGCGCGGCGGATTGGCGAGGTCGGCAAGGGCTGCCTCCAGCATCGCCGCCGAGCCGAAGGCGCGCGCCAGCCGCATGCGCCAGCCGCGCGGCAGGCCGAGTGCTGCCAGCACCGCCTCGAAAATGGTCTGGTCGCCGAGCGTGACCACCAGCTCGCGGCCGGGCAGCACCAACGAGAGCAGCGCATGCGCATCGGCCAGCGAGCGGGCGTCGGCGGCGGCCGTGTCGCGGTCGCCGAGGTCCTCGATACCGGCCTGGAAGAATTCGTTGCCGCCCTCGCGGCGCTGGCGAAACACCTCGCCGAGATAGGAATAGCGGCGCGGCGTGCCGGCTTGGCTGGCAATGTGGTCGAGGCAGACCGGAATCGTGAATTCCGGCCGCAGACAAAGCGTCTGCCCGGTCTCGCTTTCGGTGAGAAAGATGCGGCGGCGCAAATCCTCGCCGGCCATGTCGAGGAACGGGTCGGCCGGCTGCAGCACGGCGACTTCGACCGCATGGGTGTTGCGCGCGGCGAAGAGCGCCGCGATGGCGGGGCGGGAGGTCATTGATCGGTTGGGCGCGAGGCACCCCCCTCTGTCCTGCCGGACATCTCCCCCGCAAGGGGGGAGATCGGCAGCTTGGGCCCCGGCACCTTTTCTCCAACGCCGGAGATTGGCGAAAGCAGGCGCGACATCCAATCTCCCCCCTGTTTGGACCGGGGACATCGCGAACAGGTGTGCGAGGACATCGCGAACAGTTTGGCGCGCTTTGCGCTGGGGGGTTCGGGATGCCATTCGAGG